>DAIDIW010000001.1 GCA_027451665.1 Candidatus Kaiserbacteria bacterium
TCCGCAAGTCGGGAATATCGGCCGCGAAAGGCAGATTTTCCTCTTTAGGTGAGCCATTATTTTTACGTTCGAGCGGGACTGCGGTGCTTGGATACTTTGAAACGATGGCCGCGTAGAGGTCGAGTGGTTTCTTCAAAGAGATAGTGAGTTTTTTATCTGTGAAGGTCAGGTTCGAGCGCGAGAGCGATGCGAAGATGTCGCGCTTCTCCTCGGGCGTTCCGTTCTCGAGCCACGTGCGCGCCGCCGCGGCGTAGTTGAAGGAATTTTCTGCCCAGTCGACCCACTCTTCGATTTTGCGCCCGGTCTCCTGCTGCGCGTCCTCGAGCTTCTTCTTCTCGTCGAGGAGCTCCTTGCGCTGCGGCGCGTACTCCTCGAGCGTCAGAAGCTCGTTGTTCACGTTCTCCGGCGACGTGTAGAGCTTGGCGAGGTTCTGTAGGCGCGCCACGACGACCTTGTACCGCTCCTGCTGCGAGGTGATGATGGCGTTGTGGCCCTTGATGGTCTCCTCGTTCTCAACGGCGAGCTCCTCGAGCGCCCACTGGACGAAGCCGTCGGAGACGTTGAACTTCGCGAGCTCGCGGTCGAGGAGAACTTCGAGGTCTTCGACCCGGATGCTCTTCTGTGTGCATTTCGGGTTCTTTCGCTTGGTGCAGTGGTAGTAGAGGTAGTGGAGGAGCGTCGGGTTTTTCATCTCCTCGAGGCGCGTTCCGCACTTCGGGCAGGCGTCCTTTTTCCCCGAGGCGAACTTGTGCTTGCAGACGTCGCATATGATTTGGTGCTTCTCCTCGGCCGTTATCATCGAGCCGCACTCGCCGCACTCCATGCGCCCGGTGAACGGGAAGAAGTTGCTCGTGCGCGGACGCGGCTTGCCCTTCCTGCCGAGCTTCGCTTGGATGAGGTCGAACTGCTCCATCGTAATCATCGGCACGTGCGCGCCCTTGTGGAACTCCCGCTCCCCGGTGTTCGGGTTGTTTGCGTAGAAGTAGCCGGCGTAGAAGGGGTCGGTGAGGATGCGGTAAATGTGCGAGAGCTGTATCGGCTTGCCGCCCTGCTTCCTCGTCTGCCGCGTCGTAAGGCCCCAGCTTGCCGCCTCCTTCTCGAGCTTGCGCACCGAGTATTCTCCCGCGAGGAAGGAAAGCAGGAGACGCTGTACGAGCTCGAAACGCCCCGGGTCGACGATGATGTCCTTGTCGCCCTTCGGAGGGTTCGGGTTGTTGAGGTATCCCTGCGGCGCCGGGCCGTTGCGTATCCCCTTGAGCACCTTGGTGTAGTGGCCGGTCTTCACGTGCGAGCGCAGGTCGTCGCTCGACTTCTTCGCTATGCCGAACTCGAGCGACAGGAAGAACTTGTCATCCGCGGTGTTGTGGTAGACGCGCCCGGTCGTCCGCACCTCCTTGAGAAGTCCGTCGTCCATGAGCGTTATGACCCATCCTCCGTCGAACGCATTGCGAGCGAGGCGGCTCGGTATCCAGACGAGGAGCGCGTTGGCTTCTCCTCGCTCGATGTACCCGAGCGCTTTCGCGAACTGCGGCCTCCCGCGCTTGTGTGCCGACTTCTCCTCGGGGAGATACTCGACGACGTTGAGGTTGTGCCGCTTCGCGTGTTCTTGCAGCTCGCGCATCTGGTTCTCAATCGAGAGAACTTGGTGCGCGCTGTCCTCCGAGGACTTGCGGCAATATGCGACGTACTTAAGCCGCTCCGGTTTCTTTTCCATGGTCGTCGGCTATCTGGTAATCGCTGCCTCGGTCTTCGCTTGATTTGCGGCAGTAAATAACGTACTTAATCTGTCTCTTTTTCATGTTCATGGTTCATCATCTGGTAATCTGCTTTTTTGTCCACTTCCGGGGGTGCTTCACTGCGGCGTTCTGCCTCGACAAGTTCCTCCGCCCGGGCGAGGTAATGGACAAGCTCGTGGCCGAGGAGTTCGCGTGCGACTTTCGATGCCGGGAGGCCGACGTCTTTTGCTTTGAGCTTGAGAGCCGTATAGATGGTCAACTCGAGCCGGAGCTGCTTTGTCTGCATCTTCTCTTGATGCGAAATGCGCCGCATTTCCTTCTCGAAGAGTTTGTTGGCCGCTGCTCTCATCCTCTTCCATTTCTCGTCAAACTCTAGGGTCATGTTCTTGGTTATTTACTGATAACTTCTTTGAGAGAGCTTTTACGCCCGAGCGAATGTCAGACATTCGCTCGGAGGCGTGCTTCGCCGAGTATCTGTTTGTATTCTCATGCGTGCTCTCTGTAATAGCGTGCTGGTCTCGGCAAACTAGCTTGTCGTTTTCTGCATACTGGCGGCGTTCGCGTGCAAGCTGTGCGCGCAAGACCTCCGCGAGGCGCTCTTCGTTTATCTTGAAATACCTCTTCCGTGGCATCCCGCGAAGAACGACCTCCAAGACGCCGAGTTCCTTCCATGCGTCTTTGGCTCGGTCTTGCTCGTTTCGCGTCAGACAGGTTTCCTCTTCGAACTCGCGTATGGTCTTGTACACCCACTCCGTGTCTCTTCCTTTTCCTTTCCAATACAGCATCTGCGACAGGAAGAGACCCGAGATGGCGTTTCCTGCTATTCGCGCGAGCATTGGGTTGAATGCGATGGGCTTTTCTCCCAACAGCTCTATCAACTCGGAGTTTCTGTTCCGTTTATGCGCCATAGCTTTCTTGTTCCGCCAGCTTTTCCATGTACCGGCCCTCCATGCGTTTCGGCATGGGCTGCAGGACAACGCGGGCGCCGGAGAGAAACAGCGCAGCTTGTGCTGCCGCCTCCTCGGTTGTGAGCTCCACGCCGAACTCGCGCTCGTAGAGCGCTTTGAACTTGTCGATTGAGTTGGGTGAGAGCATAACGAAGTCGGCTCGCCTTCGGGGGAGAATGGCGAGCCGACTTCGTCCCCCGAAGCAAAAACCACGACCTTGCGGCCGTGGCTTTATTGTTTCTCTCGTGCGAAGAAGTTATGAGAAATGGTCAGCGGGTTTTTCTCATATTCGGTTCAAACCGACCTTGGCGCGTCTTCCGAAGGTCGCGCACGATGGCGCTTATCTGTGTCGCTTTCTCCCGGTCTCCAAGGAACTCTTCCGCTATGTCAGCAAGAGACGACTTCTCCTCGCCGCCTCTCATGCGGTCGTTGCACGCGCGCTCTATGGCGAGGTTCCGCTCCACTTCGTCCAGCTCGAGCGCCCGGTATTTTTGGAACTTGCCCTTGCTCGCGTGGTCTATGAAGCGCTTGAGGCGGTCGAGCTCGTCTTCGGCGAGTTGCGCGTAGACGGCTATCTTGACCGGGTTTCTCTGGCGCTTCATCTCCCATGCCGGGGTCGGTATAGCGTCGTAGTTGCTCCGCGGGGCGGTGATGGCCCCGACGCGCACGTACGCCCTCACGGCGTCCTTGAAGTTGTGCGGAAGCGCGAATGTGTCGATGATGCCATCGAGTTCTTTTTCAAACTCCTGCGCTGGTAGGTGGCGGCGTTCGAGCAGGCCTATTTGCCGGCGTGCCTGCCGCGGAGTTATCTCACCGGCCTCCTCGCGCCTCTTTATGCCCCTGACTTCGTTTTGAAAGCTCGCGCCTGCGAACGCCTTTTCATCCCGGCTATCGAGCTCTTCCTCCCATACTGCGTCCTCCTCCCGGCCGCGGCGACCTTCTGCGTTCATCTTTATTCCGGCTGCCTTACGCAGCTTCCTCACCTCATCTTGAAATGGTGCGTACGAGACGAGCAGCTTCATGGTCGCCAAGTTGCGGGCATAGGATTTGTCGCGGCTTTTGACCGTATTGCTCCCCCGAGCTTTCATACCGTTCATTTTTCTCCAACGCGCCGATTTTGTCGACACGCTGCCTAGACCCAATGGGTGTTATTGAGCTCTATGAACCTAGGATTTTGGCCGTAGGTGCTCTCTAGTACAGCTCCGCTCGAAGTCGACGTTCCTGCTCGCCCTGTGGGATGAGCTCGAACTCGAAGCGGTCGTTGAGCTTCACGGTCGTCGTCTTGATGCTGGTCGTCCGTATCTTGCCCTTCATGGCCTCCATACGCTCGAACACGGCCTTTTTGTAGAGGGTGTCGGCACTTCCCGCGAGCTGCTCGCCCTTGCTCTCCACGACGTACACGAACTCGAGCTCGCCCTTGTCGTTCTTCCGGGCAATGACGAAGTCGGGGCGTATCTTGTTGCGCTGCCAGCCCTGCACCGCATACCAGCCGCGCTCGGCCTTGTTGCGGGCCCACCAGATGACGTGCGGGCTCGCGTCGATGATGTTCGCGGCTTCCTGCTCGAGCGAGTTCAGCGTGCTGCTCTCGATGTCTTCGTAGAGGTTGTTGCGGTATGAGGAAGGGATGGCGTTCGCGACGGTGTCTTTCGGCGGCATCTCGAAGCCGGTCGCGTCGTCGTCCGAGACCACGAGCTCGAGCGCCCCGGAGATGATGAGCTTCTCGAAGATGGCCTGCTCCTGCGAGCGCTTGTGCTCGACGAGCTTCTTCTCGATTTCTCGCGCGATGTAGCCGGCGTTCTGGTCGAGGAGTTCCGCTTCGAACTCGCCGGCGAGCTTCGTGGCGACGTGCCGGCCTATATCCCACGCGACGAAGGCGTTGTCGACGGTGTCGGAGAAGCGGCGGGCGAGGTAGTGCTCGTCGAAGCGTATCGAGGCGGGCGTCTCAGCCTGTCGCACGGTCGTCGCGGTATCGAGGTTCACGAGCACTTCGAGCGCGGGCTCTTGGTAGCTGCCGATGGTCGGCTTGAGTTCCTCCATCCAGCCGTCGACGGCTTTGCGCACATCCCATGAGAGCGCGGGCTTCACGTCTATGTCGTATGAAAACTTCCGATAGCTCCTCGCGCCGGTCTTCACGAGCCAGACCGGGAGGAAGAGCGAGGACGGATAGCTCTTGCGCACGTCCTTCTTGATAGAGACGACCTTCGGCGCATTCAGTGCATTGCCGCTATGGTCGCGTACCTCGATGCCCGGCGTCACGTCGCCGAGGCCTTCATCCTCGAAGCTCCTCTGGACGTTCGTGAGCACCTCCTGTGTCTGGCCGGTGGCGAAATACACGTAGCTCTCGTCGAGGTCTTTGACGCCGGTCTTCTTGGCGTACGGCTGGCGGAGCACACGGCCGACGAGCTGCGTCATCGAGCTGTTGGTGCGCGCGTTCGGTATGACGCCGAGAATGTACGCGAAGGAGCAGTCCCAGCCCTCCTTGAGCGCCTCCTTGGTGATGATGTAGCGGATTTCGTTCTCGCTCGAGAGGAGCTTCTGTCCGCGTATCTCGTCGAGCGTGCTCGACTTCACGGCTATCTCGTGCGGCGCGACGCCCGCGGCGATGAGGAACTCGCGCACGTCCTCGCTGTGGACGTGTCCGGGCCCGCGCTGGTCGCGGCCGGTGCGCTCGACTTGGATGAGCGCGATGGGGCGGATAAAGACGCCGCCGTTCTGCTTGAGCTTCTTCGCCTTCTTCTCGAGCTCGTCACGCTTCGATTTCACCGCGCCGAGCATCGTGTGCCAGTCGCCGCTCCGGGCCGGGGCGACGAGGTGCATGTCGAGCTTTATCATGTCTTCCGCCTTGAGCTGACGTCCGGTCACTTTCGAGACGATGTTCATGCCGCGCTTCGGCGTCGCCGAGAGGCCGACGATGACGGAAGGATTGAGGCCGTCGAGCGTCGCTCGCGCGGTGTCCGTGTACATGGTGTGGAACTCGTCGACGATGACGAGCGGCTCCTGCGTGCGGATGGTGTTGCCGAGGCTCGTCTTCACCTGCATCCGGTCGAAGAGGCTGTCCTCGGTGCGGTCGAGGTTCGGTATGAGGGCGGCGAGCTCTTTGTGGAGGTCGTAGCGGCCTTCAGGTGGGAAGAAGTCAGTGTAGCCGCTATCCTCGAACATCTTGTTCGCGTCGCCGCGGGTGGCCGACTGTATCATGAGCATCAAGACGACGAGGTTCTCGTCCACGTCCTGCTTGCGGAGCGCTTGGCCCTTCTCGATGATGAGCGTGCGGTTGCCGCTCGCTTGGTCGAGGAGCTGGCGATAGGGGTGGCTCTTGTTCTGGAGGTTTTCGATGGTCTGGCGGTATATCTGGTCGCGGTGCGTTATCCAGACGACGAGGCCGGTCTTCTTCTTGGCGAAGAGGTTCTGGTATGCACGGATGGTCTCGATGGCGATGAGCGTCTTGCCGCCGCCGGTCGGCATCTGGATGCAGACGCGCGGGTACGGCTTGCCCGCGCCGGTCTTCGTACGGTCGGCATAGTGGGCATACTTGCCGGTGAGCGCGAGGTCGATGTAGCTGCCGAGCGCGGCCTTCAGGTCGGGGCTCGTCTCGTACTTCGTCCGCGCGGTGTCGAGGTCTTCGAAGAAGGTCTCGAGGTCGCGTACTACCAGCTTTTGATACTCCTTCAGCATGGTCTAGGCGCTACGCTCGAAGAGGTTATAGGGGATGCTCACGAACTTGATGCCGTACTGGTCGAGCGCCTCGTCGTCGAGGTAGCAGGCGGGTGCATAGACGATTTTCTTGCCGCTGTCCTTCTCGTGGGTCTTCTGCGCCCAGTCGAGTGTGATGGCGAGCTTCTTGAGGGCGTCCCGGTCTTGGGTGTACAGGAGGTAGATGGTCGCGTTGTCGCCCTTGCCGACGAGCGAGGTCTTCTCGTTGATTTTCGCCTCGTCAGGATGGTTCTTGCCGGTGGCGAGGTAGTAGACGTACTTGGCGAACTCTTTGAACGTCGGGAGCTTCTTGCCTTCGAGGAGCGTCTCGGCGTCGATGGCCGGGCCGAGGGCGTAGTACGTGAAGCCGGCGTCGTATCCGTATTTCTTCGATGCACGGCGTACGCGCTCGGCGGTGGTTTTGTTCGCATATCCCTCCATCTCGACGAGGATGAACTTTCGGTGGCCTTCGTCCTCTTTGTTGAGGTCGAGAACGGCGTGTGCGGTCGTCCCGGAGCCGGCAAAACTATCAAGGACTATGTCTTTGGGGTCGGTAGATATTTGAATGAGGTTTTTCAGCAGATTTACCGGCTTGGGGTAATCGAAAACTCGTGTCCCGCCAAACAACTCTTCAAGTTCTCGGCCAGCGCTTTTTGCGGTTCCAAATCCTTCCAATACGGACATTGGTGTTGTCTCGCCAAGTTCATCTATGAAGACCTTCAGCGAAGGGACGGCGTCGCCGCTTTTCCCGAAATATATTCGGTTATCTGCAATGAGTTCCTTTAGCTCTGCCTCAGTCATTCTCCACTGTCGGCTGTATCTTTTCCCCGAGGGAGTTGTGACCGTGTAGTAGTTTTTCCCGCCTACTTTTGACTTCTCTTCGGTCGTAGAGATTATTCCTTGCTTGTACGCACCTCTCGGGTCATTGTCAGGGTTCGTGTATTGGTTTTTGTAGTTTCGCTCCGACAGATACTTTGAGAAGCGAGTGAGTTCTTTATTTTTGTATCCGACCAAGACATATTCGTGTTCCGTTCGGAACCTGTGGGTCACCTTCAGCTTGCCACTATCCGGTTCTACTTTCTTCCAGACCATAGCCTCTACGTTTTCTTGGCCAGCAAATACCTCGTCCATCAAGCATCGCAAGTGGTGGAACTCATTGTCATCGACGCTAATAAAAATCACGCCGTCGTCGGCCAACAGTTCGCGGAGGAGCTTGAGCCGTGGCGTCATCATGCAAAGCCACTTGTCGTGGCGAGTGAGGTCTTCACCCTCCTTGCCCACCACCTTACCGACCCAGTCTTGTATCGTTGGGCTGTTTACGTTGTCGTTGTAGACCCAGCCCTCATTGCCGGTGTTGTAGGGAGGGTCGATGTAGATGCACTTCACCTTGCCTTGGTACTGCGGCAAAAGCGCCTTTAGAGCGAGGAGATTATCACCTTCGATGATGAGGTTTTCGTCTTCGTTCTTACCCTTGAAGGATTTGTCTTTGTCTTTCTCGAGCGTGTGATATGGCACCGAGAGGTGGTGGTTCCAGACGGCCGGCTTTCCCTTGAATTGTATCGTTGCCATATCTTATTTTGTTTTAGCTTTACTCATAAATCGCTCGAACTCGGCGTGCTCGATGCGGTACTCCTTGCCGATTTTGTACGCCTTGAGCCGCTTCGCCTTGATGTAGCGGTAGATGGTCATGACGTTCACCGAGAGCAGCTCGGCGAGTTCCTGTGCGGTATAAAAGGCTTTTCGCTCGTCTTTGCTCATGTGTCTCATGCTACTTTACTTTTGTTGACACAGCAATGCGCGCCGTGTGTGCTAGTCGGTGCCCTTTTTGCTGCGGCTCTGTTTGCGTTTTTGCTTCTGCTCGTAATCCAGCCGCATGAGGAGGTCGAAGAGGCCGACGAGATTATGTGCGGCTTCCCACGCATCCGCATCGTTATATTCGACGCCGTACTCCTCCTTGATAATCCGCCGGAAGTCCTCGACCGTTTCGCGCGATAAGTTCACCATGGCGAATGGGCCAGCTCGGTCTACTGCAGCGCGTGCGCGAGTATGGTCGTCTCCCATAAGTTCGGGAGGACTTGAAGGCCAAGGACGGCCGGGTCTTGCTTCCAGTTGACCTTGTTGCCATCACTGGCTGGCAGGATGGTCTTGTATGCAAGGAAGTCGCTCGAGTTGCCGTACTGGTCTGTACCAGGCAGATACGCGGCCACGGAGGCGGTCTTTACGTCGAGACCGCTCGTGTAGACGGCGGCATAGACCTTGGCCATCTCGAGCTCGATGCCTTGCTTGGTCATGTTGCTGGTGAGGTTGCTGTCGGCGTTCATCTCGACGAAGACGCCCCAGCCGCCGTCGATTTGCGGCACGACGTCGACCGAGCGGAGATACGTCTCTTGGTTATTGGTGTTGCCCGAGAGCGTGTCGCTCACGAGCTGTTTGAGCTGAGCGTCCGGAGTGGGTGCTGCCGGCCTGGACGGAGCGGGCGTCGCAGCGACCGGTTTTGCTTCTGCTGGTGGCGTGATTGCAAGCACCTTGTTTTGAGCAACCGGTATCGTCGAGCTCGCTTGAGCGGCTGGCGACGAGCTGGTCGGTTTCTGAAGTTCCGGATTGCTTATGCCAACGCCGACGAATGCGGCAAGAGATATGAGCCCGAATGTGAGCGCGACCTTTTTGCGGGTCGGCTCAGGGCCAAAGAGCTTACTGAAAAGACGCGGGCGGATGAGGCCGGCGATGAGCGCCGTGAGCGCGAAGAGCAGAACGAAGGCCGAGAGGCCGGAGAGAATATGCATATGTCCTTGGATGGGATTATTTCTAACGCGGGCAGGCAAAAAGCTCCCCGCCAGTCGATGGCTTTCGCCACCCATGCCAGTTTCCCGACATGACCCATCCAAGGCGCTCCTGACGAGGAGCTTCTTGCCTTGGATGGGGCGGTTTGTTGACCATGCCGCGCGGCTAGCCGCTGGTTTAGGTCGCTGTGCGAGCGTGAGCTCGTGTCTCTATCGTATCGCGAGCGCGCCAGAAACGGAAGATGCTTTACTTTGTTTTACACGAGCTATAAAATGTTTGTATGACTATTTGCATTGCTGCCCTATGCAATAGGGGTAAGGCCTGTGTCGTAGCGGCTGACCGTGAAATAACCGCTCAAGGTCTTTCACTCGAGTTCGAACACCGAGAGAGTAAAATGGACGTGCTCACAAAAAGCTGCATGGTGATGAGTTCCGGGGATGCTCTACTTGCCGCCGAAGTGATTGCCCGCACACGAGCCCTTATCCCAACGGGGCAAAATAACACCTCAATACTTTCTGTCGCCGAGAAGCTCCGCGACACTTTCATGACGATACATCTTGAGCGAGTGGAGGCCGTGCTCTTGAAACCGCGCGGGTTCTCTTTAACTGAGTTCAAAGAAAAAGGCGCTCAGCAATTGACGCCGCAGGCCTACCAGGAAGTGAGTAACCAGATTTTCAACTTCGGTATCAATGTCGTCGAGTTTTTGGTCGCAGGAATAGATAACGCAGGGGGCCACATCTTCAGGGTGCACTACAGTGGCATCGCCGGTGGAAGCTGGCTTGAGTGGTGCGACAAGTTCGGTCACCGCGAAATAGGCAGCGGCGCGCTTCATGCTTCAATCCTCCTTTCACTTGAAGGGCAATTCAGTGGTCTCGAGGTGAATGAAACGATTTATAATGTTTACTCTGCAAAGAAAAGCGCTGAGTTGGCCCCGGGAGTTGGCCCATCGACCGACCTCGCAATCATTACGTCCGAAGGTATCGTATTTGCTGACAAGCGACTTTATGATGCGCTCGATAGTGCGCGGCTACAGACAAAGAAAAACCGACCGGACTTGAGCGGTGTCGATGTGGCACTGAAAAAGGAGCCAGCGGCTGATGCGAATAAACCGACTGACAGCGGCGCGGTGAAAACCACCGCGGACGCAGCAGCGAGGAGTTAGTCCTCACGACGCACACAAGAAAACTAAGAATACTTCTCGGCAAGTCGCTACCTAAAATAGGTCTATCCTTGTTTCCGGATTTTTACATCAAGCGCAGTCGAATACTGCTCCTGAAAATCCTTTTCACCAGCAGATTTTGTAGAGATAGTGTAAGTGTAGCGTCCAG
Organism: Candidatus Kaiserbacteria bacterium; assembly: GCA_027451665.1. GTDB lineage: Bacteria > Patescibacteriota > Minisyncoccia > Phycocordibacterales > Phycocordibacteraceae > C7867-001. The sequence goes on from DAIDIW010000001.1 coordinate 10,483, forward strand.
TTTTCGTCACGAGCATATTCTCGAAATTGATGATGGCGCGCGCGCGAGTTTTATCCATGAAGCCAAAGGATACCGGGAACTCGTGAGAGACGAGCGTTTCGCCGGCGGGGTCAGTGATAGCTAGCCGCATAGTCACTTGAGCGTCCCTGTTCACTCCCGGCTCGCGTTCCGTTTGTACCACCATCGTGTATTTCGTGTTTACTTGCGTTTTTGCCGGGAAATCCATGGTCTCGATAGAGGTGGGCGGCTTGGTTGCATCAATGGGTGTAGTACTCAGAGTGAGTTCCTCGAGTACGTTGAAAACGCTCACGGCATTCGTCTGCTGGTCTACCGAAGCGCTCTGACAAAGGAGCGCCCAGAGAACTTTTACTTTTGTGTCTGAATTCTTTTTCATGGTGATTTGATTATGCGCTCACTGGTGCTTCTAAATACTGCGGCTTCTCCGCAACTGAGTATCTTGAGTACCAAGACGGACTTTCTTTTGGTGCCTCGACAACTGGGTTGTGTTTTTGCCCGATACAGAGCACAAAATGCGCCCCTCCGATTGCTGCAAAAGTATTTGCGGCGGCGTTCACTTCTCTTTCGACCATAAAAGCGAACTTCGGGTAAATTAGGGTGGTGCCCACCGCCTTAGCAACTCGCTCGAGAAACTCCACGCTCGGCTGCATCTCGCCACCCTCTGCGCGCGCGATGCTGGATTGGGTAGTCTCCATCGCTTTAGCAAGCTCCGACTGAGAGAAACCAGAGTAGAGCCGCGCTTCCGTTATGAGGTTGCTGAGCTCTCGCCGCAGGTTCGGCTTCGAAAGGTCGATTTTCTTCTCGCGAATGTAATCTCGGTAGTCCATAGTGTTATTTAGTGGGTCCTCGTATTTCGTTGATTATTTCTCTTCGACGGCGTGCCAGCTTCAAGTACTTCTGCGGGAGTTTGTTTGTCTTCTTTCGAAAACCGCAGAGAACGTAGAAGATGGGCGACGGAGCGTCGTATGACATGAAGCCAATAAAACGCACTTCCGCGCCGACACTGAGACGGAGCTCCATGAGCCCGTCACCGAGAGGCTTGAAATGATGCGAACGTTTTGCTTGCTCGGGTGTCCAGCTGGTTATGACGCCTATTTTGTCGAAAACCGCTTCGTATACTGGGCGGTCTTTCTTCCAAAGCATCTCGAGAAGGTCGTCTTCGACATAGCAGGACCCTGCCGGGCTTACACAAAAGTCGACCCCCCATAGAGGAGGCAACTTCGCGCTAGTTCCAAAGGCCGTATAATCCATGTTCCGAGTATAGCGGATACGCTATGGGTCGTCAACACCCCGCTGTGTACATAGGTTCTGTGGCGCACTTGGTGCGTTTGCGGTGACCCGGGTCTATATCGGCCTGCATCATCCAGTAGACGTACTTGGGAACATGGCATTCGCTCTCATCGGGGTGTCAGCCTGGTACGTGGCCCAGAAGAGGGTCATATCTTGGAAGTACGCGAGAAATCCGGGAACGCTTCCCAGTAACCGACGGTCTGGAAATACGTTCTAACCTCGTTCAGCATTTGCCGCACTCTTGTGCACAAACGGTGCTGCGCGCTGCAGGTGGAGTGAGCAGCAGCTTGGTATGATTCGCACATATGCAGCGCGCGCCGTTCTTCGAGTGGGAAGGGTTCGAATACGAGCACAATCCGAAGACTGCCGATTGGTATTGGGCGCTCGGGATACTTTCAGTCGCTGCCACGCTCGCAGCGCTGCTATTTGCCCAATATCTGCTGGCCGTACTCATCATCGTAGCCGCCACCTCAATCGCGCTCTACGCGACCCGCAAACCGCCGCTCCACCGCTTCGGGCTTGATGACAATGGACTCTACATCGGCGAAGAATTCCATCCTTTCGAGCGCATGACGAGCTTTTCGGTGCTCGAGGATATCGAAGGAGAACTTCCTCCTCTGCTCTCTATCCATACCGATCTCTGGTTCACACCACATCTCGAAATCCCCCTCGAAGACGTCGACGCTGACGGCGTCTACGCGCACATGCTCACGCACGTTGAAGAAAAGGAGCATCGTCCCACGCTCGTACATCTTATCGAGGCGTGGCTAGGTTTCTGACGAGAGGCTTGGTTTTTCAGCGCTTTTCAGCTACAGTCTTGAGCGAGGAATCGTCCGCCCGAGCGGGCGATTCGACTCGCCGCCCTCGTCGTTCAATGGATAGGACGCATCCTTGCGGAGGATGTAATGTGGGTTCGATTCCTGCCGGGGGCACCCCAATAGGGCTAACACAAGTGACCGAGCTGAGTTTGTTATGCGCCGCACAGACGAATGCGCACGGTATACTTTGCATATGAATCCACGTACGTCGGGCCTATTCATGGGACTCATCGTCCTCGCCATGTGCGCGACCGGTGCGATGACGTTCCCTCACCTTCCCGCCCTCATGGGCGGAGGGCCGCGCCTGTGGATGGTGCTGCCGCTTCCGCTCATCGCTGTCGCGCTCTGGGGGCTCTGGACGCTCTTGCCACGCATCGATCCGATCGCACCAGGATTCAAGGGTTTCCGCTATGCGTACGATTTCTTCTGGATACTCCTCCTCGCGGCCCTGGCGTTCGTCTACGCAACCATGCTCGGCGATCAGTTCGGCTGGACGCTCACGCCGACGGGCGTCGCTCTCCCGGGCGCAGGGATACTCCTCCTCGCGGTCGGCATCATACTGCCGCGCATCCGCAGGAACTGGTTCTTCGGTATACGAACACCTTGGACGCTCACGAGCGACGCGGTATGGGATCGGACGAACCGGCTCGGCGCCTGGCTCTTCGCGATCGCGGGCGTGGTGAGCCTCGTCGGCTCCATCGTGGCGCCGCACGCCGTCATCTGGTTCCTCCTCGTACCCGTCGTCGTGGCCGCGGTCGTGAGCGTCACGTATTCCTACGTCCTCTTCGCGCGCGCTCTTTAGGCATGGAAGTAACCCTCGTTTCTCTGTCATCGGCCCTTCCTTGAGGGAGGTACTTGACGTACGTCCGTACGTCGATGGCGTTTGCGCGTTCCTTGCGTTTCGCGCCCAGCACCCGGACGCGAAATTTATTGTACGGAGCGGGCTCTTCTTCGATCTTCCAATGCATCCCAATCTCGTCCACGTCGACCGTATCAATCAGGTTCGCGAGTTCATCAAGAAACGCTGTCTCATTCCGTAAGGCCGCCGTAGTGCTGCGCAAGGCGCACAAAGCGAGATTGGTGTAGTATCGGTGACACGCCTCCCATCGTTCAACGGATAGGACGCGAGATTCCGGATCTCGTAATGTAGGTTCGATTCCTGCTGGGAGGACCTGGTACTAAGGAAAGCGCGCGCCTCTGGCGCGCGCTTTCCTTAGTAAACCGTTTTTACGCCTGGGCGCGACGAATGCTTGCGGCGAGGCGAGCCTTCTTGCGGTTGGCCGTATTCCCTTTAAGGACGCCGCGCTTCTCGGCCTTATCAATCGCCTTCTGCGCAGCCGGAAGCAGCTTCTGTGCACGTGTAATATCGCCCGCCACGAGCGCCTTCTTGAAAGACTTCGTGGCGGCGGCGAGAGTTGCCTTGCGGCGCAAATTGAATACGCGACGACGCTTCGCAACACGATTCGCTTTCTTTGCAGAAGAGGTTATTGCCATGTGGGCGGATAGTACCCTGAACTCCCCGAGGTCGCAAGTTTCAGCACTCATGCAAATGGCATATAGTGTGCAAAGACCTGTCATCATCTAAGGAGGATTCTCATGACCCCTGAAGAGGTACGGAGGGCGAACGCCTTGCTCGTTGGGGCCGGCTCCGACGTGATATTGCACTGGTGCTCAGCGATATTCAGGCGCCCTGCGCTCGCGACGAGCTTCGGACCGAACTCGGGCGTCCTCTGGCACATGGCGCACGAACATTTCGGTCCAGATCTCTTAGCCGTGTATGTGGATCCCGGCGATCTTCCTGAAGCCAATAAGCGCTACCGCGACACGCTTATGCACCGGTGGCCCCTACGCCTGCTCAACCCCTTTGAGCCTGATCCACCGGCGACCGCACACGAACGCGCGCTCATGCACGCAGGCGGCACCGGACGTGAGCTCGCGTACGAACGAACCAAACTGCTTACGCTGCGGCTCGGGCTACGGAAGTATCGCATCGACGGCATACTGTTCGGCGCGCGCGCTGACCAGGGCAAGGACGGTACCGAACGCCTTAGCCTTTCCTCACGCGCATTCATTGCCCGTAAGGATGGCCGGACGGGCGCATATCCAAACCGGCTCATGACGCATCAGGATTCCTTGGCCTATCTCGTACGGCATGACATCCCCTTCCATGAGTCCGGTCCTCCGGGCGGCGGGCGGGTAGAATGCGGTATCCATACGAAGGAGACCCTTCCATGACCGGCGGCTCATCGAGCCGCCGGTTTTCTCTCGCCGGAAGAGCGGGTGGTAGGATAAGGATATGATCCGTCAGATACGCGGCATGGTGCTCTCCGTCTCTCCGTTGTACGCGGTTATCGAGGTGGGCGGGTTCGGCGTTCAGGTATATATGAGCGCTCCCGAGACGCTTCATACGGGCGTAGAAGCATCGCTTGCAACTCACCTCTCTATGAAGCAGGACGGCATGGATCTCTACGGATTCCCGGATCCGGCAGATCGCGATTTCTTCGAGAAGCTGCTCAGCGTCTCGGGCGTCGGACCGAAGACTGCACTCTCTGTGCTGCGGCGCGCTCCGCGCGAGGCGCTCATGGGGGCGCTCGCCTCACGTGACCTCACCTATCTCACGAAGGTTGCCGGCCTCGGGAAGAAAAGCGCGGAGAAAATGCTCGTCGAGCTCGCCGAAAAGATGGACGGGCATGCGCACGATCATGCCGATACTGAGGTGTTCGATACGCTCGTCGCACTCGGATACACCGAGCGGGAGGCGCGGAAGGCCGTTCAGGCGGTCCCGCGGGAGATCTCCGGCAAAGAAGCACGGCTGCGTGCGGCGCTCGGCGGCGCAAGGAACGAGTATGCGTAAGTTCCGCCGCGCGCTCCTCTCCCCCTACCACTATCTCTGGGCCATTGGCTCAGCCGTGTATTACGGATTCCCGGCGCGCAAGCTCATAATCATAGGCGTCACGGGAACAAAGGGTAAATCCTCCGTCACGGAGATGCTCTATACCACGCTCAAGGCGAGCGGAAAGAAGACCGCCGTCGCAGGAACGATCCGTTTCGCGATAGGCGACGAGAATCGTCCCAATCTTTTTAAGATGACGCTCCCAGGACGCGGATTCATCCAGCGGTTCCTCGCGGAGGCGGTCCGGAAGGGCTGCACGCATGCCGTCGTCGAGATCACGAGTGAAGCGGCGGTCCAGCATCGGCATCGATTCCTCTTTCTCGACGCGCTCGTATTCACAAACCTACATCCGGAGCATATCGAGAGCCATGGGTCGTTCGAAAAGTATGCCGCAGCAAAGTTCCGCATCGGAAAAGCACTCGCCGCTTCATCGAAACGCCCACGCGTTATCGTGGCGAATGGCGACGACCCACAGAGCGCGCCCTACCTCGCACTTCCGGTCGAGCAGAAGCGTCCCTTCTCCTATGCGGAGGCGGGCGACGTGGCGCTCGGTGCCGGCACTGCATCCTTCACGTATGCGGACGTACGTTTCTCATTACGACTCCCCGGCAGCTTCAGCATCATGAACGCGCTCGCGGTCATCAAAATCGCTGAATTCCTTAAGCTCCCGCTCGGCACCGTGCGCGATGCGCTTGCTGCGCTCGAACGCATCCCAGGACGTACCGAACGCATCGATGAAGGCCAACCGTTCACTGCGGTGGTTGACTATGCCCACACTCCCGATTCGCTGAAGGCACTCTACGATGCGTACCCGGTGCGGCGCATTTGCGTCCTTGGCAATACGGGCGGCGGACGCGATACCTGGAAGCGGCCGCTTATGGGCAAGATCGCAGACGACCACTGCGCAACCGTCATACTCACGGACGAGGATCCCTATGACGAAGATCCGCGGAAGATCATCGAGGCAATGGCAGAGGGCATGCGCCGCCCGCCGGAGATACTCATGGACCGACGCGCGGCTATCGCGCGCGCACTCTCGCTTGCGCAGCCGGGCGATGCCGTGCTTATCACGGGGAAAGGAACGGACCCATTCATTATGGGGCCGCGCGGCACGAAGACCCCATGGAGCGACGCCCAGGTGGTACGGGAGGAACTGGCTCGGCGTAGGCACAACCTCTCTCAATAGGGCGAGTGCGGATGAGCGCTGACAAAACAGCCAGCAGAGCCTACGCAGCCGCACCTGTTTTTTGCTGCGCCTGTTCATTGCTATACTGGCGCAATGCAGCATGATGCGTGGTTTTTTGTGGGAATCTTCGCGTTCATCTTCCTCATCTGGATCGCCACTGGCGGACCGACCCACCCCATCGCTTTCACGGGCCCTACCCTCTCCCAACCGCAAGAGCTCGGCGGCGGCAGTTATCTCTCCTTCCCGAGAGCTGGCTTCTCTCTAGGTGGCGGCAATGAGGTTCACTTGCCCGGTTCTTCCAACGGTAGCAGCTACGGGGGCTCGAGCGGAAGCGTCCCATCGTCTGCGTCGCTCTCCGGCGTCGATTTCGGCACGCCATCGCCGTATCGCGGCGCGGTCACGATGAGCCACTATGTCTCAGGCGCGGGCTCTTCGCAGCCCAACAATGAGTATGTACAGCTCTCGCTCGCTCAGAACGCCGCGCCGGTCGACATCACCGGATGGACGCTCGAGAGCGAGGCGACGGGCAATGCCGCGATCATCCCGAAAGGCACGGAAACGCCTCACTCCGGCATCGTGAACGCCGTGCAGGATATCGTGCTCGAACCGGGAGAGACCGCGATCGTCGAGAGCGGGCAGTCGCCTATCGGCGCCTCCTTCCGCGAGAACAAGTGCATCGGCTACTTCAGTCAATTCCAGTCGTTCTCGCCATCGCTTCCGCAGGATTGTCCATCGCCACAAAGCGAGCTTGCCGCGAACTATGGCGACAGCTACTACATCCGCGATGCAACCTGCATCGACTATGTGAAGACCTTGAACCGGTGCCAAGCCGTACTCACCCCTCCAACGACGGTATCGGGAGCATGCCAGACCTTTCTCGTGAAGTATCTGAACTACAACGGCTGCGTGAACGCGCACGAGAACGATGCTGACTTCCTCGATTCTACGTGGCGGATCTACCTCGGCCGCACGACGCCGCTCTTCCGCACGCAGCACGAAGTGGTGAAGCTGCTCGACAGCCAAGGGCGCACGGTCGACGCTTTCGCGTACTAAGCAACCGCAGGAAACGCTGTCTGCGCCGTCGCAGAGTCAGCTTGACGTTCCGCGACGGCTCGCGTCCGTATCTCGTCGCGCATCGAAGGCCGCGGGATTTTTGAAGAATAAAATGGTAGAACAGTTGCACAAGCGCCCATAGCTCAGTCGGTAGAGCAGCTCCCTTTTAAGGAGACGGTCCCTGGTTCGAGCCCAGGTGGGCGCACAAGAAGCCAGACAGCCTTGCTGGCCGTCTCGGGTTAGAACTTTCTAACGCCAAGTCTGGGTTGGCCTGTTTGGCTTCGTGAATGACTTTTTGAACGACGTATCTCGGGCACTATCTTAATCGGAACCGGCAACCCGAGTTTCTGAAGCGGAAGGTAGCCGAAGTAGTATTGGCACCCGACCGAGTTTATGTAAGTGAGCACGTCCTTGTATTCGGGACGGTTGAACCAGTCGCTCAAGATATAAATGTATTCCACTTCATAGTTAAGCGGGGCGAAGAGACGCTGATACTGCTTCTTTTTGAAGTCGCACGTTTGTAGCTTCTCGTCCACGGAACCGGCGACTTTTTGGAATTTAATTTCGAGAATGAACATCGTGTTATTCACGATGACATAGAGCGCCTCGTCCGGAAGGAGACGTTTTGAAAGTATTTCTTTGTGCTTGACGCCCTGCTCCTCAAGGAATTTGTAGAGGCTATTTTTGCGATAGCTTCGGGCGACCTCTTTTCCGTTGTAGGAAATGACGTGTCCTTTCACGCTGTAGCCAGGAGTCTTTTTAAGAAGTTCAAGAATGTCGCGCTTCTTCTCGAAGTTGAGTCCCGTAATGGTGTTGCCGCCGCCTTTGCCGCCTGTAATCATATTTTTACATCGTTGATCCGTTTGATGGAAAGATCAAGGTATTTCTTTTCGAGATCTATACCTATGAATTTGCGACCGTGCATGGCGGCGGCGATTCCAGTCGTTGAACTGCCAGTGAAAGGATCGAGCACTACGTCTCCCTTTTTCGTGCTTGAAAGCACGATGCGCTTAAGGAGATCGAGCGGCTTTTGGGTTGGATGCTTGCCGTACTTCTTTTCATCAGGGCGCGGCGTGCCCATAGACCAAACGGAGCGCATTTGGAGTCCAGGCTTCTTAAGCTGATCTTCCGGCCAGTTTCCCTCCTTCATAAGCTCGTAGTTGAAGGTGTGTTTTGCCTTCTTATCCTTACGAGCCCAAATGATCGTTTCGTGGCTCGCAGTAAAAAAGCGGCAACTTAAGTTCGGCGACGCGTTCGGTTTGAACCACGAAATATCGTTGAGTATATGGTACCCGAGCGATTGGAGCGCATGACCGCACTGGTAAATCGAATGATAGGTACCACTTACCCAAATGGTGCCGTGTGGCTTGAGCACTCGCCGTGCCGCTTCAAGCCAGCGGTAGTGAAAAAGATAGTCGTCTTCAAATCCCCTGCTCACGTCCCACTCGCCCTTGTTCACACTAACCATGCGCCCGGCGTGAACCGTGAAGCCGCCGTTTGAGAGGTTGTAGGGCGGGTCTGCGAAGACCATATCGATGGAGTTTTCTGGCAAAGTCGAGAGAAAGGCGATCGAATCGGCGTTATACAGAACGAAATCACCCTTCTGAAAATACGGGCGAACAGCCGTAGCTGAGAGGATTTTAGACCTTGTCGCCGTTTCCATATTTACATTTTATCATTACCCACCAAAGACATAAACTGACGCTCTTCGAGCGGGATAACCTAGCACGAGTTGGCTGGCCGTCTGGGACACGAACGCCATTCATTTTTAAATCGAGAGCGCGAAGCGTTCGAGTTCGCGCGAGAGGTCAAGTCCTTTGCGGCGGCTGAGGACGATGAGATCGATAAGGTGCATCGAGAGACTGCGCGCTTCCTCAGGATTCCACGCGCGACTCCCCGTCTGCATGAGATCTCGGGCCTTCCAATGCAGTAGGCCGTGCACCATCTCGGGCGCGTCGCCTGCGGAAAGCGCGCGTACCACTTCGAGCCAGAGCGCGCGACTATCGCGGCTCGCAAGCGCATTCACGAGCGCGCGATTGAAGCCGCGACTCGCGGAGCGGGCCGCGGGCAGGTCTATCTCATAGATCTTTGCCGCCTTGCCGGCGAACTTCTTCGCCTTCGCCGCGGCGAGCTTCGGGGCGAGGATAACGATCACGTTATCGCTCGCTGCAAGCGCATCAACGGCGTCCTCAACGAGCGTGTTCACCTGGCGGTCATCCTCTTCCGCACGCACCGGAAACGGGTCGTCGATGAGCACGAGGAGTCTTCGTACGAATAACCCGCCAGCAAGCGCAACGTCTGAGAGTGCGGCTTCGGTTACCTCCTCTCTCGCGAGCCGCACGTACGCGAGGTTCGGTTCCTTCTCGCGCGCCGCTTTCACCCAGGCGAACGCCTTTGCACGTACCTTATCCGCATCCGAGCCATGGAAGAGATAGATCACCCGTTCATGATAGCAAACGGCGCCTGTTCACTAGGCGCCGTCGCAAAACACAGAGATCCGGAGGTCACCGTACAATGAGCTTCACGCAACTACCGCCACCTTCCAGGCACATATGCCTGAGTGCTGAGACCAGGTACGGCCAGACCCACCAGAGTGCCGCACCGACCACCAAGATGGCGAGCGCGATCAGAAATACCTTCAGGTCCTCCGAGAGGTTCGTGTCCTTCCTCGTTTCATATTCGTGTTCCTGGCGCATGAGATATTCCTCCCTTTTCCGCGCTCCAATGAGACTTAACGCCCTTTCACGCTACGCGTCAAGACGCTCGAGATGGCCCCAGTCGGCTCCCGATTTCATCTCGACCGTAATTGGGACACCGTGCGTCTCGTGCTGAGAGATCACCTGCTCCATGATTCCCTTTAATCTCGGCGCAAGTTCGCTCATCCTCTCATGCCGTATCTCATAGATGAGTTCGTCGTGCACGGAGAGCACGAGATGTGCATCCTCCTCGGCACCTGCGCGTTCAAGCATCGCTTCCGTCTGCACCATTGCGAGTTTTATGAGGTCGCCTTCGGTGCCCTGAATCGGCGCATTAATCGCCATGCGTTCCGCCTGTGCGCGCACGTAGGGCAGTGTCGATTTCATCTCCGGGAATTGACGGCGGCGGCCGAAGAGCGTCTCGGTGTAGCCATGCTTCCGAGCGAAACCCTTTGTGCGCTCCAGATATTCCGCGAGAGTGGTGAACGTATGAAAATACTCATCGAGGAATCGGTGCGCTTCGGCGGTCGTACTGCCGAGCTGAACGCGCAGCGCATTTACGCCCATGCCGTAGAGGATGCCGAAATTGATGACTTTCGCACGCCGGCGCATCTCCATGTCGACGTCCTCCGGCGCCACGTCGAACACCATGGCGGCAACTTCACGATGAACGTCCCTGCCGTTCCGGAATACCTCGCAGAGCTTCTCGTCGCCGGAGAGGATTGCGGCGAGACGCAGCTCGATCTGCGAGTAATCGAGCGCGAGGAGCGTGAAGCCGGGTGGTGCGACAAATGCATCTCGGATCGCTTTTCCCCGATCGCTGTGAAGCGGAATATTCTGGAGATTCGGGTTCTGGCTCGCAAGACGTCCAGTCGAGGTGCCTGTCTGTATGAACTCCGTATGCAGGCGATCAGATGCGTCGAGGAGCGGCGGGAGGTTCTCGATGTACGTTCCAAGCAGCTTCTTCAGCTCCCGATACTCGAGGATATCGCTTACGATCGGATTCCCTTCCCGGAGCTTTTCGAGCTCGCTCTCTTTCGTGGAGCGCTGACCGCCCGCCGTGCGCTTCATTCGCTCAGGCTTAATGCCGAGATCGTCATAGAGCACTTCCGCAAGCTGCTTCGGAGAATTCACATTAAACTCTTTGCCCGCTGCGTCGAAGATACGTTGCTCGATGCTCGCAAGTTCCTTCTGATAGCGCTTTTCGAGACGCCCGAGCGCGGCGCGGTCGATGAGCACCCCTCGTGCTTCCATGCGTCGCAAGACTGGGATGAGCGGCTGTTCAATTTCCCGATAGACCTGCGCGACCCTTCCGAGCGTCTGGAGCTCAGCCTCAAGCTTCGCATAGGCCGCGGAGAAATTTCGCTCCTTCGTGAAGGCGAGGATGTCCTCGAGGCTCGGATTCGTGAATTCGGAAGAGATGAGCCAGAGCATCACTGCTGCTTCGGTGAGCTTCACACCGTCAACGGATTCCGCCGCCCGTGCATCCTCGGCAGCCTCGTCTTCTACGAACGGTTCGTCCTCCTTCGCGAGAGCCTTCTTCGCGCGTTCGCGGAGCGAGCGGAAGCCAAATATATCGAACATTGCGAGCACCGCGGGAAGCGAGACCGTCTCGCGCCACGGCTTCTCGGGAAGCGAGAACGCGACCGGCGCATCAAGACGTATCGTCGCGAGTGCTTTCGAAAAGCGCGCATCCTCCTCGTGTTCGCGCAGTAGATTCACAACGCGCGGCTTCACGCCCGCCTTCGCGAATGTCTCGTCCGCACCCTTTTTCTTGAGTGCCGCATAGATTGCTTCGACCGTACCGAATGCCTGTATGAGCTCGGTCGCGGTCTTGTCGCCAATGCCCGGGACTCCCTTGATATTGTCCGAAGAATCGCCGCGCAGGCCTTTGTAATCGGGAATCAAGGATGGCTTGAAGCCATATCGTTCAAGGACGGCCTTCTCGTCATAGAGCACCGTATCGTTCAATCCTTTCTTCAGTGTATAAACACGAACGCACTCGTCGTCGACAAGCTGGAGCGTATCCATGTCGCCGGAGGCGATAATGATGTCGAGACCTTTGTGCGCGGCGAGCTCATGCGCAATCGTGCCGAGCAGATCATCGGCTTCGAATCCTTTCCGTTCATAGAGCGGAACATTGAACGCCTTGAACACCGCCCGCGACTTCTCTATCTGGGCGACGAGCGCATCCTCGAGCTTCTGACGCGTGCCTTTATAATCTTCGTACGCTTCATGACGCACGGTTGGGGCCGCGAGGTCATAACAGGCGGCAAGGTAATCCGGATCGAGATCGTTCACGATCTTGAGGAGCATGGCGACGATGCCATAGAGCGCACCGGTCGGTTGGCCGTCGGGGCCCGTGAAGTCCGGCAGCGCGTGATATGCCCGATGGATGATCGCGTGTGCGTCGAGGAGCACGAGCCGCGGTTTCCGTTTCGATCTAAGCGCCATAGGAAATATTCCTGCTTCCGTCATCGGCCACCGCGAACACGAGGGCTCTCGCCGCGGCTGGCACGGCGCGAGTGACATGTTCGGGCCACTCCAGGACGATGAGATTCGTCGGGTCGGCGACGAGCGTATCGAATCCGAGCGGCGCGAGCTCATCCTCATTCTCGAGGCGGTAGGCATCGATATGCACGAGCTTCTCGAATGCGCTTCCTCGCGGCAGCGCGTAGAGCTTCTCGAGCACGAACGTCGGGCTGTTCACGACCTCCTCGACGCCAAGCGCCCGAGCCAAAGCCTGGGTGAACGCGGTCTTCCCTGCACCAAGTTCGCCGGACAGTGCGAGCACTGTCGCCACATCCGGGAGCGGTGCGAGTGTTTTCGCGAACGACTTCGCGAACGCGTCGAGTTCATGAACGGAGTGAATGACGGTTCTCACTCGAGCATTCTACCCCTTGGATATGAATAGCGCCCGTCCCCCTGAAGGGACGGGCGTCGTCACCAAACGGCTCATCTTCATCTATGGTACCAACGAGAGAATCCTCCTCCCCCGCCATGCCAGTAGAACCAAGACGCGCTTGGATAACCGTACCCGTACGGCGCGAACCCCGATATGTTCCACCCGTTGGGTCCGAAATAGAAGAAAGTCGAAGTCAGACCTCCCCCATACCGCTGCCCCACGGATGGGCAGAAGAACGGGCCCGCTCCAGAGGGGATGAACGGCAGTCTTGCGTAGCGCCAGTAGCCGCTCACGACACTCCGTTGCCAACAGGCGATTGTGTGCGGCGTGGGGTTGACCGACTGTCCAGGTGCGGGCACCGGGTCGTGCGTTCCGGGAGGAGCCGTAGCACCGAGACTGAACCCTCCTCCGGTCGCACACCCTCCGAGACTCGCCGACAGCGCGGCTAAAATAAAAAGACCGATGATGCGCATCATGCGCTCCTGTTCGTTGATATACCGTCCATATAATAACCATACATAAACAGTTTTGTCAAGTATTCCCCTCCCGTGCCGTATTTGAATGATAAAATCAGCATATGGATCTCCCGTTCGATACGTCAAAGACTGACGCGCAGCTCGCGGAAGTGCGCGGGCGTGAAGAAGAAGATGTAGTGCGCATCCTCTCTGAGAAGTACGGCATGCATTATGTTGACCTTGCACTCCACGAGATAGACACCGAAGCTCTCCGCGCCGTCCCCGAAGAGGACGCTCACAAGGCCGAAGCTGCCGTATTCGCCCGCGCGAATAAGACGCTCTCGCTTGCGGTGCATAATCCGAATAATCGCGCTCTTCCGGGCCTCCTCCACGATCTCGAGAATCGCGGATATGCGGTAAAGCAGTTTCTCGTCTCGCATAAAAGCCTTGAGAAGGCGCTCGACCGCTATGGCGATCTCTCGTATGCGACCGAATCAAAGCCGGGCACCTTCGAGGTCAAGGGAGATACCCTCGCGCGGCTCACGGACGAGACGCGGTCGCGAACGCGTCTGCGCCAAGCGCTCGATGCCATGGTCGCGGAAAAGGCGCTCGACCGCGTCTCGCGCATCTTTGAGATCGTCCTCGCCGGCGCCTTCGCCCTCGGCGCTTCGGATATCCATGTCGAGCCGGAAGAGGAGAAGGCGCGGCTGCGGCTGCGGCTCGATGGCGTACTTACGGATGCCTACTTCTTTGATCCGAAGACCTACCATCTGCTGAACTCCCGCGTGAAGCTCCTCTCGGGCGTGAAGCTGAACGTGAGCGATCGCGCACAAGACGGGCGCTTCACGGTCTCCAAAGGCGATCGGCCCGTCGAACTGCGCGCTTCGTTCATTCCGGGTGCCTATGGCGAATCTATCGTGCTGCGTATCCTCGACCCGGAAGCGACGAAGACGTCATTCAAGGATCTCGGCATCCCTCCGAAACTGCTCGCGCGACTCGAGAAGGAGATACGGAAACCGAACGGCATGCTGCTCACCACCGGCCCTACCGGGAGCGGCAAGACGACGACGCTCTACTCCTTCCTCCGCGAACTCGAATCCCCCGACATAAAGATCATCACAATCGAAAATCCTATCGAGTATCACCTCGAGGGAATCGTACAAACGCAGGTGGACGGGAAAAACTACACATTCTCCGAGGGCCTTAAATCCATCGTGCGACAGGACCCAGATATCATCATGGTTGGCGAGATCCGCGATGCGGATACCGCCGATATCGCAATCCAAGCCGCGCTCACCGGACATCTCGTATTCTCTACGCTCCATACGAATGACGCCGCCGGGACCTTCCCGCGTCTCGCGGACCTCGGCGCGGACCCGAAGTCGTTCGGCTCAGCGATAACCGTCGCGATGGCCCAGCGTCTCGTGCGACGGCTCCACCCTGACCACAGGAAAGAACGACCGCTCGAAGACGATGAGAAGGCTATGATCCGCAAAGTGTTCGAAGGATTCCCAGATGCTTCGCTCATTCCGCAGGACCCGCAGACCGTCTGGGAGCCGAATCCGGCAAACGAGGAAGATACGGGATACGCGGGACGTATTGGACTCTACGAAGCCATCTTCATGGATGACGAGCTTGCTAATTTCCTGCGCGACAATCCGCCGGCTGCTGACATACGGAAGGCCACCATGCGCCAAGGATTCCTTACAATGGCACAGGACGGGATCGTGAAAGCCCTCGCCGGACTCACGTCGCTCAAGGAAGTTGCGGATACGGTCGGACTTCCGGACGCCTGATAGCGCACAAACAAAAAGAAAACCCGGTCCTGCCACCGGGTTTTCCTCCCGCGCATGCTCCTCCAGGCCAAACCTACAAAATCGTAGGGTAGACAAAGCACCTGAGGAGTAACCCAGCCCCCGACCGGAGTCGGAGACCAAGCAGTCCTTGGGGCCAAGCCCGAAGCCGTCAAGCCTTGCCTAGAGGAGTATGCGTAGGATGAAAAAGAAACGCCTTCACGATTGATTCGGAAGGTGCAGAACGAATGAAGACCGTATCTCCTTCGTGTGCTAGAATGCTAGCACTGCAGTCAATCTATGTCAACCCCCCACGAGGCACCCGACGCAACGCTCCAATCGCTCGATGCAGCTTTGCGTCCCTCATCCTGGGATGACTATGTGGGCCAGAATCAGATAAAGGCGAGCGTTCGGATCGCGATAGATGCCGCAAAGAAACGCGGCGGGATGCCGGAACATTTCCTTTTCTACGGCCCTCCCGGCGTCGGAAAGACGACCCTTGCTCACCTGGTGGCTGAATCGCTGGGCTCACCGCTAAAGACGACCTCCGGCGTGGCCATCGAACGCGCCGCAGACCTCGCGGCTATCCTCACGAACCTTGAGCCGAACACCGTGCTCTTTATCGATGAGATTCACCGCCTTTCGCACAAGATCGAGGAGCTCCTCTACCCCGCGCTCGAGTCTGGACATCTTGATATCGTGCTCGGAAAGGGTCCCTCGGCACGCACCGTCGAGCTCGCGCTGCCGCCCTTCACGCTCGTCGGTGCTACGACGAAAGTCGCTGACCTCTCCGGACCGCTTCGTTCGCGCTTCGGCGGCGGCGTGTACCAGCTCGATTTCTATACCGAGAGCGACTTGCGCGACATCGTGCAGCGGAGCGCGTCCGTGCTCTCGCTTGACGCACCGCAGGACGTCGTGGAGCACGTTGCTGCGAGAAGCCGAGCGACGCCACGTGTCGCGAATGCGCTTCTGAAGCGCATTCGCGATTTTTCCGAAGTGCACGAGCGTCCGCTCTCGGCATCGGTGTGCGACGAGGCCTGCGAACTCTTCGGGATAGATGGCCTCGGACTGACGAAGGACGACCGCCGGTATCTCACCACGCTTCGAGAAGCTTTCCGCGGCGGACCAGCCGGAATTCGTGCACTCGCAGCCGCACTTCATGAAGACCCAGATACGCTCGAGAACGTTTATGAACCATACCTGCTTCGCCTCGGCCTCATCGAACGTTCCTCGCGCGGACGTATCCTTACCCCAAAGGGCCGCGAATATCTCGGTTAGTCCGACGTCCGCCGCGTGACCAGCTAGGCCCTTATTCGAGCTTTTGGTACAGTGTGGCGCATGAGCGGACACAATAAATGGGCGCAGATCAAGCATAAGAAGGCCGCTACGGACGCGGTAAAAAGCCGCACTTTTTCACGCTTTGCGCGCCTCATCGCGCTCGAATCGAAACACACAAACGGCGATGTGAACTCTCCCTCCCTGAAAGCGGCGATCGACCGGGCGAAAGCGGCCAATATGCCGAAGGACAATATAGAGCGCGCGGTCGCAAAAGGAACGAGCAAGGATGCCGGCGACATGGAGCGGGTGGTATACGAAGCGTACGGTCCGGGCGGCATTGCAATCGTCGTTGAGGCGCTCACCGACAGTCGTAACCGCACGACGCAAGAGGTTAAACTCATCTTCACGAAAAACAGCATCGAGATGGCGACCCCCGGTGCGGCGACGTGGGCGTTCATAAAGCTCCCCGAGGGAGGCTTCAAGGCGAACGAGCCGCTTGTGGATATCTCCGAAGAAGATGGCGAAAAGCTCGGCACTCTACTTAATGCGCTCGATGACCATGACGACGTACAGGCGGTATTCACTAACGCGCGCGGCTTCGAGAGTACAGCGGAGGAGGAATAACTCCCCCAAACCAGAGCCCGCGCACCCAACAATCATGAAGTAGGAATGCGCACTCGGTTCTTTCGATTTCTTTGGTATTAGACGCTTCAGATTTATACTGATTCCATGCGCATACTCGGCATCGACCCGGGCTATGACCGGCTCGGCATCGCAGTGATCGAAGGCGACCCTTCGAAACCCTCACTCGTGTGGAGCGATTGCTTCATGCCGGCAAAAGGTGCGGCAGAACGACGCCTCTCCGCAGTCGCAGCGGCAGTAACCGCGGCAATCGGCGCGTATGCTCCTGACGCGCTGTCGATCGAAACGCTGTTCTTCAATAAGAGTGCCTCGACGGCGCTCGGCGTCGCCCAAGCACGTGGAGTGGTCCTCGCGACGGCAGGAGCCGCCGCACTGACGGTCATCGAGTGCTCGCCGCAGACAGTGAAGCTTGCGGTGACCGGCTATGGCGCTGCCGACAAGAAGGCCATCGCGCTTATGGTACCCAAGCTCATCATCCTCCCGCCGAAACAAAACCGGCTCGACGACGAACTCGACGCGATCGCGGTAGGCATCGCTGGACTCTCGCAAGCGCGCACGCAACCCCCGCCCGAGAATGCTTAGGCACAGGCGTTCTTTACTTCCCTATTGCATTACCGATATTTTTTGCTCAAATATACCGACCCGTAAGGGTTAAGCTCATATTTCCGTATGTCGGATGACGAATTCCGCGATCCGTTTGAAGAAGAGGGCCCCGATACAGACGATGAGGATGAGGAGCACTTCTCGGAAGACGACGAGTCTATAGACGAGGAGGAGATGCTGTAATCGGCATCTGCGGTTTCTTGACTACGCCCCCGGAAAAATCCGGGGGCGTGGTACATTAAAGGTCAGCTCCGCAATCTATCTCGAAGCATGCGTTGGAATATACCGTTTAAGCACAAATTGGCCGTATCCTTTATGGCCCTTCTCGGCATCGGCGCGATAGGCGCCGGTGCGATTCTTCTCGCCGTTGCCTTTACCCCTACGCCGGACATAGCGTCCTTCGCGAACCGGCAGGTGGATCAGTCAACGAAGATCTACGACAGGACAGGACAGGTGCTTCTCTACGATTACAACCGCGACGCGCAACGCGATGTCATCCCTCTCACGGACGTTTCGCCGAATATGATTAACGCGGCGATTGCGATCGAGGACTCGAGCTTTTATGAACACGGGGGCATCCGAATCGCCTCGATACTTCGAGCGGCCCTTTCCGACATACTCCCGGGCGGAAATCTCCAGGGCGGCTCGACGATTACTCAGCAGGTGGTTAAGAACACGCTCCTCACGAACAGCCGCACTATAAGCCGAAAAATCCATGAATGGGTGCTCGCCATAAAGCTAGAACAGAAGTACTCAAAGAATCAGATCCTCGAGACCTATTTGAACGATATCCCGTTCGGGGGGACGCTCTATGGCGTAGAAGCAGCCTCGGAAGCATATTTCAGCGTACCGGCGAAGGATCTCGACCTTGCGCAGTCTGCATATCTAGCGGCGATGATCCAAGCACCTTCCTACTATTCGCCCTACGGACCGAACAGGGCCGCGCTTGATGCGCGCAAGGATCTGGTCCTCGACCGCATGCACACGCTCGGGTTCATAAGCGATTCCGAGTGGCAAGCGGCGAAGGCGGAAAAGGTAACGTTCTCCGCATCGCGAACGACTGGCATCATTGCCCCGCACTTTGTCTTTTACATTCTCGACCAGCTGAGGCAGGAATATGGGTCGAACGCGCTCATCTCAGGACTGAGAGTGACGACGACCTTAGATGCGGGCCTCCAGCAGCAGGCGCAGAAGATCATCGCGGATGCCGCGCCCGGGCTCCTCAAGGACGACAACGCGAGCAACGAGGCCATGGTCGCGATTGCCCCATCGACGGGCGAGATACTCGCGATGGTCGGTTCGAGCAACTTTTTCTCGACCACTACCGACGGGCAGTTCAACGCTGCGCTCGCCCTACGCCAGCCGGGTTCGACAATGAAACCCTTCATCTACTCGCTCGCACTCGAAGACGGCTACACGCGCGACACAGTCGTATTCGATACACCGACGCAGTTTTCGACCGCCTGTGCTGCAAGCGATGTGAGCAACAACAAAGCCCCGTGCTATGCGCCAGTCAACTACGATAACCGCTACCGCGGTCCGATGACGTTCGAGACCGCGCTCGCGCAGTCCATAAACATTCCGGCAATCAAGGTGCTCTACTTGGTCGGGATACAGAACGCAATCAACCTTGCCAAGTCATTCGGCCTTACCTCTCTCGGTAATGCGGCGCAGTACGGACTCACTATTGTGCTCGGCGGCGGCGACGTGCGTTTGCTCGACCTCACCGATGCTTATGCGGCATTCGCTGACGGGGGCGTCCGTAATCCGCCGACTGGCATACTCGAAGTGGATGACTCCCAGGGGAACGTACTCCAGAAGTACACGCCGCAGCCGCAACGCGTGATTCCTCAGAATATCGCGAATGACATAAACGCGATGCTTTCCGATAATCCTGCGCGGGTACCCGAATATACTTTGAATTCGCCTCTCTACTTCCCCGGCTATGATGTCGCCGTGAAGACGGGAACGACCGATGATACGCGCGACGCATGGGTCGTCGGCTACACGCCGTCGATCGCCATCGGTACCTGGGCTGGCAATAACAATAATACGCCGATGGTAAAGAGTATCGCCGGTATGATACTCGCCCCGTCCTGGCACCAGATCATGGCGTATGCGCTCTCTACGTATCCGAAGGAATACTTTGGAGAACCGGACCCGATCCCGGCGAACGTGCCTCCAATGCTTCAGGGAAACTGGTACATACCTGACAAGACCGGCCAGCTCGTTCCCCACAGCCTCCTTTACTGGACGAATAAAAACGACCCGCTCGGGCCTCCTCCTACCAATCCTTCAGCGGACCCACAGTTCTCGCGTTGGGAATACGGCGTCTCCTACTGGTATGCCATGCACCCCGAACTGTTCAACCACGACGTGATGCACCCGGTGCCCCTCTCCGCAGCCACGACCGCCGTTGCAACTACGACTGCTGCCACGAGCGCCTTATAGCTTTTGGTTGTCTTATTGGTTCATTGGAGACACCAGATACAGGAGCGAGGCGTCCCCTACGCCACGAATGACGAGCGGCCGTCCTATGCCGGCAGCAGAGAGCGAGAGACTCTCTGCGCTTGTAAGTCCGAGCACAGCCGCGAGATACCGGTGATTGAATGAGATCTCGAGCGCCGACCCCTCAAGCTGAGCTGAGAGCGCCTCGGAGGATTCTCCTACATCGGCATTACGAGCGAAAAGTTCGAGACGTTTCGCCTTCACGTCGAAATCGAGCCGGATCTTCTGGAAAGAGTCGGAAAAGATGGTGACGCGGCGAAGCGCATTCTCGAAATCTCGGCGCAGCACCATAGCTTCCGCGACCGCGTCTTTGGGGATGATCTGGCGATAGTCCGGATACGCCGCGTTCGTGAGACGTGAGACAAGCAATGTGCCATTACCAGCAAACGCACATTGGTGGTCATCGAAGGACATTACGACCTCCTCATCCGGAAGCGCTTGCGCTATCTCGAGCGCATTCTTAGAGGGTATGAGAACTACGCCTTGCGTCCCCTTATTCGAGAGAGACACTTTCTTCTCGGCGAGCCGGAAGGAATCCGTAGCGACGGCAGTGAGTGTTCCTCCTTCTATTGATAAGTAGAGGCTTGCGAGCTCAGGGCGGATCGTTGAAGGAGAAGCACACGGCGCAATCGCTGAGAACAGACTTTTAAGGACTACGCCAGGTAGGGTGATATGGTTTCTTTGGTCTTCCGGAAAAGGGATACTTGGAAAATCGTCATACGGAACGGTCTTAACTGAGGAAGTCCCAGTATCGGCTTTGACCGTAAGCGTCTCGCCGGCAGATTCGAGAGAGACGACACCCTCTCCAGAGAGCGACGACGCAAGTTGTGAAAGGATGCTCGCAGGAACAGCGACGACACCCTCACCGTCGCACCGCCCCTCTATCTTAAGATCGATGCCCGTCTCAAGGTTTGTCGCGCGCAGCTTTATACCATCGTCCCCCGCAAGGATGAGTACTGATGAGAGCGCAGGGAGCGAACCCGCCTTCCGTTCAGCGAATCGAGCTGCGATATGCACTGCTTCAGATAATTTCTTTTTATCTATGGATATACGCATACGGATGCTTATTAGGCCTGTTGATAACAGGATAACTCGGAAACAGGCCGTATCCACTTGTCCTTTCGGGCATCACGTGCATGAAAAGCTGTTGAAAAGTAGGCCATAGGCGGTTAGGTAAGCAAGGTACGTATATTCTGTATCTCTTTTGCCAACTCGCTATCCTCAACTACTTCACGCTTTATCTTCTCGCAGGAGTGGATAACGGTCGTGTGATCGCGGCCACCGAGCTTGGAACCGATCGTTGGGTATGAAACGTGGAAATCCTCTCGAAGGAGATACATGATGACCTGGCGCGGACGTACGACCTCCCGACGGCGAGTCTTTTCGTAAATACTGTTTTCGTCGATGCCATAGAACTCAGCTACCTTATCTACAACGTTTTTCACGGAGATATTCTTCTGAGGGCGAGTGAACGATCGTAGCGACTGGCGTACTTCGGCGATGTCAGGCACGCTCCCCTTCACTTGAGCATGACAGACGATAGAGTTGACCATCCCCTCAAGCTCGCGGATGGAACCTGAAGTGGCATTCGCGACATACTCGATAACCTCGTCAGAGAGCGTCACGCCGTGCGATGCGGCCTTTTTGCGTACGATAGCGGCACGGGATTCCTGATCAGGCTCGCCGATATCGATAGCCATGCCGCTTGCGAGCCGGCTCTTCAGACGGTCAGCAATGTCGGGAATGGCGACCGGCGGTCGGTCTGAGGAGAAGACAATCTGCTTATTGTTATCGTAGAGGGCATTAAAGAGATGGAAGAGTTCTTCCTGTGTCTTATCCTTCTTCGAGAGGAACTGGACGTCATCCATGATGAGGAGGTCGTACTGGCGGTACTTATCCTTGAATCGGTTGGCCGTTCCGCTCTGCACCGCATCGGTGAAGTCCACTACGAATTTTTCCGAGGTGAGGTAGAACGCCTTACGGCCTGGGTGCTGCTTCTTGAAATAATTTCCGATCGCCTGAATGAGGTGTGTCTTTCCTCTCCCGGTGTCTCCGTATATGAAGAGTGGGTTGTAGGTGATGCCCGGGCGCTGGATGACCGCCTGCGCTGCGGCGTAGGCGAGATTATTGAAAGACCCTATGACGAATGTATCGAAGGTATATTTAGGGTTCAGGTTGTCGCTCTTGTTGATATAGAACTCATCGAGCGGAAGTTCCATTGCACCGCGCTCGTTACGCGGTTCGCGAGGAGGTTTCCGGCGCTCATCTTTGACGATGAGATATTCGATATTCCGAAATTCATAAGAAATATCGCGCACAATCTTAAGGAGGAGCGTATGGAACTTCTTCAGGTACCAATCCTTGAAGAACTGACTCGGCACGCCAATATAGACGATACCGTCCTCCCCGATCTTCACGATAGAACTGTCGCGGAACCACGTATTGAAGTTCGCAGGGGAGATGGAGAGCTCGACTTGAGTCAGGATGTATTCCCAGAGTTCACGAGGATTTGCTTTGTCCATACACCTGAGTCGGTGGAGGCATTATACGCGCATGACGAGCGGCTGCCAGACTGGCATTTCGTGGAGAACCTGTTAGTATGCTGTGCATAACTACGATCTTGCGGTGACGCGGCGAATGCCCCTGGCAGTTTCGCCGAGGACGCGTTACGATACGGATAAATCTCAGACTCATGGCAACAAAACGAACCTACCAGCCGAAGAGGCGCAAGCGTGCGAAGACGCACGGCTTCCGTGCGCGTACGGCGACCACTGCCGGCAAAAAAATCGTCCAGCGTCGCCGTCGCCAGGGACGCAAGAAGTTGACGGCCTAATGTTTCCGAGGCGAAACCGCCTATCAAAAGACGCCTTCCTGGCTCCCGGGAAGCGTCTCGCGTCTTCTCATATGGCGGTATTCATCCCCCACCACCCCATCCGTGGGTACGCGGTCATAGTGTCTAAGAAGACCGCGAGGCTCTCGGTCACCCGGCACCGCTTGAAACGCCGCGTGCAGGCAGCGCTCCGGTCCCTTGATCTCCCGCCGGCACTCGTGGTCTACCCGCGCAGTTCCGTGCTCACGCTGCCTTTTAGTGAACTGCAGGCCGAACTCAGAGAACTTGTGCGTAAAATCCGTTCGTAGTGTTGTCTTCGGTCGCCAATTCAAAATACATACAGTACAATCGACCTGTGATTTCAACGCTCTTCCACGCCGTTTTCTATAATCCGATCTACAACGCCCTCGTGGCGCTCGTTTCGATTATCCCGGGCGGGGATGTCGGGGTGGCGGTGATTATCATCACGATCATCATACGGCTCATCCTGCTCCCCTTTTCGTTGTCTGCGGCGCGCACCCAGCGGGCGATGCGGCACCTCGAACCGAAACTGAAGGAGCTCAAGGAGGTACATAAGGGCGATAAAGAGAAGGAGGCCATAGCGACCCTCGAGCTCTATCGAGAGGCGAAGGTGAACCCCTTCGCGAGCATCCTCACGATCTTCATCCAGATACCCGTCCTCCTCGCGCTGTATTGGGTATTCCTCTACGAACCCTTCACGAAGATAGACCTCGCACGGCTCTATGGCTTTACCCCGGTTCCGCATGTCATTGCGCTCCATTTTCTCGGTCTCGTTGCAGTGAACAGCAAGAGCGTCGCGCTTGCGCTGATTGCAGGGTTCACACAGTACGTGCAGGCACATTTTGCGCTGTCAGGGACGAGCGCGGCGGGTAAGGACGGGGTGAATGCGGGCCGGGGCGATTTTCAGAAGATGATGGGTACGCAGTTAAAGTATGTGTTCCCCTTCATTATCGCCGCGATCTCCTACACTACCGGCGCGGCGATAGCACTCTACTTCATCACGACCAATCTCGTCGGAGTCGCTCAGGAATGGTATGTCCGCCGTTCGCTCGCGGCAGAATTCGCCGCGCGTGAGGCAAGGCTCGAGACGAACGCGGGCTGATCTTGTGCGGATAGTAGAAAAGGCTCGCGTCTCGTGAGGCGGGCCTTTTCATGCCTCCTAGAGCGTATACGACCAGAGCGAACCGTCGGTCTTGTTTATAAATACGAGCGTCGTGTCATTCGGATCGACCGCGAGCGCTTCGGCATCGAGTGGCTTACCCGTTTCCTTGTTGAAATCCAGCAGGAATTGCGCGTACCGCCCGGCGACATCGATCTTCCAGAGCTGGTCGTTGAAGGTCACTGCTCCCTGGTACCAGTCGTCAGGATACTGATACTGCGCCGAGGGCGCGCTGGGGACGCCGCAATAGGCGGCCGAGCTGTCAGCGGCCCAGGCGCACTTGTCGGCTATGGTGGCGACAGGGAGCGCCGTCGTCTGTCCGTCCTTCAGGTTTACAAGCGAGAGGTGCATCACGCCGCTGTCGCTGCTGCTTACGAGCGCCCAGTTCCCGTCGGGCGATGGGAGGGCGACGAGCCCGTCAAGCGGTCCGGCGATGCGCGAGAACTGGCCGGCAGCATTCACGAGGTAGGCATATCCGGCGATAGACGCGGACGGCTTCGTGAAGGCGAGGTATTGATTCTTTCCTGCCGCGTAGACACGCAGCATAGAGAGTGGGGTCGAGAAGGCGAATCCGCCGCTCGAGCCGTCAAATCCGTAGTGCGTTCCGCTCGACCCATTCGCGTCAGAGGCGAGTGTAAGCACGCTCGTCGAAGATACGGCGAGATCGCCGATGTCCTGCGGGAGGAAGAAGCCGCTTCCTCCATCGTATGTGAGCCCGTACGTGTTCACGGTCGTGAAGTCAGTCCCTGAAAGATACTCTACGAATGCGGTCTGCCCGTCAGGCGTCCAGAAGGCCCGCTCGATGCCTGGGATCGTGCGGTTACTAGTACGCGTATTCTGGCCCTGCATCTCGGAGTACGCGTATATGTTTCCGCTCTGGCGATCGATGTAGCGCACGAGTGTGTCTGCGGAGGAGCTTGCCGTGGGTGGAATGTCGACGACCGCTTCGCCCGGGACGATGGGTCCCTGAGCGATCTCGACGAGCTTCGCCGTAACCTTGTTCGGTGTGCCAATAGGCGTCCCGTTCGCGAGGGTTGAGCTCGCAGTCGCGGTGGTCGCCTGCCCTGCCGAAGGCAGCGTCGAGCTCGGCGGCGCCACAGCTACGCCCGCCGTGTGCACGAAGAGGAGGAAATACGCAGCAACTCCGAGTCCGATGACTACGATGGCGATTGCGAGGATGAGAAGAGTGCGGCGCATACGCTAATGAGAGCTCATCGTGCTGTGGTATGAGCACTGAATCTTAAGTATGTCGTTTTTCACGGGGCAAGATGAGGCGCTACTGGCGGTTCCAAAAAATCCAGTGGCCGGAGGAAAGTTCGTGTCTATCGCTCCTCCCGGTGTTATGCAGACAGCCTGTGCATCTGCAGTTTCGAAGCCTGGTGTGTTGTCAACGCATTGCTGCGCAGCACTCGAGCAGCTTCCGTTCATGCAAGCGATAAAGATTGTACCGTTTTGGTATGCGCTGCCGTTCGTCGAGTTCTCGTACGAAGGGGGTGGTGGTGCTGTCTCAGGGTTAACCCACTTGCCCCACTTTGTATGAAGTGGTTGGAGATTTATAGAGAGATTGAGAATCGCGGGGTTTATGAGCGAGAAAACGAGCACAGGCGAGAGCACGAGCACGAGGCCTATGATGGCTTGCGTGATGCGTTCCCGGCCGGCGGATTTGCTCGATATGGAATCTTGTGTCGAGATCTCAAGACCGCCCCAAATGATGAGGATGACTGCCAATGTCGCTGCGAGACCGACGAGATATCTATAGAGATTATTTAGAAAGTCTGCGAGACCCTTTGAGCTTGCGACGGCATTCTGCGTGAGACCGGGGATCGGTGCGATAGGCACATAGCCACTGTTCGAATCCGTTTGTGTCTGGGCAGTCAGAGTGGTGCTGCCGTCCGCCGCTGCGGCGCTTTGCGCATGTGTAGCGACGGGTACGAGCAATACAAGCGAAAGGATGAGTGTTGGTAGGAGGGAGCGGTTCATAGTCCGAAGAGGCTAGTAGAGTTCGTACCAAAGGTGAGCGTGAGCGCTTGCGTCGCTTCAGCACCGAGCACGCCGGCAGATGCGGTCGCCGAAACGTTCGCGCTCCCCTGTCCGGAACCCGTCGGACGCAAGGTGAGTGTGCCGCCCGTCTGCGCCGAAGCGCCGTTCAGGAACCATGTGAGCGTCGGTGCTCCTTGCGAGATTGGGAATGAGAACGGGGCCGCGTAGAGCGAAACTTCAGGGCTCGTGATCGTGTAGCTCCCAGTAAGCGCATGGTCGAACCGGATGCCACGCAAGGGGTCGTTCTCGTAGAGCCGGAGCGTGGGCGCTACTGGGGTGAGCGTCTCGTCCGCGCC
This sequence comes from Candidatus Kaiserbacteria bacterium, assembly GCA_027451665.1. Lineage (GTDB taxonomy): Bacteria > Patescibacteriota > Minisyncoccia > Phycocordibacterales > Phycocordibacteraceae > C7867-001. The sequence continues at coordinate 36,967 of DAIDIW010000001.1, forward strand.
GCCGACGAGCGTGCCGTCCGTGCTCGCTACCGTCACCGAGACGGTGCGATCTCGGTACTCAAGCGGAGAACCAACAACTAGCGTGTCCTGCCCTACTCCGGAATCGCCGGCGAGTTGCGTGCCGTCCACGCTCCAGCGGTAGGAGAGCTGCGTCGGGTCGATCAGCTTTCCGGAAGCGGTCCGGAAATCGGCGACCGCCACGAGGCGCGTCTGGCCGCCAAGCGGAACGAGCGGTTTGCCGAGGTAGAGCGGCGGCGCCGAGGATTCCGGCTCGAGTACGAGTGAGACCTCCTGCGGCGTTATAGTGACGGTCTGCGGATAGGAGGTGCCATTCTCGGCGATTGTGACGGTCGCTTTCACGGGGAGGCCTCCTGCTCCGAGCGGGACAGGTACGGTGCGCACGTTTCCTTGGTAGATCTGCTTTCCTGCTACGGATACCGTGAGTGAAGCGCTCGAGAGATCGAGCTCGCTCGACACGAAAGAGAGCGTCGCTGTGCTGTAAGGCTGCGGAAACTGCGGCGCAACAGAGATGTCATACGCGGTACTGCTCGGCAGTCCGGATGGGCCAAATGATTGAGCAGCTACCGAGAGCGGGAGCGCCGCGATAAGCGCGCAAATACCCCCAGAGAGCCATACGCCGCGGGTGGTCATTCCTCCAGTATATCGCTCTCTCGTGTTCCTCAGGCCGCTTCGGCGGGAGCTCCGGGGATTTCTTCGGTTTGGTTATCGTTTGCCGCACGTAGCCGCGCCGCCTTTGCGAGCTGTGCCGCTTCGCGGGCCTCACGTGCCGCCGCACTCGTCCGCTCCCATTGTTTGAGCGTCTCGCGCTCTTTCCGTATCTGCGCGCGGAACATAAAGAATGCCATAAGGAAGGTGCTCCCCATGATGCCCTCGAGGAGCCATAGGATGCCGGTCGGGTGTTTCGTGATGATGTGCGTATCTATCATGAGGATGAAGATGAGCACGAGGAACCAGCCGCTGATTGCCATCGTGATGGACATGACCGTACCGAATGCTGCGAGCACGGGCGTCGCCGTGTACCCTGCCAAGCCGGCCACCGCACCGGCAATATGCCCCTCGATGCCTCCCCCGTAATAGCTCGAGACGCCATACCCGATGACAGCGGGCCCCCACAGCCAGAAGAATAGGAACGCATAACGGAATAGGTCGAACAGCCCGCCTATGACGAGGCTCGGGGTAGCTGTCGCCCAGCTCATCGTCTTTGGTCGCGGTGGCATGGCGGTCATCGCTATCAGTATAGCGGTGAATGGCGCACGAGACGCCTAGGCTACGCCAGCCTGTTGGTTCTCATCGGCGGCGAGGCGTCCTTTCTCCTCTTGTATGGAAAGGAGCTGCGAAGGGTCGCTCGTGATGATTTGGTCTTCGGTGTAGCTTGCGACGACCTTTATCGCGACGTGCTTCAGTCCCGCGAAGAAGAGCCCCTCGCCGACCCCGGCTTCCAGTAGAAGGTACTTCTCCTCGTCCGTCAGGTTGAAGGTCTTCTGGAGAGTGTCGATGGTGGTAGGCGATTGCTTCAAGAGGAGTTGGAGCGATGAGTTCGTGAGGATCGGCCGGCCATAGGGCGAGCGGAGGAAGTCTTCCACATCCTGGGTGATGGTTGCGACGCCGAGGTAGTACTTGCGTCCGCGTTTCGCGAGACTGTAGAGGAAGCTTGCGGTGTCCTCGCTCTTCATCATCCACCACGCCTCATCGATCACGAGGAGCCGCTTCTTGAGCTCGTGCCGCACCGCGTTCCAGATGTAGTGCGTGATTATGTACATTGCGACCGGCTTGAGCTCATCCTCCATATCGCGGACGGAGAATACCGCGAATTGTTGCGAAAGGTCGATGTTCGTCGGTTGGTTTAAGAATCCTGACCACGTACCGCGCGTGTACTTTGAGAGGCGCTCGACGAGCGATTCACTGCCATCCATGCCCGAGAGCACCTGCTCGAAATCGGAAAGAAGCGGCGGCTCCGCGCCCGTGAAATCAGAATCGCCCGTTATGTCCTTAAGCGCATAGGTCTCAGTGATTGCCTGATCGATGATAGCGTCTTCCTCGGGTGTGAGGCCGGAGAGCATGATCCGGAAGAGGCCGACGAGGTTGATGATGTTCGAACGCAGTATATCCTTCGGGTCCTCATCTTCGCGGACCGGAGGAAGATCGAACGGATTTATGTGATGTTCTGAAGAGAGCGAGATATGGAATGAACGTCCGCCCGTAGATTCCGCGAGCTGGTCATACTCGCGCTCCGGATCGATCACGATGACATCAGTCCCGAACATGAGCGAACGGAGTATCTCGAGCTTCGTCGCGTAGGATTTCCCGGAGCCGGACTTCGCGAATACCACTGAGTTGTAGTTCTCGAGCGAGAATCGATCGAAAAGAATAAGTGAGGAATTATGACGGTTGACGCCGTAGAGGATGCCGCGATCACTCGTGAGGTCGAACGAGACAAATGGGAATATGGATGAGAGCGGCGAGGAATTGAGCTTGGAGTTCACCTGGAGTTCATCGGTCCCGAGTGGGAGGCATGACCGGAAGCCCTGCTCCTGTTGAAAGAGCGCGGGCTTCGTGTAGACGAGCTTCGCGTCGAGGATGCCGCGTATATCCCCTTCCGTTTTGTCGATATCCTCTTTTGAATCGCCGTAGAGCGCAAGGTAGAGACCTACGTCGAAGAGCTTCTCCTGTGCCTGTTGAAGGTTGTCGCGAAGATTCTCGAGATCCTGGTACGCGGTATCGAGCAGCGGATCTCGAACGAGCCCTTTTGCTTCCCGATCAGCGATCTGGCTCTGCACCTCGGCGACCTTCTTCTGGAAGGAGCGGAGGGCCTGTTCGGTATCGACCGGATGCACGAATAGGGAGACATCGAGCACCTGGTCCAGGTTGATGACTGGAGAGAACCAGCCGTCCGCGAGGAAGCGCGGATACGAGATGGTGTAGAAGGAGCGTGCGAACTTTTCGCCGAGCTGTATCTCGCGCGACCCGATCTGGAGCGCCGTCGGCGCGATGGTATCGACGAGGTTCAGAGAACCCTGCCGGTAAATGTCCTTCGGCAGTATGGGGACGACTTCCGGAGACTCTTCTTTCTTGCGGTTGAGAATATCGAGGAGGCTCATGGTTTAGGAATCAAGACGAATGGGGTTCTCAAGCTCTCCCGGGTTGAAGGAGCGGTAGAGAAGTTCAATAGTTTCCTCGGTATCGAGCGGGACGGCGCGCACGCCCGTGCCCGCGAGTCCCTCGGCGACCAAGGCAAGCCGCTGTTCGAGTTGAGCGCGGTCTTCTTCGAAATCGGTCTCGCGAGCCTCCGCGCGGCGCTTCCCTCCTCCGAAAAGGCCGGCCGCTGCACCGACGGCATTCAGATGCGGCGCGTACGGGACCACAACGTAGAAGGATTTTGTCATGATATTTGCGCCCTCAGCGAACGAACGAATGAATTCGACGTACTCGCGCAGCTGGATACGCAGGAGCTCGGTGCGCTGTTCGGGCGTCTTCTTTTCGAGGATTGCGAGGTAGGGCCGCAAGTCCATCTTCCGGGAATTCACAACGATCTGGATGGAGAAATCCAAGGTATTAAGGAAATTTTGAAATCCGAGAATGATGCTGCGTTGTTCATCTGCGGATTTCAGACCGAAATTGACTGAAGAACAGATAAGGATACCCCGGTAGCTCCCGTCTTTGAGCACGACCGCGCCGTTCCGGATTTCTTTCACCGGTACGAATTGCTGCGTAGCGCCGCTCGCTCTCGTCGTACTCATGAGGGGCGTTCATTAGTACCAGTCTCCTGTTCTACGTCGAGCGACCACGCGAGATCGGAAAGCTTTCCTCGTGTGAGCCGCGGCGCAGCCGCCGTCTTCGGCTTTTCAGGCGCTGCCATCTGTGCCGGGGCCTTAGGCTCCACGTGTTTCCAGAGAAAGAGTTTCGCGCCAGTGTAATAGTTGAAGGCGGCTTCGAGAATCTGGATGAACGGCTTGCCATTCATCTTATAGAACGAGAGTGCGGCACCGAGCGCGCCGACTGGCAATGCGAATATGACGGCGAGCCAGATAGGCAGATAGAAGAAGAAAAGGATGAGCAGCCCGGCCGTCCCAGCGAGATATATGAACTGCTTTAGCGTAAGTGGTCCGACGATTTTGTCCTCCACTTCGATGAACTGTGGAACCTGGTACTCCATCGTCTGCAGTATACCGCGCTCCGGCATCAGGGATACGGTTTTCCGCAGGGGACGGACAATCGAGCGGCGCCTATTCTCCGCGAATGTCCTTCGTCTGGATCGGACTCTCGATTCCAGGCGACCATTTTGCGTCTATTTCTCCGAATCGCGCCTCGTATTCTTTAAGGTGATGTTCGAGACTCTGTATGAGCCGCTTCATGTGCTCGGGCGATAGCGCGTAAGCATTCGCAGTGTCACCCACCATCATGACAAGCACAAAATTCTCCCGAGAATGCCCGGCGAGGACATTCTCGCAGTACTGCTTAGGTATGGTATTCAGATCCATGGTCTATCTAGGATAATGGTTGGCCGGTAATGAGCCCGAAGAGCCAGAGCACGAACTGGAAGAACGGTCCGGCGAAAATATATGAGAATGCGAATAAGAATACGATAAGGGAGACCATGCCGAGGGACCGAACCTGCCCTTCAAACCGGTGTAATTCGCGGGAGAGGTGCCACGGGAGCGCGCTGCGCAGTGCGGTGAATCCATCGAGCGGCGGAAAAGGGATCAGATTGAAAGCCCCGAGGAAGAGGTTCACGAGCGCAATGTCTCCTGCGACCGAAAGCGCGGCCGCGTCGAGGCCGAGCGCAGCGCCGAAGCGCACTACGACTCCGAATACGATTGCGAGCAGGAGATTAGTTGCGCTTCCGGCGATCGCCACAAGCGTCTCGCCCCAGCGCTTCTCGGAAAGATTGTACGGGTTATAGGGAACCGGCTTCGCCCACCCGAAGAATATGGGAGATCCGGTGAATATGAAAAGCGCCGGTATGATGATCGATCCCATGAGATCAATGTGTGGGATTGGATTTAGCGTGAGGCGCCCTGCGAGCCGAGCCGTGGGGTCACCAAGCGCGTCTGCCATATAGCCATGCGCCACCTCATGGGCGATGATGGAAAGGATAAGGATAGCGAAGGAAAGGATGGCCAGAGTCATTTGCCTTTATCCTAAATGCTGTGGTAGCATGCGGCAACTATGGCACGCAGCTGCGATATCACCGGCAAGTCGACCCAGATCGGCGGCCGCTATTCTAACCGCGTCCGCGCGACGCAGTTCAACCCGACGGGCAAGGTGCGCCGCAAGGCGAACCTCACGCGCCGCCGCATCTACGTCCCCGAGCTTAAGAAATGGGTGAACGTCGATATCTCCGTGAAGGGGCTGAAGACGCTCAAGAAGAATGGGGCGTACGCGACGCTCAAGAAAGCGGGGAAGATTTAGTTTCGAACGTTGCCCAGAATATGAGTGACAAAACACCCTCCTCGCCGGGAGGGTGTTTTACGTATGGTCCGCGGATTCTAGCGCGTCCTTGCTTCCGGTTCAGGTGCGTCGTATAGGTGGATGCTCGCGAGAAAAAGAACTGGAATCGCTGTGAGAACGAACCTGTTCGTGCACGGACGGCAAGAGTGGGAATATGCAAGCATAGTACTGCACGGGTATACTACGGAGGTATGTCGCCAGAAGGAAACCATAACGCGTCGCCGTCATCAGCCCACGAAATGGAAGCAATCGAGGCACCTGATGCAGGGATGGAAGCCATCGAAGAACTCGATTCAGGAGCGCCGGTGGAAGAAGTGCTCGGCGAGATAGCAGACCTGCTCGGAGCAGCATCGTGGCAAGCTCGATACTGAAGAGGATCGGGAGCGTGCATTTTATGAGATGCATGAGGCTTTTGAACGATTCTCAAATCATGAGGTGAAACAACTGTATGATGAAGGCCGCATGCCGACGTTCCACTCGCTCGAGCGTGCTACGAAGCGTGCGCAAGATGCCCTTGCTCCCTTCGCAGATGAACCTGAGGTGGCGCGCCTCAAGAAATTGCTCGAAGGGTCTGTGAAGCAAGTGAAAATGTGGTGTCGGCGGTATGTGCAGTCCATACTCGTGTTCCGGAATGCGCAGCGTGCGATGCGGCGCTTAGATGGTTCCAAACAGGCGGAGGCTTTCTACAAAGCGGACATGGACCGCCGACGCATCCACGACGCGCTTTTGAGCTCCGTTGCGACCATAAATAACCTCCTTCATAAGGCGGAAGAGTATGCGGAATTCGAAATGCCGCTCGCGTGGATGGAGGGTACCCCGATCCCTTCCCGCTTTGCCGCAGAGCACGCGCTCATATTCAGCCCGCAGGCCATCGAAAACCGGAAGCTCATTCGTGATTGGTCCATTGCTGCCGATCGTATAGAACAGATCAGACAGACCACCGGTATCTCCGAACCGTTTTCTCCATAAAATAAAGTACAGCCGCTTGGAATTTTCCCAAGCGGCTGCGTAGCAGGACCAACATGCCTAACACCGGCCTGTTTCAACGTATTCGAGAAGCAGCGAGCTGCCCATTTCAAATACAGCGGTCAGAAGCGCTTCCTCTGAGACCGGCGTCTTGATACCAAGTTCTTTACACGCACCTTCCGGTGCAGACTCGAGCAAATGTGTGAGCTCCTTTGCTGTCGGCGAGCCGCGTGCCTTTTCGGCCCCAAGTTCGTAGATGTTGCTCCCCAGCAGGAGCATCTGTTCTGCAAGCTTCGGATATCGTGCGCGAAAGTCGCGCCATCGCTGCATATCCATACCCACCATCCTGTCTGTATACCCCACTCTTCTTATAACACATGGATTCTGAGTTGGCAATTTTCATGTTTTCTCATCTTTCAGCGTGGTACATTTTGCGTATATGTATGAAGAAAAGAAATTCAACCTGCCGGAGCTCAAAGGGCTCTCGGCGAAGCAGATAGAGGTGCATCTCGGGCTCTATGCCGGGTACGTGAAGCACACGAATCTCATCATGGAGCAGATCCGCGTGCTGAAGGATTCAGATATGGAGAACAAGGCGTACGTCATGGCTGAGTTGCGCCGCCGGCTCGGCTTCGAGTTCGATGGCATGCGCATGCATGAGTACTACTTCAGCCAGTTCGAAGGCGGTCCGCAGGCAATGGACGCGGATGGAGCGCTCGCGGCACTCAGCAAGAATCGTTACGGCGAGAACGGCATCATGGGCCATGTGAAGGAAGTCGCCGGGACGCGTGGCATTGGCTGGGTCGTCGTCTACTACGATGACGTGTCGAAGGCAGTGCATACGGCGTTCGTCGGCGATCATGAGCTCGGCCAGCTCGCCGGTCTCCCGATCCTCCTCGCGGTCGACCTCTGGGAGCATGCGTTCATGGTGGACTATGTGCCCGCGCAGAAGAAGGATTACGTTGACGCGTTCTTCGAGAATCTCAATTGGGGCGTCGTCGAGAAGCGTTTGGCCGGAGCGACGAAATAGCTGAGAAACGCGTAGATTGCGATTACGAACGCGAATGGGAAAGGAGGAATGAAAAGCGTCGCCCACGGCAGGACGGCGATTTCCTTGTGCGAAACGCATGAAGAAACCAGTCGTGAGATACGTATGTTCCGTCGCATGAAACGCACAGGGAAACTTCCGCGGCAAACGGTTGTGTTGTCGGAGTATCACCCACCGCGAAACAGACATATCCGAACGATGCCGCTACGAAGAAGATCGCCGCGAGCAGGAAGACGGACCTGCGCGCTCCGCCGATAGAGAGCGGCAACAAGCGCCTTGGCGAGTACGAATGCGACGAGCCACTCCTCACGGAAGCGCGAGCAGTACTCCCATGCTCGCATCCTGGCAGCGCTCGCCCGCCTCAGGCAGCGTTATCCATGGCTTCATTCGCAAGTGCGTCGGCATCCGCATTCTGCGCGCGCGGCACATGCGAGAATGATATGAACCCAAGCGGCGCCATGAGTTCTTTGAGGCGCGCCGCTTGTGCGCGCATGTCCGGATGCTTGATCTTGTAGACGCCGTTCATCTGCTTCACGACAAGCTCGCTGTCCATCTTAATCGCGACGGCTGTCTCGGCGAGCTTTCCGTGCGCAAGCGCGTGTACCTGCTCGAGCGCCCGGATTACCGCTTCGTACTCGGCATAGTTATTCGTGCGGATGCCGAGGTATGCGGAGACGCTTGCGACGATGCTTCCCATCCCGTCGCGTACGACGGCGCCTGCGCCCGCCGGTCCCGGATTCCCGCGAGCTCCTCCGTCGGCGTGGATCGTGAATTGCTGCATGCGAGTCACTATACCAATTTCAGATCGAGCAGGCGCAAGCGTAGCGGTTTCTTCCGTGAGAACGCATTCCGCTCGAGGTGAATGAGGATATTTGCACGAGCACCGCCTGCCACCTGATCTGCGGCGCGCGCGATGCGGCCTTTCGCGAAGAAGGCGACGGCTTCGTGTGTGAGCCCGGTCTCCTCGCAGGCGAGCTCGGCTTTCACGTGTTCCGCACCTTTCCCGAAGCGCGAAATTGAAGTGAGGCGTGCTTCGCGTACAAAGAATACGGGTTTAGGATTCTCCTGGCCGAAAGGGGCGAGCCGTTCGAGCTTCCTGAGAAGTGCGAATGAGATCTCCGGAAGTGTGAGTTCCGCGTCCGCATGGGGTACGAACGTGTCATCGGTCCCCGGTTTCGGCAGAGTTGCGAAGGCGTCGTTCAGCAATCGTTCAAGATCAAACACCCGGTCGTCTTTGATGGTGAAACCTCCCGAAGCGGCATGACCACCGAAGTCGACGAACGCAGAACGCGCGGCCTGCATGAGCTCGAGTGCATGCACGACATCCGCGCTGCGGACGGAACCCTTGAGCGTGTTGTTTTCCTCCCTTCCCCAGAGAAACACTGGGCGTTCATATTCATCCGCAATACCGTTCGCTACGAGGCCTAGGAGCGCTGGACGCCATGCAGGATCGCCGAGCACGATGACATCTCGCACGACCTCCTTCTCTTTCAGTTTCGCCCGCGCCGCGCGCGTGATCGCGCCTGCGTGCGCTTTGCGTTCGCGGTTGTGCTTCTCGAGCAGTTTCGTGAGCGCGTCCGCTTCCGCTTGATCTTCAGTCGTGAAGAGCCGGAATGCGTCGCGCGGATCACCCATGCGGCTTGCTGCGTTCACGCGCGGAGCGAGCATGAAACCAACGTCATCCTCCGTCATCGTGCGTTGTTCCACGCGCATCGTGCGCAAGAGCTTCTGCAGACCGAGTCGCGGTGACTTTCGCAAGACGAGCAGTCCATAGGTGGCAAGCACGCGATTCTCACCCGTGAGCGGTACCATGTCGGCGATCGTCGCGAGCCCCACCATATCGAGAAGCCATTTCTCCCAGCCGTCCGGTACGCGTTCACGAAGCGAGCGTTCGCTCACGAGCGCCGCGCAGACGAGCTTCCACGCCACGCCAGCACCACATAATCCTTTGAACGGATATGGCTCCCATTCGCGCGCGTTCGGATTCACAACTGCAAACGCGTCCGGCAGCGTCTCGCCCGGCAGATGGTGGTCGGTTACGATCACTGTCATACCGAGTTCATTCGCGCGCGCGACTGCCTCATGGTCGGTGATGCCCGAATCTACCGTCACGATGAGTTTCGTTCCGCGCATAGCGAGCGACTCGATGCCCGAGACGTTCACGCCGTATCCTTCGAGATGCCTGTGCGGTATGTAGTTCTCGAAATCGGCGTCCGCTTTCTTCAGGAAATCATGCAGCAGTACGCCGCCCGGGATGCCGTCACAATCATAATCGCTCCACACGGCGATATGCTCCCGGTCGCGGATAGCCGCGGCCAAGCGCTGCGCAGCCTTCGGCATGTCGGTCATCGTGAGAGGGTCGTGGAGATGATCGTTATAGGACGGCGACAGGAAGCGGGCGGCGGCATCCTTGTCGGTGATGCCACGCCGCGCAAGAAGCGCAGCGGTCAGATCGTCATGTGCGGCGAGCGCGGTGCGAAGTTTGGTAGGAAGCGGCTCGTAGAGCGGAAACATGTGAGACTCATTGTACCGCGGTCGAGGGTCGGGGTCCGGATGCTTTCGGGCGTCCTTGGTATACTCGGGCACATGGAGACGTGCATATTCTGTAAGATTGTCCGCGGCGAGCTTCCTTCGTACAAAGTATATGAAGATGATGCATTCCTTGCATTCATGGATATCAATCCGCAGACGTGCGGGCATGTCCAGGTCATTCCGAAGGAGCATTACCGGTGGGTATGGGACGTACCGGACGTCGGCCGCTACTTTGAGATCGTGCGAAAAGTGGCTAAGGCGCAGCAGCGTGCATTTACGACCGAGTGGATCATCCAGAAAAGCATCGGTGACGAAGTGCTGCACGCGCATGTATGGGTCTTCCCCGGCGATTCGACCGGAGATAAAAAGGCCTTCGACGAGAATGCGCGCCGCATCCGGGCGGCGCTCGGTGAGGAATGAGAACGGCCCCTGCGAAATGGCCCGCATTCAGGAATACGGTATGTGTCGGAAGGAGTAATACCGAGTGTGGACGCTAGGATTCGTCCTCGAGCGCGTTGATGCCGGGGAGCGTGCCTTTGTCGAGATAGCTGAGCATTGCACCGCCGCCGGTCGAGACGAAACTGAAATGCGTCATAAGGCCGAGTTTCTCGGTTGACGCGACAGTATCACCGCCGCCGATAACCGAGTGTGCCCCGCTCGCGGCCACCACCCGCGCAAAGGAGTCCGTCCCGTCGACGAAACCACGCTCATAACTCCCCAGTGGGCCATTCCAGAGTATGGCCCTGGCCTTCTGCGCAAGCGCCTCAAGCGCCGCATCAGTGCGCGGCCCTTGGTCGAGTATAACCTCGTCGGAATGTACGTCGCTTACTGCGGCAACGCGCGCCCGAGCGTGTGCATCGAGCGCGTTCGCTTCGGCCGCTGCTACGACGCGAACATCGACTGGCAGCATGAGTTTCGGATTGTCGATAAGCGCTTGCACCTTCGCCGGATCAGCATCCGAAATGAGCGATTTGCCGACCTCATGTCCTGCGACTTTTAAGAAATCATTCGCGAGTGCGCCGCCCACAAACACGTGGGCGTAGCTTCGGAGCAGCGTCTCAAGCACCGCTTCTTTCGAGTGGAATTTCGCCCCCCCGATGACCGCGAGTGCGGGGTGTTCGGGCGTGCGTGCATCCGAGAGTGTTGCAATCTCTTGCTCAAGCAGGAGTCCCGCGTAAGACGGTAGCAAGGTCGGAAGCGTCACGATGGACGCGTGGAGGCGATGGCAGGTATCGAAAGAGTCCTCGATAAAAAGATCGCCGAGCGCGGCGAGCTCTTTCGCGAAAGCGGGATCATTACCCGTCTCACCCGGGTTGCGCCGCAGGTTCTCCATCACGAGAATGCATCCGGGGGCGAGATTCCGCACGGCATCGCGGGCACGTTCTCCGATTGTCTCGGGAAAGAAGGAAACACCGGGCGTAAGTTTTCCGAGCGCGTCTGCTATGGGAGCGAGCGTTTCTGTCCCCTTCTCGCCGATATGACTCAAGACGATCACGCGGGCTCCGCGATCAGCGAGATAGCGCAGCGTCGGTACAACGCGCCTCAGGCGATACGTATCGGTTACGATACCGTTCTCGACCGGCTCGTTGAGCGGCGCCCGGACGAGCATGGGTATGTTCTCGAATACTTCGATATCTCGCAGTGAGCGCATAGGAGTCACGACAATTCCTTGATAATGGAAGCAAACTGTCTGGAGTCCGCCGAGGCATGCCCTACGAGCACCCCGTCGATGCCGCTCGCTGCTGTGAGGCTACGGGCATCCTCAGGTTCGACGGAACCGCCGTAGAGCACCTGTGCGCGAGCAGAGCTGTTGCCGGGCAGAAGCTCCGCGAGCACCTTCTTTATATAAAGCACCATCTCGGCGAGATCATGGGGACCGATTGCGTCCTTTGCATGCTTTCCTATGGCCCAGATTGGTTCGTAGGCGACGATGACCTTTGTGCGATCCTTCTGCGCAATATCCTCGAGCGCTGCGCGCAATTCCTCGCGGACGAATGCGAGGTAGCGCCCCGCCGGGTCGCGCTCCTTTTCACCTACGCAGAGTATGGGGATGAGTCCTTGCGCGAGCGCGTGCCCGAGCTTTTCGGCGACGATGCCATTCGTATCGCCTGCGGCACGCCGCTCGGAGTGGCCAATGATTGCGTAGGCCGCGCCCGCTGCCATACAGGCCCGCGCTGTCGACTCCCCCGTCTGCGCGCCGCCTGTCGTGCGGGATATGTCCTGTGCGGCGAAAGCGAGGCGCGAGCGATTCCCTATCGCGAGCGCGCCGAGCAGAGGCGGGGGCGGCGCTATAACGACGGTCGCTTTCGAGCGGGACGCCGCGCGCCGCGTCGCCGCGACGAGACCCTTGGCTTTCGGTAGGTCTTCAACGTAGGCCTTCCAGTTTGCGACGATAAGCATAGGAAAATCCTACCATGCGTCGTTCCGCACAGGCTGCCGCTTACAGCTGCTGCCAGTTCACGAATTCGAAGGCGGTCGAAAGCACCGGCGTAAACGGGGGCGGATTTTCCGAGAGCGGCTGGTCGAATGAGTCGGTGCGGGAGAGATACCCGGCATTACTGTAAGAGCCGTAGGAGTAGCAGCCGTTTTCCCACTGTGTGCCGGTGCGCTTGTACGAGATGGTCGAACCATGTATTGCGAGGGTTCCCTTCGGTTCATAGGGGCCCGGACAGGCGTAGAGATTCTGGCCGAAGGCGCCGCTTTGGGCCACGAAGATTCCATCTAGGGTAAGGTTGGTCGGCGCGTCGGGCGTTATGAGGATGTCATGTTCGGAGATGAGCGTAAGGCCTGCGGAACCATTGTCGGAGGTGTAGGTGATGTTTCCTTTTATGAAGGCGTCAGGTACGACGCTTCCGCTGCTTGTCGTATTGGCGACGACGACGGTCACCTTCGAAGGGACTGTCCCTTCGATCCAGGCGTTGTCTTCGACGAATATGAGACCGCAATTCGCCGGGATGGTATACGTGGTTCCGGCTGACTCGCTGGCGATGAGCGCGTAATCGGTCGATGGATCAGTCGGATTCACCGGATACTCTGACAGTGCAGTCTCCGCGGTTACTTCTTTAACCGTGACGGTGCCGTCGCTGTTGAAGATGAGGTGGTACCCGCCATGAGGATTGCCACCCACGTAGCCGCACTGTTGCCACCAGCCCCATCCGGAGCATTGATAGGTGCCCTCGGTACTTACCTGCGGCAGATAGATTCCGGACGCTTGCGCGGTGGCTTTGAGCGCCGTGAAATTCGCCGCGATGCCGGCGAAGTCTACCTGCGGTGTCGGGTACTTCCAAAGATACTGATTAGGTCCGCTCCCAAATACGCCCGGCTCGGTTGTACCGGGAGAGCACCCGAACGATGAATCGCAGTACCAGCTGGAGACCGAACTCGTGACTTCCGCGTTCGCGGTCCCGTCCATGCGTACGCCGCCGTTACTGTGGTATGGCCCGTTGATGATGCGGTCAGGTCCCGCCCAGACGCTGTCATTTACGATGTAGGAATAGGCGGCGACCGACGGGCGGGCATAGCGGGCCTCAAGCGTAATCGGATACGCGGGATTGTCAGCGGCGGTACCGGTAGACGTGAGATCGATGGAGGTGGTCTGCCCGCAGGAGAGATTCGCACTCACGGAGAGGTGCGCTGTCCCGGCAGTGCCGCCCGAAGGATCGGGTATCGTCACATTGAAGGAATCAGAACTGCCGCCGTTTGCGAGATCGTTCGGGAAGTGCGCCAGGTGCCAGCGGTAGTATTCGAGCCCCGCTTCGGCGATATTGAATGCTTCCGTCTGGACGCGTGTTACGTCCTGGATGCTGTTCTGCGAGAGCACGTAGCTCGAGAGTGCAGCGAGTACGGCGAGAAATATGCCGCCGAAAATGAGCACGAGAAGCGTTATCGAGCCGCGCATATCACTCGTTCATATTATGCAGGTTTCGCAGCGTCGCGCTTCCCACGAGGGTGTATACATCCGGCGCCCGGTTCGGGTTCACGTCAGTGAGTGCCGTTATGCGCACCGAGGCGATATTCGCGACATCGACCGGGGAGGGGAGTTCATTCCCCTGTGCATCGTAGTAGGTGAACAAGGGCGTGCTGCTGCCGTTGCGTATGTTATCAATCACGAGCGTCGTTTTTTCGGTTTGTCCTGCATACGACAACGGTGCGCCAGCCGGTGCCGTCGTGCCGCGGTAGAGCGTGTTGCCTGAGAGGAAATAGCGGATGCGATCTACCGCGGTATCCGCGGGGACGTAGGCATAGAAAGTGACGGTCGAGGTGGCTGCCGCCTCGATTGGGTAGGAGCCATCCGCACCGTAAGCAGCCTCACGCAAATCGCGTACCGCATTCTCAACACTCCGGCGAGCGCTGTCGACCTCTTCCGTCTGTTGCAATACGTAGCCATTCGTACGGTAAAAATAGGCGATGAGGACGCCGAGCGCGACCATCATGAAGGCGGTGATGGCGATAACGACGAGCGTCTCGACGAGCGTGAACGCTCGCTTGTGGGGTAGAGGTCTCATTTCGGCAGCAGGATTAGGGATGCGGTAGTCGTGGATCCAGGCGAGAGCGCATACGGCGGGACAGGGTTGGCGGCATCGATCGTATAATTTGGAAGCGTAAGCGAGTATGTGTCCCACTCGAGCGTGAGCCCTTGGGTGCCGTCGTTCCCCGTCGATGCTGTGACGACGGTCTTCGGTATAGGCGTCCCATTGTTCTCATACCCTTTCGTCTTTGCGCCTGTCAGCGTGAAGGAGACGTTCGGGAGTGGGAACGGACCGGCGAGGTATGAGAGCGACCACTCGTCTATGGAGGGTGAGGAACTTGCGTTGCCCGTGAAGGTCGCTCCTACCGCGAGTCTCGGATAGGTCGAGGTCGAGACGGACTCGAGGTTCACCGGGAAGATGGTGAAACCGGTGCTGTTCCCCGGGAGCACGCTGTCCGGGAGGAGCGTTCCGCTCGCGTCATATATATGGAGCGCGACGGATGAGCCGCTCGGAGCCGAAGTCGTCGCCATAAGCCTTCCCCACTGCAGGAGATAGCTCGAGCTCGTCGCGATACTCCTGGCGCTTCCCGTGCTCGCGCCCGAAAGGAGACTGAGCGCACCGCCTGAGACCGTGGTAGAGCTCATGGCCGCGAGCTTCGAGGTGCCCGAGAATGAATCAGAGAACGTGCTTGTTGCGGCCGGTGAATATGTCGCGAGATTTAGATGAGCGAGCACATCGATCGCAAAGGTCTGCGTCGTCGTCTGGTCCTGCACGACCGTGAGATAGCCGGGATTCGGATTCTGGTTCGTCGCATCGCGCGCGTAGGTCTGCGCGGACGAGTATCCGCTACGGGATACGGAGACTTCGTAGCTCGAGCTCGTAGCGGCACCCGGCAGGTCCACGATGCCGGCCGTATCGGTGTAGGTCGTCACGTCGATTACGGGAGAGGTCGATGCATTCATGATGTGCACCGTCGCATCGGAGACCGGGTTGCCGGAGGCGTTCACGACGTTGATCTCAAGCGTGCCTCCGCCGCTCGTGGTCTCGATGCCTGGCGGTGCGAAGTTAGAAACAAGGACAACCGAGCGCGTGGTCCCGCCGATCGTATATGAGACGGCGACACGCGCGCGCTTATAATCCGTTGTGATGCCGTTCGTATCGTTCGCGCCGAGGCCGTCGGCAGGATCATCGACGTAGCTTATGAACGTATGCGTCTCATAGGGGATACCGTCCTCGGTCGTGGTCGCATCCTCAGGAACGACGCCTGACGGGATACCGCCTATGGTCCCCACGTTGTCGTAGGTGAGGCTGCGCAGGTACTCCATCTGCGTCTGTGCGAGCGCAGTGGCGCCTGCCTCCGCTTTCGCCAGAGTGGAGAGCAGGAGCGAGGCGCGCAGGATGCCGAACAGCGCGAGGAAGACGATGAGCATGAGCGCCACTCCCACGACGACCTCGATGAGCGTCATGCCACGCGTGCGCGCTGCGTACATGCTCGTATGATAGCGCACCGGCTGCGCGTTCTTCTCGGCTATCCGATGGCTGAAGACAACTGGTAGATCGGCGCGATCATAGAAATGGCAAAGATGCCGACGAATGTGCCGATGATGAGCATGAGGACCGGTTCAATGATGGTCGAGAGGTCCTTCGTCTTCTCCTGCACGTCCTCTTCGTAGAATTCTGCGATTTGCTTTAGCATCTCGGCAACCTTGCCGGTCTCCTCCCCCACCGAAAGCATATCGCTCATGAGGATCGGATACAGCTTCGGATGATTCACGAAAGAGGCCGAGAGGGGTTCGCCTTTGCGGACTGCCTCTTCGGCTTCGTCGATCACACGCGCAAAGAGGCCCGCGTGCACCACCTCCTTCGTAATGGACAGCGCGTCGAGCACCGGAACGCTTGAGGTGAGGAGCGAGGAAAGCGTGCGCGCGAAACGAGCGGCGTAGGTCTCGCGCACCAGTTCTCCGATCACCGGAAGCCTGAGCGCGATCCAAAGCACGACGGCGCTGCCGCGCGGCGACCGTATGAAAAGGTAGGTACCCACGAAGAACGCCACGAGACCGACGAACACGAGCGCGACGTTCGCGACCATGAAGTTGCTTATCGCAACGATGATGCGGGTCGCAAGCGGCACTTTTGCGCCGAGCGACGAGAACGTCTTCGTCAGGGTCGGGACCACGTAGATCATCATGAGCACGCCGACGATGACGACCGCCGTGAGGACGATCGAAGGATAAATCATCGCACCCTTGATTTTCCGCGTGAGCTGCTCCGAGCGCTCCATCTGCATGCCGACGGTCGTGAGAGAATCCGCGAGGCCGCCTGATTCCTCGCCGGCCTTTACCATGGCGACGAATATGGGAGGAAAGACTTTCGAGTGTTCGGCGAGCGCCTCATGGAACGAAGACCCGCGTCGGACGGATTCCGAGAGTTCGCTCATGACCTTCTTCAGGTATTTGTTGCTCGACTGTCGTTCGAGAACCGAGAGTGCACGCGAGAGCGAGAGGCCGGCCGTGAGCATCGCGGAGAGGTTCTTCGTCAGCCGCACGATCTCCTCGCGTTTTATCCCTGATCCGAACTGAATGTTCGCCCATGCAGGGAGCGTGAACCCGCTCCCTTCCTCGAGCGCGATGACAGAACCGCCTTCCTTCTCTATCTGCTCATAGACCGCGAAGCGCGTCGGCGCGTCGATAATGCGTACCGTGTCTCCCGCCCCCCCCCCTCGTATCGTCGCGCGGAATTTCATGCTATTCGGTGACTGCGCGGAGTACTTCCTCGAGCGAAGTTATGCCGCGTGCGGCCTTGTAGATCCCGTCTTCGAGCATCGTGAGCATACCCTCCTTCTTCGCCTGCCCCTCGATCGCATCGGTCGTCATGCTGTGCAGGATGATGTCGCGTATCGCCGGAGAGACGGGCAGTATCTCGTGGATGCCGATACGGCTCCGGTATCCGTCTTCGCAGTCGCCCCCCGGCACCGGGGTATAGAAGGCAAGATCATCGAGTCCAACCGCCGTTTTTACCAGTTTCTCGGCGCGCAATTCCTTGAGCGCCGCCTGAAAGTCTTCATCTTTGGCGACCTTCGTGCGCGCGGTCGAGTCGAGCGTATGCTCCTCCTTCGTGTCGCAGAGCTTTCTGACGAGGCGCTGGCCGACGACGACGCGCAGCGTCGAGGTGAGGAGAAACGGTTCGACGCCCATGTCGATGAGGCGTGGGATGGCGCCGGCGGCCGAGTTCGTATGGATGGTCGAGAGTACGAGGTGCCCGGTGAGCGCGGCGTTTATCGCGAGCGACGCGGTCTCACCGTCGCGGATCTCTCCTACCATGATGATGTTCGGGTCCTGGCGCAGGAGCGCGCGGAGTCCGGCGGCAAAGGTCATGCCGATCTGTGAGTTCACCTGGGTCTGGTTGACGCGCTTCATCTGATATTCAATCGGATCTTCGATAGTCGAGATATTCACGTCCGGCGTGTTGATGATGTCCATCATCGTATAGAGCGTCGTCGTCTTGCCGCTCCCGGTCGGTCCCGAGACGAGGATGATACCGGTCGTGGCCTTCATGGCCGCATGGAGCTGCTCGAGCCCGTCGCCATGGAAACCGAGCGTCTCGAGCGTGAACCCTTCCCCGGTTTCTCGTAGCAGACGCATCACGATCTTTTCGCCGAAGAAGGTCGGGAGAATGGAGACGCGGAATGAGACGCGGTCAGCTTCCGTCTCCATCTTGAAGCGACCGTCCTGAGGCAGGCGTTTCTCGTCGAGCTTCAGGTTCGAGAGCACTTTGATGCGTGCGACGATGCCGGCGGCCGCGGCTTTCGGCAAGGTCATCGCATCGTGGAGAATGCCGTCGATGCGATAGCGCACGAGCACCTGCTCTTCCATGGGCTCGATATGGACATCCGAGGCGCCCTGTGCGATTGCGTGCCGGAGCAAGGAATCGACGATGCGTACGATAGGCAAGTCCTCCGCCATCTTTTTGAGGTCATCGCCCGAGAGTTCCTTGTCGTTTTCCTTCACAAGCTGCAACTTCCCCGATTCGGTGGCGATGATGTCGCCGAACTCATCCTTCAGCGATTTCTGGTAGGAAAGGAGCGCGTGTTTGATACTCTCGGTGTCAGTAAGCCGCGGAAGGATCTTGAGCCCGGTCTTCTTGCGTACGCTCTCGATCGAGGCGAGGTCTTCCACGTCGAGCATCGCGACGTCGAGACTATCTCCCTCCTTCTTGAATGCGATGATGTTGTGCGTGCGTGCGATCGGCTCCGGGATGAGCGAGAGGATGTCCGCCGGTATCGGATGGTCTTTTAGGTTCACGAACGGTATGCCGAGTACGTATGCCTGAATGCGCCGGAGCGCGTCTTCCGTAAGACTCCCGCGCGAGATAAGTATGTCACCGAGCGATTGTCCTCGCGTCCTCGCTTCTTCCGCCGCCGCATCGATATCCTTGCGCGCGACGAGGCCCGAATCGATGATGAACTCCTTGAGCTCCCCTTCCGAAACGTGCATGGTACTCGCAGTATACCGTGCAATCGCGCATGCATGCGCAGGCGTTTGTGCATGAAACGCTGGAGGTGCGCCGATACTTACCGTTTGGAAGCAGACAAAGGATTGCCTACTCCATTGGTATATGGTATGTTTTAGCGAATGGATGTCCGCGGCGCGGACTTTCTTTATAAAGGTGAGAGACATACATATCCCATACAGACCTATGATTGACCTGAAGACCATAAATGCAGTGCTCGGCGAATTTGAAGATCGCGGCATCTCCCGCGAGACGATGATCGATGCGATCGAGAGCGCCATGGCGACGGCGTACAAGCGCGAGTACGGGAAACGCGGCCAGGTGATTCGCGCGCATCTCGATCTCGATACAGGCACGGTCTCCTTCGAGCAGGTGAAGACCGTTGTCGACGAGTCGACCGTGCGTTTCCCGGACGAGGAGGAGCAGACGGCACAGGCGAAAGAAGCACACCATGCGCATCCGTTCCATCACGAGAACGAGGAGGAACTCGCCGAAGGCGAACTCCCCCGCTTCGACAGCGAGAAGCACATGCTTCTTACGAACGCGAAGCTTATTAAGAAAGGCGTAGAGCTCGGAGAGGAGATCATCTTCCCTTTGGAACCGCAGGACGACTTCGGCCGCATTGCCGCCCAGACGGCCAAGCAGGTCGTTATCCAGAAGGTTCGTGAGGCCGAGAAGCACTCTATGATGGAGGAATTCGGCGAGAAGAAGGGCGAAGTCGTTGGGGGTACGGTGCAGCGCATGGAGCGCGGCGCCATCTTCGTCGACCTCGGTCGTACGACGGGCATCATTCCCTACGAGGAGCAGATACCGGGCGAGCGATATCGTCCGGGCGAGCGCATTCGCGCGTATCTTTATAGCGTGGACGAAGGCTTCCGCGGCGTATACCTGCGCCTCTCTCGCGCGCACCCGCGCTTCGTCGTGAAGCTCTTTGAGCAGGAGGCACCTGAGCTCGCCTCGGGCGCGGTCGAAGTGAAGGCGCTTGCGCGCGAACCTGGCAGCCGCACAAAGATCGCGGTCGCCTCGACGGATCCGCATGTCGACCCCGTCGGCTCGCTCGTCGGACAGCGCGGCGTGCGCGTATCGACCGTCATGAGCGAACTTGGCGGCGAGCGCATTGATATCGTCGAGTGGAACGAAGACCCTAAGGAGTTCGTCCGCGAAGCACTTTCGCCGGCTTCACCGCTCGAGGTTGAGCTCAACGAGGATGATCATCGGGCGATGGTCGCCGTCTCGGAAGACGAGCAGTCGCTTGCGATAGGTAGAGGCGGTCAGAACGTGCGGCTCGCTGCGAAGCTCACCGGCTGGAATATCGATATCGTGTCGGCCGCGGGCACCGAAGTCGCTGAGAGCGATGGCGACTCCGTGGAGATGAAGGACGAGGCCGAGGAGCACCGTGCGATGGACCCGGCGGTTGAAGCGGGCGTCGAGAGCGACGAGAGTCAGGAAGTCGTGACCGATGACCAGGACGAGGCAACGAGCCTCCCTGCCGAGGAAGAGCTCACCGCACTGCCGGATTCGGACGAGACGGTCGCGGATGCGGAAGAAGACCGCGACGACACAACGCAGGACAGTCAATAATACCTAATCGAGTAATACAGAAATCATGAATCTACTCCATGACATCGACTCGGGCGCGATGGATGCGATGAACGTCATCATCGAGATCCCGAAGAACTCCCATAATAAATATGAGATTGACAAGGAGACGGGACTCATAAAGCTCGATCGCGCGAATTATTCCGCAGCGGCATACCCGTTTGACTACGGGTTCGTGCCGCAGACTCTCTGGGACGACGGCGATGCGCTCGATGTTATCGTCCTCACGACCTATCCGCTCGATGTCGGCGTACTCGTCGAGGCGCGTCCCGTCGCGCTCCTCGACATGCGTGACGGGGATGATGAGGATCAGAAGGTCATCGCGGTGCCTGTCGAAGACAAGCGCTGGGATGATGTTCGGGATCTTGCCGATCTGAATCAGCATATGCTGAAGGAATTCACTCACTTTTTCGAGACGTATAAACAGTTGAAGGGGAAGCCGGTTGCAGTCACCATTCGCGGTTATAAGGGCCGTGCGGATGCCGAGGCGGCGTTCGAACGCGCGCGCAAGCGCTACGAAGAGAAGCGGTCTGCGTAAACATGCTTCTCCCCAGGACGTGCCCGCGGCGAAACCGCGGGCACGTCCGTATTTGCGGTATCATGCGGCTATGGATGAGAATCTCCTCGAAGAGCAGCAGAAGGAGCTCGTACCTCCTTCCCCTTCGGGAGGACCTATGCCCGGAACCTACATCAGAACTTTTCCGGACGATGCGGAAACGGTTAAAGTCGGCGGCGAGCCGGATCTCGTTCCGCATACAAGAGCACAACTGTCTCCGCCCGAGCATCTGCCCGGCTCCGATACTCCTCCGCCTGCAGTGTTCGGAAAGAGTCCGCTGCAGCCGCGCAGCGCGAAACAACAGTCCTGGGGTACGGTAATCGCGATCATCATCATCGTGGTCATGGTCGTCATTGGGGCGTTTTATGCGTGGGGAAAGCGTGTCGCTGAGCGACAACAGTATCCGGTTTCCGCCAATCCGTGAGAGGGCGGAGATGCGCCTGTACGCGCGTGGTCGTGAAATTGCAGCGGGCACGCACACGGGGTAAAATCCCTTCCTATGAAAAGCACTATTCCTCCCCGCGCCTCGATGCTTGTGCCTATGGTCATCGAGAAGAGCCAGTTCGGCGAACGGGCCTACGACATCTATTCACGTCTCCTCAAGGAGCGCATCATCTTTCTCGGGGGTCCCATCGATGACGACGTCGCAAATCTCGTCATCGCGCAGTTGCTCTTTCTCGAAGCGGAGGATCCGAAAAAGGATATTGCGCTCTACGTGAATTCTCCGGGCGGCTATATCCATTCGGGACTCGCAATTGTGGATGCGATGAATCACGTGAAGCCCGATGTCTCGACTGTGGCGGTCGGCATGGCGGCGTCCATGGGTTCTATCATCCTGACCTCGGGCGCTAAGGGGAAACGCTTCGCGCTTCCGCATGCTGAGGTGATGATCCATCAGCCGCACGGCGGGGCGGAAGGCCAGGCGACCGATATCGAGATTTCGGCCAAGCACATACTCCAGCAGCGCGATCGCACGAACCGCATACTCGCGAAGACGACCGGCCAGCCGCTCGAGAAGATAGAGAAGGACGTGGATCGCGATTTCTTCATGACCGCGGACGAGGCGAAGAAGTACGGCATCGTCGACCAGGTATATAAGGCGTAATCATCTGCTTCGGCAAAACGCCCGCGGCACTTCCGCGGACGTTTTGCCGAATGGTGTCTTTTTAGGTAAGGTGAGCCCATTCCCGCTCCTCTGCCCCGCAGACACGGAAGCTCGGCTGGAATCCTCTATCGGCGAATCGGAACCGCTTCGGCGGATTAACTGAAACGGGACATGTCATTAAAAATCATTCTCATATTACTTGCGCTCAGCGGTGTCGGCGGCATTGCGCTTGGCTATGTCTTGCGCGTCCTCGTGGGACTCGCACAGCGCGGTTCAGTCGAGCTCGATATCAAGCAGAAGCTTCTCTCTGCGAAGGAGCAAGCCTCGAAGATTATCGCGGATGCCGAGTATCGTGCCTCGGTCTTGGAGACCGAACGGCTCGGACCGGTCGAGGAGCGCGAGACGAAGCTCGCGATCCGCGAGGAACGATTGTCTACGCGCGAGGAATTCCTCGACGAACGACAGCGCGATCTCGACGAGAAGGAGGATGAACTCAAAGGGCGCGAACAGGAAGCGGCCCGCGTGAAGCAGGATGCCGAGAAGATGGCGACGCAGCGCGCCAAGGAACTTGCGCATGTCGCGCATCTCACCGAAGAGAAGGCGCGCGAGCTTTTGTTCGAGGAGATTGAGCGTGCGAACGAGGAGGCGATACTTCTGCGCCTGCAGAAGCTTGAAGCGCACGGGCGCGAGCGGCTCGAAGAGCGCGCTCGCGCGATCCTCGTTTCTGCCATTCATCGCCTCGGAAACGCGGTGAATGCCGATCTCATGAGCCTCTCCGTTGCCATCCCCTCCGAGGAGCTTAAAGGGAAGATTATTGGCAAGGAGGGACGCAACATTAAGGCGTTCGAGCGCGCCACCGGCGTCGACGTCCTCATCGATGATGCGCCCGATAAGATCACGCTTTCTTCCTTTGATCCGCTCCGAAGAACGATCGCGAAACTTGCACTTGAAGCGCTTATCGCCGACGGCCGCATACAACCGGCTAAGATTGAGGAGACTGTCGAGAAGACCAAGGCGGAGGTAAATGAAGTTATCCGCCAGAAGGGTGAGGCGGCAGCGTATGAGACCGGCGTAATCGGCCTAGATCCGAAACTTATCCAACTCTTAGGCCGTCTCGCATTCCGTACGAGCTACGGACAGAACGTGCTTCAGCACTCGATAGAGATGGCCCACATCGCCGGGATGCTCGCGGACGAGCTCGGTGCGGATGCTTCGGTAGCGCGCGCTGGCGCGCTGCTCCACGATATCGGCAAGGCGCTTGACCATGAGGTGCAAGGGACGCATGTCGAGATCGGTCGGCGCGTGCTCGAAAAGTTCGGCGTGGATGCGCGCGTCATCCAGGCTATGCAGTCGCATCATGAGGAGTACCCGTATGAGACACCTGAGGCGGTTATTGTGCAGGTTGCCGACGCGATAAGCGCTGGCCGTCCTGGCGCCAGGCGCGACACGGTCGATCGGTATCTCGAGCGGCTCGGCGATCTCGAGCGCCTCGCGAAGGGCTTCGAGGGCGTCGAGAAGGCGCATGCGCTTGCCGCAGGACGCGAGATCCGCATCTTTGTGAATCCGGGGAAGGTATCCGATGCCGCATTACATAAGCTCGCGCGCGATATCGCGACCCGCATCCAGACCGAGCTACGTTATCCGGGCGAGATAAAGGTGAATGTGATCAAAGAAAACCGCGTAGTCGAATTTGCTCGCTAGCACGCGCTCGTAATCCCGCCCCGGGCACTACCCGGTGCGGGATTTTGCATTATCCCCGAGGATAATCAACCCCTATTGCGTCAAAAATGGCGTTCTGTATGCTTTTTATAGCCCCGACCACCCCCGGCCGCGGTTTACCAGCTCGTAATGGAGTTTTATGGCGAATAAAGCTGACATTGTGAATAAGGTGCACGAGACGCTCGGTTCCACAAAGGCGGATGCGGAGCGCGCGGTCGAGACCATGATTGACATGATCGTGACGAGCCTCAAGAACGGCGAGGAAGTATCGGTCGCCGGTCTCGGGATCTTCGCGACCAAGGCCCGTCCGGCACGCGAGGGCAGGAATCCTCGCACCGGTGAGACCATCCGTATTCCGGCCACTCGCACGGCAAAATTCCGCCCGGCGAAGGCCTTGAAGGACGCGGTCAAATAAGGCGCTGCCCCTCATAACGAAAACCGCGGCGCTCGGCGGCGCGGTTTTCGTTATCCGAGGTATTTCCGCTTGAGTTTCTTCAGTTTGTCGGGGAGATAGGAGTCCTTTTCGTAGAACGAATAGCCTTTATGGAAGCCGAGCTCCTTCATGAGCTTCGTCGGCGCGTTCCTTACTTTCATTGGGATAGGCAGATTGCCGTGCTCTTTCACGTCACCCATCGCCTCCTGGTATGCGTCGTAGCTCTCGCGTGATTTCTGTGCGCACGCGAGGTACGCCGCGCCATGAGAGAGGTTTATCGCGCATTCAGGGTAGCCAATAGTCTCGCATGCGCGAAACACGCCGTTCGCGATCTGCAGGGCTACCGGATCGGCGAGACCCACATCCTCGCTCGCGAACACCACCATCCGGCGCGCGATATAGAGAGGATCCTCCCCGGCTTCGACCATGCGCGCAAGGTAATAAAGCGCCGCATCCGGTTGCGACGCGCGCATGGACTTTATGAACGCGCTTATGGTGTCATAGTGCTCCTCGCCCTTCTTGTCATAGCGCAGATGCGGGCTTTCGAGCGCCTTCGAGAGCGTCTCCTCGTTCACTTCCCCGTAGAGCGTTCGAGCGCCGTCAATGATACCGAGCGCCTTGCGGGCGTCGCCATTCGCGTATCCCACGAGCCAGGCGATCGCTGTCTCGCTCATCTCGCCGTCGGCGCGTCTTATGATTTGCGTTAGTTCATCATCCGAAAGCGGCTCGAGCACGAACACGCGGCAGCGCGAGAGAAGCGCCGGAATGACCTCAAACGAAGGATTCTCCGTGGTCGCGCCAATGAGCGTAAGTTCCCCGCTCTCGACATACGGCAATAAGAAATCCTGCTGCGCTTTGTTGAACCGATGCAGCTCGTCGAGAAACAAAACCTTAGGTTTGGTTTCTCGAGCTTCGCGGGGCGAGGGGCCAGGGCCGAGTAGCGTTCCTTGCGCTTTATTTATCCGTTCTCGTTCCTCGTGCGTGGTCGGCCGGCCCTTCTCTACGATTTTGCGGATCTCGTCCTTCCCCGCCGAAACGGCGGAGAGCTCATGAAACTCCGCGTCGAGCGCCTCCGCATAGATGCGCGCGATGGTCGTCTTTCCCGTGCCCGGAGGCCCCCACAATATGAACGAGAAGAGGTGCTTCTTCTCGAGAGCGATACGCAGCGGCTTTCCCGCACCTACCAGATGACTTTGCCCGACAACTTCGTCGAACGTCCGGGGGCGGATACGTGACGCGAGCGGCTCCATGAGCGCCATGGTACGCCTCTCGACGGAAACCGGAAGTACCGTCTTTCACGTGAATAGAGATGGGCTGTGGTTGGGTGCGGGCGGCGGGAGTCGGACCCGCGTCTGTTGCTTGGAAGGCAACCATAATAGCCGTTATACGACGCCCGCGATAGAGGCGAGGATACCACGGAATGCGCGGCTTTCGTAACGGCCTTCGCGTGAATTTTCCACGAATGTGCGCTAGCGTTACCGGCATGGAACGCTTTACACCGTATCTCGGGGGCCTCGCCGTGCTCGCGATGATCGTCGTGCTTGCGATGGTGTCGAGTCGGGTGTCCCTGCGC
This sequence comes from Candidatus Kaiserbacteria bacterium, assembly GCA_027451665.1. GTDB lineage: Bacteria > Patescibacteriota > Minisyncoccia > Phycocordibacterales > Phycocordibacteraceae > C7867-001. Next base: position 62,945 of record DAIDIW010000001.1, read on the forward strand.
ACGGCTGCGCCGTCTACGTCGCACGTCTTTTCAACGGTCGTGGTGGTCCCGCGCTTCTCATTGCCGGTCGCCCATCTTCCTCCATTCGCGTCGTCTTCCTCCGAAACAGCGACCTCGGCACCGAAGATTAAGCATGAAACGCCGCCAGCGGAGCCTGTGAGGCATGCGTCGGCGTCGCTCGCAACGGCCGAAGGGCCTGCGCCTGCTCCTCTTCAGTCCTCCGTGCCGCTCTCTCCAAACACAGCACTGAACGCGGTAGCCTCGGAATTACGCAACGCGCTCGTGAATATCCTCTGCTATGCGCCTGCGGGTTCGAAGATTCATTCGATCTCCGGCAGCGGCGTCATCATCTCGTCTCAAGGCATCATTCTGACGAACGCGCATGTAGCGCAGTATTTCCTGCTCGCCGATCAGGGCGTCTCTTGCGTCGTGCGTACCGGAAGTCCGGCGCGGGATGCGTACACCGCGGAGATCGCCTTCATATCGCCGGCGTGGGTGCACGCAAATGCCGCAGTTCTGAGCGAAGCCGCGCCGTCGGGCACCGGCGAGCATGACTACGCCTTCCTCGCGATTTCCGGCAGTGCGACCGAGGCGCCGGCCGCTGCGCCTTTCCCCTACCTCCCGCTCGCTGCCTATCCCCCGCAGGTCGGAGACGCCGTAGTCATTGGTTCCTATGGCGCACAATTCCTGCAAGCGGATCAGATCGAGCATTCGCTCTTCCCCACCATCGTGTTCGGGAGCATAAAGGACAGGTATACGTTCAATGAAGACACGACCGACGTCATCTCGCTCGGCGGATCGGTCGCTGCGCAAGAAGGTTCTTCCGGCGGCGGCGTCGCGGAAGCCGATGGTGCGCTCGTGGGGACGATCACGACGAGCACGATCACTGGGTCAACCGCCTCGCGCTCGCTCGATGCAATCACCGCGTCCTATGTGCGGGGGGCGTTCGCGAGCGAGACAGGAAAACCGCTCGAATCGCTGCTTACGGAATCGACGACGACCGCAGTAGCCGACTTCGCAAGCGATGCGTCGGCGCTCGAATCGGTGCTGCTTGCCAGCCTCGGTTCCTGAACAGGGAGCGTTGGCGCGGTACGTCGCTCGCGATGTTCAAAAGAGAGAGACCTGTTAGTATGCGGACATCCTAGGTTTGGTGAGCGTGGATCGACTGTTCAGTCGGGGTGTCGTATACCGGTAGTACGCATCCTTTGGGAGGATGATGACGGAGTTCGACTCTCCGCACCCCGACTGAGCAGTCGAAAGCGAGGCTTCAGACGATCTGAGGCAGGAAGCGCGCGAGCGCTCGGTCGTCTTCCTTGTGTACCCATACGAGCACGCCGTCGATCTGCCCTCATCCTCGAGGTCGTGCTCGGCCAAATACCACTCAGCCGTCCGCGCAACCTTGCGGATCTTCGCCTCGTACAGATTCCCCGAGGGAGGTCATACTCGTCCTCCTCTGATACCGTCTCGGGGAATGCTACACAGGTGACCGTCTTCACCTCCACGAAGTGTAGGACCCGATCCTTCCGAGCGATGAGGTCGGTCTTACGTGCGACGTTCCAGTCTATGATGCGGAATCCATGTCTGTGCAGATACACGACGGCGACCTTTTCGCCTAGGTCCCGAGCACTTTCCTGTCCATTTCGGGCAGGGCCATGGCTTTAATCATAACGGCGCAGGTTGTGGATATTTCTGGGAATTACGTGCAAAACTTTCGATAGGACTGTCCTTTATCCCCATATCCACTCTTTTATCAACAGTTATGCAATGGGTTTCCTATAGTGCAAAAACGGCTTTGTAGAGCCGCTTTTGCACTATAGAACTAGCCATCCCGTCAAAATCCTCTCGTGAACCCTTGTGGACGAAGGAAAGGCCCCTCTGCTCCACTTTGGTGCGGCTAAGGAGAATCGAACTCCTGTCTCGTCCTTGGCAAGGACGCGTTCTACCACTAAACCATAGCCGCGTGAGGCCTATATTCGCACATATACCACGTTCCTTCAATACGTTGTTGCGCGCCCGGCAGGACTTGAACCCACAACCCCCTCATCCGAAGTGAGGTGCTCTATCCATTGAGCTACGGGCGCTTGCGTTAGCTAAGCCTACTGCCTTGCTCGGTAATCTTCAAGAAAGAGGTCGGTTAAGAACCCCATCTTCCTTCCATTCAAACCTCTCGTCAGTTCGAGTCGCGGACAACCTCGGTAATCTGGGCGCTTCTTGGCCAGACGGCTAGCCGGCTTGAACACCGTCTTCCTAAAATTAAAAAGTGGGATATTAAGCGTCTTCGCCCACCACTCCTCTTTTCGTTCATGAGCGACGGGCCTACGGGCGTACAGACGTATTCCAATGTCACCCCGAGGAATCTCAAAGTATTTCTCGAGCCAGTCCAACATAAGAATATGCGCATTTTCGTCCGAGTTCATAAAAAAGAATGCTCCCCCACTCCTTTTCGCCCCTTCGGCCCAATACAGGATGATTCCTGCCACAAAGAAAGGATCGCTCTTATGAGAAGCGTACTTTGTTCTCATTTCCTCAAACATCTTCCGGTCTCGCTCCTCCCTGTCGGATCGGTGTGCGGCAGCAGCCTTTAGTCGCCCCTTTAACGCTCCTTCTGATGTGCGATGTTTAAGGAGGCGTCTTTCTTCCTCCGACAGCGGCACGTCGCGGAGCCAAAGGGAAAGTGTGCTCCGCGCAACAGGTACTCGCTGCAAAATCTCGTTATAGCTGCAGCCCTTTTTTCGTAGCGCGACTGCGTAGGCCTTCTCCAGAACCTTGGGTGTCATATAAGTACTATATTAACGCAGTTCGGAAGAAAGTAGCCCTATCTGTGCTACGATTCCGCTATGCAATTCCGCATTCCGGAAGAGGTGACAAAAGTCTCGGGCGGCCTTCGATCCGCTGGCTATGAGTCGTACCTCGTGGGGGGCTGCGTGCGAGACCTCCTCATCGGGCGCGAACCAAAGGACTGGGATGTGACCACGAATGCTACTCCTAATGAGATTCAGAAGGTATTTCCCGAGTCCTTCTATGAGAATGACTATGGCACCGTAGGCGTGAAGACTGGGTCTTCCGACTCCCGTACGGAAATCATCGAGGTCACTCCTTACCGCCTTGAATCAGAATATTCTGACCGTCGCCGCCCTGATACGGTCAAGTTCGGCACTTCCCTACCTGAAGACCTTGCACGCCGAGATTTCACAGTGAATGCGATTGCGCTCGATGAAGCAAAAGGACAGATCGTTGACCCGTATGAGGGCCAAAAGGACATAAAGGACAGAATGCTCCGCACGGTCGGCGATCCTGATGAGCGCTTCAATGAAGACGCGTTGCGTATGATACGCGCCGTACGTCTCGTGGCTGAGCTCGGGTTCGGCATTGATGGGGTAACGGCAACGGCAATACATCAGAACAGTAAGTATCTTCGACACGTTTCACGTGAAAGAATACGGGATGAGCTTGTCAGGATACTTAAATCAGATCGGCCTATGGAGGCTCTCCTGCTCTGTAATCAGTTAAATATTCTGGAATATATCGTTCCGGATCTCATTCGCGGCATCGGCATCGAGCAAAACCAAGCGCATTCTTACGATGTCTTCGAGCACAATCTTCGGACGATGCAGCATGCTGCGGATAAGGGGTGGGGCTTCGACGTCCGTCTTGCGGGTCTGTATCACGATATCTCGAAGCCCGAGACGCGTCGCTGGTCTGATGAGAAGAAAGACTGGACATTCCATGGGCATGACGTTGTTGGTTCACGTGTAACAAAAAAGGCGCTTGAGGAACTTCACTTTTCACGAGAAACCATTGAGAAGGTGACGAAGCTGGTCCGCTGGCATATGTTCTTCTCTGATCCCGACCAGGTTACGCTCTCAGCTGTCCGCCGCATCATCACAAATGTCGGTACAGAGAATATAAGCGATCTGCTGAAGCTCCGGGTCTGCGACCGCATAGGTACGGGACGTCCGAAAGAGCAGCCCTTCCGCCTCCGAAAGTACATGGCGATGGTCGATCAGGCGCTCCGAGACCCGATTTCCGTGGCGATGCTTAAGACCGACGGAAGCCGCATCATTGAAAAGTTCGACGAGAAACCTGGACCGAAGATCGGTTTCCTGCTCCATGCGCTCCTAGAGGAAGTGCTCGATGATCCGCAGCGGAACACGGAGGACTACCTCGACAACCGAACAGAAGAACTTCTAAAGCTTCCGGAAACTGAGCTTAAGAAACTCGGAGAGGCTGGCAAGAAGGCCAGGGAAGCAAAGGAAGATGAGGAGGTGCGTCAAATCATGGAGAAGCACCACGTCTGCTGAAGCGAGATGTTACACGAGAAACGTCATGGATAGGTATCCACGGCGTTTCTCGTGTAACAGTAATATGTGAAACATATATAAAAATGTAAGAAGACCGCCCACGGGTTGGCTAGGCGGTAAAGAGCGGGGGCTTTGATTGATGCCTAGGCCAGGAGAAATGGGGCGGTCTCTTGGATGTGCTTCACTGTAAGACGAATCCTGACTCATCTTGGTAAGAGCGGATACGCCGCGAGGACCGTTAGCAGGTTCGCAAACAGAGAAGATACGGATCGGAATGTGCTAGAAGGTACAACTCGAAAGAGAGGCGTCCGAAGGGCCGGACTCATCTCTCCTCCTTCACGTAGGATACTCGTATAAAAGACAAAGTAAATACGGCGCCTGTGGATATTGTCCTTTAGGTCCTTTAAGCGATATCAAGCGAGACAGGACAGTGGTCTGAGCCCATGATTTCTGGGTGGATATTTGCATCTGAAAGATGCTTTTCAAGTCGTTTGCTTGCGAAGATGTAGTCGATGCGCCAGCCGACGTTGCGTTCGCGCGCATGCTGCCAGTGCGTCCACCAAGTGTACTTCTTGGGCTCATCCGGATGGAAATGGCGGAATGTATCGATGAATCCTGCCGCTTCTATGTTGTCAGCTCCCTCGCGTTCTTCCTTCGTGTAGCCGTGTTCGCCCTCATTCTGCTTAGGGTGTGCGAGATCGATAGGGTGGTGAGCGACGTTCAGATCGCCGCAGAAAATAACGGGTTTCTCCTCCTCGAGCTGCTTCATATAGGCCAGGAATGCAGGATCCCATTGTTTGTGGCGTAAGGGAAGGCGAGAAAGGTCTCCCTTGGAATTCGGAGTGTAGACGGACACCACCCAGAGCTTCCCGGTGTCGAGCGCGATGACGCGACCCTCCTCGTTCAAGTCCCCGTAGCCGTCGTCTGCAAGCTTGTATGCCTTAGCAAGATCGTTAGGAATCCCGTAAAGGACATTCTGAGGCGTACCCTTGTAAAAGATGGCCGTACCGCTGTAGCCCTTCTTCTTGGCGGAATTCCAGAATTCCTCGTACTCAGGCAGGTCGATAGGAGACTGATGCTGCTCCGCCTTGGTCTCCTGAAGACAGACGATGTCAGGTCGGAGCTTCTTCAACATAGGCTCGAAGTCTCCTTTCTTGCAGACCGCCCGGATGCCGTTTACGTTCCAGGAAACGATTCTCATGCGTGTATTCTAGCGCAGGGCTGAAAAGGGCCCGAGTAGTGCGACGCATGCGCCGCGTCAGTCCGAACGTGAATGGAATCTCTTGTGCACTTCTCGTAAATGGGCATCCGTTACATGCGTATAGATCTGCGTCGTGTTGATCGAGGCGTGTCCTAAGAGCTGTTGCACCGAGCGGATATCGGCCCCGTTCGAAAGGAGATCAGTCGCGAAGGAGTGGCGCAGGACGTGGGGCGTCACTTTCTTTGTAATGCCGGCCATAGCCGCGTATTTCTTTATATGGCGCTGGATGTCCCTTGGCGCGATGCGATGGGGGTGCTTGGGGCGGCCATCCACAAAGAGCGCTTCTTCCATATCCTTGCGCGCCTTGAGGTACGCGCGCACGGCATCTTTGGCAGCGTCGGAAACGAACACGACGCGCACCTTCTCGCCCTTGCCGCGAACCGATAGATCATCACGAGAGAGGTCGAGGTCGTTATCGAGGCCACAGAGCTCGGAGACGCGCAGTCCCGTAGAAAAGAGGAGCTCGAGAATGGCCTTATCACGCAAATAGCTGAGCCGTTTCCATTCGTCCTTCTCCTTTACGAACGCCTCTGCGGGGGCACGAATAAGACGCGCGAGCTCGGAAGGGGAGATGAGGTCGAGCTGGCGCTCAGGGAGCTTTGCGAGCTCGATGCGCTCAGGGGAGATGCACTCGATACTGCGCTTCCGGAGGAATTTGAGGAACGCACGTAGCGCAATCATGTAGTAGTTCTGGGTACGCCGCTTCATAGAGTCCCGTCCGCTGCCAGGCTGGCGGTTCAACCACATGCGGAAGTCGCGGATGCTCTGCTCGGAGATGTCGGCGACTTTCCGTATCTCCATCTGCGCGAAATAGCGCGTGAGATATCGGTCGTAATTCTCGACCGTCTTTACCGCGCGCCCGCGTTCGATCTCGATGTATTCGAGGAACTGGCGTTTGGCGGTCTCGGCGTCCATTGAGGATAGGATAGCACTCATATTGTGCGCACTTCGGTGCCTGCGGCGGGGTGCGAGTCGGGGTGCCGTGCTCCCATTCTGGAGACTCCGTCACACTTGCGCGATTTGGCAAGGTGTGGTAAGGTTCCCCTTACATGCTTACCACTAAGAAAAAGGCTGCGGTAATCAAGGATTCCGCTCGTCACGATACGGACACCGGCTCTCCGGAGGTTCAGGTCGCGCTGCTTTCCAAGCAGATCGACGAACTGGCGAAGCACCTTAAGCATAATCCGAAGGATTTCCATTCGCGTCGCGGACTCCTGCAGATGGTGGCAGATCGCCGCTCGCATCTGCGGTACCTCGAGAACAACGACAAGCGCAAGTACAACGCGGTAGTGAAGAAGCTCGGCCTCAAGAAGTAAACAAAGCTTAGCTCGCGCCGTTTGGCTAAGAGACGAGCGTCCAGCATCCGTAGAGTGGTAGCATGTACTAAGCGGCTTATGCTGCGCAGGCATTTTTCGTAGGTCATTGCGCTCCTTCCGCCTGCAATTTTATTACAAAGCTCTAAACGATTTATTTTATGGCAGTTATTAAGCATCCGGCGCAGCGGGTAGGGGTCTTCATTGACACACAGAATCTCTATCACAGCGCAAAGCATCTGTATAAAGCGCGTGTGAATTTTGCGAATATCCTCGAAGAGGCCGTTGGCGGCCGTATATTGGTGCGCGCAATTGCCTATGTCATTAAGACCGAGGCGGGCGATGAAAAGAATTTCTTCGATGCGCTCACAAAGATGGGCATCGAGACCAAGGTAAAGGATCTCCAGATTTTTGCCGACGGCGCGAAGAAGGCCGACTGGGATGTCGGGCTCGCAATTGATGCCGTAAAGCTTGCGCCCAAGCTCGACACGGTCGTACTCGTGACAGGCGACGGTGACTTCGTTCCGCTTATCCAGTACCTGGACCTAAACGAAGGTTGCCAGGTGGAGATAATATCCTTCGGCAAGTCCTCTTCGGGCAAGCTGAAAGAAGCGGCACACGCGTTCACGGACATGTGCGACGATCCAAAACGGTTTACGATCCGTTCCCGATAGCGGACGCGACACGCGCGGCCCCGAAAGGGGCCGCGCGTGTTCATAGACGTGCTGCGCTCCGCGCTGCATGCGTTACACTGGACGAAATGGCGGATACAGCACGCCCGCCGCATTTGGCGGCTGAAGAGGAACGTCCGAGCGGGAATACTCCCGTGCGGTTCATCCGCACGTTCGCGGCGGATATGGAAACGGTGAAAGCGGGGAAACGTCCCGATCTCGTCCCCTTTGCTGACCATGCGCAGGAGACTCGCGAGCCCGAAGTGAACGAACCGACGGTGGTTCGTTCCGCGTCTCTTCCCTCACCATCACCTTCCGTTTCCGCATCTCCACCACCGGTGGCCGTCCCGCCTCTTACGCCGGCGTCGGAACCCAAAGAGCCGGAACCGATCGACGTGCTTACGCCGCGCGCGAGGCTCATAGAAGGTTCCGTGTTGCCGGCCGAACTCGAGCCGTCGGCTCCCGTCGTCCCGGAGACTCCTGCGCCTCCGCCCCCGCCGATGCCGGCAGGTCCCTCTCCTATACATACATACCGCGGTGACTTCAGCGACCATATGCGTGATACGCGTGCGTCAACGGCCACAGTCCTCGCCGCGGAACAGGACGCGAATTTCGCGCCGTTCGCTCGGAAGCAATCTTCGCGCGGGAATGCCCTCTATATCAGCCTCGGCATCGTGCTGCTCATTCTTGGCGGGGCTGGCGCGTATTGGGGATATGCGCGATACGCATCGATTCACGCACCGGTCATTCTTGCGCCAGCAGTAACCTCCCCGATATTCGTTGACACGGCGCAGACGGTCACAGGCTCTGGGGCCGCGCTTGCACAAGCGATCGAGCAGTCGGTTACGATGCCGCTTAAGGACGGTACCGTGCGCTTTCTGCATTTTCCTGCGTCAGCTTCGACGACTGAGAGCATCTTCGGCGCGCTCGATCTTTCGACGCCCGGGACGCTCACCCGTAATCTGAATGCCGCCGGCAGCATGGCTGGCGTTGTGAACGTGAATGGTGCGCAATCCCCATTCTTCATACTTTCAGTAGACTCATATAGCGAGACCTTTGCCGGTATGCTCGCATGGGAACCGAAGTTGCTAAATGCGCTTGGCGCGCTTTATCCCCCCTTTGCGGAATCTATCGCGCAGGCAACGAGCACGGCTACCACTACCACTGCTAGTATCGCTACCACCACGAGCACGAGTACTTCTGCCGCGCAGGGATTTGAAGATATGACGATTGATAATCACGATGTGCGCGCCTATCTTGATGCGCAGGGCCGTACGCGCATCGTCTATGGGTATTGGGATCAGCATACGCTCGTCATCGCTCGCGACGGGGCTGCCTTCACAGAGATCCTGGACCGGCTCGCGAACACGAAGAAATAATCCTTTACGGAAGATGTCGGGACATCTGATATATTTTCTGGCATGAACACATCCGTTTATAAGGACCACCTCGAAGAGGAGAAGGCGCGGCTCGAATCACGCATGGAAAGCGTGGGACAGCGGAATCCGGCGGTACCAAATGACTGGGAAGTAGCGGCAACGGAAGATCGCGGAGAAGCGGACTTGGTGGATCAGGCGGATGTCGTGGTTGAGCACGAACAGAATGCAGCAATCCTGAACGATCTCGAAGCCCGGTACGGTGCAGTCCTCGCCGCGCTCGGGCGGATCGCTACTGGCACCTACGGAACATGCACGGTTTGCGGCGAGCCAATCGAGGAGGCTCGGCTCGCGGCTGACCCTGCGGCCCCGACTTGCCGCGCGCACCTGCGCACATAGGTGGTATCCCAAGGCGACGCGCGGCACGGTTGAGTCAGAGCATTTCTTCCAAGCGTCGCGTGTCGCCCGAAGGTTTTCTTTGGGCTCGTATGAGAATGTGCGTTACTTGCAGGAGTAACCAGAAACTGTTTCGCCGACCTTGCAGGTGGCTGCAAAAAGGTTTTCCGCGCCGCGTATTTCGAAGTGTACGTGCGGACCCGTGGTCTCTCCCGTCATGCCTACATAGCCGATGACCTGTCCTTGAGCGACGATCTCTCCGGGGCGCACCGCAGGCGCCGACATGTGTGCGTAGAGCGTCTCCGTGCCGTTGCCGTGCTTCAACACGACGTAATTTCCGTAACCGCCATTCCAGCCGCCGTTATCGCGGGCGATGAGGACCGTGCCGGCAGCCGCGGCATGGATCGGCGTGCCGCGCGCTGCGCCGATGTCGACCGCATTCCAGCCGTGGAGTCCCTGGGTGAGTATGCCCCCCGCAATCGGGCTCAGGTAATAGGAAGCGTACATCGGACCGGAACCGCCAAGGTACGGTTCGGCAGGTGCCTTGCCGCTCCTTACGCGCAAGTGTCCGGTCGCAAAAACCGCCGCAGGCGCTGCGAGTTCGCCGCCGGGGATAATGATCGTCGAGCCGGCGACAAGCGGCGCCGAGGCGTCGAGCCCGTTATACTGCGCAATCTCGTTCGCGTCCGCGCCATAGCGTTTCGCAAGGCTCGCGAGCGTGTCGCCGGCGACCACCGTGTGCTCGATGCCTGAGATCGGGAGGATGATGAGCGTATCGCCAGGATGCACGTCGCGGGTGTTCTTAAGATCGTTAGCCCAGACAATGGTATTCACTGAAACTCCGTACATGTCGGCTATCTGGGAAAGCGTATCGCCCGGTCGCACTACGTATACTGAAATCTGGTCAGTGGGAGGAACCGCTATGACGTCCGGGATACTGCCCGAAGGGCTGCCGTACCCTATGAGAGCGGAATCGTCCGTTGCGAGCGCGAGGGTCGCTCCCGCGTTCACGTCGGCATTGGTGGGTGCTACGAGCGCCGGGGTCGATGCGCTCGGGATGACGCCGCTCGACGCTGCGTCAGCGTTTAAAGAGAAGGGCCAAAAGGCATCGGCGCGGTTCGGTAAAAATGCCGTCGCGAGCGCTATAACCGCAAAGCCGACGAGGAGTATCGCCACTTGCTCAAGCACTTTATAGGGATTCCGAAGAGGGTTGGTCGAACTTTCCTCGGAACGCTGATCAGGGGTCTTTATAAGCGAAGGGAAGGGTATTCTGTCGTGCTTCCGAATGAACCTGAAATGCGCCTTGGGGCGCGGGGTATTTCCAAGCTCTTTGTTACAAAAATGGCGTATCTAAGCCATTTCTTTCATACTTCCGTTACAGCCGATACGGGCAAGTATAGCCAAGATCGCCCCCGGGTCAATGCACGAACGCTCGGGGTGTGGAGATGGAGATAAAGACACGTCGAGTGCCCCATGGCAAGTCTTCAGAGGCACGTCGGGCCGTCCCGTTCTGGGGATAGTGCTGCGTACGGTATATTTCACCGGTGAAGCATCTTGAGGGATTGAATGACGCGCAGCGGCGAGCGGTGCTCGCGTGTGCCGGGCCGGTCTCGGTCCTCGCCGGCGCTGGCGCCGGAAAGACGCGCGTGCTTACGGCGCGGGTATATCAGCTCATCCTCGAAGGAACATCGCCGGAATCAATCCTCGCAGTTACGTTCACGAACAAGGCGGCGCGGGAGATGCGGGAGCGCATCCGGGTCATGCTCGGTGCCGGAGCGGAGGAGCCGCGCGGAAGGAGTGCGGCGTCGGGGTTGCCGTTCGTCGCTACGTTCCATGGCCTCGGCCGTGAACTGCTCGAGTCCTATGGCTCGGTGATGGGCATCCCGCGCTACTTCAGCGTCTATGACCGAGATGATTCGGAGAAGCTCATTGCGACCGCGCTCAAGAAACTCGACGTGTCGACGAAGGAGCTCTCGCCGCGCGCAGTTATGGGGCGCATCAGCCGTGCGAAAGGCGCGGGACTCTCCGCGCGAGAATTCTACGAGAAGCAGGCGCGCTCGAGCTTTGGTTCGCGCATCGTCGCTGAAGCCTGGCAGGCCTATGAGAAGGCGCTTGCGGAAGAAAAGGCGCTCGATTTTGACGATCTCATCGTGCGGCCGGTCCGCCTTCTTGAGGAACACCCCGACATTCTCGCCGCGGCGCAGCAGCGCTGGCAGTACATCCATATCGACGAGTATCAGGATACGAATGCGCTCCAGGGACGGCTCGCGAACCTTCTTTCCGCCGCTCATCGAAACCTGTTCGTCGTCGGCGATATCGATCAGACCATCTACACCTGGCGCGGCGCTACCATTGAGAACCTTCTTGAGTTCGAGAAGCAATATCCTGATGCGCAGACCATCGTCCTTGAACAGAACTACCGTTCAACGAAGAACCTTGTAGAGGCAGCGAATGCGATCATCGAGCGGAACACACGCCGTAAGGAGAAGCATTCGACGACGGAGAACGGCGAAGGCGAACCCATCGTCATACATGCGGCACAGAATGCAGAGGGCGAGGCGCGCTGGATTGCGCGGAAGATTAAGGGACTCTTGCGCGTGGGCACCGAGCCTGAGGAGATCGCAATCCTCTACCGCACGAATGTCCAATCGCGCGTCCTCGAGGAGGGGTTCTTGCGCGAAGGCGTGCCCTACAAGCTCCTCGGCACGCGCTATTTCGATCGTAAGGAGGTGAAGGATATGCTCGCGTGGATTCGGCTCGCGCTCGATTCCTCACGTGAAACGGACAAGGTGCGCGCGGCAAGTAGCCCGCCTCGGGGCATTGGCAAGGTGACCTTAGCCAAGCTCGCCGCCGGGCAGCGCGATCAGCTGAAGAACGCGGAGTCGAAGAAGGTCGAGCTCTTCGAGGGGATCGTGCGCGAGCTCGCGCGTGCCGCTGAGACGCTCATCCCGAGCGAGTTTGTAAAACTCGCCATCGACAAGAGCGGTATGCGCCGCGCGCTCTTCGAGGAGGGTAGCGAGGAGGACCGCGAACGCTTTGAGAACGTGGAAGAGCTTGCGAGCGTTGCGGTGCGCTATGACGGTCTCCCGGGGAAGGAAGGCATTGCGAATTTTCTTGCGGAAGCGGCGCTCTCGAGCGACCAGGACGAGATCGATCGCACCGAAAAGCGCGGCGTGACGCTCATGACTGTGCATGCGGCGAAGGGGCTCGAATTCGAGGCGGTGTTCGTATCCGGCATGGAAGAGGGTTTATTCCCGCACGAGGGCATGGGCGAAGGAGAACGAGACGAGGAGGAAGAGCGTCGGCTCTTCTACGTCGCGGTGACGCGCGCCAAAGAACGGCTCTATCTCTCGCTTGCGCGCATGCGGAAGATTTACGGCAGCGACCTTCTCTCAGAGCCTTCCTCGTTCCTTGCGGACGTAGATCGTTCGCTCGTCGTGTATGACGAGGATGACGGAGAATCGGTCATCGATTACTGAGCGGGCGGATAGCGCGAAGGCGAAAGTCCCGATAGTGTATCCCTATCATGGTACGCGCTAAGAAATCACTCGGCCAGAATTTCCTCATGCACGAGGCCACGGCGGCGCGTATCGCCGGTGCGGCCGGCCTTACCGATAGCGATGCGGTGCTCGAGATCGGTCCCGGAACAGGTATGCTCACGCGCGTCCTGCTCGCGCACGTCGCGAAGGTGATAGCGGTCGAGGCGGACCGCGAGCTCGCGGCATCACTCGCGGAAACGTTCGCGTGCGAGCGGGAGGAAGGGAAGTTCGTGCTCATAGAAGGCGATATCCGCGCGTTTGATCCGACGGAGCATTTCTCCGGTCCCTATAAGATCGTAGCCAACATACCGTACTACCTGACGGGCGAGCTCATGCGGCGTTTCCTCGAGGCGCGTATGCAGCCGGAGTCCATCACCTTCCTCGTACAGAAGGAAGTAGCTGAGCGGATCGCACGGTCGAAGAAGGGGAGCGTCCTCTCGCTGTCGGTGAAAGCCTTCGGTACACCGCGGTACGCCTTCACGGTCCCGAGAGGCGCGTTCAAGCCTTCGCCCAAAGTGGATTCGGCGGTGCTCACGATCACGCATATCTCGCGCGATGCGTTCGATACACCTGCGCAGGAGGCGCGATTCTTCGCACTCATACATGCTGGGTTCTCCCATAAGCGCAAGCTGCTCGCTTCAAACCTGCAGGAAGCCGGCCTCCTCGGGCGGGATACGCTTGCGTCCCACGGCATACCTATGAACGCTCGTGCCGAGGATCTCCCGCTCGATGCCTGGCTCGCGCTTGCGGGCGCGTGAACGCGCGGAGTTATACAGTTTTTGTCTGTGAAATGCCATCCGCGCGTGTACGCGGCGGGGTATACTTTTAAGGTACTATGGGGCCGATACTACGGAATTGGCGCGTATCCGTCGCATCTCTTTTCTCGATTGCGCTCGTTGTCGGTGCCTACATGCTTGCAGAGGGCGTCGCGAATCCCCCGGTAGCGCAAGCTTCTACGGAATCGCAGCTGCTCGCGCAACTCGCGACGAAAGATTCTAACGGCGACGGATTGCCTGACTGGGAGAAGGTCCTGTACGGCATCCCCGTCGATGCGACGACTACCGACTACTTCCACCTTGGCATGACCGATGGAGAGGCGGTCGCAAAGGGGCTCATCGTGCCGAAGGCGATCGTCGATCTGCCGAGCGCGACTTCGACGAGTGAAACGACGGTGCCCCTTGATCCGTCGCTCGGTCCGGCTCCCGCAAGCGGCACCCTCACGGATGTTTTCGCGAAAGACTTCCTTACCCAGTATCTGAATGCGAAGGAGCAGAATGGCGGGCAGCCGCTCTCGCAATCGCAATTGAACGCGATCGCGCAGCAGACCTTGAGCGATCTTGCAACCGCTGCGCAGGCGACCCCCCCGTTCAAGAGCCTTAGCGATCTCGTAGTAAGCGGTTCAGGTCCCGCGGCGCTACGCACCTTCGCGGCGAGCGCAGAAGCGGTGTTCGCGGCTCGTCAGGCGGATGCGAGCAAGGGCGAACTTGCGTACCTCGCCCTCGCCCTCAAAGGGGATTCGAACGCGAACGCGCATATCGTTTCCATCGCCAACCGCTACCGCGATACCGCTGAAGGCCTCGCGGCGCTGCCGGTGCCGCAGGACCTTGCGCAGCAGGATCTCGCTCTCGTGGATGCACTCATGCATATGAGCGGCGTGGTGCGTGACCTCACGAAAGCGGAAACGGATCCCGTGGTGACGATGCTCGCGCTCCAGCTTTACCCGCAGTATGTAGCGGATCTCGGGAATGCGTTCATTGGCATAAGTAATGTCTATCATGCGGAGAACGTGACCTTGGCGGCAGGCGCACCCGGTGCGGAGTTTGTGAACCTCATGAGTCAGATCGCAGCGGCGCAAGCCGCTAGCACGACGACGCTATGAAGACTTTTCCGCGAAAGCTCGTTGCGCTTGCACTCGTCGTAGTCCTCTGCGCACCGGTGCCGCTGCTCGTCGCGCCTCGCCCGGCGCGTGCGGGAGGATTCCCTGTGTTCGATGCCTTCAACTTCGTCAAGAACTCAATTACCTCAGTCGCCACGGTCGCGCAGGCTGCCTCTTCCGCGTCCCTCGTCATAGACAAGTATGTGCTTGAACCACTTGCATTCATCGAATCTGGCAATCTCGTTAAATCCATAACCGCCGGGGTGCTCAAATTCGTCGCCGGACAGACCAATGGAACGGGCGCGCCGCAATTCGTGCAGGACGTGCGCGGATTCCAGCGTTCCGTCAGCGATACCCAGGCGCTCGCGTTCGTTAATCAGTTCAATGCGGATTCGAATTCACCATTTGGATCCTCGATCAGCGCATCGCTCGCGCAAAACTACTTGCAGCAAACGAGCCTGCGCGGTTTCTTTGCGGCGAATCAATGCACGCTTAGTGCCGTCTCTCCCAACGAGAACGCTTTTCTCGCTGGTGACTGGTCTCAGGGAGGAACGGCGGCATGGTTCGCACTCACGACGGAGCCGCAGAACAACCCGTTCCTTCTCAACTTCCAAGCGCAGGCCGAGCTCTCTTCGCTTGTCGTGAATGCTACCGACGCGCAGCTGCAAGAGCTCAATTGGGGGAACGGTTTCCTCTCGTGGTGCGGCGCTAGCGGTTCAAGTGGTTCTGGTGCGAGCAGCGATGGCGTCCAGCAAGTGGCGGTCACAGGCGCGGCAGGGCAGGGCTATGTATCACCGCAAGCCGGACAGACCTGCATGCAATCGGACGGGAAGCCCGGCATCATCAAGACGCCGGGTTCAGTGATCAGCAGCGAACTCAATCAGGCGCTCGGCCTCAATTGGCAGAAGGTCACCTCGTTTGGCAATGAGGTCGGTCCTGAAATCAATTCCATTATGGGCAGCATCGCGACCGTCATGAATACGATTAATTTCGCATCCAACCTGCTCGGAGGCGGAAGCGGATCAGGAGGGCTTGCTGGCGTCGCCGCGCCCTCCTCCTCCGGTGCGCAGTCCGCGCTCGCGCAGTACGCAAACCAGAGCGGGTATCTCGGCGCGACGCCATCGAGCGTAAATCAGAATACGGTGAGCCAGTC
Source organism: Candidatus Kaiserbacteria bacterium (assembly GCA_027451665.1). Lineage (GTDB taxonomy): Bacteria > Patescibacteriota > Minisyncoccia > Phycocordibacterales > Phycocordibacteraceae > C7867-001. The sequence goes on from DAIDIW010000001.1 coordinate 78,831, forward strand.
CCAGCTCGCGAACTTCGAGAATCAAGTGAATACGTACCAGAGCGACTGGAATACCATTGGGAATGCGGCACAGGCGGCGAGCACCGCGCTCGGACAGCTCTCAAGCGGGTGTGCCGCTGCGGCGAATCTTGCACAGGGTGCGCTTCAGTCAGAGGTTGATCCGGTACTCGCACATGTCGCGCAAGCTGCGACCACGGTTTCGAATGCAAACTCCATGATCGCGAAGATTCAGGCCGAGCAAGGCTCGACCGTGGCTGGTGCCTCGGGCGCGCTCACTGCTGATCTCCTGGCGCTTCAAAACATGCCGCCCTCGACGGCCGACGTGGCGAACGCCGAGCAGGCATCCACCGTCCTCGCGCTTGCGACCTCTACACCGCCCGGCTCACTCACGGTCTCGGGAGGATCGACCATCGATCAGATGAACCTCATAACGAGGAACGCGAATACGCTCTTGAGCGCGTGCATCGCGCCTTCCTTTGGCGGCTGACATGAAACGCTCTACGCTCATCTTTAGCGCGCTCTGTCTCATCGGACTTTCTGTCGGTGTCCCGCTCACGCACGCAGCCAACCAGTTCACTTCGAGTTCGGGCACGATCACCGCACCCAGTTCGCTCTCATCCTACACGAGCAATCTCGAGGCGCCGACGAGCTACAATTCGACACAGAATAGCGACGGCTCGTACACAATATCCGCGCAAGGTTCGCAGTCCATTCCGGTTTCGGTCAACCCTTCGTCCGCTCCGGATAATCCGACATCGATTCATACATTCACGACCGATACGAGCACTTATGGGTACATCATGTCGGAGATCATGGGGCTCTTCGCCTGGCTCCTCGGCGTTGCAGCGCTGACGCTCGATTATGCGACTTACTATACGGTCGTGCACGCTGGAGCGTTTCTCGGAAACCACAATGCGAACGGGATCTCGGCCATCGGCGTTGTGTGGCAGATCTTCCGCGATATCGGGAATATCGTGCTTATTTTCGGCTTCCTCGCGGTGGGCATCGAGGTGATGCTTGGCGTGCAGTCCTACGGCGGGAAGAAAATGATCCCGATACTTCTCATAGCGGCCGTGTTTCTTAATTTCTCGCTCTTCATATCCGAAGCGGTGATTGACGTCGGTAATCTGTTCGCGACCGAATTCTATGCACAGATTAACGGCGGACAGGTGCTTACACCGCAGCAAATAATGAATCAATCGCACAAAAGCATAACGACAGCTATTCATGAGGAAGGCATTAGCAATCGCATTATGCAGCAACTCGGGCTCGCGGCTATTTACGGCGGCGCGCTCGACCAAAAGTATTCGACCGGGTCCCAAGGCCAATCGATTCTGAATCCGAATTCAGCCTGGTATATCGGGTTCCTCGGTATCCTCCTCTTCCTTATCGCGGCGTTCGTCATGTTCTCGCTTGCGTTCATACTCATCGCGCGGTTCGTGATACTTATTTTGCTCATCATTGTTGCGCCAGTAGGATTCGCCGGACTCGCGGTGCCGAAGCTCTCGAAAACTGCGAGTGCGTGGTGGAGTAAACTTTTTGAGCAGACCATAACCGCGCCCGTGCTCCTCCTGCTCTTATACGTGGCGCTCGCGGTCATCACCGACGCAAATTTCCTCGCTGGCTTCGGTGTAAATACGAGTGGCCAGAGCATAAGCGGCCTCTGGGATGGTTTCTTGACCGGTGATCTTTCCGGATTCGCTTCGCTCGTCCTTTCCTTCCTCGTCGCGATGGGTCTCCTGCTTGTCGTCACAATCGCCTCGAAACGTCTTTCCGCGTTCGGCGCCGGATGGGCAATCAAGATGGGCGGCGCAGCCTCGTTCGGTCTTACAGCCGCAACAATGCGACAGACAGTGGGCAGGGGCCTAACGGTAGCGAATCGTAGGTGGAGGAACTCGAGGCTCGCGCGCGTGCCGGTACTCGGTCGCAGCGTGGGCGGCGCATTGGAAAAGGGCGTGAAATCAAGCTTCGATTTTCGTGCGACGGGTGCGTTTAAGAGTATCGGAGTGGATGCGGGTAAGGCTCAGAAGGGTGGCTATTACGAAAGCGAGAAGAAAGCTATCAAGGCGCATGAAGCTTACGCGAAGACGCTCGGAATGACGGCTCGCGAGAAGGCAGAGAAGGAGGAATGGGATGAGCGAGAGAAAGAGCAGAAGAAGGTTCATACAACCGAACTTGCAAACATGGACGCGGCACATGCAGCTGAACGTCAGTCGTATGAAAAGGAGCGAAAGCAGCAGCTTGCGCGAATCGCGGAACTGAGAGCTCGCGCACAGCAAACGCGGACAGAAAAGGATAAGCAAGAACTCGCGGAGGCGGAACTCACGCTCAAGAACCAGAATGACTTCCTAAGCGAGATGCGAGAACGACAACAAACACAACGTAAGGCATTGGAAGGATTACAGAAGGAGACACTCGATAATATCAAGGCTGCAACAGCTGAAATCGAACGGCGCCCACAGATGCAGTATGCTAAAGAGCTCACGTGGGGTCCTGGTGTCATCATGCACGCGAACAGGAAGTCAGCAGAGAATATCGTTAAGAGTGCAAAGAAGTCGAAGTCTGAAAAGGATTCGGATAAGCTGTTCGAGATGCTCGAGAAAGCAACGAAGAAGGAAGAAGCCGGCAGTAGTGGTGGCGATAAGGCCGGTGGGGGAGGGGGTAGCCATTAACGCTCACGTATGGACTCGAATGACACTCTAGAGACAGATATTCAGGAGATAGCGAAGGATCTGCCACCAGTGATACGCGCATTCATCGCGCGCGGAGATGCGCTACGCGCAGCGAAAGACATAATGAGTAAGCATACGCTCCATGTCGATCAGGCAGGGGTAGTAGAACATGAAATCTTGCTCTTGCTCATAGGCTTGCAGGATCCTGTCCAGTTTACAGAGGCGCTCAAGAATGATGCGGGTCTTGATCAGGCCACTGCGGAGCAGATTATTCAAGAGGTGAATGAGAGGGTGTTTGTTCCGCTTCGCAAGCAAATGCAAGAGGCTTCGAAATCTCCTGTATCGCAGACGATTCCGAGAGCGTCCTTCCAGACCCCGAAGCCGAAGATTCCAAATTCGGTCACATCGCTTCCTACCTATGTGCCGCCATCCTCTCCGGTATTGCCTAAGACGATGTTAGCTCCACAGCTGTCCGCGAGTCTCCTGATCCCCGAATCAGTTGCACCTATGACCGCACAGTCAACGTCACTCGAGCCTCAGGAGGGAACGACAATGGGCACGCTGCATCCTCTCCGGCATCTGAATCTCCTTGAGCATGAGGATGCGAAGGATCTTGAAGCGGTTCCGTTCTCCGTTCCTGTGGAAGCGGTGACGGATGCACACAGGGTAGTACCAGCGCCGCTTCCTCCTAAGGCCGCGCTCCCGCGTCAGACCCTTCCTGTACCGCCTGCCCCCGCGCCACGACCGCTCGTCCGTCCGCCGGCACCGCCGCCTCCGCATCTTCCGGGCGCGCCGGAGCCTGAAGCGTCGACGCAAGAGAACTACCCGGCCGACCCGTACCGCGAACCTATCGAATAAGATAAGAACCCGCGCTCTTGGCGCGGGTTGCGCATTTCCTCCTATTCCTATATATTGCGACAGACCCTGTGCGGGGTCGTATTTTTCTAATGGCCACCATCAATCAGCTCACCAAGAAGCGCCGCAGCGACAAGCAGCGGAAGACAAAAGTGCTCGCGCTCACGCGCGGCTTCAATGCGCTCAAGAATCGTCTGACGTACTACGCTTCGCCCTTTAAGCGCGGTGTCTGCACGAAGGTGACCACGAAGACTCCGCGCAAGCCGAACTCGGCTATCCGCAAGATTGCGCGCGTGCGCCTCACGAACGGCATGGAAGTCACCGCCTACATCCCGGGCGAGGGCCACAACTTGCAGGAGCACTCGGTCGTCCTTCTGCGCGGCGGCCGCGTGAAGGACATCGGCGTGAACTACACTGTGGTGCGCGGCAAGCTCGATACGGCTGGTATCGACAAGCGTCGCCGTGGCCGCTCACGTTACGGCGCGAAGAAGCCGAAGGCTGCATAGATTTTCTAATACTGATCTCACCATCATGCGACGCCCGCTCAAGAAGAAGCGCACCTGGCAGCCGGACACGAAATACAACTCGGAGCTCATCACCCGTTTCATAAACGCGGTCATGTGGGACGGCAAGAAGGATACCGCGCGCACGATCGTCTACGATGCCATGGAGAAGCTTAAGGCTGACGGCGTTGATCCGCTTGAGATCTTCGATGCGGCCATCCGGAACGTGTCCCCCTTGATGGAGGTGCGTTCCCGCCGCGTCGGCGGCGCGAACTACCAGGTGCCACGCGAAGTTCCGCAGCAGCGCCGTCTCGCGCTCGCGTTCCGCTGGATCATCGGCAGCGCGCGTAGCGGCAAGGGCCGCCCGATGGCCGAGAAGCTCGCAGAGCAATTGAAGCTCGCGGCGAATAACGAGGGCGACGCGATCAAGAAGAAGGACGAGATGCACCGCATGGCGGATGCGAACAAGGCATTTGCCCACTTCGCTTGGTAGAAAACTCTTGGAATCGGCGCATAGCTTTGTTGCTGCGCAGAAAACGCAAGTAGCGGTACGGCAGTACCGCTACTTGCGTTTTCTGCTGGCGTCTCGCTCGGCATCCCATTTCAGGAGTTTGCTGATTCACTTGCGTTCCGCGCATCGCATCTCAAAATCCTGAGTTCGCAAAGACGCAACCTTTTGTATATAGTGAGCGCGGTTGTTTCGCGGAGCTTACGACGCGTCAGCGTCATGCCCGGTGCCGGAAGGCGCAAGGAGCGCTCGCGCAAGCGGCACACCAGCGCCCCGGTAAACGGTGACAGTAACTTTAACTGTCCTAACCGCGAACGCCCCCGGCCGCGACAGCGGCCGGGTTTTGCTTTTTGCGCTGTTTCCGTTATTGTACGGACAACGCCACGGCGGCTTTTATTTTTGTAACCTAGTATATGAAGCGAGATTATCCCCTAGAGAAAGTCCGAAACTTCGGCATCATCGCCCACATCGATGCGGGTAAGACGACCACGTCTGAGCGCATCCTTTTCTATACGGGCATGAGCCACAAGATCGGTGAAGTACACGAAGGCGAGACGGTCACCGACTGGATGGAGCAGGAGCGCGAGCGCGGCATCACCATCACGGCGGCTGCCATCACCTGCTTCTGGACCCCGACCCATGCGCGTATGCAGGATGGCGTGGTGCAGGCGACCGATGGAACGAATCCGGCGCGCCACCGCTTCAACATCATCGACACCCCGGGACACATCGACTTCACCGCCGAAGTGCAGCGCTCGATGCGTGTCTTGGACGGTGCAGTCGTCGTATTCGACGGCGTTTCCGGCGTCGAGCCGCAGTCGGAGACGAACTGGCGCTACGCGGATGACGCGAACGTTCCGCGTCTTTGTTTCATCAACAAGCTCGATCGCACTGGCGCTTCCTTCGAGGATTCTTATAAATCGATCCTCGATCGCCTTTCTCCGAAGGCGATCCGCGCGCAGATCCCGATCGGGCTCGAGGGCCAGCATGAGGGCGTCATCGACCTTATCACCATGAAGGCGTACTTCTTCGAGGGGAACATGGGTCAGGAGGTGCGCGAGGCCGAGATTCCCGAGAACCTGAAGACAGAGGCGGAAAAATTCCGCAGCGAACTCATCGAGCGCGTCGTCGAACAGGACGATGCAGCGATGAACGCGTATCTCGAAGGCAGGGAGCCTTCCGTCGAAGAGATCAAGAAGCTCCTGCGCAAGGGGGTGATCAAGAACGAGATCTTCCCGGTATACGCGGGTTCCGCGCTCAAGAACAAGGGCGTGCAGCTCGTGCTCGACGCCGTCGTCGACTACCTGCCTTCCCCGCTCGATCTCCCGCCGGTAACCGGTACCGACCCGAAGACGGGCAATCCGATTGAGCGCCATGCCGCCGACGACGAGCCGTTCGCCGCGCTTGCGTTCAAGCTTCAGACGGACCCGTTCGTCGGTTCGCTCACGTTCTTCCGCGTGTATTCTGGCTCAGTGACGGCCGGTTCGTACGTCTACAACTCTACAACCGGCAATAAGGAACGCGTCTCGCGCATCGTGCGGCTTCAGGCCGATAAGCGCGAGGAGGTAGAACAGGTCTTTGCTGGTGAGATCGCGGCGGCCGTGGGATTGAAGGACACGAAGACTTCGCACACGCTCTGCGATGAGGCGAACCAGATCGTGCTGGAAGAGATCACGTTCCCGGAGCCGGTCGTCTCTGTGCGCATCGAGCCGAAGACGAAAGCCGATCAGGAAAAGATGGGCGTCGCACTCAGGAAGCTCGCGGATGAGGACCCAACGTTCCGCGTTACCTCGGACGAGGAGACGGGTGAGACGATCATCAGCGGCATGGGCGAGCTCCACCTCGAGATCCTCGTCGACCGCATGAAGCGCGAATTCAACGTCGTTGCGGACACAGGCAAGCCGCAGGTGGCATACCGCGAGACCATCCAGGGTTCCTCGGAAGTTGAGAACAAGTATATCAAGCAGACCGGTGGCCGCGGTCAGTACGGCCACGTCAAGATAAAGATGAAGAAGCTCGAGCCGCTTCCGGAGGGCGAAGACGTGAAGATTCCGAAGAATGTCACGCGCGAGGACCACTTCGAGTTCGTGAATAGCATCAAGGGCGGCGTCATTCCGCAGGAGTACATCCCGGCAGTGGAGAAGGGCGTCCGCGAGGCTATGGCGCGCGGCGTGCTCGCCGGCTATCCGATGGTGGACGTCTCCGTCGAGCTCACGGACGGTTCCTATCACGATGTCGACTCCTCGGAAGTCGCCTACAAGATCGCTGCCTCGCAGGCCTTTCAGGAGGCCGCTCAAAAGGCGAAGGCTGTCCTTCTCGAGCCAATCATGAAGGTGGAAGTCGTCGTGCCGGACCAGTTTATGGGCGACATCACCGGCAATCTCTCGGGTAAGCGCGGACAGATCGAAGGGATGGAGGAACGCGGCATGAATAAGGCCGTTCATGCCATGGTGCCGCTCTCGGAGATGTTCGGCTACACGACGACCTTGCGCTCGATGACCGAAGGCCGCGGTAACATGACTATGGAATTCGACCACTATGACGTCGTTCCTAAAAACGTTGCCGATGAAATAATCTCGGCACGCAAGTAAATCTTCATAGCTCGTACAAGCTAAAACCCCCCGGAATCCGGGGGGTTTTAGCTTCTCGATGCATTCGCCGTGCCCTGCTGAGTGCTATGCTTTTTGCATCGTGATGTTCACCCGATTGTTCAAGGGCCGTATTACACGACTCGATTACTTCCTCGGTTCGGTGCTCGCAGGCATCGCTGCCTGGGCGATTGCCCTCATTTTTGAAACCCTCTTCGGAAGTGTCGTGGGAGCTGTCGCATTCATGCTCGTCTATGCGCTCCTCATTCTCGTATCCTTCTCGCTCGTTGTTCGCCGGCTGCACGACATTGGCGTAAGTGGATGGTGGTCGCTCCTCCTGCTCGTTCCCTTCGTGAATCTCGCGTTCGGGCTCTACATCCTTTTCCGGCGCGGCGCACAGGTGGAGAATGCGTTCGGCTCGGTACCGCCATCCGGGGTTGACCTGCTCGGAACGTTCTTCCCGCGCGTCTGAGGCGGGAACCCCTTGCGTATTCTGGTCGGCTCTCGTATATTCCCTATAACGCATCTTGGCGTCGCTCTTTGGCTTGTCTGCAGTTCTGCTCACGAGCCGGGAGTGTATTTCCGACTCGCTCGGAATTATTACTTACTTTACAGGTAACGATTTATGGCAGAATTCGCACGTACGAAGCCGCACATGAACGTGGGCACCATCGGCCACGTTGACCACGGCAAGACGACCCTCACCGCGGGTATCCTCCACGTCCTCCAGTTCCTGAAGGGCGAGGGCTACGACTCGCGAGCAGAGGAAGTCGACAAAATCGACAGCGCACCGGAAGAGAAGGCGCGCGGCATCACTATCGCGCTCCACCACTCGGAGTACGAGACCCCGAACCGTCACTACGCGCACATCGACGCTCCGGGACACGCCGACTACATTAAGAACATGATCACTGGTGCCGCCCAGATGGATGGCGCGGTACTCGTGGTCGCCGCCACCGACGGCGTCATGCCGCAGACGCGCGAGCACATCCTTCTCGCGAAGCAGGTGGGACTCAAGAAGCTCATCGTCTTCCTGAACAAGGTGGACATGGTCGAAGAGGCGGACCTCATCGACCTTGTCGAGGAGGAAGTCCGCGAACTGCTCACGAAGCAGGGCTTCGATGGCGCGAACACGCCGGTACTCCGCGGTTCGGGATTGAAGGCGCTCGAGTCGAAAGACATGAGCGATGAGTACGCCCAGAAGGTCAAGGAGCTCGTCGACACGATGGACTCGTACTTTGATCTTCCAGCACGCGAGACGGACAAGCCGTTCCTCATGCCGATCGAGGATATCTTCTCGATTGAAGGCCGCGGCACGGTAGTGACCGGCCGCATCGAGCGCGGCGAGGTGAAGGTCGGCGAGGAAGTCGAGATTGTCGGCATGAAGCCGACAGCGAAGACGACCGTCACCGGCATCGAGATGTTCAACAAGCAGCTTCAGAGCGGGCAGGCGGGCGATAACGCCGGTATCCTCTTGCGTGGCACGAAGAAGGAGGACGTCCATCGCGGCCAGGTGCTTGCGAAGGTCGGCTCCATCACCCCGCACACGGAGTTCGAGTCGGAAGTCTACATCCTGAACAAGGATGAAGGCGGCCGCCACACGCCGTTCTTCTCGGGCTACAAGCCGCAGTTCTACATCGGCACGACCGATGTGACGGGCGAAGTCACCCTTCCGGAAGGCAAGGAGATGATCATGCCGGGCGATACGGTGACCTTCAAGGTGAAGCTCACGGCGCCAATCGCGCTCGAAGAGCAGCGCCGCTTCGCCATCCGCGAGGGCGGCAAGACGGTGGGCGCAGGCGTCGTCACGAAGATCATTGCCTAAAGCAGATACTTCGGATACTCGTATGGCAACTACCAAGACTAAGCGCACCGTGAAGAAGACAGCGGAAGCCGCTGTGGAGCACAAGCTGCGCATCCGGGTCGCGGCATACGAGCACAAGATCCTCGATCTTTCGGTAAAACAGATCATGGATACGGCCGCCCGTCTCGAGGCGCAGGTAGTCGGCCCCGTGCCGCTTCCGACGCAGATCAAGCGCTGGACCGTTAACCGCTCGACATTCGTCCACAAGGACGCGCGCGAGCAGTTCGAGATGCGCATCCACAAACGCCTGATCGACATCCTGAACCCTTCTCCGAAAGTTATCGAGGCGCTTACGAACCTCACTCTGCCGTCCGGCGTGACGATAGATGTGAAAATGGTATAACGAGAGCGACAACCAAGATACGCAAAACGTCCCCGTGAGGGGACGTTTTGCGTATCAGCGAGTCCTTGCCAGCCTATTGTCTCTCGCGCCAGATATGCGTATGCTCTCTCGCAGAAAAGGAGCATCTCATGATTAGATTTGTTGTAGATCTTTGGCGCGTATTTCGCAAACGCCGCAATGACCATCTAGAACGCGAGCTCGAGCAAGCGGACGCTGACCTGCAAACGCATGAACACATGCGCAGGGTACTGCGTATCCCTGCGGATGACATCGAGCATCTCATCCAGCAGGATAAACTCGAGAAGCGCTGTCTTCGCTTAATGCGCAAGCTCGGCCAGACATGAGGGGAACGGTATCGCGCCGCAGAGCAGCATCGTGCTCTGCGGCGTTCGTTTTCCACATTGCCGAACCATGCCCGCGGAATTACAATCAACGCGAGGGCGCAAGATCCGGATACTGAAGAGCGGGATTCCCAGGCCGACGCCCCAGGCCCACTGCAGGTGCTCTCGGATAGCCCGGATACAGAGGGCGGACGTTTCGCGGCGCGGGGCCGCGATTTCTTGTCCTCGGGACAAAGCCTCGGCAGCTTCGGCTCGCCGGGGTTTTTCATAGCTTCCTTGCATACGGATAGTAAATAGCGTATAACCTGCACGGTTCATCAGATGGAGCTTGGAATGGATTTATGTTTGCCGCTCGTGAATGTCGAGCCGCTCGCCATACGAGCGTACGAACGCTACGGCAGTCGCCAGGGAATGGCGGTCGCGGTGGCCGGTCAGAGAAACCAGTCCGGCATCGAGCTGAAGGTCAAGGAGATTGTCCCGCGTCTCGGGCACTTCGGGAACGAAGCACGGGCGCATGCGCTTTACGTACGGGATACGCTTCCTCCGCCGACGCTCAAACCGCTCTTTGTGCCGCTCTCTCGAGGGAAGCTTCCCGCAAATTATCTTGGGGCCGCCGTCGGCGGCTTCACGGCTGTATTTGCGGTCTCGAGCTTAAAGGAGGGGGAATGGAGCGAAGCGATCGCTGCCTTGCTTGCGGTCGAATCCATCAGGGAGTCGACGAAGCGCGAGCACGCCCGTTTACTCATGTTCGAGTATCTACGACCGCGGAATCGCTATGCGAGCATCGTAGCCGCACCGCTGGACGCACCGCTGTAAGGGCACGCAGTACGAAGGGCCGCAGATGGAGACATCTGCGGCCCTGTTGCATCCAAAGACACGCTAGTGTAGTGTACAAAGGTCGCTATGTCCCCGCCTCCTTGCAGGAGGAAACCAGTGGGACCTCCAGCAAATCGCGCTCCAGCGGTTTGGCTAGGGCGCGATTTGCTTAAGAATCACACCCATGAAATTTATTCTTGCGAAGAAGGCAGGGATGACCCGCGTATTCGGCGAAGACGGTACGGCGAAAGCTGGTACCATCCTTAAAACCGACGGCGTGACGGTTACCCAGGTAAAGACCGCAGATGGCGCGGATCGATATAGCGCGGTGCAGGTCGGTTTTGGTACTCGCAAAGAGAAGAATCTCTCAAAGGCCGTCCTCGGTCATGCCAAGGGTACGGCCTACGAGGCCATGCGCGAGTTCAGGGATGTGGACGCTGCCGAAGTGGGCGCCACGATCGATGCGTCCGTGTTCGCGGTAGGTGATACGGTCTCGGTTGCCGGTCTCACCAAGGGAAAGGGCTTTGCCGGCGTCGTGAAGCGTCACGGTTTCCATGGCGGCCGTCGTACGCACGGTCAGAAGCACTCCGAGCGTGAGCCGGGCTCTATCGGCGGTTCGGGCGGTCGCGCTGGCGGTCGCGTCGCGAAGGGCATCCGCATGGCCGGTCGCATGGGCGCCGACAGGGTAACAGTGAAGAACCTAAAGGTTCTTGCTGTGGATGCGGCAAACGGCGAGATCATCGTAAGCGGCGCCGTACCGGGCAATCGCGGCACGATTCTTGAGGTAATCGCTGCGTAACGAAACTATCATGGCTACTAAAGCGGAAACCAAGAAGGGAACGAAGGCATCGGTACTCGAAGCGTCTGTCTACTCGATGGAGGGCAAGGAGGTGTCGAAGATAGCCCTTCCGGAGGCGCTCTTCGGCGCGCCGTGGCGTTCTGACCTCGTGCATCAGGTCGTAACGGGCATGCAAGCGAACAAACGCCAGAATCGCGCACACACGAAGGACCGTTCCGAAGTGTCCGGCGGCGGCAAGAAGCCCTGGAAGCAGAAGGGAACCGGACAGGCGCGCCACGGCTCGTCACGGTCGCCGATATGGCGCCACGGCGGCGTGACTTTCGGCCCGCGCAATGAGCGCGATTACCACGAGAAGATCAATAGGAAGATGCGTATAGCGGCGCTCGCGTCGGTTCTCTCGAAGAAGGCGGCCGACGGCGAGATTCTCTTCGTTGACTCGCTCTCGTTCAATACGCCGAAGACCGCCGATGCAAAGAAGTTCGTTGCGGCGCTCGCGGCGGGCACTGCGGCCAAGCCGCTCGCGACAAAGAGGAAGAATGCGGCGCTCGTCGCGTTTTCGGCCTACGAGCGAAACGCCATCAGGAGCTTCCGTAATATCGGGAATCTTATGACTGAGGAAGTGCGGAACCTGAACCCAGTCGACGTCATGGCGCACAAGTATCTCATTATCGAGAATCCGGAAGCGTCCTTGAAGGCGCTTGCGGCTCGCGCTAAGAAATAAATCATGGCTATTTTCGGATCAAGTAAGAAGACGGACACGAAGAAGACTGCTGCGACGCGCGTCATCCGCGCTGCGCAGAAGAAGCTCTCGAACGGGAAGGAGCACGAGATCATCCGTGCGCCTTGGCTCTCCGAGAAGGCGCTTCTTTCTACGGAGAAGGGCGTGTATGTCTTCGAAGTGCCGAAAGGAGCGACACGCGCCGCGGTGGCGGGTGCGATTAAGGCGCTTTACAAGGTAGACCCGAAGAAAGTGCACCTCGTGCATGTGCCGGGAAAGCGGAAGGCGCTCCGCACGCGCCGCGGCTTTGGCGTCCGCGCTGCCCGTCACAAGGCCTATGTGTATCTGAATGCGGGCGACACTATCCAGTTCGCCTAAGTCCCGTAAGCATCACCGTATGAAAAAGTATCGACCTGTAACCAAGAGCCGACGCACGATGACGACGCTCCCGTATAGGGAGCTCCTCTCAGGCGACAAGCCGCGCAAGCAGCTGCTTGCGAATAAAAAGCGTCAGGGAGGACGAAACGGCTTCGGCCGCATCACCACCCGCCATCAGGGCGGCGGCCACAAGCGCCGTTTCCGTGACGTCGATTTCAATTTTGACAAGAAGGATATTCCCGCAAAGCTTTCCACGATCGAGTACGATCCGTACCGGTCGGCCTTCGTGGGCGTCGCGCTCTATGCCGATGGCGAGCGTCGGTATGTGACCGTCCCGAAGGAAGCGAAGGTGGGTGACGAGTTCATCGTGAGCGAGAAGGCAAAAGTCGCACGCGGCAACCGCCTTCCGCTCGGCGCAATGCCCGTAGGCACCTTCGTGTATAACGTGGAGATCCGTCCGCAGGCGGGCGCCCGCATCGCGCGCAGCGCCGGGAATTATGCCGAGATCATCGCGCACGACGGCGGCTATGCACAGCTCAAGCTCCCGTCGACGGAAGTACGACGCGTCTCCGATCTCGCCTGGGCATCCGTCGGCTCCGTCGGGAATGAAGAGCATAACCTTGTCGTCGGCGGCAAAGCCGGTCGCAGTCGCTGGAAGGGCATTCGCCCGACAGTACGCGGTTCGGTCATGAACCCGGTAGATCATCCGTATGGCGGCGGCGAAGGACGCCAGGGCCGCGGTCTCCGCCGCGCGAAGACCCTCTGGGGCAAGCCGGTGGGTAAGGGGCAGAAGACCCGCACGCCGAAGAAGTACTCGAACGTCTTCATCGTTTCTCGTCGTAAGGTCGGGAAGCGCAACAAGAAGAGCTAATCCTGCTTTCGCGAACGCAAAGGCCGCCTGAAAGGGCGGCCTTTGCGTTCGGACGCTAACGGTACTGCGGTTGGAGTAAACCGACGAAGTCAGAGAAGGGAAGGCGGACCGTCTGGGGACCCGCGGCGTAGGGTGCGACGTCGTAAGGTGCGAAAAGGAGGGCGAGCGTACCGTTATCAAGGAAGAAATTCTGGAAGTTCTTCTCATCCGGAGCCGTGCCATTCGCAAGCATCTGCTGGCTTGTCCCCGGCCCGAGGCTCTGCGCGAGATAGCTGCGTGACAGCGCGGAAAGTTTTGCCAGATAGGGAGTACCGGGAGCGAAGATGTCGGCAATCGAAAGTTCCTGCCCGGTCCCTAGATTGTATGTGAACGTATGGAAGAAAGTATTTCCGTGCGCGCCGAGCGTATCCTCATAGATCGTGAAGATGTAGGACACCGTGCGCGGCGTTTTTGCCGGGGACGTGGAGATGAGATACGCAATATCGAGCGACTCCTTGCGTCCGGAGGAGTATCCCATCATCTGGATATCTTGCGGCGTAAGATTCGAGAAGTGGCCTTGCGTTTTGAAGGCGGCAACCTGATCCCCGATGAAGGAGCGCATCTGGGCGAGCGCCGCCTGGTTCGCGTTGCCCTGGATAGGGGTCGTGGTTGGGTAGTTTGCAGCGATATCGTAGTATTCCCCGTGTTCGACATACGGACTGATAACTGGAATATTGGCGGTCGCGACCGTAGAGGCACCGCCGCTCGGCACCGTCGTTCCAGGCGTCCCGTTTAGGTACCATGCGATGCCGCCGAGGACGATGATGGCCGCGAGCGCCGTAAGCCAGGTGTTCCGTTTCATGCGTCCTATTCTAGCAAAACCGAGTTTCGCGTGGAGCACCTAGTGGCTCGAAGTTTGACGTTTTTCCGTCCTTCCTGTATCTTTGGCCTATCCCGCTTCGCGGGCTTTTCATTGCTTAATTATGGCGCGCTCACTCAAGAAAGGACCCTTCGTGGACGTAAAACTCCTCAAGAAGGTCGATGGCAAGAAACCCTCTGACACGGGAGTGATTAAGACATGGGCGCGTCGGAGCCAGATAAGCCCCGAGATGATCGGTTTTACCTTCGGCGTCCACAACGGACGGCAGCACATGGATGTGCTCGTGGTTGAGGAGATGGTGGGTCATCGCCTTGGTGAATTCGCGCCGACGAAGAAGTTCCTTCGCCACGGCGGAAAGATGCAGAAGGAGCTCGAGCAGAAGCGCCAGGAGTCAGAAGTTGCCGCCGCGAAGGCCGCGAAAGCTAAGTAATCGCCATGACTACAGCGAAGCTCGAGAGCCATAATCAGTCCGAACGCAAGGTCCGCCTCGTGGCGAATCTCGTTAAGGGAAAGAAGGTGCCGGCGGCGCTCGAGGCGCTTGCGTTCCTTCCGAAGCGCGCCGCCGGTCCGGTGAAGAAGCTCATCGAGAGCGCAGCAGCGAACGCGAAACTCGCGGGAGCCGACCCTGATATGCTCGTCGTGAAGAACGTCATCGTCGAGAACGGCGGCTATATCGCCCGCTACATGCCGCGCGCCTTCGGCCGTGCGAGCATGATCCGCCGTCGCAAGAGCCGTATAAAGGTCGAGCTCGGCTAATTTCCCATAGATTTACCATGACGCACACCGTACATCCCTACGCGCATCGCCTCGGCATCATCCGCGACTGGAAGAGCCGCTGGTTTGCCGCAGACAAAAAGAGCTTTCGTGAGAACCTCAAGACCGATGAGGCGATTCGTGCATTCCTGAAGAAGCGTCTTCGCGGCACGCACACGAGCAACGTTGAGATTGAGCGCACGAATACTGAGCTCCGTGTCACCGTCTCGACCGCGCGCCCCGGACTCGTCATCGGCCGTTCGGGCGAGAACGCGACGAAGCTCCGCACGGAACTCGCGGCGATCGTAAAGAAGGTGGCGCCGGCAGACCGCCGCGCGCTCAAACTCGATATCGTCGAGGTGCGTCAGCCGGAGACCGATGCAGCAGTCGTGGCCTATATGGTCGCCGAAGGCCTCGAGAAACGTATGCCGTTCCGCCGTGTCCTTAAGCAGACAGTGGAAAAGGTCATCGCCGCGCGCGAGGTCGAAGGCGTACGCATCACCATCTCTGGTCGCTTGGGCGGTGCGGAGATGAGCCGCAAGGAGGAGATTAAGAAGGGTCGCATTCCGCTCCAGACGTTCCGCGCAGACATCGATTTCGCGCATGAAGAGGCATACCTCCCGTACGGCGTGATCGGCATCAAGGTGTGGATCTACCGCGGCAATATCTATCAGGACAAGAGGGGCCCGGCACGCCTTACCGAGCAGGCGCCGGTGCGCGGCTAACGATACTACCATGCTGTTTCCGAAGAAAGTAAAGCATCGTAAGTGGCAAACGGGACGCAAGAGCGAGCAGCGACTTGCGCGTCCTGACACGCGCGGCACGAATATCGCGTTCGGCTCGTTTGCGCTCAAGGCAACGTCCGCATCGCGTCTCACGAGCAACCAGATCGAAGCGGCGCGCAAGGTGCTCACCCGCTCTACGGCGAAGACCGGGAAACTCTGGATCCGCGTCTTCCCAGACCGCCCTATCACGGGAAAGCCGGCGGAAGTAGGCATGGGTAGCGGTAAGGGCGATCCGAAGCACTACGTCTTCGAAGTGCGTCCGGGCCGCATCCTGTTCGAGATGGACGGCGTACCGGAGGACATCGCTCGCGCGGCGCTTCGCGGTGCCGGCATGAAGCTTCCTATGAAGACGACCGTAGTCGCCCGCTAAGCACTATTTTTACGTATGGCAAAGAAAGAGGACATGAAGAAGAAGAGTGACCAGGAGCTCTCAAAGCTTCTCGTAGACGTCCGCGAGGCTATCCGCACGGAACGCTTCGCGGCGGCGGGCGCTCGTCCGAAGGACTCGAGCGCTGCGCGCAAGCTGCGCAAGCAGGTTGCCCGTGCCCTCACCGAGAAGCGTACGCGCGAACTCGCGAAATAAATCACTTATGGAAACCAAGACCCCTCGTCCGCAAGAGTTCACCGGTACGGTCGTGAAGACCGCCATGAAGGACACCGCCACCGTGCGCGTGGACCGTTACGTGAAGCACCCGAAATATAAGAAGTACCGCACGCTCTCGAAGAAGTACCTCGTGCACGATCCGGGTAACACCGTCCAGGTGGGCGAGGTCGTGACGATTGTCGGCGTGAAGCCGATTTCGAAGATGAAGCGTTTCGCGATTAAGAAATAGTCGTATGTTGCAGCCCCAGTCCATCGTTACCGTCGCAGACAACTCAGGCGCAAAGATCGCCCGCATCTT
Source organism: Candidatus Kaiserbacteria bacterium (assembly GCA_027451665.1). Lineage (GTDB taxonomy): Bacteria > Patescibacteriota > Minisyncoccia > Phycocordibacterales > Phycocordibacteraceae > C7867-001. Next base: position 95,386 of record DAIDIW010000001.1, read on the forward strand.
CAAAGTGCTCGGAGGGAGCAAGCGCCGCTATGCGCGCATCGGCGACACGGTCATCGTATCGGTTCAGACGGCTGAACCGCGGAAGCCGGTGAAGAAGAAGGATGTCGTGAAAGCGGTCGTCGTGCGTCAGGCGCAACCGTTCCGTCGCAAGGACGGCTCCTACATCCGTTTCGATGAGAACGCGGTCGTGCTCGTCGAGAAGCAGGGCAAGGAAATGGGTCCGAAGGGCAACCGCGTCTTCGGTCCGGTCCCGCGCGAGCTTTCCGAGCGCGGCTGGGCGTCTATCTCCTCGCTCGCTCCTGAGGTCGTCTAACGAAATCGAGTATGCACGTAAAGAAAGGAGACAAGGTGCGAGTCATAACGGGCAAGGACAAGGGGAAGACGGGCGTCATCGTCCGGGCACTTCCGAAGGAAGGCAAGGTCGTCGTCGAGGGCGTCGCGGTCGCACGCCGCTCCGTGAAGGGCCGTATGGGTGAGGTGGGACGCATCGTCGAGCGTCCGATGCCCATTGATGCGAGCAACGTCGCCAAGGCGTAACCGTTTTCGTATGAATATCACCAAGGAAAAGCAACAGACCGCCTACGATTCGCTCTCGGAACGCTTCGGCTTCACGAGCGCGATGCAGGCGCCACGCATCGAGAAAGTCGTCGTGTCGACCGGCGTCGGCAAGAAGCGCGATGCGAAGACCATCGAGCTTATCGAGGATCGCCTCATGAGCATCACCGGTCAGAAGCCGTCCCAGCGCGCGGCGCGTATGTCGATTGCGTCCTTCAAGGTTCGCGAGGGCGACACGGTCGGCCTCCAGGTGACGCTCCGCGGCGCGCGCATGTATGACTTCCTCGACAAGCTCATCCACATCGCGCTCCCGCGCACCCGCGACTTCCGCGGTCTCTCGAAGAGGGCCATCGACGAGATGGGGAATCTTACGATCGGCGTGAGGGAGCACACCATCTTCCCTGAGACTTCTGACGAGGACGTGAAGGACGTGTTCGGGCTCGCGATCACCATCGTGACCAACTGCAAGAACCGTGAGGAGGCGGAGGCCTTCTTCAATCACCTCGGCGTCCCGTTCAAGAAGGAAGAGGAGAAGCGCCGCAAATAACCGGTGCGTATACAATCGGTATCTGACGCGGACGGCCCGAAGGCCGTCCGCGTGCGTCATTGTGCGTTCGCGACTGGCCTCTCTCCTGCTCATATGTACGGGCGGCTTGACCGGAAAGCTATTGAAGGTATGGTGAGTCCGGATCTACGGAGAAAGGGAACCGGTATGCGCGTCATGGATCATCTGAGAATCGCTATCCTCATCCTCACTGCGTACGCATTCGCAGTCATAGCCGCAGGGCAGGGGTATCTTTGGTTGCCGAGTATCGTCGTGCACGGTCCGCAGGGCCCGGATTTCTCCATGCGCGGGCTGGTATCGCTGCTTTCCGACGGGGTGGTGCTCACCGGCTTGAGTGCGGCCTGCTGGATGCTTGATGCGAAGCGAACATAGTCCCATGCGGTTGTAGCTGCAGCCCGCCCGACGGTCAATCGGGCGGGCCAGTCGTTTGACGCGAGAAACCCCAGATGATACAGTACCGCCACGCTCTCCGGAGCTCTATTTTTTATGGCAAAAACGTCAGTCATCGCACGACAGCAAAAGCGAGAAAAGCTCGTGGCCAAGTACGCTAAGAAGCGTGCCGAGCTTAAGGCTGCCGGCGATGCCGAGGGGCTTCAGAAGCTCCCGCGCAACTCCTCTCCGGTACGCCTCAAGAACCGCTGCCAGGTAACGGGCCGCCCCCGCGGGTATATACGCGCGTTCGGCCTTTCACGCATCAAGTTCCGCGAACTGGCCCGCGAGGGAAAGATTCCGGGCGTAAAGAAGGCATCATGGTAAGCGACCGCGTCGGCGATTTCATAATCCGTCTCCAGAATGCCGCGATGATCGGCACGCGCGAGGTCGCACTTCCGTACTCTTCCCATCTCTCCGCGATCGCGAAGAAGCTGAAGGAGCTCGGATTCCTTTCCGAGGTGAAGGTCGACGCGAAAGGAGAGACCGGCGAGAAGAAGACGCTCGAAGTCACGCTCGCCTATGACGAGCGTGGCGCCGCAAAGTTGCGCGGCGTGAAGCGTATAAGCAAGCCGGGACGCCGTCTCTACGTGGGACGCACCGAAGCGCATACGGTGGCCGGCGGCACGGGCGCGCGCATAATCACCACCTCGAAGGGCATCATGACGGATGCCGAAGCGCGCAAGAATCGCGTGGGAGGCGAAGATCTTTTCGAGGTCTGGTAAGCATGATTATCATGAGCCGTCTTGCACGCAAACCGATCCAGCTGGGGAAGACCGAGGTCACGGTCTCAGGCGGAACCCTTACCGTGAAGGGTCCGAAGGCGACCCTTACCCGCTCGCTCCATCCGGCCGTGACGATCACGGTGGATGGCAAAGAGGCGACGGTAGCGCCGCGCGACCGCTCGCGCGAAGCGCGTGCGCTCACCGGCACGTTCGTCGCCCATTTGAAGAATATGGTGCAGGGCGTCGAGACGCCCTACGTGAAGAAGCTCATCCTTGAAGGAGTCGGATACCGCTTCGAGGTAAAGGGGAAGCAACTCTCTATGCTCGTCGGGTTCTCGCATCCGGTCGTGCTCGACATACCGGAGGGAGTAACGGCAAGCTTGGAGAAGAACGTGCTCACGCTCGAGAGCTCGAATAAGGATCTTCTCGGACAGTTTGCGGCGAACGTCCGCCGCGTCAAGGAGCCGGAGCCGTATCTCGGCAAGGGTATCCGCTATGAAAATGAGGTGGTGCGCCGCAAACAGGGCAAGAAGGCTGTATAACGACTATGACTACGACCCCCACATCTAAAAATTCCCTGCGCTTGCGCCGTCATGCGCGCGTGCGGGCGAAGGTGCGCGGCACGGCCGCGCGACCGCGTCTCGCGGTATTCAAGAGCAATCGCTATGTCTCGGCGCAACTCATAGACGACGAGGCCGGCAAGACGATCGCGGCTGCTTCCGGCAAGACGATCGGCGGGTCGCAGGGCGAACAGGCTAAGAAGGTCGCGGAAGCGATTGCGAAGACGGCCCAAGCGGCAGGCGTGACCCAGGCCGTCTTCGACCGCGGCGGCTATCAGTACACGGGACTTATCAAGATGCTCGCGGATACCGCGCGCGAGCACGGGCTCACTTTCTAATATGGCTACGACTACGGAACAGCAGCATACGGCTTTGGCGCGCGATTCTCGAGGTGGCCGCCCGGACCCACGTGGCGCGCGCAATGCGATCCGCGGACGCACGGATCGCCGCGGCCCGCGCATTCCTCGCGAGCGCAGCGAATTCGATCAGGTAACCATCGAAGCGCGTCGCGTTGCCCGCGTTATGGCCGGCGGTCGCCGTTTCAATTTCAGCATCACGGTCGTTGTGGGAGACAAGAAGGGCCGCGTCGGCGTAGGTATCGGCAAAGCCGCGGACACGGCGCTCGCAATCGACAAAGCCGTCCGCGATGCGAAGAAGCATCTGTTCACCGTTCCGCGTACCCCGTCTGGCTCGATTCCGCATGCGGTTTCCACGAAGTATGCAGCGTCGGTCGTCGAGATCATTCCGTCGAAGGGTCGCGGCCTCGTCGCCGGTTCGGCGATGCGTACCGTCCTTGACCTTGCGGGCGTTACCGACGTGGTCACGAAGATCCACTCGCGCTCGAAGAACAAGCTCACTATCGCGCGCGCGACCGTCGCGGCGCTCGCGAAGCTCCGCGCCCGTTAACGACCGTTACCATGCAGCTCCACACCCTCACTCCTCGTACAAAGTCCAAGAAGCCGGCACCCGTCGGTCGCGGCGGCAAGCGCGGCAAGACATCGGGCCGCGGCGGAAAGGGCCAGACGGCGCGCGCCGGTCATAAGATCCGTCCCGAGGTGCGCGACCTCATCAAGAAGCTTCCGAAGCGCCGCGGGTTCGGCAAGAACCGTTCGCGCACCGTCCGTACGAACCGTATCCCGCTCGCGGCGGTGAATCTCGCGGCGCTCGAGATGGCATATGAGAAGGGCGAGACGGTCTCGCCGGCGACCTTGCTCGCGAAGGGTCTCGTCCGCCGCGAGAAGGGTCGTGCGCCTCGCGTGAAGATCCTTGGCACCGGTGAGGTGACGAAGGCGCTCGTCGTCGAGAAGTGCCTCCTCTCCGGTTCGGCACGCGCTGCGCTTCAGAACGCCGGCGCCACGATCAATGCTTAGCCAATTCTTGCGTAAGCTCAAACTCGCGTTCGGCGATACCGAAATCCGCAATCGCATACTCTTCCTCGCGGGCGCACTCGCGCTATTCCGTTTCCTTGCGGCAATTCCTATCCCGGGTGTGAACCGCGCTGCGCTCGCGCAATTCTTCGCGAGCAATCAGTTTCTCGGCCTTTTGAATATCTTCTCGGGCGGCGGTCTCTCCCGCCTCTCGATCGTGATGCTCGGCGTCGGTCCCTACATCACGTCGTCAATTATCATGCAGCTTGCGACGATCATCTTCCCGCAGGTAAAGAACGCCTATTTCGAGGAGGGTGAAGCCGGTCGCGCGAGATTCATCCAGTGGAGCCGTCTCCTCACCATTCCCATCGCGGTTCTCCAGTCGATTGGTTTCCTGCTTCTCTTGCAGGGGCAAGGCGTCATCACGAATCAGGGACCGGTAGGTCTTATCACGAACATAGCGCTCGTGACCGGCGGCTCGATGCTTCTCATGTGGATCGGCGAGCTCGTGACCGAGTTCGGGATCGGGAACGGCGTCTCGCTCATCATTTTCGCGGGGATTATGGCGCGAGTTCCGTCGGGTATCTCGCAGACGCTTTTCGCCGCGACGGCGCAACAGATCCCCGCCTATTTCGCGTTTATCGCGCTCGCGCTCATCATGACCTACGCGGTCGTAGTGGTGTCCGACGCCGAGCGCTCCATCCCGATCGCGTACGCGCGCGCCGTCCGCGGCGCGGCGATGCAGCAGGGCGCCGCTACTTATCTGCCTATCCGCTTGCTTCAAGCCGGCGTGATCCCGATCATCTTCGCGCTCTCGCTCCTTCTCTTGCCGCAGATGGCGCTCTCGATGCTCTCGGGGCTCCATTTCGCATTTGCGCAGGGCGCCTCGCTCTGGTACAGCGCCTTCCTCGCGGATCCATGGAAGTACGGCTCCGTCTACTTCCTCTTCGTCGTTCTCTTCACATACTTCTATACGGCGGTAACCTTTGAACCATCTCGCGTCGCGGAGAATCTCCAGAAGTCAGGTGCATTCGTGCCGGGGGTGCGTCCAGGCCGCGAGACGGAATCGTATATCGGGGCGGTCGTAAATCGTGTGACGCTCCCGGGTGCGGTCTTCCTCGGTCTCATCGCGGTCGCACCATCGATCATCCAGGGCCTTACCGGCATCACCACGCTCGTCTTGGGCGGTACTGCACTCCTTATTGCTGTACAGGTGGCGCTTGATCTCGCTCAAAAGATTGATGCGCAGGTGTCCTTGCGAGAATACTAGAAGCGCGTAGCGGGAAACGTCCGGAGGTCAGACCTCCGGGCGTTTCCCGTATCAGGGATGCTTCAACCACGCATGGTAGCCCTCGATAATGCGCCGTATGACCATGTCGAGCTTATGCTGCCCAGTATCAAGCTGGAGGTCGAACATTGAGTGGTCATCGACATCAATGCCGTAGAGATCGTGATAGCGCTTCTTTTCGCTCTCATAGCGCTCGCGGGTGGCCGAAAGCGCTTCCGCTACCGAGTCAGCTTTCTGACTCACGCGCCCTTCTTTCTTGATTCCGTAATAGATGCGCTCAGCGGCCAGCTGCGGATCTACCGCGAGGTAGACCTTGAACGATTCGGGCATCCAGTGATAGGCAAGCCTCGAGTCGACGACGAGCTCCGAGCGGTCATAGAGCTGCTTCAGGCGATCATCCACCGCATGGTCGATCTCGTTCTCGAGTTCGGCTTCCCGGTTGATCTCCTCTATTGAAATACCACGTTCCTTTGCGATCGCCCGGAAGAGATCGCCCGAGGAGAAATGAGCGTACCCGAGCTCTTCCGCGACACGCCGCGCGGTGGTCGACTTACCGCTCCCGATGGCACCGGCGATCGTGATGATGGAGTGCTTCACGTATGATCCGATTATACCGGTTCAGGAGTGCATCCGCTACGGACGACCGCGTATGGAAAGCTGCCGCTGCATGGGGTAGAGTGTCCCTATGTCTACCAGCTCGCGCGAGACGCGCACCATCTTGTTCATCGGTCGTCCCGGATCCGGCAAGGAGACGCAGGCTCGCCGTCTCGCCGAGGACACAGGGTTTCATCTATACTCGACTGGCGAGCGTTTCCGCGAACTGCGTGAGCATCGTGATGCTCTAGGGCAGCGCGTGAAAGAAGTCTATGACACGGGTCGTCTTATGCCCACGTGGTTTGCCGACTACCTTTTCGAGGACGCCTTGCTGAGGCTTCCGTACGGCACCGGCGTAATTTTCGAAGGCACCGGGCGCTGGCGCGCGGAGGCGGAGCTCTTTGATGAGGTCGCTGCCTGGCTCGGTCGGCCGTATCTCGTCGTGCATCTTGACGTGCGTGAGGAAGAAGCGATGCGACGGCAGCTCGCACGTGCACAGACGAAAGAGCGTCCGGACTCAAATTCCGAAGATAAGATACGGATTCGTTTTCGTGAATTCAACGAGCATACGCAGAAAGCAATCGATTTCTTCGAAACGAAGGGCAAGGTTCTGCGCGTGAACGGCGAGCAACCGCCGGATGCGATCACTGCGGAAATCCGCGAGAAGCTCGGGCTCCGACTGCTATGACGATAACGAATGAGACGCAGCGCGTGGCGCTTCTTGAAGCGGGACAGCGTCTCGCGCACGTGCTTGCAGCGCTTGAGGAGAAAGTTGCGCCGGGAGTGACTACCGAAGAACTCGATGATTTCGCGGAGAAGCTCATCCGCGACGGGAGGGATACGCCCGCGTTCCTCGGCTACACGCCTGAGGGAGCGTCACGCCCGTATCCCGCGACGTTGTGCGTATCGATAAACGATGAGATCGTCCACGGTATACCGAACGAGCATCCTAAGACCTTGAAGGAAGGCGACATCGTCGGTCTCGATCTCGGTCTCGTGCATGAGGGTATTGTTGTCGATAGTGCGCTCACCGTTCCCGTGGGGAAGGTAGATAGGAAGGCGCAGCAGCTCATGCGTGCCACCCGGGATGCGCTCGCAGCCGGCATCGCCGCGGCCAGGCCTGGGGGGCATGTGGGGGATATAGGTGCCGCGATACAGGAGGTCATTGAGAAGGCAGGGTTCTCCGTCGTGAAGCCATTGGGCGGCCATGGGGTAGGTGACCGCGTGCATGAGGAGCCCTTCGTTCCGAATTTCGGGCGTCAGGGTGAAGGCGAGAAGCTCGTCGTCGGCATGGTCCTCGCGCTTGAACCCATATCGAGCGAGGGCAGAGCGGCGGTCATGATCGCGCCGGATGGCTATACCTATCGCACGAAGGACGGCTCGCGCTCGGCGCACTTTGAGCACACCATCCTTCTCGAGGAAAGCGGGCCGGTCATCGTGACGAAGCCCTAGGCCATGGAGCTTTCTGCACCGTACGCCTCGTACCCGTACGAACGCGGGTACATCGTCCTCCCAATCCAGCTCGATGCGACAGCGCTACCGGATACCTTCGGCGAGGGGCCGGATGTGCTTCACCGCAAGGACGAATTTCATGTGACGCTCGTCGGCAAGACGGTCACGGACCTTTCCCGGAGCCTCGATGACGTCGTTGCGACGTTTAATCGCTCTGTGGCCACGCACCCGGTACGCTTCCGTTCGTTCGAGCCTGACTTCCGGCTTCCGGCAGAGGGAGAGAAACGGACGCTTGTGGTCCGTGCACGAGTCGATAACCTCGAGGGGCTCTTCGCCGCGCTCCAGGCAGCATTGGGCGAGAATATCCCGATCCAGGCGCCGCACGTGACGCTCTATGAGCGCACACGGGGAGAGAGCGTCGCCATTCCGAGCGATATATGTTGGAATTCGTTCGAGCGGATTGAAGTTCCCGCGTTTTTTGATAAGCTGAGGAATAACGCCCTCGGGCGCGATTTATTTTAGAGCCATGGCACATCCTAAGACCGAACGCACGCTCGTCATCGTGAAGCCCGACGGGGTGCAGCGCTCACTCGTGGGCGAGATTATCAAGCGCCATGAAAACGTGGGCCTCAAGCTCGTCGCCATAAAGATGATGACGGCCGAAGCAGGTCATGTCGAACAGCATTACACTCTCGATCCTGAATGGCGCCGCGTAACCGGTGAGAAGACCATCGCGGGCTACAAGGAGAAAGGGCTCACACCGCCGTCCGAAGACCCGTACGAAATCACGGCCGCTATCCTCGAAGGACTTAAGAAATATATGGTCGCGGGTCCGATTATTGTCATGGTGTGGGAGGGAGCGCATGCCGTGAAGATCGTCCGCAAGCTCGTAGGTTCGACCGAGCCGCTCGGAAGCGCTCCGGGTACCATACGCGGTGACTACGTCCTCGACTCGTATCAGATGGCCGACACGGACACGCGCGCCGTGCGCAATCTCATCCATGCCTCCGGCTCGCCTGCGGAAGCGGAAGCGGAAATCAAGCATTGGTTCAAGCCACAGGATCTTATTGCGTATCGGCGCATGCAGGATGCAATCGTCTACAACCCTGAACTCGATAATTATCTCGGTGAGGGGTGACCGCGATGCTCGTGTTCACGAAACGGATGGACCCAGCGGGTTCATCCGTTTCCCCAGGCACTTCCATTGATTAGGGCGTATACTGTCCTCGGAGCTGCCTTAAAAAACGCAACTTGCTCTTTTTAAGGGCGGCCCGAAAATATTTCGCTTGGTCTAGGAGTGCTCACGCGTTCCGTCGCCAGGCGATAGGGCTCCCACGTAGCACTACAAAGTTGCTACCTTAGGCGGCTCCACTAGAAAATCCCACGTATTCGTGGGATTTTCTAGTGGAGGTGCGTGCTACAGTCTATCCATGGCACTCACACTCACTCCCTACGGCGCAGCGGGCACCGTCACCGGCTCCAATTTCATGATCGAGACCGACAAGGCGAAGGTTCTCGTCGATTGCGGGATGGAGCAGGGCGCCGACTTCTGCGAGAAGGCGATGTACGAGAAATTTCCATATGACCCCTCGGCTGTCGATGCGCTTGTGCTTACCCATGCGCATCTCGATCACGTCGGCCGCATCCCGAAGCTCGTGAAGGAAGGCTTCCGGGGGAAGCTTTACATGACCGAACCAACGAAGGACCTCGCCGAGCTCATCTTGCAGGATTCGGTGGGCATCCTCTTCGAGGACGCGAAACATTTGGGCGTGGATCCGCTTTTCACGCAGGATGATGTCGATGCCACCCTCCCGCTTATCGAGACTATCCCGTATCACGAGGAGAAGGAGATTGCGCCCGGCATGACGGCCTACCTGCGCGATACAGGCCATATTCTCGGTTCTGCGAGCGTCCGATTGACCGACACGGCTGACAGCTCATCCTTGGCGCTTACAGGCGATATCGGCAATTCCCCATCGCCTCTGCTTCCGGATTTCGAGCCTGTCTCGGATGCCGATGCGGTTCTTATGGAGAGCGTGTACGGAAACCGCCTTCATCCGGACGAGAAGGGTCGTGTGGAGCACCTGCGCGATACTTTGAAAGCGGCTATCGACCGTGGCGGTAATATCCTCATCCCGGCGTTCTCAATCGAGCGCACGCAGCTCATGCTCTACGAGCTGAGCAACTTCTTCGAGGACGGCTCATTGCCAAAGATCCCGGTCTATCTCGATTCGCCCTTGGCCATAAACGTGACCCGCGTCTATGAAAAGTGGGGCGCGAACTATTTCAAGCAAGCGGCGGAGAAGGAGATGAAGCAGGAGGGCTCCTTGTTCGAGTTCCCGTTCCTCACGAAGACCCTCTCGCGCGATGAGTCGAAGGAAATCGCGAACGATCACCGACAAAAAATAATTATCGCAGGTGCGGGTATGAGCCATGGCGGACGCATCGGCATCTGGGAAGAGAAATACCTGCCCGACACGAAGACTTCGCTCATCATCGTGGGCTATCAGGCGCCCGGCTCTCCGGGCCGCCGTATGGTGGAGGGCGACAAGAAAGTTACGATCCGTCATCGGGACGTGGATGTGCGTGCACACGTGGAGATCCTTGAAGGCTGGTCAGGGCATGCGGACCGTGATGGGCTCTTACGGTTCGCAGAGGGATGCCTCAAAGGCGGTCGCGTGAAGACAATCTTCGTTGCGATTGGAGAGCCGTCCGCGGAGCGCTTCCTTGCGCAGCGCATCCATGATTACCTCGGCGGCCATGCGGTCGTCCCAGAAGCGCAGGAGTCCTGGAGCATCACAAAAGGAGAAGAAGCGAGGAAGGCATAAGGAAAACCGCCGCCCCTTGGGCGGCGGTTTTCCTCTAACTTACTTAACTTTCGCGGCGATGCGGGAGAACATCTCGGGATTTGTCGCGGCAATCTCCGCGAGCGTCTTCCGATCAAGCGCGACGCCGCCCTTCTTCAGCTTATTTATGAAGGTGGAGTACGACTTGTGGCCATTCTCGCGGACCGCAGCATTCAAGCGTACTATCCAGAGCTGGCGGAAGACATTCTTCTTCTCGCGGCGGTCATTGAAGGCATACTTGCCCGCACGCATGATTGCCTCATGCATCTGGCGCTTCTTCGTAGAGCGGCCGTGGCGATAGCCCTTCGTACGCGAGAGCATATTGCTCCGGCGCTTGTTCGCCATCACGCCTCCTTTTACTCGTGCCATAGGTCTAGGGTAAAGAAATCAGGATAAAACTATTTCGCACCGGAAGCAGGGAGGAAGCGCCGCTTCACACTTTTTGTGAGAGCAATTGTGACCGAACCGCGCTTACCGCGTCGCACAGAACCCGACGCCTTCGCGTTGAAATGATTTTGGCCAGGCTTGCGTGCGACGAGCTTACCCTTGCGGGTGACACGGATGCGCTTCGTATAGGATTTATTGGTTTTCATGGTTGGTATGCTCTGCTTCCTCGCGTTTTTTCTGCGCGGCGAGGTCACGCTCGATGACGCCGGCGTAGCCCTTCGGGCTCTTCGTTATCGGCTCCGCCATCTTGAACGCGTACGGGATGCGCTTCAGGAACATATCGAGGCGGCCCTTGAGGAACTCCTCGCCCATGCCCTTATACCGGCCCTTGAGGAAGATCTCGGCCCGGACCCGGTGACCCTCGGAAAGCCATTCTGCGGCCTTCTTGGCCTTCAGGTTCTGGTCGTTGTCGCTCGTACCGACCTTTATCTGGACTTCCTTGGTTTCCGAGACCTTAGCCTTGGCCTTGACAGCCTTCTCCTTCTTCCGTCGTTCGTATTCGAATTTACCATAATCGGCGATTCTCGCAACGGGCGGGTTCGCGTTCGGGCTGATCTCTATAAGGTCGAGTCCGGAGCGTTCTGCAGCCGCGAGCGCCTCGCGCACTGATAGCACGCCGAGATTCTCCCCGTCGCTCCCGATGACGCGCAATGCATCTGCACGAATCTCGTTATTGATCCTGAGTCGGTCTTGAATGGCCACGTGTAGTGCAAGAAATATACCAGGAATCAGTGGAAATGGGAAGAATGGATGAAGCTCCTACGGGAGGGAGATGGAAGAGGATGCGAGAGAGCTTCATCTCGGCTTGGCCTTGGCAGCTCATGCATGGTAGTGCCGATTCAGGGAATCTCCTTGAAAACCCACCCTAAGCGTATACTCTCCACGGGCACCCATTGAGTAAGGATGCCTGTCTGGATCGAGTAGATCTGAGAGACATTGTGTTGGGCATTGACCGCATATGAAGCGGCACCTCATGGAGGTGCTAGTCCTCTTACCTCCAGCTGATTCTAATCTTCTGGAAGTAGAAACTACTGTCGCGTAGCCGCCTTCGGGCGGCTTTCGCGTGCTTAGGGTGGGTTTTCAAGGAGCTTCAGAGAACAAACATTAGTGGACGAAATAGTTATGTAGCTAGGGAATAGGTGTGAGGATATCCCCAATGGAGGATTCATGGGGAAGCGGTAGAGTATGGGCCTAGCACTAATTGCTGAATTATCGAATATGAAGTTTGTCGCTATTTCCGGAAGTCTCCGCAAAGATTCTTTTAATACGAAGCTCCTAAAGGTCATGCAGGAGCTCGCGCCCGAAGATGTGCAGATCGAGATCTTGAGTGCCGCGCTGCCGCTTTATAACCAGGATGATGAAGCCTCCTATCCGGCACCCGCAAAGGCACTCAAGGATGCGGTAAATGCCGCCGATGCGGTCATCCTCTCGACTCCCGAATACAACCGTTCCTACTCCGGTGTTCTGAAGAATGCCATTGACTGGCTATCGCGGCCCTACGGCAGCAACTCGTTCGCGGGGAAACCGGTGCTCGTCGCCGGCGTCTCAATCGGCAGGATTGGCACAGCGGTCGGCCAGAGCCATCTGAAACAAGTGATGGTGTACCTCGATGCGAAGCTCGTCGGTCAGCCCGAGCTTTATCTCGGCCCCGGGAACGACCTATTCACTGAAGACGGTACTCTTCGCGACGATTCGACCCGTGAGCTCGTGAAGCAGGCGCTTGCGGCGCTTGCGGCGCGCGCGGGATAGGGAACGTGATCAAAACGCCGCACGCCCATAGGGCGTGCGGCGTTTTGATGCTACCGTATGCGGATGGAAGAAGCGCCGTCTGAGGAAACGCGACGCGAGGCGGATCTGCTCCGCCTCTTCGACGTCGCGCTTGTACTGAAGGCGATCGATGGCACCATCGAGATGGCGAGCGCGGTCATTATATTCCTTTATCCGCGGCTCCTTTTGCGACTCGCCGATCTCGCTACGGCGGGAGAACTTTCCGAGGATCCGCGCGATCTTGTCGCTCGAATCATCCGCGAGTTGGGACACGCTCTTACAGTTAACGGGCATCTGCTCATCGCCCTCTACCTTTTTGTGCACGGGCTCATAAAGGTGCTTCTCGTAGCGGGGATATTCGCGGGGAAACGGATTGCGTACCCCCTCTTCATAACGGCGCTCGCATTCTTTAGCACGTATGAGGCGTATCGTGGACTCGTACAGCGCGATACGCTCCTGCTCGCACTCGCTGTATTCGACCTCCTCCTCCTCGTGCTTACCGCCTACGAGTACCGGCGGCGCTATCCCTACGTCCCAGCGTAAGCGTTACTCTTCGTCTGGGTACCGGTCAATCAGTTTCGCCTCGTCGCGCACAACCTGCCAGACCGTGAGAAGGGAGACGGGCGCATAGCCGCGCGCGCGGTTCTCTGCGCCGATCTCGTAGGCGAGCTTCCAATGTGCGAGCATGTCGCGGTAGATGCGCCGGAGGCTGGTCTGCGGCGCATACACATGGGTCGGTTCGCTCGAAGCCGCATTGAATTCAATGAGCGTGAAGCCGCGCCCGTGCTTAAATTCCTCGAGATCTGAGAAGCGCACATCGAAGCGTCCGTAGTAGAACTCCTTGATGTCCTTCGAGATGCGGTCGAAGATTGCGGTCATCTCCGGCGTAATGGCGTCCTCTCCGTTTAGGAAGATCGAGCCGCGGACGTAATTGCCGACCGTCGCGAGGCGGTGCGTCTTACCGCGCGGTATGACTTGGTCGAGGAAGCGCTTGTTCCGCCGCAGGTACATGTGGATGACGCTCTTCGGCCTCGGCTCATGTTCGATAAGCTCGCGCAGCGTAGAACGACCGTCGCCTTCGACGGCGGGAAAATACTTAAGAGTGAGCGAAGTGATGCGTCCGTGCGTTTCAGAAGGTTTGCGGATGTAGAACACACCGGCTTCGCCTTCGTCCGCTATGTAACGTTGCAGCACCATGCGGATGTCGGGCGGGAAGGAGCGCAGGTGCGTAAGAAGTTCCGCTTCATCCTGTACGACCCGTACGCCGCGGCCGTTCCTTCCAATATCAGGCTTCGCGACAAGCGGATAGCCGATGCCGCGCGCGTCCAGTTCATTGCGGAACGAATCCGGAGCGTCGCCCGCATGCACGGTGATGAAGGGAGCGAAGAATCCGCGCGCATAGGGACCAACGAGCCCGAAGAGGTCCGTCTTAGATTCTCCCGCCATACCGCCCGTGAGGATGGACGGATTCGAGAGCGCCGGCAGGAAGATGCCGCGATGTTTCGCAGCGAGATAGAGGCTATAGGGCACATGGAACAGATAGGGAGCCATCCCCGGAAGATAATCGAGCACGGAGGAGAGGAACGGTCGGGAAGTGGTTTCGTGAAATTCGGTAGTCATGCGAGACGACGAGCGAGAAGGAATGGTACGGTCCTTATACGCCGTACGGGAGCCAGTTGTGTCTCCCTCCCGGGTGGACTCTCCCAGTGTATCGCAGCGACCCGCCGCGCGCGAAAGGTTTCATTTTCCGGACAGGGCGGTGCGTATTAGAATATGCGGACGAGATGTCGCAATCGCTTACCGATGAAGAGATCGTTCGCCGAACGCTCGCTGATAAGGACGCTTTCGCGGAAATTATCGCGCGGTACGAGGCGAAGCTCGGCCGCTACCTCGAGCGGCTGGGCGTCGCGCTTCCTGAGGATAGGGAGGACATCCTCCAGAATGCCTTCATCAAGGCGTATCGCAACCTCAACAGTTTTGACCCGTCGCTCCCCTTTTCCTCTTGGATGTATCGCATCGCCCATAACGAGGCCATGAGCTTCTTCCGTGCGCGGCGCGCTCGACCGCAGGTGGTGCTGAATGAGGAGGGTGAAGCGCTCATCACCGAGCTCAAGGACGAATCGGCGGACGCGGCCGCGCATGCAGAGCTGCGGTTGTCGCGCGAAGGGCTCGGGAGGGCGCTCGCGACGCTCGATCCCCGCTATCGGGATGCGCTCATTCTCCGATTCTTCGAGGATCGTTCCTATGCCGAAATGTCTGATATCCTCGAGGTGCCTATCGGCACCGTCTCGACGCTGATACACCGGGCCAAGCGCGCGCTCAAATCCGCAATGCCTGAAGCGTTTACGCCATGACTACTCAAGAATCATCGAATCCCTCTCCGCGCGCAGCCTTTCCAGGCGGTCGCCCGCGCACTGGCCTCGCTGCGCGCATACTCGAACGCATCGAAGGCGACCGGCTGAAGCCGCGCCCGCGCTGGGAATTCGTCTTCAAGAATTACGTATTTTGGACCTTGGGCGCGATTGCGGTCGCGCTCGGCGCATTCGCGTTCGCGGCGGCCGTCTTCGAGGTGCAAAACGCGGGATGGAATCTCGCCGCAGCGACCCATCCTGATTTCCTTACCTTCTTCCTCGCGGTCGCACCTTTCCTCTGGGTGATCGCGCTCGCGCTCTTTGTGGTCCTCGGCTATGCGAATATCCGTCGTACGCGACGCGGCTACCGTTATCCGCTCGCAGTCATTGCGCTCGGTGCCGTGCTTACGTCGGTCGCGCTCGGTAGCGGCCTCTATGCGGCAGGACTCGGCGGCGAGATCGAGGAATCGCTCGGCACGCACCTGCCGTTCTATCGCCCCATCCTCGCTGAGGAGCATGAATGGTGGCTTGCGCCGCAGAAGGGGCTTCTCGGCGGCACGGTGCTCTCGCTCGCCTCAAGCACCCGTATGTTCGTACTCAAGGACTTCTCGGGTCGCGTGTGGAATGTCGATACTTCGGATTTGCGGGGGAACGACCTCATTGTGCTCTCCCGTGGCGGGACGGTGCGCATCGTCGGCGTGCCGACGACCGCGACGAGCAGCGTCTTTCATGCGTGCTTCGTCTTCCCGTGGAAGGTCGTAGGACTTATGCATGAGGAAGCGCCCACGCCGCCGCTCTTTGTGCCTGCTTCATCTACTGAAACAGCAACGCTTCCGCCGCGTAGTGAACAATGTAAGGGCATTGCCCCTTACACGCGACTCCGCGCGCTCGATGGGGACGGCTTTTAGCCTCTTGAGCGCTATTGCGAGCTAGCGCGACAGCTCATCGACACACTGGAACGTGCGCGGCCGAAGGCCGCGCACCGCGTATCATAGGAAGAGCCTCTTTTTATAGTATGAACGAGACCGATTTTGAACGCATCGCGGTAGAAGAATTCGATCGTGTCCCAGACCGTTTTCGCGCGCGTATTCGGAATGTCGCACTTCTCATCGAGGACGAACCCTCTTCGGAGGAACGGCTGCACAGAATCTTACAGATGACGAAACGCTGCTTGGCCTCTATCGTGGCGTACCTGCTTCCGAACGGGGCGCGGCATATACGGGCGTGCTGCCGGACACCATCACGCTCTATCGGCTCCCGCTTCTCAATGAAGCGCAGCTCCTCCTTGAAGAGCATCGTGCCGATTCGTTCACCGAGGCGGTGTGTCTTGCAGTGCGCGAGACAATATGGCACGAGGTTGGCCATTACTTCGGGCTACCGGAAGAAGCAGTGCATGCGCGCGAAGCCATCGGCACGAACCATTTCGAGGAGGAATCGCCTTCCTCCCGTGCGCGCGTAGTGCCTGAAGCGCGCGGTCGGGCGCCGCGGCAGCCGCACCCTGTCGCGCTCGGATTCGGCGTCATTTTCATACTGCTCGGTATGGCGGGATTCACGAGCAATCCGCTCATAGGCCACAACGCGTTGTTCGCGGCTGGTACGGCGTATGATCTTCTGCATCTTTGCGCGGGTTTTGCGCTTGTCCTTGCGGCGTACACGCGTCCGCGCGTCTCGGATGCGTGGCAAAAGCTTATTGGCGCCTTCTTCATTTTGGTCGGCGTGATAGGCCTTTTGACCGTCTCGGCCGCAGGGGGGCTACTCATGGGACTCGCCTATGCGAACGGCGCGTCAGATTGGCTCAATCTCATCCTCGGCGCACTCGCATTCTTCGGAAGTGCAATAGAGGTCGATCGGCAAAAGAACGTCCTCACGGAAGGTGAGGACGCATAGAGTTACTGGGGTTACTGGACGGTGAGGACGGTCGCTTTTGAAGCGAGTGCGCCGGCCGCGAGGAACGCCTGTTGCGAGCTCTGGAGGAAGACGATGATTGTCCTTGAGAGCTCGGAGAATACGTGCGGCATAGCATTTGCGAGAATGAACAGGAAGAGCCCGAACCCCAAGACGCGGATTGGTCTCATGGTGAGTGTGATCATGCATAAGCCGTTCCAGGGAGGAACCGCGAGACACTGGGTGTCTCGATGGGGCGCTTCCGCAGCTCTCTGCCTGCTATAACCTCCTTTTATGCACAGGCGTTGCGCTTGTCCGGTGGGTAGGTGGATTTCCCGATAAGGGTATGATGGCCGTATGAACAATCGCTTCGCGCGCTTCTGGGAGAACCAGTTCGTTCCGCTCGGGCTCCTGTTAGGTGCCGCCCTCGTCATCGTCGGACTTATCGGGTCATGGACGGCAATTTCGATCAAGAATGCGAACGACACGCTCACGGTCACCGGGTCCGCGACCGCGAATGTCACGGCGGATTCCGCTAAATGGACGCTCACCGCCAATCGCACCGCGGTTGCGGCAGGAGTACCTGCTGCAACCGAGCAGGTGCTCGCTGACGCGAAGAAGATTGAGAAGTTCTTTGCGGCTGCCGGTATACCGTCGAGCGAGGTCACGCTCGGCGCCGTCCACACGAATCAGGATTATTCGAAGTACAGCAATGATCCGAGCGCGCCCACAAGCTATATCGTGAGTCAGGACGTCACGGTGTCTTCCGCCGACCCGCAGCTTATCCAGCGGCTTTCGCAGGATACTTCTGCGCTCACGAACCAGGGGATCATGCTCACCTCGCAGGATCCGCAATACCTGCTCTCCGACCTGCTGCAGTATCGAATCTCACTCGCGGGCGCGGCAATGCAGGATGCGAAGGCGCGCGCCACGCAACTTGTGAAGGACTCCGGACAGTCGGTTGGCCGACTCAGGAGCGCGTCGACGGCGGCCGTGCAAGTGATGGCGAGGGATTCGCTGAATGTCTCGGATTACGGCACCTACGATACCTCGACCATAGATAAGACCGTCATGGTCACCGTACGCGCCACGTTTGCGGTGAATTAAGCCGGTGCTACCCATACATTGCATGCCCGCGTGGATACGCGTATTGTGGGGGACATGAAGCGTTGGGGCGTCATCTTCATCCTCATCCTCGCCTTCTGCGGCATCGCTGATTCCGCCTATGTGGCGCAGCACGAAGCGACCCATACGCCTCTCATCTGCAATATCGGGAGCCTGAGCGGCTGCAACGTCGTGGCGCAAAGTCCGTACTCGAAGTTCCTCGGCATACCACTCGCGGAGTACGGAATCCTCTTCTATGCGATGCTCTTCGTGCTCGCTGCGCTCGAGCTCGTCATCTACGACACGCTCCTGCGCCGCGTCTTGCAGACGTTTGCCGTGTTCGGCATCGTCGCGTCGCTCTATTTCGTAGGATTACAGATATTCGTCATCGGTGCGCTCTGCGTTTACTGTCTCGGCTCAGCGGTGATAACGCTTCTCATCCTCGTGAGCGCGGGCTTCATCGAGCCTTTTCCGAGAAAAGAGCCGCCACAGGTCGAGCCGCCACAGGTACCGCCGCCCTTCGCGATGCCGCCCGCGTAGGCTTATGCGAACCGTCTTTCTGTCTCTTCCTCTCGCGCTGCTCGCACTCTTGCCGCTCAGCGCGTCGGCGGCGCCGAACGCGGCGTTCCTTTCTGCTAGTGAGCTCGTCTCCGCGTCCTCGACGCCAGGTAACGCGTATGCGGCGGGGACGAGCGTCACTGTGACCGCGCCGACCGGCGGCGATCTCTCTATCATCGGAGGATCCATAACGCTTGCGGCGCCGGTGTCGGGGGACGCGCTTCTTCTCGGCGGATCGATGAGTACGCGGGCGCCGATCTTCGGCGACTTGCGGGCGCTCGGCGGTTCCGTACATGTGGACGAGGCGGTGGGAGGCGATCTGGTTGCGCTCGGTTTTGCCGTCCATGACTCGACGCCGGCGAAGGGGAGCACCTTCATCGCCGCAGTCGATGCCTCAGTCACCGGCGGCGCCGAGGGTCCGGTCGTGATCTACGCGAATAGCGTCTCTCTCGCTGGCCATTTCACGGGCGATGTCCATGTGGTCTCGAGCGGTCCGGTGAAGCTTGCTGCGAATACGACCATCGCCGGCCATTTCACCTATTCGGCGCCCGAGAAGGCGACCATACCCGCCTCGGTAATGGTCGGCGGCGGCGTTTCCTATACGGACGCTTCCTATTTACCCGCCGGCGGTGCCTCGCGGATGCTTGCCGTCGCTTCGCTCGGGATCTTCCTGCTTGCGCGCATACTCGGCGCGCTCATCCTCGCAGGGCTTGTCGCGGGCTTGTTCCCGGCACTTTCAGCATCCGTTACCGACCGCGCCGCGCGAGGTTCGGCACGGACGGTGCTGCTCACGATGTTGCTCGGATTCGCGGCGATCGTCGCGACGCCTATTCTCCTCGCGCTACTTGCGCTCACCTTCGTCGGGCTCGGGATCGCGCTCCTGCTCTTCATTGGTTACGGTCTCCTGCTCGTGCTCGCGTTTATCTATGCCGGCATCATCCTTGGCGCGCTCCTCGCCCGACGTTTCGAGCGACGAGATCGTGTCCGCTGGCGCGATGGCGTACTCGGGATGCTCGGCCTCTCGATCATCTTGTTGCTGCCGTATCTTGGGACGCTCGCGCTTTTCCTCCTCATGACGTTCACGGCGGGGACGCTTTTGCTGCTCTTCTTCCGGTTCGCATTCCCGCACGATGATGCCGTGTTCGGAGATGCATAAACGGGGCGTGGTGCGCGGTATACTGGCCGCATGACCATGCCTTCCCCCGGTGCTCCTGCTCCCGCATTCATCCTTCCTGATCAGGATGGGAAGCCGCATTCGCTATCAGAATATGCGGGGAAATGGGTACTCCTGTATTTTTATCCGAAGGACGATACGCCGGGTTGCACGATCGAAGCTTGCACGATCCGAGATCAGTTCGAAGGTTTTCAGAATATCGGTGCGGTCGTGCTTGGTGTCTCGACGGATTCGGTCGTGAGCCACAAGAAGTTCGCAGCAGCGTATGCGCTGCCGTTCACGCTTCTCGCTGACGAACATAAGGAGGTCGTGGGGAAGTACGGCGTATTTGGGGAGAAGAAGTTCATGGGTAAGACCTACATGGGCACGAATCGCGCTTCATTCCTCATCGCTCCGGATGGCACCATCGCAAAAGTGTATCCGAAGGTGAAACCCGAGGCACATGCGGCTGAAGTCATTGCGGATCTGAAGGCGCTCGGCGCATAGGGGATTGCCAAGCTGTCTCGAGAGGTCTACGGTAAAGGCTGTAGAAGATATGTTCTTTGGGGGACGATCATGCATGGAAGCCTGAATCGAAAGCGGGTGAGCAATGGGAACAGACGAACCCGTCAGCGTGTCGAATCGGGGAAGGATTCAGCGCCTTTCTGGCAGAGGTACGCCGAGTGTCACGAGAAGTATCTGGAGCCGCTCAGCACGAGCGAACGCCGCCGCTTCCGGCTCGCGCTCGGAGAAGCGGCGCTCGCCTATGCGCGGACGAGGCGGTTGCCGGGAGAGTGTCCATCGGGCGTCCGGAAATGCTTCAGGGACCTGCTATCGAGCGCAGCCGAGTCCGAGAGACGCGTCCTCTCGAGCCTGGTCGCGAACGCACACGCCCAGATGGAGTTCCTCTAGGTTCTGCGAGCGGTCCTGGAAACAGGGCCGCTCATTCCGTATGCTAAGGGTCATGGCTGTTTCTCCCACCGCCGCGAGGGCTGCACGCGCCCGGAAGATCGTGCGGTACCTAAAGAAGGCGTACCCCGTGCCGAAGACAGAGCTGCGCTACGAGACCCCGTTCCAGATGGTTGCAGCCGTCATCCTTTCCGCGCAAGCGACGGACAAGCAGGTGAACAGGGTGACAGCCCCTCTTTGGAAGAAATACCGCGCGCCCGAGGATTTCGCCGCAGCGGATCTGAAAGTCTTCACGAAGGAGCTCTCATCGCTTTCGTTCTTCCGTAATAAGGCGAAGGCTATCCAGGGCGCTGCGAAGATGGTGGTGGCGGAGTATGGCAGCAAGGTCCCGAAGACCGAGGCTGAACTCGTGCGGCTTCCTGGGGTAGGGTACAAGACCGCGCATGTGATTCTAGGCGAACTCTATGATACCTGGGAGGGTATCCCGACCGATACGCATGTGAAGCGCTTCGCGCGAAAGTTCGATCTTACGGACCAGACCGATTTGAAGAAGATCTCGAAGGATCTCGAAGCGCTCATTCCGAAGAAAGACTGGAAGTATGTGAATAACGGTCTCGTGCTGTATGGCCGATACGTTTGTCCTGCGCGTCCGCATGACTGCGCTGCCCATCCGCTCACGAAGCTCTGGCCGCCGGCAGGATCACGTTGGCCGAGAGCCTGAGACGCTTCCTCTGCGAAGCCCTGCGCGCGACGCATCCCTCTGCGCGAGGACTTTGGTACTCGGCGGGTTCCTTATCCGACCCCTATTCTTTTGCCTGCGGCTTGCCAGGTGGCGTTCAGGGGTAAACCCGCATACAATTCTCAGTATGCAGACCGTCGCGCAGCGACCTGTAGCCGTATTTGACATCGACGGAACGGTCTTCCGCTCGTCGCTCCTCATAGAGCTGGTCGAGCGGCTTATCGAACGCAGCGTTTTCCCGAAGGAAGCGCGGGAAGCATACGCGGAAGAGGAGAGGCGTTGGCTCGACCGGCAGGGCGAGTACGAGGCCTACATCGGCAAGGTCGTGAGCGTCTTCGCCGCGCAGCTCAAAGGAGCGCCGTACGAAGAGGTGGCGAATTTAGCGGGCGAGGTAATCGAGGAGAAACGCGACCGCGTGTATCGGTACACGCGCGATCGCATCAAGGAGCTGAAACGTCGCAGGTTCTTCATTCTCGGCATATCGCACTCGCCGAAATTCATCGTGGACGGTTTCGGCTACGAGCACGGATTCGACAAAGTCTACGGTACTTTCTACACGAGCGGCCCTACGGGCAATTTTACGGGGGAGATCGAAGACCGCGATCTCATCTTCAATAAGGCCGCGATCTTGCAGCGCGCGCTCCGGAAGGAGAACCTCTCGCTCGCAGACTCGGTCGCCGTGGGAGATACGGAGAGCGATATACCGATGCTCGAGATGGTTACCGCGCCGGTTGCCTTTAATCCGAATCGGAAACTCTATGCGCATGCGAAACGCCGCGGATGGGAAATCGTCATCGAGAGAAAGGATGTCATATACGAGCTTTAGGCGGCTCGTCTGGGCGCACTACCGGAAAAGTGGGCGCCATGAGTTGCCGTGGCGGAAGACGCGCGATCCATACAAGATTCTCGTGAGCGAAATCATGCTGCAACAGACGCAGGTGGACCGGGTGAAGCCGTTCTACGAAGCGTTCCTTTCGCATTTCCCGACTGTCCACGCGCTTGCGCACGCGCCGCTTTCGCAGGTGCTTCGGGCCTGGCAAGGGCTCGGCTACAATCGACGCGCGAAATTGCTCCACGCTGCGGCGAAGGAAATCGCGGCGCGTGGCATGCCGAAAACCGCAGCGGCGCTCCGGCTGCTCCCGGGAGTTGGTCCGTACACCGCGCGCGCGGTGGCGGCATTCGCATACGACGAAGAAAGCGTGTTCGTCGAGACGAATATCCGCACCGCGGTCACTTACCACTTCTTCCCGCACAAGAAGGCCGTTTCAGATACGGAAATCGAGAACGTACTTGTTTCGTGCGCGCCGAAAGGACGGGTGCGCGAGTGGAGCTATGCATTCATGGACTACGGCGCCTTTCTGAAGCGTTCAGGCGTGCGGCTAAACGCGAAGAGCGCTCACTATGTGAAGCAGTCGGTATTTTCGGGCTCGATGCGCGAAGCGCGCGGCGCCATTCTGAAAGAGCTTGCGAAAGAGTCGGCGACTCGCCCGAGGCTTCTCGGACTACTTGGCGATGATCGTGAGGAACAACTTGCCGCGGCGCTCCTCGCCCTCGTGCGGGAGGGATTCATACGGAAAGGACGCGGGCGTTATGCACTCGCGGGCTGAACGCCATCCTTGATCCGGAGCGCGAAAGGTATGCCGAGCAGGCATAAGAGGCCGAGCGGGATGAATACCGCTTGAAGCGTCATGAAGAGCAGGAAGAAACTGCCGAATACGGGGCCGATGAGCATGCCGAGCGGGCGCGTTATTCGGAAGAACGAGACGCTCTCGGCGTCTTGGCCGCCGACATCGCGGAAGAAGCTCGTCTCAGCGGTGATCTCGATGAGTGCGGCGCCGATGCGTGTGCATATGAGCACCGTCGCAATGACGGCGAGCGAGGTTGAGGCCGTTATGAAGGCGAATCCGGCGAGCGAGAGGCCGGTCACGGTGAAGCCGGTCGCCATGACGGCGCGCGCGCCTCTGAACTTGTCTTCGAGGAAGCCCATCGGAAGTTCAATGAGGAGGAAGGGCAGGAGCATAAGCGCGAATATCGGACCGAGTTCGTTCCAGGGAATTCCGAGCTCCGCATGTAGATAAAGCGGCACGTAGACTGGCGCCCAGATATAAAACGATTGGAGCAAGGTGTTTGCGATGAGTACGGAGCGTATCTCGCGGTTCTGAAGCAGACGACAGCACGTCTTCCACAGGGAGCCGGGATCAGTGATGGTCTCATCCGCCAGGAATCGTTGGCGTGTCATGAGTATGCCGACGAACGCGATCATCGCGAACGCGGAGGCGAGAAAGATACGGCCGTACGCATTGGTCGTGCCGAGAATGAACCCGATAAGTACCGGTGACGCGACGAGCGCCACATTGCCGGACGTGAGGAAGAGTCCGCGCATATGGCCGGTCTGCGCCTCGTCGAGCGTCGCATTCTCGAGGAAGAGATCGAGCGTGTACCAAATCAAAGGCGCGAGCGCCATCTGGATGGTGATGAGCAGTATTGCTACCGCGGCGGGTTCCTTGAACGACAACGCGACGAGCGTCGCGATGTCGGCTATGGAAAGCAGGACGCTGACCCGGCGCACGGAGAGCCGCTGAAAGACGAACGGCGCGACGAGGAATCCGGCGATCATAAGGACGGCTGCGGCGCTGAAGACCATGCCGTTCACGGTATTCGGGAGATAAAGCTGGATGAATGAGCTCGCGACGTATCCGACGAGATAGTATTGGAGCGCCCCTGCCGCGTTCGCCAACGCTATCCAGATGATTCGTCTCATGCAGAACGTAGCGTAGCATGCGTCTGCGGGAGAAAGACGCGGCATATCCACGCGCGTTCCATACATCCGACGCGTCGCACGCGAAACCGCCCGGATACTCGGGCGGTTTCGCGTGCGAACGACGAACACGAGCGTCGCAATCCTACATGCCGATAAGCACCGGGATAACCATCGGCGCCTTATTGGTGCGCGTGAAGAGGAAGCCGGCCATGACATCGGTCAGGTTGTTCTTCACGTAATCGAGGTCAACGGGATTCATTCCCCTGGTCGAATCCTCGATCGTTTTCTTTATGAGGAGGCGCGCCTGGTTCAGCATGTCCTGGTTCTCACGCAGGTATACGAAGCCGCGGCTTATGATATCCGGACTCTTCCGGAGCTTACCGGTCTTGAGGTTCACCGTCGCGATGATGACGAACATGCCATCCTTGGCGAGCGCCTGGCGATCGCGGATGACGACCTCCTGCATGTCACCGATGTTGAATCCGTCAACCACGAGCGCGGCCGACGGAACCTTCTGCTTGTGGATGTCGAGCTTACCATCGACGATATCGA
The DNA here is from genome assembly GCA_027451665.1 of Candidatus Kaiserbacteria bacterium. GTDB lineage: Bacteria > Patescibacteriota > Minisyncoccia > Phycocordibacterales > Phycocordibacteraceae > C7867-001. The sequence goes on from DAIDIW010000001.1 coordinate 119,992, forward strand.
TCACGAGGCCATTGTCCGGGATGATGATGGTGTCCTTCGGACGTCCGGCCTGCTCGACCGCGCGCGCGTGGCAGGTGGTCATCGAGCGGTAGCCGTAGTACGGCATGAAATATTTCGCATGGACCATCTGGTTCATCCAGACGAGCTCGCCCGTATTCCCGTGGCCAGTCGAGTGCACGTCCGATGAGCGGTAGTGGATCAGGGTTACGTTGTGCCGGTAGAGATTGTCCTTCAGTTTCTGAACGTTTATCTCGTTGCCCGGGATGACCGAGGAGGAGAGCACGATGGTATCGCGCTCAGAGAGCGTGATGAACTTGTGCTGCCCGGTCGCGATGCGCATGAGCGCGGCGAATTCCTCGCCCTGGGCACCGGTCGAGAGGATGACGAGCTTGTCAGGAGGATAATCCTTGATGTCCTGCGACTGGATGATCGTGCCTTTCTGCACCTTGAGGAGGCCGGTCTTCTCGGCGATCTCGAGGTTGTTCTTTATGGAACGTCCTTCCGTCACGACCTTCTTGCCGAGCTTCTCGGCCGCGTTGATGATCGCGACCATGCGCTCGAACTGCGATGCGAAGGTGCCGATGATGAGGCGTCCCGACACCGTCTTTATGATGTCCTCGAGCGTCTGATGGACGCGCTTCTCGGGGATTGAGAAGCCGTCCTTCTCCGCATTCGTCGAGTCGGCGATGAAGAACAGGTTGTCGTCCTTGCTGAGATCTCCCCACGTCTTCTGCTCGCGCGCTGACGGCGTACCGTCATCGTGATCGAGCTTTAGGTCGCCAGAGATGACTACCTGGCCTTGCGGCGTCGCAATCGAGCAGCCCATCGAATCGGGGATGGAGTGGGTAACCGGGAAGAACTTCACCTTCGTGCTGCCGATCGTCACCGAGTCGCCGACTTTCACGGTGCGAATTTCAGGCGCCGGGACGTCTGGGTATTCCTCCTGACGCTTCTTGATCATGACGCCGGTTAGCTCCTGGGTGTAGATGGGAGGCGTGCCGAAACGGGGAAGGGTAAACGGTATCCCGCCGATGTGGTCGAGATGGCCGTGCGTAATGATGACCGCGCGTACGCGCTCCCGGTTTTTCTCGAGGTATTTCGTATTTGGCAGGAGATAGTCCACGCCTTGCGAACCGTCTTCCGATACGAACTGGAAACCGGCATCGAAGACGAGAATATCGCCGTTCGCTTCGACCGCGCACATGTTGCGACCCACCTCCTCGGCGCCGCCGAGCGGAATGATGCGAACGGTGCCCGGAGCCGGAACCTCCGGATAGTAGTCGGCCGGCTTCGGGCCTGTGCGCGGCATCGCGGTAGGCCGGCGCAGCATGCGCTGGATGCGGCGGCTCGCGCCGCCCGGACGTCCGCCGCTGCGGCTGCGCCCGCGTCCTCCGCGGCTGGGCCGTTCGGCGGGATGTCTCTGGTCGCGTGAAGGCGCAGGAGCCGGTGCTGGTGCTTGATTCATGGTTGACTCTAATTAACTAGCGGGCTTGCAATCGAGTAATAAATGCACTTGAAACCCGTACGAAAAATAGAATGCTCGCTTATCTCGAGGAGGCGAAGAAGGGCCAGACCGCATCCGTCTTCAGATACCAGTTCGCGACATTCGCGAAGCGATCCGAAGGCGTCGTGATCTGCGGGAGCTCGACGCCGTTCAGATTCGCGGGGACCGCATAGGTGAAATCGGGAGCATAGATGAATGCGGCGGGATAGTCAGCTGCAATCGCATCCTCGATCTTCTGGAGATCCGCAGTACGCACTGCCGGATCAGGATTCCCGCGCGCATCCTCAAGCAGTGCGTCCACGTTCTTATTTGCGTACATGGCGATATTGAGGCCCGGATCGTTACGCTCCTGCGAATCCCAGAAGGCGTAGAGATCCTGCGTGCGCCCGATCACCATGCCGTAGAGGAGCGCGCCATACTTGCGAGGGCGTATGACATTCTGTGAGAGATCGCCCGGTTCGTAGAGCTCGATATTCACGGATACGCCGAGCTTCTCCCAGTCAGCTTTCACCGCCGACGCGACGCTCTTCAGTTCCGGGACGTTGCTCGTGCGAATGGTCACGGAGTCGAGCGTATCGGAACCGTTCTTCCAGACGCGCGCGCTGCCGTCATAGTGCCAGCCGCCGGCTTCGAGCACCTGCGCGGCCGCCGCCGTCGGATTTGTCGAGCTCGCTACCGGTACCTGCTTCACGGAACCGCCCGGCGGCACGGGCCCCATGATGGCGGTCGCATAGCCGCCGAGGACGTTCTTCACGATGTTTTCTCGGTCGATCGCAATCGAGAGTGCTTCGCGTACCGGCAGCTGGGCGAATACCTGCGTATCGTTCGGATTGAAGAATATGCCGAAGACTCGCGCGTACGGTGCGGTGAGCGTGTCGGGTCCGTTCGAGACGCCATAGGCGCTCTCGACGGCGCCGTTAGACAGCGCGGTCGCGACCTGGTCCGTCTGGTCATAGTACTGGAAGCGAATCCGGTCGAGATACGGGCGGCCGAGCACGTAGTGCGGATTCTCGGAGACGGTCATGCTCGTGATGAGTCCCGATGCATCGCGGGAAACGTTCGTGACGGTGAAGGGTCCTGCTCCGACGGGATTCGTCTCGAGCGTGCTGAATGGGAACTCCTCATCCGAGATGTTCTGCCAGAGGTGCGCCGGCAAGATCCCGAGCGTCGTCTCGCCAAGGAACGGCGCGTACGGTTTCGTGAGGGTGAACTTGACCGTCCGGCTGTCGACCGCCTGGACGGAGACGCCCGCCCAGTTCGCATACTCCGGCGATTTGAGGCCCGGATCCTGGGCCTTTTCTACCGTAAAGACGACGTCCTCAGCAGTCACCGGCGCGCCATCGGAGAACTCAGCATTCTTCCTAATGGTGAACAGGTATGTCTTGCCATCGGGGGAGACGGTATAGCTCTCGGCAAGTACCGGTACGAGCTGTCCTTTCCCGTTTACGCCCATGAGGCCCGCATAGGTGAGCTTCGCGAGGTCACGGTCGGCATCGGTAATGGCAAGGAGCGGATTCACGAACCGAGGACTCCCGACTTCGCCCTCGACGAGCGTGCCGCCGTAGGCAGGCACACGCACGAGAAGCGACTGCTCGAGCGCATAGAGGCCTGCGAGCGAGGTCGCGAGCACGAGCGCCACAAGCACGTAGAAGATGAGCCGGTCACCACTCGAAAGCCGACGGACGTGTTCGTCCGTCTTCTCAAGGAGCCGTATGCGCAAGGTACGAGTGAGCCAACCGCCAAGGCGTGCCAGGCGCTCGCGCCAGACGGGGGAATCGGTCATGCGCCTCCCAGAAGGAAGTTCAGTATCGCTATGAGCACGAGGAGTACCGCGATCCCTATGGTCGCGTTGAATAGGAATTTTTCAGCGCCCCTGCGCTTGTAGAATGTCGACGCGAAGTTATCGCCTCCGAAGGCTCCTCCCAAGGTCGCGCCGCGCTGTTGAAGCACGATGCCGACGATGAGAAGGATAGAGAGGATGATGATCGCGTATGGCAATGCCGATACGAGTGCCTCCATCTGTACGGGAGACGATACCATAACCCGGGTTCCGGGCGCAACGCCGCGGCGCGCATAATGAAAAGCGCTCCGGACCGGAGTCCGAAGCGCTCAGACGGCACAGTCCGTCTATCCTAGTCCTGGCGGGATGACCCGCCACGCGATAAGGACGAGCATGAGCGTACGTGCGCTCCGAAGAATCCAGTAGCACGCGAAGAGTGCAGCTACGGATGTGAGGATCAGGAGCGTGGCGGCCATGTCCTGCATGGGAAAGACGTGGAGCAGGAGGTACGTGAGAAGTGCTAGCCAGACGAATACGGCGCATGCGGTCGAACTTACCGCGATGAGGGTTAAAAAGAACAGCGCCGCGAGCGCGGCGGCAGGGAGTGTGGGCAGCATGCGATATCTCCTCGCGTTTCGGCTCGCATCATCGTCCCGGAGCGTCCGCGCGTCAAGGAGTGGATAGCGCAAGGGTCCGCCGCGCTTGAAACCTTCATGCGTCGAGCCTATACTCTGCCCACTGGGCGATTATCCGTTTATATATGAAGACGTATGGCTAAGAAGTTGGCACTTTCGCCGCTAGGCGACCGCATTGTCGTCTCACCTGCGGCCAAGGAGGAGAAAAAGCTCCCGTCGGGCATCATCATTCCCGAATCGGCAGATAAAGAGAAGCCGGCGCGAGGAAGGGTGGTGGCCGCGGGTCCGGGAAAGTTCGAGGACGGCGCCCGGGTCCCGATGACCGTGAAGGTCGGGGACACCGTGCTTTTCAGCAGATACGGCTATGACGAGGTAAAGGTGGATGGAGAGGAATACTACATTCTCCCCGAGTCCTCGGTACTCGCGATAATCAAGTAATCCATGGCGAAACAGATACTCTTTGCAGAAGACGCGCGTAAGAAGATTGCCGCAGGCCTCTCCCAGGCCGCGCGCGCGGTGAAGGTTACCCTCGGTCCGCGGGGCCGCAACGTTGTGCTCGAGAAAAGCTACGGCGGGCCGCGCATCACGAACGACGGCGTATCAATCGCGAAGGAGATCTCCTTCAAGGACAGGTTCGAGAACATGGGAGCTGAGATCGTGAAAGAGGTAGCGAATAAGACCAACGATACGGCGGGCGACGGTACAACGACCTCCGTGGTACTCCTGGAGGCGCTCGTCGAAGAGGGTATGTCGCGCGTAATGAAAGGGGCGAACGCGATGGCGATCCGCGCAGGGATGGAGAAGGCTAAGGACGCGGCGCTTGCGGAGCTCACCACGATTGCAAAGCCGGTGTCCGGCAAGGCGCAGGTGAAGCAGATCGCGACCGTCTCCGCTGAGAGCGAGGAGCTCGGTGCGATCATCGCCGAGACTGTCGAGAAGGTGGGGAAGAATGGGGTCGTCACCGTCGAAGAATCGCAGGGCACTGAGCTCTCTTACGATATTGTCGAAGGGCTCGAGATCGATAAAGGATATGTCTCTCCCTACATGGTGACGAATGCCGAGCGCATGGAGGCGGAGATGAAGGATCCGCTCGTGCTCCTCACCGACAAGAAGATCAGCAACGTGCAGGAAGTGCTCCCACTCCTCGAGAAGATCGCCCAGAGCGGCCGCCGCGAGCTTGTGATCATTGCGGACGACGTCGAGGGCGATGCGCTCTCGACCTTCATCGTGAACCGTCTGAAGGGTACGTTCACCGTACTCGCGGTGAAGGCGCCTGGTTATGGCGACCGTAAGAAGGAGATGCTCGCGGATATCGCAACGGTCGTCGGCGGGCAGGTCATTACGGAAGAGGTCGGCATCACGTTCGAGAACGCGACCATCACGATGCTCGGGAAGGCATCGAAGGTGACGGCGACCAAAGACGCGACTACGATTGTCGGCGGTAAGGGTAAGAAGGCCGATATTGCCGCGCGCGTGAAGCAGCTTTCGGCGCAGGCGGAAGCGTCTACCTCGAAATTCGACAAAGAGAAGCTCGAGGAGCGCATCGCGAAGCTTTCGGGCGGCGTCGCCGTGATTTCGGTGGGTGCGGCGACTGAGACGGAAATGAAGTACCTGAAGGACAAGATCGACGATGCGGTCAAAGCTACAAAGGCCGCAATGGAAGAAGGTATCGTCCCGGGCGGCGGTACGGCGCTCGCGAAGATCGCGAAGAAGCTCGGCGCACGCGTGCCGAAAATGACCGACGATGAGCGCGCGGGCTATGATATCGTCATGAACGCGCTCTCGGTCCCGCTCGCGCAAATCGCTATGAATGCTGGCAAGGACGACGCGAGCGCGATCGTGCGCGAAGTGCAGGAAGGCAAGGCGAACGCTGGGTATGATGCGATTGCCGATGCGGTGAAGGATGACCTTATCGCGGCGGGCATCATCGATCCGGCGAAAATGCCGCGCATGGCGATTCAGAATGCGGTCTCGGCCGCAGCCATACTGCTCACGACCGAAGCTGCCATCGCTGAGATACCTGAACCGAAGAAAGAAGGCGGCGCGCCCGACATGGGCATGGGCTTCTGATGTTCGAGACGGATCGTTAGAAGAAAGCCGCGGCGCTCTACGCGCCGCGGCTTTCTTCTGCGGGCGGCAGTTCAGGCGGCTGTTCGTTATAGGTCACGACCTCCCAGCCGCGCCGCGCATTCCAGGCTTTCCAAGGATGCCACTCGCAGACCGTTATGGCGGCGTTATCCGACGCGTTGAAGAAGGAGAGCTTCACATAGTCCGCGGCGTGTAGATCGTTTCGATAGAGCAGGAAGGCGATGAGCATCTTGAGGAAGATGCTATGCGTGACGACGCAGGTTTCGCGGCCGCCTTCTTGCGCGAGGTACGTGAGGCAGTCCTTCGCCCGGTGCTTGAGGTCGATGAAATTCTCTTCGTCCGAATAGCGGTAGTCGTCTCCGTGGTAGCCCTTATCCATTGCGTCCACGATGCGCGCGACCTGGGGCTCATCACCATGCCTGCCGATTATCTCGGACGGATTGCGGCGTTCGCCGAGCAAACGGGAATACCGTATCGGCACATGCAGGTGCGTATGTATGATGTCGGCGGTCTCGCGTGCGCGCTCGAACGGGCTCGCGAGTATGAGCGTGATGGGAAAGTGCGCAAGGTAGCGGCCAGTGCGTTCGGCCTGCGTTCGGCCTCGCGGCGAAAGCGGTCCCGCCTCTCCCTGACGGATTCCTTGCGCGTTCAGCACGGTTTCGCCGTGTCGTACGAAATAGTATCGCCGTGGGCGCATCCATATAAGAAGGAGAAGGAGGAGGATAAGAGTAAGGGCGACGGCGAGCCCGAAAGGCATTAAAAGCGCCGCAATGAGCGCCTTATAGACGTAACCTGTCATGCGCGCAGTATACCGTGCAGGATGGCGCAGTGGCGGCCGTATACCTGCGCAGATGCAGCATTTTGCAGAATTGGTTAGAACGCCGTAGTATGGGTGCATGCGTCTTCCGTCTTTCCTGCGCGGTATACCGCGGTGGCTCGCGATCGTTCTCGCGGTCGTCGTTCTCGCGGTCGTTGTTTTCCTCGTGCGCGGGTTAGGAGGCACGAGCTCTGCCGTTCCGGATTCCTCGGCAGGCACTACATCCTATGTCTCGGTCAAGAGTGTCGCGGCGCTGTCGGCTCCAATCGGACCGCTGCAGCTTACCGGTACCGTGACGCCGACCGATCAGGCGACTATCCTCGCACAAACCTCTGGAGAGCTTACATCCTTGCCGGTATCGATCGGCGATCATGTCATCGCGGGGCAGATTATCGCTTCTTTCAGCAACGCAAGCCAGGAAGCCGCCGTCGAGCAGGCGCAGGGCGCCTATGACGCAGCCGAGGTGGGACTCGAGCGAACCGCGGGCAGTTTCGCGGCAAATGCGACGTCGGCCGTACTTGCGGCGCTCGCGAGCGGATATTCGTCGCTCGATGACGCGGTGCATACGCGCGCCGATCAGCTTTTCCTCAATCCGCGTTCGAGTGATCCGACGCTTGCGATAACGGTTCCAGACAGCACGCTCGTGAATACCTTGATTGCGGAACGCCTCGCGCTCGATCCGACGCTTGCGGATGTGCAGGCGCTCATGAATGAGTCTGCGACGACATCGGTTGCGACGCTGACCGCGCGCGCTACGAGCGATGTGCAGCAGGTGCTCACGTTCCTCAATAACCTCATCGCCGCCGTGAATGAGACGCCGCCATCGCAGAGCACCTCGGCGTCAACCCTTGCCGCGTATCAGACCTCGCTTGCGACCGCGCGCACGGAAACGGTCGCCGTGCTCACGGGTATAACGAGTGCGAAGACCGCCTATGACGCAAATAGCGTGACCGCTGCACAGGCTGCCGTAAAGCAGGCGGCCGGCGCGCTCGCAGCCGCCAAAGCGGAACTCGAGAAGACGCTCGTCCGCGCGCCCATCTCGGGGCTCATCGTGAGCCTCCCGGTATCGCTCGGTGATTACGTCTCTCAGAACGGGCAGGTTGCGATTGTCTCGAACCCCGGATCGCTTTATCTCGATCTCGCGGTCACCTCGTCGGACGCGAAGACGCTCTCGGTGGGGAACGCCGCAGTCATAAGCGGGTCGGTTCCCGGCGTCATCACCTTCATCGCGCCAGCGCTCGATCCCTCGACCGGAAAGATCGAGGTGAAGGTGGGCATCACGGGTGACCAGCACACGCTCACGGCAGGCGAAGTCGTACCGGTCTCGCTTACGCGCACGAGCGTGCCGGACGGCGCGATTGCTGAGCTCACGATTCCCATCGTCGCGGCGAAGATACTGCCGAGCGGTCCGGCCGTATTCACCGTGTCGACCACTTCGGCGCTTGTCGCGCATCCGATCACGCTCGGCGCCATCCTCGGCGACCGTGTCGTCGTCGCCTCTGGACTCACACCGACGATGCAGATCGTCACCGATGCCCGTGGTCTCGCGGCCGGGCAGACCGTCGTGGTGTCCACTACGACGGCGACCACCACGCCCTGATCATGCTCTGGCTCTGGAATTTCTTCCTCGAGAAGCGACAGTTCAGCTATGTGCTTCTCAGTGCGCTTGTACTTGCGGGCCTCGGCGCGCTCATCGCCATACCGAAGGAGAATGCGCCCTCGATCGTCATTCCGGACGGATTCGTGATTACCACGATGCCAGGCGCTTCGGCGGCTGACATGGAGACTCTCGTGACCGACAAGCTCGAGAACCAGATCTCGGGCGTTGCCAATATCGACACGCTCACCTCGGTGTCTTCGGATGGCGTCTCGGAGATAACCGCTCAGTTCGATGCGAATGCTGACATCAATCAGTCGATACAGGACCTTCGGGATGCGGTAGCGAAGGCGGTACCGGATCTGCCCGCGGACGCGTCCGCACCGTCTGTCGAGAAGATAAATTTCAGTGATCAGCCGATCCTCGTAGCTTCGATCGCGGGCGATCTGCCGCCCACCGAGTTTTCTGCGCTCGGGAAGCAGCTCTCCGATACGCTCACGAGCATCACCGGCGTCTCGCAGGTTTCGGTTGCCGGCGTGCCGCCTGAGGAGGTCGATGTCATCGTGAAGAAGGAAGCGCTCGCCCAGTATGGGATCTCACTCGCGCAAGTATTGAGCGCGATCCAGGCGTCGAATGCCGCCTTGCCGGCCGGAAGCATCACGATGAACGGCGTTCAGTACGACGTGAACTTCAAGGGCGGCATCACTCATCCATCGCAGATAGCGGATATCGCCGTGGGGCAGGTGGGCGGCGCACCGCTCTATCTGCGCGATATTGCTCAGATTTCGGACGGGCTCGCTCCGGCGACGACCTATTCCCGGCTTTCGCTCGGCGGGAAGCCGTCCGCGCAGGCAATCACGCTCACGGTCTATCGCCAGTCAGGCGCGCCGATCGCAGCAACGGCAAACGCGGTTCGACAGAAGCTGCAGTCGCTCGAGGGCACGACGCTTAAGGGGCTCACGGTGTTCATCCCGCCCTCGACCGATCAGGGAACGCAGATCGCGCAACAGCTCGGTGATCTCGCAGACACGGGCATCGTGACCGTGCTCCTCGTGCTCCTCGTGCTTTTCATAACGATCGGTTGGCGTGAATCGCTTGTCGCGGCGCTCTCGATTCCAATCTCCTTCCTTATCGCGTTCCTCGGGCTCTATCTCACGGGGAATACGCTCAACTTCATCTCGCTCTTCGCACTCATCCTCGCGGTGGGTATCCTCGTCGATTCGGGCATCGTGGTCACCGAAGCTATCCACGCGCGCATGCGCCTGTATCATGATCCGCTGAAAGCGGCGCAGATGGCGCTTCGCGATTATGCCTGGCCGCTCATCGCCGGAACGATGGCGACTGTCGCCGTCTTCGCCCCACTTTTCTTCATCCGCGGCATCGTCGGCAAGTTCATCGCCGGCATCCCGTATACGCTCATCTTCGTTCTCATCGCGTCCATCTTCGTGGCGCTCGGTCTCGTGCCGCTCATCGCCATCCTGCTTACGAAGCGCGGTGCGGCCTCGGATTGGGAACGCAGGCAGGAGGACTACACCGACCGTATCACCAATTGGTATAAGCGGTTCCTCCGCAGCCTTCTCGAGAATCGCCGCGCGCAGCGGTGGTTCCTGCGGACACTCGGTATCCTGTTCGTTGTTTCGCTTGCGCTGCCGCTTACCGGTCTCGTCACCACGGTTTTCTTCCCGCAGGATAATCAGGATTACGTATACATCAATATCGAGAAACCGGTCGGCACGACGCTCGCCGAGACCGATCTCGCGGCGCGCGAAGTCGAGGAGCTGCTCTATCACGATCCGCACATTGCCTCGTTCCAGACGACTGTGGGCGAGGCGTCGGCACTCGCCGGCGGAATCCAGCCGGGCACGGGCGGCGCAACGAATGACGCAAACATAACCGTGAATCTCCCGAAGCCTCGTTCGTTCACCTCGACTCAAGTTGTGAACGAGCTCGAGAAGCGGCTTGCGGTGGTGCACGATGCACAGGTGCAGGTGTTGCAGTCGTCGAACGGTCCTCCGGGCGGCGCGCCCATTGAGATCCGGTTCGAAGGGAACAATTTGAACGACCTCATTTCTGCGGCAAATGCGGGGCGTGAGCTCCTCGCGTCGATCCCGGGGGTCACGAACATAACCTCGAGCACACAGAACAACGGCACCGAGTTCGATCTCGCAATCGATCGTGCAAAGGCTGCGGCGCTCGGCGTCACGCCGGCCGAAGTCGCGCAGACGCTCCGCACGGCGATAAACGGAACGAAGGCCACCACTATCACCGAACCAGGGCAGGATATCGATGTGATGGTGAAGCTGAATCTGAATCCCGCATACCTCACCCCAGACCAGACGTCGCAAACGACGCTCGATAGCATTCAGAATCTCACAGTGCCCGGTGCGAAGGGTCCGGTGCTCCTCGGCTCGGTGCTCTCGGCGAGTCTCGGTCAGGCGAACGCGAGCATCGCGCACTACAACAAGGTGCGCGAGGAAACGGTATCTGCATATCCGGATTCGAAGACGACCGCGACGCAAGTGGTCGCGCAATTCCAGTCGCGCGTGAAGGAGCTCGGATTGCCCGCAGGCGTTACGGTCGCCTATGGTGGAGAGACGCAGAACATCAATCAGTCGTTCACCGATATGTTCGTTGCCCTCATCGCGGGACTTCTCTTCATGTTCATGATTCTCATCATCGCGTTCAACTCGTTCCGCCATACGTGGCACCTCCTCGTCATCGTGCCGCTCTCGCTGATCGGTGTCTTGGACGGCCTCGCGCTCGTGGGGCTTCCGGTATCGTTCTCTTCACTCCTCGGCGTCATCGCACTCGGCGGGGTCATCGTGAACCACGCCATCATCCTCATGGACTCGATGATCAAACATGCGAAGGAGGAGCCGGGCAAGCCGCTCATCGACGTGGTCGTCGATAGTGCCGCGACACGTTTGCGCCCCATCATCCTCACGACGATTGCGACGGTCATCGGCATGGTGCCGCTTTCCTTCACGAACGCGACCTGGGCGCCCTTGGCGTACTCGATCATGTTCGGTCTCGCGTTCGCGATTGTGCTCACGCTCGCGCTCGTTCCCGTCCTCTTCTTCCGCTCGCCGCATCCGGAACGCGCGCAAGGGTAGTGCTAGGATACAGTCATGAGTTCGAAGAATCTCATCTGGGGAGGGATGTTCATCGGTGGCTTCATCGGGAACGCCGTCCCGTTCCTCTGGGGCGGAGGGCTCATGGCCTATACGTTCTGGAGCACCGTCGGCGGCTTCGCCGGCATCTACGTGGGCTACAAGCTCGCGAAAGCCACCGGCGCGCTCTGAGCGAAAAGTTGCGGACTCTCGGCTCACATCCCGGCGCATTTCGGCGGTTTTCTGGCGCCGCGCCTTCTTTATTTCATGAGGTGAATCATGGTAAGGTACGCGGGTGCATAGCCACCTGGAGAGGTGGGTGAGTGGCTGAAACCGGCAGGTTGCTAACTTGTTATACGGGTAAAACCGTATCGAGGGTTCGAATCCCTCCCTCTCCGCCCTTAGAAAAAAGTATCGGACTGACCCGAGTACTTAAAAATTAAAAGAAGAAAGGCCCGACCGAAGTCGAGCCTGAAAAAGCGGGGTTGGCAGAAATGCCGATAAATCTTTCCCCTTGCGGGCTTATGAGCGGTATTAGCTCAGCAAGACTGAGTTATTCCCCAGCACTTCCTGAAGTTCCCTTGCGGGACCTCTCACCTTGGTTGCCCAAAGACCAACCCTACTATGACTTTATTAGAAACGTGATTACCAGTCAACTCTTATGACCCGAGAGCCTCGACAAGCCACACGTGGATGCGCCCAAAATACCCTTGCGGTGCTTTATCTACATTTTCTGAATCCCGCCGAAGTTTTTAGTATCGGCAGACCCTAGCACCTAGATCTTGTCATTCGAGGTAATATGACCATTGATGGGGGATGGTTTAGTAGTGAGAATGATGCAGATGAATTCGATGCAGACCTGGAGTCGTATCCAGCGGCAGAAGTCTCCAGCCTTTTTTCGCATGACGACGAACAGCAGAACGAAATCACGTTGCGCCTGGGCGCCGCTAAATAAGTCCGATTACATCGCGTACCACGACCGCGAGTGGGGGAGACCCGTGCATGACGATCGAAGACTTTTCGAAATGCTTATTCTCGAAGGCGCTCAAGCAGGACTGAGCTGGTACACGATCTTGCGCCGCCGAGAAGGATACCGACGCGTGTTTAAGCGCTTCGACCCCGCACGCGTGGCGGCAATGACCGATGCCGAATTGAAGCGGGCGCTTGCCGACGACGGCATTATCCGCAACCGGCTCAAGGTGTATGCGGCGCGCACCAACGCACGGGTAGTTCTTTCAATACAGAAAGAATTCGGCTCGTTCGACAAGTACCTCTGGCGCTTTGTCGGCGGCAAGCCGATTATGCATCGGCCAAAAACGCTCAAAAATATCCCAGCGGGCATCCCAGAATCTGAGGCGCTCTCTAAAGACCTTAAGAAGCGCGGGATGAGCTTCGTGGGTGGAGGCATGACCTATGCCTACATGCAGGCGGTCGGTCTCGTGAACGATCACATGCACGATTGCTACCTAGTGCGTCCCGAAAGGATTCGAACCGCCCTTCAGAAATAGAATCGTAGTAATAAGTGTAAGCCAGGCGAAGGGGCAACCCGGACAGTGAGAGTCCCCGATCCGGACAGAAGCCGGGCAGCTGTGCGTCGTCAAAGAACTTCCGTTTGATTCGACCGTCGACGAAGAGTCGTGCTGAAGGGAAGAACTGATCGAGGAACTGCCGCATGATAGTATTATCCTCACATGTCATTCTTGGGTAACTTTTTTAAGAAAAAGAGTGGAAGCGTGCTCGGTGTCGACATCGGTTCGTCCTCGCTCAAGGTGGTGCAGCTGAAGAAGGAGCACGGCAAGGCCGTTCTCGAGACGTACGGCGAGCTCGCGCTTGGACCGTATGCGGGTGAGGAGGTGGGTCAGGCGACGAATCTCGCGCCGGAGCAGATTGCGGAGACCTTGCGTGATCTCATGCGTGAAGCGAAGGTCACGACGAAAGAGGCGGGCGTCTCGATACCGTTCGCGCGCTCCTTGCTCACGCTCGTCACGCTCCCGTATCGCGAAAACCCTAAGGAACAGCGCACCGTCATCGAGCTCGAAGCCCGCAAGTACGTCCCAGTCCCGATAAGCGAAGTACAGCTCGACTGGTTCGTCGTCCCGGACTCTGGCACCTCTGATGGGGCACAGAAGAAACATGTCGAAGTGCTGCTTGTCGCCGTCCATAATGATGAGCTTAAATTCCTCCAGAACGTAGTGAGCGGCGCCAAGCTGGCAGCCTCTTTCTATGAAATCGAGATATTCAGTACCATCCGCGCGGTTGTGAACGAGCCCGTGAAGCCTGTCATGGTGCTTGATATCGGCGCAACAACGACGAAAGCGTACGTCGTTGAGCGCGGCGTGGTCGCGCTTTCGCATGCCATTGCGTCGGGAAGTCAGGACATCACGAGGGCGATTGCCGCGTCGAAAAACCTCACGCTCTCTCGCGCAGAAGCTTTGAAGAAAGAACAAGGTCTCGTGGGCGGCGACGCGAGCACGCCGGAGACGGTGTTCTCCAGGATCTTCTCAGAAGCTCGGCGCGTACTCATGCAGTATGAGACGGCGCATGGCAAGGCGGTCACCACAATCGTGCTCACGGGCGGCGGCGGCGTCACAAAGGAGCTTCGCGCGTACGCGAAACAGTTCTTCTCGATAGATGTACAGATCGCGGATCCGTTCGCAAAGACTGAAGCGCCCGCATTCATGCGGCCGGTCCTCGAGGAGATCGGGCCGGAGTTCGCGGTCGCCGTCGGCATTGCCCTTCGGAAACTCGAAAGCTAACAACGATAGATCTGCGCGCCGTTTGTCCCCACAACGCGCGCGCACGCGCCGCGGTCTTGCAGCCGCAGGAGGTATACTTCGGGTACGCATGGCGCTTCCTCCGACCATACCGACTTCCTTCGTACCGCATCCGGGTGGCGCGACACCGAAGCGCTACCGCGCCGATTTCACAGGCGCGTTCGCGTTTTTCGCGTACGGCGTACTCGGTATAGTCGTGATTCTCGCGCTTGGCGTGTTCTTCTACGGACGTATCCTCGCATCTGAACAAGCGGCGAAGGACGCAGCTCTACAGAAGGCCGAGTCGAGCATAAATCCTCAGACCGTTACCGAATTCGTCCGCCTGCGCGACCGGCTCTCTGCGAGCAAGCAGCTCCTCGATGCGCATGTCGCTTTTTCGCAGTTCTTCACGACCCTTGAGCAGATCCTCCCCGCGAGCGTACAGTTCGATGATCTTGAGGTCTCGATCGGCCATGGCGGCACGCCGACGCTCAAAGGTACGGGAACGGCGAAGAATTTCAATGCGCTTGCGGCAGCGTCGAACTCGTTTGCGCAGAACGGCACCATAAAGGATGCGATTTTCTCAAACATAAAGATAAATCAGGATGGTACCGTCGCCTTCGCCATCTCGGCGACGCTTGATCCGAAGGTCATCGCCTATGCGCCGACCGCACTTGCTTCGGCTTCCACGACGCCTACGGCCGGCAGCACGGGATCGACCGTCGCGTCTTCCTCTTCGGCAACTAGTACTGCACCATGAACAGCCGCATCCTGCCCATCCTCGCGCTCTTAATCTCCATAGGCATCTTCTTTGCGTATATAAATCCGACATGGAACGGCTCGATTGCGTCGGCGAAAGCGGCTATCAGCGCTGACAGCCAAGCGCTTGCTTCCGCGGACACTTTCACGAAAACGGAGAATCAGCTCGCGTCTGAGCAAGCCAGTATGAGTTCGTCAGACTTAAACCAGCTTGCGGCCATGGTTCCTGATTCGGTGGACAATGTCGGGATCATCCTCGATCTAAACGCGCTGGCTGCGCGGACCGGTCTTTCGCTCTCGAATATCGACATTGCCCAGAATTCGAACCAATCGAATGGCCAGACTACGACGCAAACGACGTCCGCTACGCCGACCAACGTCACGGGGGGAGCTGCAAGTAGCGAAGGCCCCGTCGGGAACGTTGATCTCTCGCTTAGCGCAATCGGTACGTATGCTTCGCTTAAGCAGTTCCTCGTCGGTATCGAGCACAGTCAACGTCTCCTTGATGTGCGCGATCTCTCGATCAAGAGTTCGAAGACGGGCGTCTATAACTACCAGATGACCATTCGGCTCTACTGGCTACGCTAATACCATGTCGTGTCTTACCCTATGAAAATGACCTCTAACACCACGATGCTTATAGTCGCGACGATACTCGTGCTTGCCGGCGGGTACTGGTTCTTTTTCAGCGGAAATAGCGGCAACCAGGTCCCGCTTATGATAAACGCGACGCAGAGTGCTGCCGAAACCCGTTTTCAGGCGCTCGTGGGGCAGCTCTCACTGATAACGTTCGATACGAGCATCTTCTCCGATTCGCGTTTCAAGTCGCTCGTCGATATTTCGACGCCCGTGCAACCGGAATCTCTCGGCCGTCTCGATCCATTCGCGCCGCTCCACTAACGCGCCGCGCGCTTGTGTACAATGTGCGTCTTCGCTTATCGCATTCGGGTATACTTTGAATACGAATGGATTCCTTTCGCGCGAGCAGCTACCGTCGAGCGCCTGCAGCCGCAGGAGCTCCGGTAGGCGCTCGCCTAACTAACGCGGGATCGACCCGCCCCCGGTGCGCGCGAACGACATGAACCTGCTTGATCTGCTGCAGGATAAAGGCATGTTGTCGCCTCAGGATAGGGCGGCGGTCGAATCCGCATTAGCGAAGAAGACGCCGATTGACCAGGCTCTTTCTGAGCACGGGATTTCATACGAGGAAGCGTTAAACGTCGCCGGCTCAAAATACGGATTGCCGACGCGCCTGCTCGAGGACCCTCCCGCGGAACAAACAGCGCTCTCCTATATCCCGGTCGATTCAGCCAAGCATTACGGGTTTGTTCCGCTTTCGGTTAAGGACGGAGCGCTCGAAGTCGGCATCGTCGATCCCGACAACATCGAGGCCATGGATGCGCTCTCCTTCATCTCCGGCCGTATCGGCATGCCCTATAAGATCTTTCTTATCGGCAAGCCCGATTTCGATCGCGTGCTCGCTTCATACGAGAATCTGACGGGCGAGGTCGGCGAGGCGCTTTCCGAGATCGATAAGACATCTGCGGCATCGAAACCTCAAGCGGCCCCGCGCAGCAAGAGCGCGGAGGCTCCCGGACCCGCTTCGAACGAGGAGGGGGAAGCGCTCGATCTTGCCGGCCCTTCCGAGACGTTGCGCGCCGACGCCCCCGTGACGAAGATCGTCTCTATCATTCTGCGGTACGCGATTGAAGGGAAGGCTTCCGACGTGCACGTTGAACCGTCGCCGACGAAGACTCGCGTGCGTTTCCGCATGGACGGCGAGCTTCACACCTCGCTCGAACTGCCAAACAAGGTGCACGATGCGGTCGTCGCGCGCATCAAGATCCTTGCGAAGCTACGGCTCGATGAGAAGCGCAAGCCGCAAGACGGCCGTTTCTCCGCGACCGTTGATAATCGACGCATCGATTTCCGCGTATCGACCTTTCCGACGGAATACGGCGAGAAGGTGGTGATGCGCATACTCGACCAGTCTGCGGCGACTGCCACGCTCACCTCGATCGGGCTTGACGAGGAGCAGCTCGCGGCCATCCGCGAGATGATGCAGGCGCCGTACGGGATCATTCTTATCGCCGGTCCCACCGGTTCGGGTAAATCGACGACTCTCTTCACGATGCTCTCCGAACTCGACCGCGAGACGCAGAACGTCGTTTCGCTCGAAGATCCGATCGAGTATCAGATTCCCGGCGTCGCGCAAAGCCAGGTGCGACCCGAGATCGGCTATACGTTCGCGAACGGTCTCCGTTCCATCCTGCGTCAGGACCCCGATGTGATCATGGTGGGAGAGATACGCGACAAGGAGACGGCGGCGCTCGCTATCCAGGCGGCGCTCACCGGCCATCTTGTGTTTTCGACCATCCACACGAATACCGCTGCCGGCGCGATACCGCGTTTGGTCGACATGGGTGTAGACCCTTTCCTCATCGCACCGACCTTGGTTGCCGTCATTGGCCAGCGTCTCGTGCGCCGGTTATGCGAGGGAGCCGGGGATTCCTTCCCGGTATCCGATTCCCTGAAACAGTTGCTCGAACGCGAATTCGCGGATCTTCCTGCCGCATATCGCAACAAGCTGCCGCCCTTCAAGCAGTTCTATCACGCGAAGCCAACGGCTGAGTGCCCGAACGGTACCCGCGGACGTCTCGGCGTATTCGAGATACTTCGCATGCAGAAATCGCTTGAACAAGTGATCCTCAAGGAGCCGGTCGAAGAGAAAGTCTATGCTGCGGCGCGCGGAGCGGGAATGCTTACCATGCGCGAAGATGCCATCGTGAAGGCTTTGAAGGGCGAGATCCCCTTTGAAGAGGTAAATACGCTCGGCGGAGAGCTTTTCTCAGCGTTTGAAAGCGAAGAAAACGAGAGCAGTCAGGCCTAGGGAGCCCTCTTGTCCCCACGGTAGGGGACAAGAGGGCTCGTGAGAGTCCGGCGTGCGCGGTAGACTGAATCATATGGCTTACCGCATCTTTCTTACGGATGACGACCGCTTCCTCCTCGACCTGTATGCCGTGAAATTCAAGAATGCCGGGCATGACGTAAGCACCTACGGCGGCGGCGAAGAGCTCCTTGCGGCGTTGCGCAAAGGCGGACCTTCGCCTGACGCGATCCTCCTCGATGTCATTATGCCGGGGCAGGACGGGTTCGAGGTGCTCGGCACGATCCGTAAAGAAGGGCTCGCAAAAGACTCGAAGATTATCATCCTCTCCAATCAGGGGCAGGATGCTGACATTGAGAAGGCGAAGGAGCTGCACGCAGACGGCTACATCATTAAAGCTTCGGCGATACCCTCCGAGGTGCTTGCGGAAACTATCCGTACCATCGAGTCTGCTACCGCAAATCCGGCCCTCGGCTCGAGCGCTGTCCGCACATGACCGCCGATAAGACGCTTTCCGAACTCCTCGATATCGTTATCGCGCAAGGCGGGAGCGATCTCCATATCTACGCCGGCGGACCGCCGATGATACGCATCTCCGGTTCTCTCGTGGCGATCGATCGATACAAGGCATTCACCCCCGAAGAGACCGAGCGCATGCTCGAGTCCGTCGTGCGTACGGAACGGTGGCAGACATTTCTCGATACCCAGACGATCGACGTTGCGTACGCGCACGGAGGCGTGCGCTTCCGCATAAACGGCTATCGCGTGCAGGGGGCGACCGCGATGGCGCTGCGGCTCATCCCGGACAAGATCCGCACCTTCAATGAATTGAACCTTCCGTCCACGCTTGAGGTATTCACGCAGCGCGAGCAGGGATTCTTCCTCGTCGTCGGTCCCGTGGGGCAGGGGAAGTCGACGACGCTCGCGGCGATGATCGACCGCATCAATGAGAGCCGTGCGGATCACATTCTTACGATCGAAGATCCGGTTGAGTACATTTTTACCGAAAAGAAAGCGCTCATACACCAGCGAGAGGTTCACATCGATGTACCCGATTTCCACACCGCGCTTCAAAGCGCTTTCCGTGAGGATGTGGACGTCATCATGGTGGGCGAGATGCGCAATTACGAGACGATATCCTCGGCGGTAACGGCCGCGGAGACGGGACATCTCGTCTTTTCGACGCTTCATACGAACAATGCCGCCCAGACGATCGACCGCGTGATCGATATGTTCCCGGCCGAACAGCAAGGCCAGGTGCGCGTGCAGCTCGCCGGTTCTCTGGTAGGCATCTTCTCGCAGCGTCTCATTCCGCGCATATCGGGCGGACTCATCCCGGCGTACGAACTGCTCATAAACAACAATGCGGTCTCGACGTTGATCCGGGACGGCCGTACGCACGAAATCGGCGCGGTTATACAGACCAGCTCACAGGAAGGCATGATCGATATGGATCGCGCGCTCGCGGAGCTCGTCCGGCGCGGAGAAGTTACGGTCGAGCATGCCTACCAGCACGCGATAGATCCGAAGACCTTCGAACGCTACTTATAATGATGAGCTATCCTGCGCGCATCGCACCCGACCATTCGTATGTTGTTTAAGTACCACGCGATAGATCAGGACTCCCATGAGAGAGAAGGGACCATAGAGGCGCCCTCTCAGGAAGTGGCGATCGCGGCGCTGCAGCGTCGGAATCTCATCATTTCTTCTATCCAATCGAACGAAGAGAAAGGGCTACTCGAGATGGAGATACCGCTCTTCAATCGCGTCTCAAATAAGGAGATCGTCATTCTTTCAAGACAGATCGCGACTCTGTTCGAGGCGCAGGTGTCCGCGCTCCGTATCTTCCGCCTGTTGGCCGCAGAGGTTGATAATAAGCGTCTCGCGCAAGTGCTCTCCACGGTCGCCGACGATTTGCAGGGCGGTTCGCCCATATCGAAAGCGCTGAGCCGGCATCCGAAGGTCTTCTCGAATTTCTACGTGAATATGGTTCGGGCGGGTGAAGAATCTGGAAAGCTCTCGGAGACTTTCGGCTATCTCGCGGACTACCTGGATCGCAGCTACGACGTGGTGTCTAAGGCAGAGAATGCGCTCATTTACCCGATCTTCGTTATCGCTGTGTTCTTCGGCGTCATGGCGCTCATGCTCACGCTCGTCATTCCGAAGATAAGTGCCGTGCTCCTCGACTCGGGCGCAAAGGTGCCGGTCTACACGCGCATCGTCATCGGGTTCTCTAACTTCCTCGTGAACTACGGCATTTTCATTCTGATCGCACTCATCGCGGGCGGCATCTATCTCTGGCAGCTCCGCAAGACCGAAGCGGGGAAACTCGTACTCGACGGGCTCAAACTCTCCGTCCCCTACGTAGGAGACCTTTACTCAAAGCTCTACCTTTCGCGCATCGCGGACAACTTCTCGACCATGCTCCTCTCGGGCGTCTCGGTCGTCGAGGCGCTCGATATTACCGCATCGGTCGTCGAGAACGCCGCCTACGAGCAGGTGCTCCATGAGGTCGGTGCTGACGTGAAGGGGGGCTCCTCCATTTCCGACGCCATGGCAAAGCACCCGCAGATACCTGGGATCATGGTGGCGATGGTGAAAGTCGGCGAGGAGACAGGCGAACTCGGTAAAATCCTCACGACGCTTGCGAGATTCTACAATCGTGAAGTCACGAATGCGGTCGACACGCTGGTCGGGCTCATTGAGCCGATAATGATTGTGCTCCTTGGTCTCGGCGTAGGCACGCTGCTCGCTGCCGTGCTTCTGCCTATCTACAATCTTGCGGGCGCGATATGAGTGGCACCGTATCTCGCAAAGAGGTTGCGTGTGGACTTATCCACACGCAACGATATTCATTCAACCTGCGCTGGGCGTTTAGACGTACAATTTAAGCATTAGCCGCAAATATTGATTATGAAAAATGTCCGTTCAAGAGGCTTCACCCTCATCGAGCTCCTCGTCGTGATCGCCATCATCGGCATCCTCTCGGCAGTCGTGCTCGCGTCCCTGAATACGGCGCGCAGCAAGGGAAATGACGCTGCGATCCAATCGGACCTTGCGACGGTCCAAACACAGATGGAGATTTACTACGGTGACAATTCAAACAGCTACGGCACGTTAACCTGGGCAACCGGTGCCGGCTGCACGGCCGCACTCGGCGACACAACGGTACAGAGCGCACTTGCGGGTGCGGATAGCGCCAACGGGAGCGGCTCCGTTGGCTGCGCAGCTGCGGGGCAATCCTATGTCGTGGCGGCGCAGCTTGTCGCAAATCCGAGTTCTTACTGGTGCGTAGATTCGACCGGAAAGGCGGAGTCTGTAGCCGCCGCTTTCCCGGCGAGTGCCATCAGCGCGTGCCCGTAACACTTATTGGTTAAACCTTAACTTGCATTACCCTATGATTACCCGTACTCGCCATAAAGGCTTCACCCTCATCGAGCTCCTCGTCGTGATCGCCATCATCGGCATCCTCTCGGCAGTCGTGCTCGCGTCCCTGAATACGGCGCGCAGCAAGGGCTCGGATGCGGCCGTACAGTCTGACCTTAAGACGGTGCAGACGCAGGCAGCAATTTATCAAAATACGAACAATAGCTACAACACGACGGGCACTGCGATCGCGGGAAATACGCTCGCTGGATGCACCGCCTCGGGCCTGTTCTCAGACCCGACGGTCGTGAATGCGCTCACCGGAGCCAATTCGGATAACAATTCTGGCGGGATTGTGTGTAATGCGGCCTCAAACGGAAGCACCTACATGGCGGCGGCGAAGCTCGTATCGACGAGCGACTGGTTCTGTGTAGATTCGACGGGAGTGGCAACGACGACGGCTACCGCGATGGCGGATACGGCGACGGCCTGCCCGTAATCACTCGTAACTGTGTGAGCAAGGAACGCGCGCCTCGAGCGCGCGTTCCTTGCTATCATGCGTCTATGCCTATCCTCGCGAGCGTCCTTCTTTTCTTTCTCGGTACGATCATCGCAAGTTTTGTGGGTGTCGTCGTCGTACGCTACGGGACGGGGCAGCCCATACTCTTCGGCCGGTCCCGCTGTGACGCGTGCGGTCGGACGCTTCCACCGCTCGCGCTCGTCCCGCTTTTCTCATATGCCTTCCGACGGGGGAGGGCAGCATGCTGCGGAGCGCATATCTCGCCATTCTCGACGTATGCGGAGCTCACGCTCGGGGCTCTCTTCGTGCTCGCAGGCGGGATGCTCGGTCCAACGATAGTCCTGGTCTGTATGCTCGTAGCGCTCGCGGCGCTCCTCGCGATCGTCGAGTATGACCTCATGCATCAGATCATTCCGCCGCCGTTTCTCGCCATTCTTCTGCCCGCTTCCTTTGCCGTCGGGGCTCTTCGCGCGTCCTCGCTTTCATCCTTTGGCATTTCGGTAGCGGTCGCCATCGCCTTCGCGCTTTTCTTCGCGCTCCTTCATTTTTTCTCCGCCGGCAGGCTTATGGGACTCGCGGACATTCCTCTCGTGTTTAGTTTGTCGCTTCTTGCGGGTCCCGCCGCCATTCCCGGATTCGTATTCTCGTTTTGGATAGGGGCGGTTATCGGCATATTCATATTGCTGCGCAGGCCGGCCGGCTCTAGAATGGGTACAGAGGTCCCGCTGGCACCCTTCCTGGCGGCAGGCTTCCTCCTCGCTTACTTCACCGCATGGAATCCCTTCGCGCTTACGCTGCTCATTCCCTACGCGTAACGGCGCGCCTGTTCGCGTCGAAGCGGCGCAGGAACACGGCGGGGTTTACCCTCATTGAGCTTCTGGTCGTGCTCGCGATCATCGCGATCATTCTCGGCATCGCTTTTACGAGTCAAAGTAGTTTCAATAACACGCTCATTCTCGCAAATACCGCGTACGACGTAGGGCTTACCTTTAAGAGCGCCGAGACATACGGCATCTCGAGCCGTGGCGCAGGCGCTGATGCCTCTACCGGCTACGGCCTCCATTTCTCGGCCGGCACGACCGGCTCCTTCATCTTCTTCGCCGATTCGTACCCGCCAATCGGTTCTTCAGGGCTCTGCCATCCGCCCCCGTCAGGAGACGCGTATGCGCCGGACGCGAAGCCGGGGAACTGCACGTATGATCCTTCGAATGACGTGACCGTGAACACGTTCAATTTGAATAATGGTGTCACGATTTCGAACTTCTGCGTGCATGACAGCACTACCGCGAGCTGGTCTTGCGCCGCCTCGAACGGTTCGACGCTCTCAAGCGCGGACGTCGTCTTTTCGAGACCGAATCCGGATCCATTCATAAGCGCAAACGGCGGATACTCGGCGTCGTATGATGAAATGTGTCTTGCGCTCGCCTCGCCTTCAGGCGGTGCTGAACGCTTCGTCTCGATCTATCCTTCAGGCGAGATTGATCCTAATGCGACCTCCTGCCCATGACCGCTATGCATGCTTCTATCAGAAGACGATCGAACTGGTCCGATAGGATGTCCGGGATGCGTCGCGCGACGCAGCCGCGCGGCTTCACGCTCATTGAGCTCATGGTCGCTGTCGGGCTTTTCGCACTCGTGATGACCCTGGCCGCTGGCGCGTACCTCATGATGATTAATGCGAATCGGCAGGCGCAGGCGCTTGCGACCGGGATCAACAATCTCTCATTTGGGCTCGAGACCATGACGCGGGACATACGCACGGGTACCGATTACTGCGGCGGTTCAAGCTGCCCGCCCGGGACCTTCACCTTCACGAACGTGAATGGACAGACCGTTACCTATGAGCTCGTCGAGAATGGAACCACCTGCAACGGGGCGCCGGCGGGCTATCTCGCCCGCGTGACGAGCGGCGTAACCACGCCGCTCACCGATCCTTCGGTCATGATCTCCTCACTTACTTTCACTACGTTCGGGACGGCCCCGTATTCTGTCGGGAATGACACCACGCAGGCGCGGGTTACGATGGTAGTGAACGGCTGCGTGAATGCGGGACCCGGGAAGACCCAGAATTTCACCATCGAGACGGGGGCAACCATGCGCGGCACTGACCTATGATCCCTATCACTCACAAGCGTATCTCGTACGAATCGGAGCTGCCTCGCGCTTCGCTTGAATCGCGCCGCTTGGGCCGGGGGTTCACGCTCATCGAAACACTCGTCGCGATCGCCATCGTTGCGCTTGCGGTCGTCGGACCGCTCTACACCGCAGATCGCGCAGCGGTAGCGGCGCAGCTTTCCAATGAAGAGCTCACCGCTTCCTATCTCGCGCAAGAAGGCATTGAGTACGTCCGCGCGCTGCGCGACAACGCGTATCTGTCGACCTACAATGCCTACCGGAATACTCCGGGAGCCAATATCCCCGCGATTGCCTGGAACGCCTTCCTGAATACGAACCCTGTTTCTTCGTGCCGTACGGGCACGTGTAGTTACGATCCAATCGCAGGGCAGCTCTCCGTGTGCACGGGTTCCTGTCAGGAGCTCTATCTTGCGGATGGCTATTACACGACCGAGAGCGGGCTTGCGAACGCTGCTTGGACGCCGTACACCCGGTCCATTCAGGTACAGAACATCACGCCCGCACCTCCTACCGACGCACAGGGGAACCCGGTCGATGTGCAGGCGGTGTCCACCGTAACGTGGGATTTCCACGGCACGCCGCATACCGTGAGCATCGCGGAAGATCTTACGCCATGGCAATGAACCGGAGATATTTGGTACGCGATACGAGTTTGCGCAACGGGACGCTTCCGGACGCGCACACTCAGGCTCTTCCCCTTGCGGCACGCCGCGGCTTCGCGCTTCTTATCGCGGTCATCTTCGCGGCGGTGATGCTCACCATCGGACTTGCGCTCGGCTCGCTCGGGTATAAGCAGCAGGTCATTTCTTCATCTGCCATTGAGTCGCAGTACGCGTTTTATGCGGCCGATTCGGCGCTTGAATGCGCCCTCTACTACGACCAGCAGCAGAATCATTTTGCCTACGATTCGACGCAACAAGTCCCGTCCTCCGCCTACAGTTTCTCCTGCGACGGCGTCACCTCCCTGCAGATCCCGGGCGTATCCCCGAAGACGTATCAATCCATGGGTTCATACACCGACCAGGTGCTTACGTTCCGCCTCTCCCTCGACAGCGGCCAGCGCTGCGCGGATGTGACAATCTATAAGCCTTCCGATCCTGCCCAGAAGACATACCTGTTCTCGCAGGGATACGACATATCCTGTACCGCGGTAGAAAGCGCTACCGCCGACACGCGTTATGTATCCCGCGGGCTCGAGACGAGCTACTAGGCCGAAAGGAATCACGATATAGTGAGCGTATGGCAGTCCCGAAGAAGGCCGCAGAACGGGCAGGAAAGCTCCGGCGACTTCTCGCGTACCATGCGCGGCTCTACTACACGCTTGACACGCCTGAGCTTTCCGACGAAGCCTATGATTCGCTTGCGCGCGAACTGAAAGCGCTCGAAGAGCAGTACCCGGAGCTGCGCTCGCCGGCATCGGTGAACGAGCGCATCATTGGCGAGCCGCTGTCCGAACTGCGCAAGGTGAAGCACGAGGTGCCCCAGTGGTCTTTTAACGATGCGTTCACCGCCGACGAATTGCGGGCGTTCGATGAACGGGTGCGGAAGCTCTCGGGCACCGCGCCCGCGTATGATCTCGAACTCAAGATCGACGGGCTGAAGGTCGTATTCACCTATGCGAAGGGCGAACTCATCTTGGCGGCAACGCGCGGCGACGGCGTCACGGGCGAAGATGTGACGCACAACGTACGCACCATCTCCGAAGTGCCACAGACGCTTTCAAGGCCGATCGATCTCATCGCCGAGGGGGAGGTATATCTGCATCGCTCCGGTTTCGCGCAGCTGAATAAGGAGCGAGAGAAGCGGGGAGAATCCTTATTTGCGAATCCGAGGAATGCGGCGGCGGGCTCTCTCCGCCAGCTTGATCCGAAGATTGCCGCGGAACGGCCCTTGGGAGCCTTCCTCTATGACCTCGATCGCACGAGCGAAGACGTTCCGCCTACGCAGAGCGAAGAGCTTGAATATCTGAAAGGGCTCGGACTGCCGGTGAATCCCGAGCATCGCCACGCGGATTCTTTGGGAGAGGCGTTTGCCTATTGGGAGAAGTGGCGCGGCCCGGCGCGCGATGCGCTCGATTACCAGCTCGATGGCATCGTGCTGAAGCTCGAATCGCGGAAGCTCCAGGATCTCTTGGGCTACACCGGCAAGGCTCCGCGGTGGGGCATTGCGTACAAGTTTCCACCCGAGCAGGTGCAGACGGTCATTGAGGAGATTGCGCTCCAGGTCGGCCGCACGGGGAAACTCACGCCAGTCGCGCACCTTCGTCCGGTAGCGGTGGCAGGCACGATTGTGGCGCGTGCGACGCTCCACAACGAAGATTTTATACGCGAGAAGGATATTCGGGTGGGCGATACAGTCATACTCCAGAAAGCGGGAGACATCATTCCTGAGATCGTCTCCGTGGTGAAAGAGCTGCGGCCAAAGCGCACACAGCCCTGGCGGTTCCCGACGCGATCGCCCCTGTGCGGCGGCGACGGGGCGATCGAGCGCATACCGGGCGAGGCAGCGCACCGTTGCGTCGACCAAGGTTCATTCGAACAGCAATCGCGCAAGCTCATCCATTTTGCCGGCAAGAGCGCTTTTGATATCGATGGGATGGGGAAGGAGACGGTGCGGACCTTGATGGAACACGAGCTTGTCTCGACATTCGATGACTTCTTCGAGCTTACGAAGGATGAACTCCTTGCGCTCGAGGGGTTCGAAGAGACGAAAGCGAGCAACCTGATCGAAGCGATCAAGAAGGCTAAGAGGATATCGTTCGACCGCTTCATTATTGCGCTTGGCATACCGCACGTGGGAGAGGAGAACGCGTATATACTCGCGACAAATCTCCGGGATCTCCGGTCGCTCGAGCGCGCGTCTGCGGTAAAACTCGCCGCGCTCGACGGCATCGGCTCGGTGATTGGCAGCGCGGTCGCAGACTGGGTTAAGGATGCGAAGAACCGCGAAATGCTCGCCCGGCTCACGAAATATGTGACGATTGAGGCGGTCGCTGCGCCCGCCACGGGACCGCTTACCGGGCAGACAGTGGTCGTGACCGGCACGCTCCCGACACTCTCGCGCGAAGAGGCGGAAGCGCTGATACGCCGAGCGGGCGGCAAGGCCTCCGGCTCCGTATCTGTGAAGACCGCGTTCGTGGTCGCGGGCGCGGCCGCCGGTGCTAAGCTTACGAGAGCGCGCGAGCTCGGGATAGAGATCATAGACGAAGAGGCGTTCTTGAAGCGGCTGCGCTAATGTTTGACATTCGAATCTTGCGCGGGTACTGTCCATCCGGAGAAACCGTGTGTTCGTGAGGAGGACAATCATGGCCGAAGACAGGCATCCGCTCGAGATTCCCGGATACGGAGGCGCGCTGCCGCAACTCGTCCAGCTCATATTCGGGATGCGATATGACCGCGTCGCTGACTTTTTCGAACTCGCCCGTATAGAGCTGCTCCGACAGGAAGCAGGAGACTTGGAGCGTTCTCGCGTGCAGCTCGCAGCGCTCCTGGAGGATGCGGCACGGAGATGCGCCGAGGAACGTGATACCTTCGAACGCATCTGGAATCTGTGCCGGCCGCATATGCAAGGATAAGAAGACGAGGGGCGCGCGCCACGTGGCGCGCGCCGTTTCCTTTGCTATAGTGGCGCCATGGCTACGAAAGAAGATGTTCGGAAGCTCGCCGCGCTCGCCCGTATCGCGATCGCCGATGCGGAGCTCGATGCCTTCACGAAGGATTTCGACTCTATACTCACCTATGTAGGGCAGCTTGACGCGCTCGAACTTCCCCATGCCGGGGCAACACGGCCCGCAGTGCGGAACGTCATGCGCGAAGATGGTACGCCGCACGAGACCGGGAAGTATACGGAGCGGCTCGTCGCGCAATTCCCTCAGAAGGACGGTGACTATCTCGAGGTGAAGCAGATTATTGCGCATGACTAAGCCCTTGAACGAATACACGATCGTCGAAGCGGCGCGCGCGCTCCGCGCGCGTGAGTGCACGGTCCTCGAACTTTGGGATGCGTGCCGAACCGCGGCGGAAGAGAAGAATCCAGCCCTGAATGCCTATCTCGAGCTCTTCGACGCTGACGATGCGGCGATAGCAGCGGCGCAGAAGCGCATCGACGCGGGCGATACCTCCATGCTCTGCGGCATCCCGCTCGCGATGAAGGACAACATCCTCGTCGAAGGGAAGACGGTGAGCGCCGCGTCAAAGATGCTTGAGCAGTATCGAGCTACCTATGATGCGACCGTCACAACGCGGTTGAAGAAAGCAGGCGCGCTCTTCCTCGGTCGTACGAATATGGACGAATTCGCGATGGGAAGCTCCACCGAGCATTCCGCATTCGGTCCGACGAGAAACCCGGTCGATCCGTCCCGCATCCCCGGCGGCTCCTCCGGCGGTTCGGCGGCGGCGGTCGCGGCTCACCTGTGTATCGCCGCGCTTGGGAGTGACACGGGCGGTTCCATCCGCCAGCCAGCCGCGCATACGGGAATCGTCGGCCTGAAGCCGACCTACGGCGCGGTCTCGCGCAATGGCCTCATCGCGCTCGGTTCGTCGCTCGACCAGATCGGCCCGCTCGCAAAATCCGCGGAGGATGCTGAAATACTGTTCGCGGCTATTCGCGGTCACGACCCGCTCGATGGCACGACAATCGACGAGGCTACCTACCCTCCCGTAGCGCTGCCCGAAAAGCTCACGATCGGCATTCCCCGGGCGCTCATCGGACAGGACGGCGTTGATCCTGCGCTGAGGACGGTATTCACGGAGACGCTCTCAAAACTTGAGGCTGCCGGGCACACGCTTGTCGACATAGAGCTTCCGATGAGCTCGAGCGCGCTCGCCGCCTATTACGTCATCATGCCTGCGGAAGTCTCCGCGAACCTTGCGCGGCTCGATGGCATGCGCTACGGGCATGCGGCGCGCGGCAAGACGTTGCTCGACGATTATCTTCTCAGCAGAACGGAAGGATTCGGTTCAGAAACGAAGCGACGCATACTGCTCGGCACGTTCGTGCTGTCTTCCGGCTATATCGATGCGTACTATCGTAAGGCCGATGCCGCGCGCGAGGTGTTGCGCGCGGAATACGCACGTGCGTTCGCGCAGTGCGATGTCATCGCGTTTCCTACGACGCCGTCAGCAGCTTTCCGCTTCGGCGAGAAGAGCGGTGATCCGGTAGCGATGTATCTCGAGGACGTATTTACCGTGACCGCGAACCTTACCGGTATGCCCGCGATTTCTGTTCCGATGGGCGCAGTAGAGACGGAGGGAGCGCGATTGCCGGTCGGGATCCACTTCACGGCTTCTCATGGAGGCGATACGCTCGCACTCCTTGCCGCGCGCGAAGTGGAAACGGCGCGCTAAGGAGTCTCACAGGCCGTATACTGTGAAGTAATGCCGGCGAATCAGGCGAACGTCGAATACTTCTTCCGTCTTTTCTACGATCTCTTCCAGGGAACGGGCAGCATACCTCTCACGCAAGTCGAGGCGTGGGCGGCTCATGTCTGGCTTTTCATCGTCTATATAGGCTACGCGCTTGCGGCAGCGGGATTTGTTTTCATCGTCTACAGCATGGTGCGCCTGTTTGAATTGCGTGAGCGCGAGGAGCACCATTTCGGGTCGCTCATACTGGCGCCACAAGCGGCTGAACGCGGAAATGCACGATGGAACCATATCGAAGAGCTCGTGGCAGGCGATAACCCGAGCCAGTGGAAGGAAGCCATTATCGAGGCGGATATCATGCTTCACGAGATTCTCACGAATCATGGCTACCAGGGTGAAGGCGTTGCGGAGAAGCTGCGCACCATCGATCAGGTCGACCTAGGTTCGCTCCAGAATGCATGGAACGCGCATCGCGTACGCAATCAGATTGCGCACGAAGGTTCGGCGTTCAATCTCTCGAAACAGCTTGCACAGCGCACGATCCAGCAATATGAGAGCGTTTTCAAGGAATTTGACGTCATCTGACGTAATGAAAGTCGCCTCCGCCATGTCCAAGGAGTTCGGGTTGCGTCATCAGTCGAGTGGGATATACTGAATCTAACCGCGCAAGCGGTTAAAACATATATAGCGGGGTAGAGGAGAGGTACCTCGGGAGGCTCATAACCTCCAGACGCGGGTTCGATTCCCGCCCCCGCAACACGGTTGTGACGCCAGGAACTGCTTCCGGCCCCCATTAAGGCCAGTACAGTACCGCTCGGCATCACGTACGCAAAAGCCGCCCGAAAGGGCGGCTTTTGCGTATTGGACAGATGTTGCGGGTAGTCGTATTCTGTGGTCATGCACGGGATACGCGCGTCTACAATTTTATGCAGATCACGGTCAAACGAAAAAATTCGGCCATCCTCGATGACACTGTCGTACGGGCGGTTCTCGGTATGTACCCCGAAGAGAAACTTGTCGAGCGACCCCTTTTTGAAGAAGGGCTAAGCGGTACGCCCATTGATTTTCAGGATTTCCGCGATGAGTGCGATAAGATCCTCATCCCCTGGCAGATGTTCCTCCTAAGCAAGGTGAACCTTGCCACCGAACTCGGGCATATTGAATCACAGCGACAGAAGGTTTCCCAAAAGCTTTTTGCGAAGAGGCGAGGTAACGGTAACGTTACCTCGAAACGTATTATTGACCGTCTTATTCGCTGTCAGAATTACGTAACTACGAATGGTACTTTCCCGAAGCATGCGTTCTCTGGCTCCTTGAATGGGATGCAGACCATAGATGCGGCTGCTCATATTGTCGCCTACTTCGGTATCGATATGAGAGTCTTTCGCAGCAAGAAAAAGGCAGAAGCTCTTTCATATCTCATCAAACGGCTAGAAGAGAACAACATCAATGTCTGCCAAGGAGTACTCACTAACAAGATTCTTCCACAGGTGGATGGAGTGCGAGAAGTATACAAAGGCACCAGCGGTTTTGCTATTAAGGACGAGAAGGTGCCGTTCGTCTTTATTCCCAGTGAAATTAATCCCAACGAGAAGGATGGGAGACAAATCTACACCTTGGTATATCTCATGACGGTAGTCGGTCTCGAACAGTACGAGTTCATCCTCAATAAGGATTTCAAGGTCAGTCTCCTTGCGTCTCGCGGTCTGCAAAAGCGGATTTACGATATTACTTCTGAATTCTTGCTCCCGAGAGCAAAGACGGAGCAGTATCGCGGAATAACGATTACGGAAACTATCCGTGACGACCTCTCGACTGCCTACAAGATAACTCCGTCGGCAGTAA
The DNA here is from genome assembly GCA_027451665.1 of Candidatus Kaiserbacteria bacterium. Classification (GTDB taxonomy): domain Bacteria; phylum Patescibacteriota; class Minisyncoccia; order Phycocordibacterales; family Phycocordibacteraceae; genus C7867-001. Next base: position 151,152 of record DAIDIW010000001.1, read on the forward strand.
CGGTTATTTTCAGAAAACGTGGCCACATCCCTGACCAGGCCGTATATGAGGCGCTCTTGCCGGATCCCCAGCCTGTTGTCTCTGATAATGGACCGCGCCGACAACCGGGCATTGAAGCGTCGGTAAGGAAGTTTAACGGCAAGCATGTCTGCGATCTTGCGAACCCAGCGATTAAGAGCCGTGCTCTATTTCCAGTCCAGGCGCAATATTTGCTCTTTGGTTCGGTGAACAAGAAGGGATTTAAGGACTACCAAAAAACGCTATGAAAATCATCGACAATAATGGTCTTAATCACGTTCTTTCAAATGGGATTCATCTTACGGAACCCTACTTCATCACGCCTGATGTCAAAGAAGAATATGAAGTAGAGCACGACAAGCTTCCGCATAACGTCAAACCTATTTTCGGAGAAGAATGGTTCGATAGTGCTGCGTATCTCCTGAATTACCAAACGGTGCTAAATCGGCGGGATGGTCGCTCTTTCTACAATATGACTGGATTTGGCGATGTCTCCATCGTTGCGGCGCTAATGACCCTCAAGGCGTCGTGTGCAGGTATGCTTCCAGTCATGATTGAGGATCACGTTGTTATTACCGGGGATGTTGGTCTCACACGCCAGCTCATGGATGAGTTTAATGATACAGCCAATGAGTTCGACCAAAAGATGCAGGTTATTCGGCCTCAGGACTATGGTTGGTAAACGTACGGGAGTATACTGATGACAGTTGTGACCTTCGACCTGAGGGGACAGACGGTTCGATTCCAGAAACCATGATGTATGTGCTCGTGATCTTGGCGAACGTAGTTCTGCTTATTAGTGCGTGCGTAACGCCTATTTCTGCTATGAAAAACGCCACAGTCGCTTGTAGCTATGTTCAAGGGAATGGCATGGACCCTCACGTCAAAGCTCGTAACTAAAGACCAGTTGCTACTGTACCGGCGTCTTCGTTTTCACAATCGAGTGAAATTTTCCTATCTTTCAATACTAGTCTCCCGCGCAATTGCTCAAGTAGCTCGCGCTTCTCTTCGACTGTACCAGCTTCGAGTAAGTACTTCGCGTAGCGTTTGATGTCTATGTCTTTCGGCTTCTCCCATTCTTTCACTCCAAGCACCTGCGCCTGCATGTGGTTGAAGCGGGCAATTTCCTTATCGATAATCTGTCGCGCGCCGAGCCGGTCTATCTCGATCTCGTCGATAATATTACCGAGTTGTTCGATAAGCGCATCCTCGCGGATATAGGGATTCTTGCAGCGTCTGTCCCGTGTGCGGTTGCAGACGTAATAGCGGTAGAAGACGGATTTGCCGGTGGTTCGCAGGATTTTCTCCTTTTCAAGGCAGGTGATGCCCGATCCGCATTCTCCACACGTCATCATCTTTGTGAACGCGAATCCTTGGTATTTCTTTCGAGGACTCGTCTCCTCAGTGATTTTCTTTCGCACCGCCTCGAATAGCTCTCTCGTGATGAGCGCTTCGTGCTTACCGACGTACCAGTTGCCCGACCCACGTGGGTATTCGAAGACGCCGCAGTAGAAGGGATTCTTAAGAAGTTCATACAGCGTTCCTATACTCATATCCTTGCCACTCCGCGTCTTGAATTTCACTTCTTCCTTGAGCCAGTGATACACGCGCACGCCGCTCCACTTGTCTCGACCTACTTTCTCGAAGATCATCTTCACGATAGGGGAGCGGATTGGGTCGAGCAGGTATTCGCATTTATGATCTGATCGATTGTCGTTCAGATACCCGACCGGCGCCCAGCCGGGAAGGGTAATTAGATCTTTTGCGGGTTCAGGAGACCATGGGCATACAAACATAAGCTGAGGTTCCCGGATGGTTATTGCTTCATTGCCACGCTGGGTACACAAGATTGCCGTAGGACGATAGGCGCAAAACGCACATGAACGCGTGCATGCCGGGCACGAAAGGGATAGCGCGAGAACGAAAGATGTGGTACAGTGGGACAATGAGAGGGCCTGACTTAGACCGCGAGCGCAGCGAGCGGAAGCATTCCCGTGGCGAGTTTCTCGCGCTCTATAACGAGGGCCTGCCGAGCGGATTCCCGCGCGCGACCGCCGCACTCCTCGCCGAATATCGTCGTACGCACATCGACCAATTCAAGGGCGAGCACTGGTCGCTCGACCTGCATCGCAAGAAGGTGATGGACTGGCTCCCGGTCCGCCTGGACGCGCTCAAGAGCCGATAGGACCGCAGGACGATCCGTGCTAGTATACGGGCATCAACCAGCGCTGAACCAGTCGAGTCCGGTTCGAGCCTCTTCTCCAGCCTCTGCATTGATACCTAGACAAAATATATCCAATCGCACATGCAAGAAGGAACAATTACCCGTCTCGTTACTGAAAAAGGCTTCGGCTTTATCAAGGTGGAGGGACAGGAGAAGGACCTTTTCTTCCATTCCAATGAGCTCGTCGGCGTTTCATTCGACTCGCTCAAGGAGGGAGACAAGGTAAGCTTCGAGATCGCGGACAGCCCGAAGGGCCCGAACGCGGTCAAGGTCACGAAGGTGGCGTAAACAGTCACGATGAAAACGACGCCCCCTTATGGGGGGTCGTTTTCATTTTATAGTATCTATAAGGGGGAAGACGATTGCCAAAGGAGCCCCAAACACCTCACCTGACGGGTACGGTATTCAGACGGGCAAACACGGTTGTGACGCCAGGAATCAGTACCGACAGGCCTAAAAACGGCTCAAAATTGGACCCCGAAATGACCCTAAGATGCGTCGCATTTCAGGGAGAAGTCTGGGTTCCATTCATCATTACTCCCGTGTTCGCCTTTTTACCCCAGGCGGTCTATAGTGCCGTGAGAGTCGGCACCACAGAGGAGCTGCCACATGCCAACGAGCAGAAATATCGCCCAGGCGGAGTTTTCCCATGTCGGCGGTAATGCGAATGCGTCGCTCGAGAGCGTCATAGCGGAATGCCAAGAACGGATCGCGGACGGCGTCGAAATGGCTTTGAACGGTCGGAGCGCCAGGAGCGGAATAAAGACCACGGTCAGGTTCCTGGACCGATCCGGTGGACTCACGAAGCTTGCAAAACGGTCCGAAGCGCTGAAGAGGAAACGGGCGGCGTTGCACTATCGCTTCCCGAAACTTACCGGCATACGGCGTTCATGTGCGAATATCCGGAGCAGGCATCTCGAGGGGAAGGCCCGGAGACTTCGAGCGGAGGTACATTCCGTCTCGATCCGTGAGCTGCTATCCGCCCTCATGATCGGACAGACGGTAGCCGTCGAACAGCCTGATCGTACGTTCCGCTTAGTTCGCCGGGATGAGACGTATGAGCTCATGGAAGCGGTAGCGCGCTCGCAGACCGCCTGGCTTTTTGTCTTCGCTCCAAATGATCTTTTCGCCGACGAAAATGTACTAATCGCGTCGGCGATGTAACAGTGCGATGCTCGTGCATCAACTGCCCTCCCTGTAACAGGGGAGGGTTTTCATCTGGGGCAAACCCGTTGATGGTGTAATGCGTTCAGTATTGACTTTATTGTGCAATGTGTGTGATAATCAAAACGAACGTACTTTCACGTTGCACTGATATCCATTACTCCCGTCCGTATCGGGATTCTGCAATCATGGAGGGTCTATATGTTCTGTGGGTCGACAATCCAATCGTTACTGCATGGGGATACTACGCTTTCTGTCGTTCGTACGGTCTTCCTCGAGGAAGTAAAAGGCAAGCCTACCCGTGAATGTTGTCGGGGCGGAGGAGACTGGTACTTTCGGGATGAGAATCTCGATACCTGGCTCGATGCCGAACAGCCTGATGCTGCCGCGTGTGCAATAGCGGTATGCGGAAAAAGCGTCAACTGGACGTTCGAGGACATGGTTCGCAGTCATCCGGGCGCTCCAAAGAAGGCGAATGCCATCGAACTGGGCCGCTGGCTGATTCAGAGCGGGCACGCGCTCACGCTCCCGCAGGTAGAAATTCTCTGCGAACGTACCGGACGCGGAGAAGATACCGGCCTGCGGACGATTGGCGCCCACGGAGTCTTCTGCGTCCTTGAAACGTCTCACACGGACGCGCCGGCCCCGGTACTCCGCATCGGAAGGCTGGATGCTCCCAACCGGCCTCGGTGGGGTATCGGTGTCGGTCGGTTGAGTCACAAGTCTCCGATGCCTGCGCGTTCACGTTTTCTCTTCCGGGGTCCGGACACCGCAAGAGCATGATCTTTGCGGGTGGTTCCATACCTGGTACACCCCTCTCTCGTACCGCGAGGAGGGGTGTTTCTTTATGCCTTCCGAGGGCACTTTCTCGAGGGTGGTCGCGGGGCTTGAATCACACAATGCATTGTAGTAATGTCGAGAACGGAACGCGTCGAAAGGGGACGAAATGCCCGTACACAACACAAGGAATGCGGCTGATCAGGAATTTGAAAGGGGCTTGGCGAAGGTGATGCTCCCGCTTCGCAAATTCACCCATCATCTTGCGGGAGCCGAGGGAGAAGACCTGCTTCAGGAGACCCTCACCCGCGCCTGGGAAAACCGGCATCAATTCACTCCCGGGACTAGTCTTGCGGCGTGGATCTTCACGATTGCGCGCCATCTACATTACTCCGCGCACAAGCGTAGATCGAGGCATATGCAGTTAGATCCTGAGTATGCCGAACGCACCATCCAGTCTGCCGATGGCCGTGCACAAGTAGAATCGAGGTCTGAGCTGAGTCACGTCGCGACCTGCCTTACCACCCTCACCGAGCCGCAGGTCGCGGCACTCCTCTGGATCGCGTGCGAGGGTCTGCACTATGCAGACATTGCCGATCGCCAGCAGTGCGACATAGGAACGGTAAAGTCTCGCGTTTCGCGTGGCCGCCGGGAGTTGAAGCGTATAGCGGAGAGTGGAATGCCCGTTCCGGATATACATCCCGGACGGCTGGCGCGGATTGTCGAGTATTTGAAAGGAGTGAGCGAGGCCGAGATACTGACCTCGGCAACCGCCTTCTGAGGTAGGGATGCGGTAAAGGAGAGCTGCACAGCAGCTCTCCTTTTTGTACCGTTTTCCGATACCGGAGTAAAAGCTTATACTACGCGGATTCGTCATGCGTACCCTCGTCTCATTTGTGGTGAGCCTTGCCGTAGGCGCATCCTCATTTCTTGGATTCGCACACATGCATCCGCATGCGAGCGCGGTCGCGGCGCCTGCCGGGGCCGCGCTGGTTAGAAGCGCTTCGCCTATCGTCGTTCATCCGATCTATCTGTCGTTCGATATGGATATGAACGGATTTATGTACCGGAAGTCGAGACGCACAGGGAGGATCTGGTACGATCCGGCGCTGTTCGCCTATCTTGAGCAGCATCATATTCCGGCGACCTTCTTCGTCTCGGGGCTCTTCGCCTCCACCTATCCGGATCTGTTGCGGAGCCTCGCCTCGACGAGCCAGTTCGCGTTCGAAAATCATAGCTATGATGAATCGTCCTTCACGCCGCATTGCTATTGGCTGCGGACGCTCACGACGAATACGCAGAAGACCCAGCAGATTCAGGAAACGGAGCAGCTTATCAAGCGCTATACCGGCCAGACCGCGACCTATTTCCGCTTCCCGGGGGACTGTACGAATGCTGAGAATGATGCCTTTGTCCGCAAACTCGGGTATGTGGTAAATGACGGGACCGATATCGCCGGAGACCCATTCAACAGGAATATGCGCGCCATCGTGCATGCCGTACTCTCGGACGCGACGACAAGCGCCACCATTCTCATGCACATCGGCGGGCCGAACGCTCCTGAGAGCCTTGTCGCACTTAAGCAGATTATGCCAGCCCTTTCCGCGGAAGGGTATCGGTTCGAGCGTCTGTAGGATCGTTCTGTCGCATCTTTGGGTGACCTCGTGCGTAATAAGGAACGGCATCTCGGCAATCCACAGGGTGGCTTTTGAAAAGGGAGGTCAGGCTCCATACTAGTCTCGCTCTCTTGGCCGGGAGCCGTTCGCATTAATAAAGTTATTTATCACTAAACATGTCAAGGAAAGTAATCGCTGCGCTCGGAATCATCGGTTTTCTTGCGTCAGCGGGTGTAGCGTTCGCTCAGACCACGACGAGCAATCCGATGCCGATGGTTCTCCACGTCGGAGTGAACGGCAATGTGCTTCTGCGCGGGACGGTCAGTTCGGTGTCTTCCGGTTCGCTCACGGTGAAAAGCTGGGGCGGGGATTGGACGGTGAACGTTCCTTCTTCAGCCGAAGTGCTCCCGAGCGGCACTGCGCTCACGAGTTTCCAGCAGGGCGATTTCGTAGGAGTAGTCGGCTCGATAAATTCGAGTGCAGACTTTACGGTTGATGCTACGATCGTGCGCGACTGGACGGCACGCGCGGCGCTCAATCAGCAGATCCATACGAATGTGCAGCAGGCCCGCACGATTATGTCGAATCGTCCCCGCGTCACGCAGGGTACGCTCTCGAATCTTGATGCGACGGCAGAAACCTTCACGCTCACGACCGCTGCAGGTACCGCGTATTCGGTCACGCTGAATTCCGGCGCTGAAACGATCGGAAGAAACTGGGCTACGATAGCGCTCACGCAGGCAAACACCGGTGATACGGTGCGCGTCTATGGCACCGTATCGAGCAGCACGATCGCTGCCTCGGTGTTCCGTGATGTTTCGGTGAAGTAGTAGCTGCGCGTTTACTGCGCCTACGGCTCACAAAACGCCGCCCGAAGGGCGGCGTTTTGTGAGCACCCGTACCGCTTTCGAAGAAAGCTTGGCTACCGTTTCGCGAGCATCTCTTTGAGTACCAGCGCGTGCGCATGTGCGGAATCCTGCGCGCCGTAGATGAGCGTCAGTTTCCGCGCGCTCCGTTTGAGCGCCTGGAGCTCAGTGCTTTTGCCCCGTAGTTCGGCGTGGTACCGTTGCTGGAATTCGATCCATCGATCTGGCCTATGTGAGAACCATTTCCGGAGCTCGGTCGAGGGCGCGATATCCCGCTCCCAGTCATCAATCCGCGCCCGTGCTTTCGATACCCCGCGCGGCCAGAGCCTGTCGACGAGCACGCGGCGACCGTCGGATTTCGCGGGCGGTTCGTACGCTCTTTTGAGCGCGATCATAGCATCCAGTATACCTACCGCGGACCTCAGGGTTGACTCGCACGATATACTTGTAACGTATGAAGATGCGAGGAGCGGGTGACAAGAAGAAGATGCTCCGCGAGCGCGATCATCTCACGCGGCCGCCGCGGCTTGAGGGTGCCGTCAAGGAAGCGATGATGCAGCCGATTCGTAAACCGCGGCGCACAAAGCGGGTATGAAATTCGCAGATCGCAAAGACGCCGGCATGCGGCTCGCGAAAGCGCTCGCGCGCTACGATAGCGACGATGCGGTCATATATGCGCTGCCGCGCGGCGGCGTGATTACCGCGCAGGAAGTGGCCAAACAGCTTGAACTCCCACTTGCGCTCGTCATTGCACGGAAGATCGGGCACCCGGACAACGAAGAGTACGCCGTCTGTGCGGTCACCGAGGAAGGTGAGCCCGTATGCGACACGCATGAATCGCACGCGGTGGATCCGGCGTGGCTTACGAACGCCATAGCGCGGGAACGGAAAGAAGCGAAGCGGCGCCGTCTCGCATATGACGGTCCCGACATACCGGCGACGGGGAAGATCGCTATTATCGTAGACGATGGTATCGCGACCGGTCTCACGATGCGTAGCGATACGCGCGCTTCGCCGCGAATTGCCAAGCGAACTCATCGCCGCCGTGCCCGTAGCACCGCAGGAGGCTCTCGACTCGTTGGCGCATGATGCCGACGATGTGGTGGTACTCCACGATGCGGAACCGTTTTCAGGCGCCGTGGGAGCCTCCTACGACTCTTTTCCTCCCGTTTCAGATGAGGAGGTAATCGCGATCATGCGCAATCAGGATGAAAAGCTGCGCGTCTCGAAGCGATAGCTTTCTCATCGCGCGACGACGGGTAGTATACTGCACGGATGATACGGCGAGCCGCGCGCTTTCTTTCTGATCTCAGGAATCGCGCTCGCGCTGAAGGTTCCCACTACAAATGGGTAGCGCTCTCGAATACGACGCTCGGCGTCCTCATGGCGTCCATTAACGGTTCGATCGTGGTCATCAGCCTACCCGCCATCTTCCGCGGCATCGGACTTGATCCTCTGCAGCCCGCGAATATCGATTATCTCCTCTGGATGCTTATGGGATATCTCGTCTGCACGGCGGTTCTCGTCGTGACCTTCGGGCGGCTCGGCGATCTTTTCGGGAGAGCGCGCATGTATAACCTCGGCTTCGCGGTGTTCACGCTTGCATCGATAGCGCTCGCGCTCACGCCGGGGCAGGGTGCGTCCGCCGCGCTCTATATGATCGGCATGCGCATCGTGCAGGGCGTAGGCGGTGCATTCCTCATGGCGAATTCCGCCGCGATTCTCACGGATGCATTCCCGAGCGATAAGCGCGGACTTGCGCTCGGCATCAATTCGGTCGCTGGGATAGCAGGATCATTCATCGGCCTCCTGCTCGGCGGGTTCCTCGCGGTCGTAAGCTGGCGGCTCGTCTTCTGGGTATCGGTTCCGATTGGGCTCTTCGGTACGCTCTGGGCCTATCTCGTATTGCGCGACCTGCGCGAGCTCGAGCCCCATCCGATCGATTGGTGGGGGAATCTCTCGTTTGCCGCAGGACTCATCCTCATCCTGCTCGGCATCACCTACGGCATCCAGCCGTACGGAGCATCGGTCATGTCCTGGGGAAGTCCTACGGTGCTCGCGTATCTTATCGGCGGCGCGTCGCTCCTCGGCATCTTTGTTCTCGTGGAACGGCGGACGCGCACGCCTATGTTCGACCTCCGTCTCTTTAACATCCGTGCCTTTGCCGCCGGGAATGCCGCGAGTCTGCTTTCCTCAATCGGCCGTGGCGGTTTACAATTCATGCTCATCATCTGGCTCCAGGGAATCTGGCTGCCGCTCCACGGCTATTCCTTCGAATCGACACCGCTCTGGGCAGGTATCTTCATGCTGCCGCTCACGTTCGGGTTCCTCGTCGCCGGGCCGCTCTCGGGCTACCTCTCGGATCGCTACGGCGCACGTCCGTTTGCGACCGGCGGCATGCTGCTCGGCGCGCTCAGCTTCGTACTCCTCATGCTCCTTCCGGTCGACTTCCCGTACTGGCTCTTCGGACTCATGATCTTCCTGAACGGCGTCGGTTCCGGGCTTTTTGCCGCACCGAACACGACCGGCATCATGAACGCGGTGCCCGCGCGCGAACGCGGACAGGCCTCCGGCATGCGCGCGACGACCATGAATGCCGGCATGGTCCTTTCGATAGGCATCTTCTTTAGCCTCATCATCGTCGGGCTCGCTTCCACGCTCCCGCAGGCGATCACCGCCGGACTCTCCGCCGAGCAGGTGCCCGCCCCGGTGGTGCATGAGATTGCCTCCGTGCCCGTTGTGAGCAGCCTCTTCGCCGCCTTCCTCGGCTACAACCCGATGGCGACGCTCGTACCGCAGCAGACGCTCGCGAGCCTTCCTGCGAGGGACCGTCGCACGCTTGAGGGCACGACCTTCTTCCCGCAGCTCATTGCGAAGCCCTTCATGGATGGACTCTCGATCGCGTTCACCTTCGCCGCGTTCCTCTTCCTCCTCGCGGCTATTGCTTCATGGCTGCGCGGCGCGCGTTACGTTCATGAGGAAGTTCTCACTACGTGAGGCCGTTGTGCGAGTGCAGCCTACCTGCCTGAACGCAGGGGCGATACGCGCGGAACAAAAGCCCGACTTGATTCGTATTGAAGTTATTATGCCGCTCTCGCGTGCCCCCTCCGCCGCATATCCCGGTTGTCGAACGCTATGCTGACCCACCTCATACAGACGTTCGGGTATCTCGCCATATTCGTGCTCATGACGCTCGAGAGCGCGCTGCTCCCGATCCCCTCGGAGATCACGATGCCTTTCGCGGGCTACCTCGCGCGCCAGGGGACGCTCATTCTCTGGGTCGTGATTCTTGTCGGCACCGTGGGGAATCTCGTCGGTTCGCTCGCCGCGTACTACCTCGGCCATGTGATTGAGGAGCGCGCGCTCATTGGCTGGATACGGCGGTACGGCAAGTACCTGCTTATCCGGGAGGCCGACTATCATCGCGGTGTCGCGTGGTTCGCGAAATATGGCGGTCCAGCCGCGTTCTTTTCGCGCATTCTGCCTGGCGTGCGTACCTATCTCTCGCTCCCGGCCGGTATGTTCGAGATGAATCTGGTGAAATTCTCGGTGTATACCTTTGCCGGGTCGTTGCTCTGGTCCGGTTTCCTTGCCTGGATAGGCTATAAGCTCGGCGGCCAGTGGGGGAGCGTCGGTTCGCTTGTTCGCATACTCGAATATGCCGTAGGCGCGGGCGTTGTGCTCGCCGTCGCGTATTACCTCTATCGCCGGCTCGGCAATCGTCGGCGGGTAGGTACGAACAGGCTGGGATCCTAGGCGCATCGTGCTTTAATGGAAATGTGACGAACATTCTCATCTATTTCGTGACGGGCGGCGTTGTGACGACCGCCATTGTCCTCCTCGAGGAGAGCGGTTTCCGCATCCTCTCCGGTCTCGCCACGCTCATGCCGGTCTTCACGCTCATCGCCTATTTCTTCATCGGCGAGACGAACGGCGGACGCGCGCTCAGCCAGCACGCGGAACTCGTGCTCGTGGGCACGCTCGTCGCGTGGGTGCCCTACATGCTCGTTGTCGTTTGGCTCGCTCCCCGTCTCGATACCTATGAGACGATCGGGGCCGCGCTCGTCGTCTTCTTCGTACTCGCGCTTGGGTTCCTCCTCCTCACGCAGCATTTCGGCTGGTTCTCGTAAGGCGCTCCTCGCCGCCCCCTCACATACGTGCGTGCTAGCATACGGCGCATGGATACGCCTTATAAGACATACCGGGCGGTCTTGCGTATGCGCCGTCCTGAATATGAAGGCGTCGCGACCTACGTATTTGCGTCGGAAGAACCGGTACCGTTCTCCGCAGGCGCGTATGTGCACATGCGGATCCCCGGGGTGCCCGAAGGGGAGAAGGCGGTGCGCGAATTCTCAATCGCGTCAGCACCGGGCGACCGAGAGTTGTGGTTCGGCATAGACACGAGCTCAGGTAGCCCGTATCAGGCGGCGCTTGAGCGTCTTGCGATTGGCGAGACCGTGGAACTCTTCAAGATTAAGACGCATTTCACCTGGCCGCCGGAAAATGAGGAGGTGGTCATGGTCGCGGGAGGTGTCGGCATCACGCCCTTCCGTTCGCAGATCATCGATCGCACGAATCGTAAGCTGCCGTTTACGCTTTCGCTCGTGCACGCCGCCCGCGGCGCGCACCTTTATGCGGAAGAGCTTGCGCCGCTCGTGAACGAGTACCACGAGACGGATCGCGCGAGCCTTACGGAGACGCTTGTCGCCGTCGCGTACGCGCATCCACGCGCGACGTATTTCATCGCCGGTTCCGAAGGTTTCGTCGCGAGTGTTGCCGGAATCCTCCGCGCACAAGGCGTCACGCGCATCGAGAGCGACAATTTCAGCGGCCTCGGCGAGCGTTTCTGAGATTTTACCGCTGTGGAAATCCTTGCGCGGTCGCTGCGCGGTATACTGCAAGCGATATGTCATTCGTCACGCTGCATCGCCACAAGGGAAAGGGGGTCGGACTCATCGTCCTCGTCCTGCTTGCGGGAGGCGGGTACTGGCTCTACGCGCACGCGGCCGGTTCGGCATACGCGACACCTCAGGAAGCTGCGAGTGTCTACGTCCGGTTCGACATGGAGGCGTATGACAAGATCGCGCAGAACTACTGGAATAAGCTGAGCGACGCGCAGCTCGCCGAGCTCTTCACCCTGAGCGCGGACAAGGCCGCGAGCACCACCGCACTCTTGAAGGCAACCGACCGACCGACCACGGCAAAGATGCTTGCACAGATGTTCGCCATGGCGACGAGTTCGGCAGCCCGGAAGCAGCTCGCGCTCAAGACGCTCGCCGTAGCGCTCTACAATCTCGCGCCGTTCGGCCGCGATCAGCTGTTCACGAACGAGCAAACGACGGCACTGCGCCAGGAAGTGAGCAATGTGCACCCGAACGAGAACCTGTACGGCAATCTCGGACTCTCGAAGGGAGCCAGTGCGAGCGAAGTGCAGGCAGCGTATACCGCGAAGGCTAAGGCGTTGTCGGCGAGCTCGTCGCCCGCCGCAGCGCAGGCACTCCAGACAATCGCGTACGCGAAGCAGGTGCTCACGAATCCCGAGAGTAAGCAGCTCTATGATTCCTCAGGCATACAACCTACGGTCTTTCCGCACATACTCGGCCATACGCTCTATCTCGATCTCTCGCAGATCGCGCCGACGACGCTCCAGGAGTTCGCGATCGCGGTCAACAATGCTTCCACGACGCCCGGTCTCGACAGTATGATCATCGACCTGCGCGGCAATATCGGCGGCGCGCTCGATTTCCTTCAGAATTTCCTCGGCCTTTTCATCGGTAACAATCAGTATGCATTCGACCTCTACCATCAGGGCCAGTATGAGGTGCAGCGAACCGTCCAGCCGAAGTTCGCCGAGCTCGATCGTTACACGGACATCGCCATCCTGACCGATCATATGACCCAATCGACCGCAGAACTCACGACGGCGACTTTCGAGCGCTACCATCTCGCGCACGTGGTCGGCACCACAACGCGCGGCTGGGGCACGGTAGAAAACACGTATCCGCTCAAGACCGCGCTTGACGGCTCGACCTACACGCTTCTGCTCGTGAACAGCATCACGCTCCGTCCCGATAATCAGCCGATCGAGGGACGCGGCGTCGATCCGAACGTCAATACGAGCGTGCCGGGATGGCAGAGTAAGCTTTCGCAATACTTCCGTTCCGCAAGCCTGATTAAGGCGATTGAACAGGTGGCTGTCCAGAAACCGCTCCGGTAGCGCCGCGTTTTCGGCTTATTGCGTGTCGCCTGCGCAAGAGTACGATACGAGCATTACGAGCTAATCTTCCGATTCATGATGTGGGACTACGGCTATGGCTATGGGCATCCGATGATGTGGGGCGGCGGGGGAGGCGTCATCGGCGTCGTGTTCTCGATTTTCTGGGTGATTCTGCTTATCGTCGCGATCGTCTGGGCGATCCGGTTCTTGCGTCATTCACGCAGCAAGCACTGGGCGTTCTCGCAGAGCGCGCTCGATATACTGCGGGAACGGTATGCGAAGGGCGAGATAGATACCGCCGAATACGAGGAACGAAAGAAGACGCTCGAGAAGTAATTGAATCGCGTCTCTTACGAAAACCGTCCGGTCGTGCGGACGGTTTTCGTATCACCAGGCGCCAAGCGTGAATCGGAATCTGTCCCGGAGCACGCGATCGATGCTGTAGTAACGCCAGCATTTCCCGAGCCAGAGCGCGAGAAAGACGATGATGTAAATGATCGCGGTGCCGATATCGGTCGATCCGGCGACATACGGACCGCCGAAGCCTTCTGCGGTGCTCCAGATGACGAACGCCATGAGCATGCCACCTACCATCGTGACGCGTGTCGCCGCACCGAAAATAAGCCCGAGAGCGATCGCCGTTTCGGCAACCGCGACAATGATGCCGAAGAGATGCGGATTCACGGAGACCGTCTGTATCCAGAGATGAATCCAGGCCTGCACGGCCGCGGGCTGGCCCTGTGCACCGTCCACAAGATAGGAGGTAAAATTGTTGAGGAAGGCCGGCTGCCACTTGAAGGCGGCGTCAATGAGCCAGATGAATCCGAAAAGGATGCGCAAGAGCGCGAATGACTTGTCTTCGAGAGGTCTCATGCTTTCATGATACGGCACCATGCCGAGGAGCCGGTCCTTATGCACAAGCCCTCACAATGAATGAAAATCCCGCGTAGACCGTAGATAGGAGAGTACACCCCACTATGAAGAAAGCTATCATCGCCGCAGTAGTCGTGGCCGCCTCGGCCCTCTATCTTTTTATCCGGACGCCCGCGGCGTCCGCGACCCAGCCGCAGCCGGTTCCTATTTCAGCTAACGTACCGTCGACGACGAGCGCCGGTGCGCCGCCCGCGGGTGCAAGCCCCTCCGGTACACCGTCTTCCGGAGCGGCATCCGGGAGTGCGCCAACAGCGCCGTCCTCGGGTCAGTATAAGGACGGCACGTACACCGGTCCTTCGGTGAACGCGTATTGGGGATACGTGCAGGTCCGCGCGACTGTCTCCGGCGGAAAGCTTGTCCATATCGCGTTCCTCCAATATCCGAACGGCCACTCGGCATCCCAGTACATAAATTCTCAGGCGATGCCGTACCTTACGCAGGAAGCGCTTTCCGTGCAGAGCGCGAATGTAAACATCATCTCGGGCGCAACGATGACCTCTATGGGTTTCCGCCAGTCGCTCGGTGCGGCGCTTTCAAAGGCTGCAAATAGCTAACATGCGCGCGGCGCGTCTCATCATGGGCATGCCCATCGAGATAGAAATCGTGGGCGAGGGAGAATCGATACGTGCAGCGCTCGAAGATGCGTTCGCCTACTTCACGCGCGTGGACGAGGAGTTCAGCACCTACAAGGAGAGCAGCGCGATTTCCCGCATAGACCGAGGCGAACTCTCGCTTGAAGAAGCAACCGAGGAGATGCGGCACGTCTTCGCGCTTGCCAAGGCCGCCAAGGAGGAGACCAAGGGCTATTTTGATATACGCCGGCCGGACGGACATCTCGATCCTTCCGGCATCGTAAAGGGCTGGGCAATCGAAGAAGCGGCGGCGCACATCACCGCGGAGGGCTTCAAGGATTTTTTCGTCAATGCAGGCGGAGATATCGCTTCGTCGGGGCACAACGCCGATGGCGAGCCATGGTCGGTCGGCATCAAGAATCCTTTCGCGCAGGAGGAGATCGTGAAGGTCGTCTATCCGCGGGGGCGCGGCATTGCCACCTCAGGCTCATATGTGCGCGGTGCGCATATTTACGATCCCCACGATCCTGAGCACCCGCTCGATGAGGTAAAGAGCGTTACCGTGATAGCGCCGTCCGTCATGCGGGCAGACATGCTTGCGACCGCGGCGTTCGCCATGGGTCGCGAGGGAATAGCGTTTCTCGAGGGACTGCCGGAGGTCGAAGGCTATCAGATTGATACGACGATGACCGCGACCATGACGAGCGGCTTCGGTCGCTTCATGCAATCACACGCCTAATCTTTCCGTATGCGCTTCATTCTCGACCGTATCGATCGCATCACCATGTATCGCCTCGTGCTGTATTACCTAGCGGTACTCCTCGTCGTTGGTGCGTTCTTCGGCGCTATTGGTACGCTCGCGCTCTCACCGGTCTCGATCCTCTGGTCTGCGCTCGTGCTTATCGCCGCAACCTGGATCGTAAATGAATTGTTCGCGTGGATCTTCGGTGTCGATACCAACCATGAATCGTTCCTCATCACGGCGCTCATCCTTGCGCTTATTCTCCCGCCGGCGGCGTTCTCTAACCTTTCCGCGACGGGTGACCTCGCGGTGGTTGGCGCGATCGCCGTCGCATCAAAATACCTGCTTTCAGCGGGAAAGAAGCACATTTTCAACCCAGCCGCTCTCGCGGCCGTGTTTGCGGCGTTTTTCCTCGCCCCGCCTACCTGGTGGGTGGGCGGTAATCTCGCGCTCCTTCCGTTCGTACTTCTCGGCGGGCTCGCCATAGCCTACAAGATTCGCCGCTTCGATACGGTGATCGCGTTCTTTGTGGCGGCGCTCGCTACGGTCGCACTTACCTCGGGCGTCGTGCTCTCGGGGATTCAGACGACGCTCCTGTATTCGCCGCTTTTCTTCCTTGCGTTTGCAATGCTCACCGAGCCGCTCACGATGCCGCCTACGCGCGGTCTGCGTATCATCTATGCGGGCATCGTCGGCATTCTCTTTGCTCCCGCCGTACATCTGTGGTCGTTCTATTCGTCGCCTGAGCTCGGACTTGTGATCGGTAACGCGTTCGCGTATGTCGTGTCGCCGAAGGGCCGGTATTCGCTCGTACTCGTCGCGCGCCGGAAGCTCGCGGACGGTATTTATGAATTCGTCTTCCGGCCGGACCGGCCGATCCGCTTCCGGCCAGGACAGTACCTCGAGTGGACGCTCGGGCACGGCATCCCCTTTGATTCTCGCGGAAATAGGCGCTACTTCACCATTTCTTCAGCTCCGGAAGATCCGAATATCGCGCTTGGCGTCCGCTTCTATCCTGATACTTCCGGGTTCAAGCGCGGGCTCGCGAATCTGAAGGCGGGGGATTCCATAATGGTTGGTTCGCTTGCAGGGGATTTCACACTGCCGAAGGATACCGGTAAGAAGCTTGCATTCATTGCCGGCGGCATCGGCGTCACGCCCTTCGCGTCGATGGCGCGCCACATGAATGCGTCCGGCGAGGTGCGCGATGCCGTCCTGCTTTACTCGAGTCGTCGCGCTGCGGATTTCGCCTACGGAGCAGATCTTGCAAAGGCGGCCGAGCACGGGTTGCGTACGGTCTATACGCTTACCGATGATGTTGCCCTGCAGGGTGCGCGCCAGGGGGCGATCACGGCCGCGGTCATCGCGGAAGAGATTCCGGACTATCATGAGCGCACGTTTTATGTCTCCGGACCGCCGGGCATGGTGCGCTCACTGAGGCAGCAGCTGCAGGAGCTCGGCGTCCACCGCCTCGCCATCAAGACCGATTATTTTCCGGGGCTCGCCTAGCGGAGGAAGGCTGGGGAAGCGGTCTGTGTATAACATCCGCCGTACGAGCGCGCAGCTGCGCGCTCGTTTTCGCTATCCACTTATCCACAGCAGAAGGCGCTTGACCGTGCATTTGCGTTCATGAGCCAGGGGCGTACTCTGAACTTGTTTCTCGGGGGTTTCTTCCATTACACACGTGCACGGTAATTCGCTACTTATGAATCGCTTTACGCTCGTGCCCGTTTCTCTCTCTGCGCTTCTCTTTGTCGCCGGGATGTTTTTCCCGCTCACGACGATGGCGGCTTCGGTCTCGCCGGGAGATGTCGTTATTAATGAGTTCGTCTCCAACAATAACCCGAGTTCCGAATGGGTCGAGCTCTATAACACGACCGCTACTGCGGTTGATGTGAACGGTTGGAAGCTTCAGGACCTTACCTTTACCAGCGACGTCCCGACTGGATTCGCAACGACGACCATTGATGCGACCGACGCCTTCACGGTGTCCGGTACGGCGACGACCTCGGCGACGACGATACCCGCTAACGGCTACCTGGTCGTAGACGTGAGCGGGCTGAATAACGGCGGCGACAGCATCTCGCTCTGGAACGCCACGGGCACAAAATATGATGCGGTGACGTATGGCTCGGTTTCCGGCTATACGTCGGATGTTGCCGCGCCCTCCTACGGCTATGCGGCGTATCGCGGTCCCGACGGCTCAAGCCATTGGTACCTTACGGCAACGCCCACGCAGGGCACGGAAAATACCCCCGTTATAAACGTCTCCAATACCGCAGGCCTCCTCTCGGCGCTCTCTAGTGCCCCTGCTGGCAGCACGATCATGCTTGCGGACGGCACCTATACGCTCTCGAGCACGCTCGAGATCCCGACCGCGCTCACACTCGAAGGCGCGAGCGAAGCGGGTACCGTGATCGATGCGTCTTCGGTGAGTGGCTATGCCGTGCATACGCAAGCGAGCAATGTAACGATAGAGAACCTGACCGTGAAGGGTAATCCATCCTCATCCTCTGGCAGCTATGGTCTCAAAATTGAAGGTACGACCCCGAACTCCATGCCGGGTTCGACGAGCGACGGCGTGCGAAGCACGAATATCACTGTGCAGAACGTTACCGTCAATGATTCTTACCGGACTGGCGTGGATCTAAACGGTGTGAACGGTGTGACCCTCACGAACGTTACTGTGACGAATGTCGGAAAGGGCACAGGAATTGGTCTCACCGATGTCGATAACGCGACGCTTTCTGGCATCACGACTTCGGGCAACGCGTGGGGCGGGATCGCCGTCTACGCATACGGAAAATACTATCCGGGAGGTTCGAGCGACATCACGCTTACCGGTACGAATAGCATAGGCGAAACCACGCTGCCTCTCTTCGGCTTCCGTACGGAAGTCGATAACAGCGCGTACCAGATCACAAACGTCCATGTACCATCGAGCCTCTTCCCGTATGCGGTAGGTCTCCCCTCCTACTCGGCCGGTGCGACCGTGGCGTACGTTACGAATCTTTCGGACGCAGAGACGGTCGCCGCAAGCGAATCGACGGACTCATACATCACTGCAACTGCCGACGGCAGCCTCTACGTCGTCCCCGGCCTTTCTATCCAGGCGGCGGTAAATGGAGCGGCTTCCGGCGCGACCGTGCACATCGCGGCGGGCACGTATACGGAGCAGGTATCGATCGATAAGAATCTCACGCTCATGGGCGAAGGCACGTCGACGGTCATCGCGTCGCCCGACACGCTTTCGACGTCCTTCTCGACTGCCTCCGGAGCACGCAAGGCGGTCGTGTTTGCGACAGACGCGAATGACGTGAACATCACGAATCTTGAGGTCGATGGGCTCGGGAAGGGTAACGCGAACGGCAGCTTCATGGGTATCGCGTTCTACAACGCCGGCGGTTCTATCGCCTCGACCACGGTCACCGCCGTGCGGGAGACGCCGTTCAACGGCGACCAGCAGGGGAATGCCATCTATGCCTACAATGATGCAACGAGTACCGCGCTCTCCATCACGGACAATCTCGTGAGTGACTTCCAGAAGAACGGCATCACCACGAACGGAAGCGGCTTGACCGCGACGATCTCCGGCAACACGGTGACGGGCCAGGGTGCGACCGCAGTTACCGCCCAGAACGGCATACAAGTCGGTTTCGGCGCAGTCGGTACCGTTACCGGAAACACAGTGAACGGAATCTACTGCCTCTATGCGAGCGTGGGCGACAACTGTACGCTCATGCCGACCGCGACCTCAACGGCAGCTGATGGCGCGGCGGCGGTGCTTCTCTACTCGCCCGGTTCTTCCGCTACAACGACCGTGAACGACAACACCATTACCGGAAGCCAATACGGTATCTGGACGGTCGGCGCGTATGCGCTCGACGTTGAGGGGAATGCAATCACCGGCACGACGACACCGGGCAATAATTCGACCGGTGTCGCGATATGGAGCTCGGATCAATCGGGTGCCACGGAAACGAGCACTACCGGGACGATTGCCCATAATACGATTACCGACGCGGCGTATGGCGTCCTCGTACGTGATTACACGAGCGGTCCGCCAAGCCCCGCAGTGACCATAGGCACCAATACCTTTACGAATGTCTCGGCGCCTTTGTGGACGAACACGACGCTCCAGTTCTCTGATGTCGCGGTTGAGGCAAGTTGGGCGGGCGCGGCGACGAGCACGGCGGAGACGCTCGGCGGTACGACGTACTACTACGGCGTGAATGCGTTCCCGACTATCACACAAGGCCTTGCTGCTACCGCTGCCGGTGGAACGATCCATGTCGGTGCGGGAACGTATCCAGAGAGCCTCTCAATTTCACAGTCTGTGACGCTCGACGGCGCGCAAGCAGGAGTCGATGCGCGAACGCGTGACGTGGGTGGTGCCCAAGATGCCCAAGAGTCGATCCTCTCGGTAAGTTCCGGGAATGCGATAACGGTTCACGCGGGAACCGTGACTATCGATGGTTTCAAGTTTGAGCAGAGCGGGACGGGCGCCGGCATCACCGTGCTCGGCGGCAGCGGGGATGTGATCAAGAATTCAATCTTCTCGAGCCCGAACGGCTATGCGGCTGACGGTATCTTCTCTGCGGCGACCCTGGACCACAATCGGGTCGAAGATTCGAAGATTGGGTTCGAGGCGAATAGTGCGGCTGCGAACGATACTACGATCACTGCGAATCTCTTCGATAATTCAAGCGACTACGATATCAACTTCATCGAAGGCGGAAGCGGTATAACGGTCTCGGATAACGAACGCATGGGCGGCGGCGCCGGAAACTTCATCGTCCTTTTCAAGACGACGGGAGCAAACGTAACTGGTAACCAATCAACAAGCGCGATCACCTCTTCCGCGATCTTTGTGGGAGGCGGTACGAGCGACACAACCATCAGCGGCAATACGCTAACAGGCGGAACGGCGACCGCTGTGAACATCAGCAACATTATCGGTGCGCCGAATACGGGGACGCTCGTAATCGCTCATAACGATCTCTCCGGTAATGCGAAGGGTGTCTACGTTGCATCGAATGCGCTCGGGACGGGCGCGACGATAGACGTGCATGACAACAATCTCTCCGGTGATACCACTGCGGGTCTCGATAACGAAGCGTCTGCGTTCACAGTGGATGCTTCGCCTGATTGGTGGGGAGACTTGAGCGGGCCGGCAACCTCGACAAATCCGACCGCGACCGGCTCAGCGATCGTGGGCACAGGCCCCGTGACCTATACGCCGTGGTACAAGGACGCCGCGATGACCACCTTGAAGTGGCCGGTGTATACGAGCGGAACCTCTGCGTCGACAACCATCGCAAGCGAGACGACGCTCACCGGAACGAGTACGACCGCAAGCAGCACGAGCGTTACGGTCACGATTCCGAGCGGCACTACCGTAACGGGCAATAGCGCCTGGGACGGCACTATCATGGCGCCGACTGCGTCATCGACGACGCTCTCGCTCCCGGGCTCCACGGTTACCACGAGCGCGGCAATCACGGTCGGTTCGAGCCAATACGATCTGTACTTCAGCACGCCGGTGAAGCTCTTCTTCGCCGGTGAAGCCGGGAAAAGCGTCGGCTTCTATAACGCGGCAGGAGTGTTCTCTCAGATTACGGAACACTGTGACGGTGTCGGCACGCCCACAGTTGGCGGTACGGCTCTGGCGACGACCTCGCCGGGTGAAGCGTGCAGCATTGCGGACGGTTCAGACCTCATCGTATGGACGACGCACTTCTCGACCTTCGTGACGTATACCTCGACACCGAACGCGCCGGTCATCTCGCCCGACGGGGCGGTGTTCCACGGGACGGTGAACGTCACGATGGACGATACGGCAAGCAATGCCTACGTTCGATACACCACTGACGGCACCGATCCGACCTGTTCGACTGGTAGTGGATACGCGAATGGCCAGGTGCTGTCCTTCAGTGATGCCGTGACCCTGAAAGCCATTCGCTGCGAAACCGGCGGTACGGTGTACTCGACGATCGCAAGCGCATCCTTCAGTCCTGCGGCAGGAGGGGGTTCGGGCGGCGGAGGTAGCAGCGGCGGCGGCGGTTCGGGCGGCGGAGGCGCAATCTCCCTGCCTCCCGTAACGCAGACGCAAACGTCTACGCAGAACCAGAACCAGAATCAGAATCAAAACCAGGGTGGAGAAGTGCTTGGTGCGGCTGCGTACAACTTCGCGCACAATCTTGCGCTTGGCGCACGCGGCACGGACGTCCTGCAGCTGCAGCAGTACCTTATTGCGGAAGGCTTCGACATTCCTGCGATTACGAAAGCGCATGCGGCCTTCGGCTACTTCGGTAGCGAGACGAAGGCGGCGGTGATCGCCTTCCAGAAGGCAAACAAGATTGCTGCAACTGGTTATGTAGGACCGCTCACGCGCGCACTCCTCAACAAGGGCGTGATCAACACGACTCCCGAGCAGGCGACGAACCTGACGCAGTCTCAGGTGAACTCAATTCTCTCGGTCCTCGAGTCCTTCAATGTGGACCCTGCGACGCTCGCGAAGGTGAAAGCGGCGCTCGGACAATAGCTGGTTCCACATCGGTCGCACGACAACCCGCGCAGCCGCGCGGGTTGTCGTTATCGTGAGTACATCGTAGAGTGAGATCACGGTATGCGCTGGTGGCATCACCTCCACGACTACTTCCTCCCGCACGAGCGTAACGGTTTCCGGCCGCACGTATTCGGGGTAACCTCGGTCGCAGCGCTAGCGATATTGATGCTCGTACTCGAGCTTGGGTTCCTCGCCCAGGTGAAGTTCGTGTTCCCGAACACGGAATTTCTCGCCTCAGTGCTGCCAGGCGTTCTTGCCACTCTCACGAACGACGCGCGCGTGTCTGCCGGCGTCCCGGTGCTCACCCAGTCAGCGAAGCTTGACGAAGCGGCGCGTCTTGCCGCTATCGATATGGCGGAGAAAGGGTATTTCGCGCATGTGTCTCCGGACGGGAAGACACCCTGGTACTGGCTCGGTCAGGTCGGGTATGCGTATTCCTACGCGGGCGAGAATCTCGCGGTGAACTTTTCCGATTCGCAAACGCTCCAGGCCGCGTGGATGGCCTCGCCTTCGCACGAGGCAAACATCGTGAAGCCGCAATACACGCAGGTCGGCTTCGGCACGGCGGACGGGATGTATGAGGGGAAAGAGACAACATTTGTCGTCGAATTCTTCGCCACGCCGCTTGCTACGAGTACGAGGGAAGCAAAGCCCGCACCGATAGCCGCGACCGTCCCGGAAAAGGTGAAGCTCGCGTCTTCGACTGCCGCGATTCTCGGTGCCGCGACGCCGACGAGCGCAACGTCCGTTGTTACTTCTGTTCAAGCGCCGCGCGCGCCCGCAGCTGCACGCGCGGCACCGGTTTCCCATTGGACGGACTGGCTGCTCGCGTCGCCCTACTCGACGCTCGAATTCGTGCTCGCGCTGTTCTTTGCGATGATTGCAGGACTCGTTGCTGCGGCGATGGTGCGCCACTGGCGTCCGCCTCACCCGCATGTGGTGGTCGGCGGGGCGCTCCTGCTCGCGCTCTCTTTCGGGCTCCTCGCGCTAAATCCGATGCTCTCGGGACCGGTGCAAGTCTCCGCGGGCGTCCCGCATTTCGCGAGCGTACATGTGGCACCGTAGTCAGAAGGTCTGGTTCCGTTTGTGTCCAAGATTGCGGACTTCCGCGACACGTCTCCCGCACTGAGTATCGCTAAAGACGATACGCATGACCCGCGTTCGAAGACGTGTGTAACGTGAGTCCGCTGCGGAAGTAAATATGGCGCTTGCGTCTCTCTTACCGTGGTGGCCATGCTATATTCACGATGTGATTCCGCTCGATAAGAACGAGAGCTATTGGCTCCTTGACGAGGAGCTCGTGCACGTAGCGAGTTCGTTCAATCGGGACGTTTTCTCGCGCTACCCCTCCTACGACGATTTATTGGCGATGCTCGCGACCTATGCGGACATCCGGCAGGATTCGGTTCTCATGACGCCTGGTTCGGATGCGGCAATCGAGCTCATTGCGCGATCGTTTTCAGGAACTAAAGGCGTTCTACCCGTGCCGACATTCTATGGTTACGAGAAGATTCTTGATCGCGCAGGCGTTCAGACGATTCCAGTCTGCTACACCGAGGAAAGGGGATCCTTCCGATTTCCGTTCGAGGAGACAGTTAAGGCACTAGCAGATGCAAAAATACTGTTTCTCTGTCAGCCCAATAATCCGCTGGGTTCATCGATTCCCGAAGACCAGGTGAGAGAGCTCGTGCGTGAAGCGGGAAACCGAGGGGTTATGGTCGTACTCGATGAGGCCTACTACGAGTTTTCCGGTCGCTCGATGGTGGCCGCTATGAAGGAGAATTCTCACCTCGTAATCACGCGTACGTTATCGAAAGGGTTCGGACTATCGGGCGGCCGCATCGGTTATCTTCTCGCCGCTCCTGAGGTCGTCTCGAGATTCAAGACTCAGCTGCTCCCGTGGCCTATCGCGAACTTGAGCGTCTCGGCGGCGCGCGCCCTCCTCGGACGGGCAAGCGCGGTCAAGGCGCGTGTGCAGAAGGTCATCGAAGTTCGCGACACGTTCGCCGAAAGGCTTCGGACACTGCCGACGTTCGTGGTCTATCCATCAGAGACAAACTTTCTACTCGTCAGGACCCCGGATGCAGATAGAGTAGTCGAAACCTGTACCGCAGCCGGAGTCCGTGTCGTCCCAGGGGAACCGATGAGTCGCTTTCCTGAAGCGCGTGCGCTCTTAAAAAACACGATTCGCATGGCAGTGCCTTCTCCTGAGGACACTACCATCGTCGAAGCAGCGTTCAGGGCGTCCTTCACAGAGGAGCCATTCACAAATTGCTAGAGTGTGGTAATGTCACGCGTATGCAATCGTCCGGCGTAAAGCCGAAGACGCGAACTCGGAGGGCTGCTCGCACGGCATTTTTCTATGCTGCACTCGAACACGCGGTTCCCGATCGTCAGAGTGCGGAGTGGATGAAGGTGCAGAGGACTCATTTGACCTCTCTTTTTAAGAGAATGGCGGAAGGTGTTCCTGCCTATGGACGATTTTTGCGCCAGAACAAAATCAAGGTCGATCAGATTCACACGATCGGTGATCTTGCGAATGTTCCGCTTACGAGTAAAAGCAACTATCTGCGCCAGAACGCGTTCCCAGATCTCTTCTGGGGCGGGAACCTAAAGAATTCGCATATCCTTACCTCGACTTCGGGCTCAACAGGGAAGCCGACCTACTTCGCCCGTTCGCATGAGGTAGATGAGCACTCTTCGATAGTTCATGAGCTCATATTTCGTACAAGTTCGTTGAAACATAAGGAGTCAACGCTGGTCATCGTCTGCTTCGGCATGGGTGTATGGATCGGCGGCCTCATCACATACCAGGCGTTCGAACTCATGAGTCGCCGAGGGTATCCGATCTCCATTCTCACACCGGGCATAAATAAGGCGGAGATCCTGAAGACATTGCGCGACCTGGCACCACATTATAAGCAGCTCATTCTTGCCGGTTATCCTCCGTTTCTCAAAGATGTGATTGATGAAGCGGTCGAGAGCGGTATTTCCTTCGACAAACACCGCGTCATGCTTCTTTTCGCTGCAGAAGCCTTTACGGAGAATTTTCGCGACCACGTGCTCGAGCGTGCCAACGTGCAAAATTCGCTTACGGATGCGGTGAACATTTATGGAAGTGCTGATATTGGAACCATGGCCTTCGAGACGCCACTCTCCATTCTTGCACGTCGTCTCGCACTCAAGAACGAGAAACTCTTCGCGGAGCTTTTCCGGGGCACTACCAAGACACCGACGCTGGCACAATATCTTCCGCAGTTTGTCTCGTTTGAGGCACCGAATGGCGAGATTCTTGTCTCCGGCGATAGTGCTCTACCGCTCATGCGATACTCCATCGGGGATCATGGGGGCGTCTACTCTTTTGCTGAGCTCTCTGAACGTTTCAAAACGCACGGCATAGATCTCAAGAGGGAAGCTCGCGCTGCAGGGATCGGTCCGCATATTCGCGAACTGCCCTTCGTTTATGTCTACGAACGCCTCGATCTCTCCACGACACTCTATGGACTGCAGATCTATCCCGAGACGATTCGTGAAGTCCTGCTTGATAAGCGGTTCAACGAAGTACTTACTGGTAAGCTCTCACTCATAACAAAGTTTGATGAGGAGCAGAATCAATATCTGGAGATAAACCTAGAGCTCAAACCGCATAAAGAGGCGGGAAAGGTTATCGCATCCGAAATCTCGACTGAGATTGTACGGAACCTGCGTGAAAAGAATTCTGAGTTCCATGAACTCTCAGACTTTCTCGGCAAGCGGTCTGAACCGCGCTTGGTCTTCTGGAAGTATGAAGACCCCCTCTACTTTAAACCGGGTATCAAGCAGGCTTGGGTAGTACGACCCTCGTAGACTCACGCGTGGTACACTTTCTCCATGTCAGCGGTAACGCTGGAATCTTTTGAGAAATCTTTCCCAGAGCAGGGGGCGCTCGAGTTGCAGATACGAGCACTTCTTACGGGCGCGATGCGCGCTCCGTCGACGCATAACAGCCAGCCGTGGCGGTTCCGGATTGTTGGGAATTCGGTTGAGGTGTTCCGTGACGAACGGGTCAAACTTCCGAATTCTGACAAGGATACGCAATATGCTCACGTAAGCATCGGGTTCCTGCTGCACCATATATACGTACTGGCGATGTATCTCGGTATGCAACCCGATATTTCTGTTGCGGGAGGAATGCCGCTCGCGACGGTTCGACTTTCTGCGGCGGGCAAATCGCGAGATACATCGACGATGACGCTCGCGAACGCTCTTTTTGAACGTCGTAACCGACGCGGCGTTTTTACCGCTACCAAAATCCCAGACGATCTCCTGGCGCGTCTGGCCGCGGTCCAGTCCTTGCCTCCCGGTCTCCCTCCCGTCGTCCCGGCTGTGATCACAGATCAAACTAAAGCGGTTCGTATCGGCGAGCTTACGCTCAAAACTATGGAACGCGTATACGAACGTACTGCTTTTCGTGCAGAAATGTCGCGCTGGATCGTTCCAACCGGCTCAGCGCGCAAGGACGGTATCCCAGGTTATTCGTTGAATCTCCCGCGCCCTCTCTCCTGGCTCTTGCCGATGATGATCCGCTCGTTCAATATCGGTAAATTACCGGGTAAGGCGAGTGCTGCAGCACTTGCTTCTGCACCAGCGATATTCGCGTTTGGTGCGGACAACGATCCGCGAGCGTGGCTTGCTATCGGCTTCACGTCCTCGCGTATTATTCTCGCACTGACTGCAGAGGGGTACGATGCGTCTGTGTTTGTCGCGACTGCGGAATTGCCTGATATTCGCGAGGAGGTGACCAGGCTCTGCGGTCTAACAGAACCGTTGCGTTTTCTTTTTGCGGCAGGACAACTTGAAGGTGCTGCTGATTGGCAGACTCCACGGGTGCCATTAGAGGATAAGCTCATGCCATGACTGATTTCCAGGTTCAACTTCTCGACCCAACTTCTGCAGTGGATGCTGCAGAAATCACGCGGCTCCGCACAGAGGGGTATGACTTCATCGACTCGTACGATGAGCAGCGTGCTGAACTAGCCGAGATCCGCGATCCTGAAGCGGTAGGTGGGACGCCACGGCCTCTTTCAGAGGATCCGGGGGAGATGGTTGCGGTATTTCCGTGGCGGAAAGTGCTCGTACGGATTCTTGGAAAGGCAGCATATCGCGAGCTGCGCAATAATAGGAATAGGGATCTTCTCACGAAGAGCGAACAAGACCGTTTTGCGGCGGCGTGCATCGGTTTTGCCGGACTAAATGTGGGCAACCCCGGCGCCGTGTGCATCGCGCTTGAAGGAGGCGCTCGCTCCATGAAACTTGCCGACCTTGATACGCTTTCGGTCACGAACCTGAATCGCTTTCGTGCAGGCTTGCCGGATCTCGGCGTGAACAAGGCGATGCTTACGGCGCGTCAAATTCTTGAGGTTGATCCCTACTATACGCTTGAGTTGCACGAGCATGGCATCATGCCAGACACAGTCGGTGATTTTCTCGGGGAGCCGAGGATCGATGTCCTTATCGAAGAGATGGATGCGCTCCCACTCAAGATCGCTATTCGCGAGGCTGCTAAGAATAGGGGAATTCCGGTAGTCATGGTGACCGGTAACGGAGAAGGGATTCTGCTCGACGTTGAGCGATTTGACCAAGATCCGGATCTTCCGATATTCAACGGACTCATGGAGGAACGCGTCATGACCGCGATTACGCATCCGTCCGGCCCACTCGCACCTCGCGAGAAGATTGCGCTCGCGCGCGACTTTATGGGTTCCCAGTACCTGGATCCTTGCCTTGTAGATTCATTCTCCAAATTCGGTTCCGAGCTCGTCGGTATTCCACAGCTCGCCGAGTCTTCCTTTATGCGCGGAGCGGCACTCTGCTACGCGGTGAAAGCCATAATACTTGATCGTCCTCTTTCGTCGGGGCGATATTCCTTCTCCTTTGCTAGAGGTCTTTTACCGTTTGTACAGTAAGTTGCATATATGCAATCGATCCTAAATCTTGATTTGCTTTGGGTCGGACTCGCTGTAGCGGGCGCGGGAACGCTAGGATTCTCGATATATTTTCCGGATACAAAAAGTGCAACTTCTCGGATGTTTCTTCTTTTCACCTCGATTAGCATTTTCTGGAGTATCTCGAATTTTGCGAGCGCTCGGGTCGTCGATCCTAGACTTGCACTTTGGCTCATTCGTGCGGTGCTTTTCTTTGCGAGCTGGCATGCGTTCTCATTTTTCCTGCTTGCATATCAATTTCCAGATCGCGCCATGCGATTATCAAAAACGCTCTTTCTAGGGCTTCTTTCTTGGACGGCCGCGATATCGCTCGTGGTACTTACTCCAGTAGTATACGAAGCAGTTACTGCGATTTCTCCCGTCATCGAAACAAAGACCGGTCCAGGTATCATCCTCTTCGGACTCACTGTTTTTGGGTTCATAGGTACCGGCATATGGGTTCTCGCGCGCAAGTATTTCGATACTGAGGGGGAAGCACATCGACAGATTGAATTCGTATTGACAGGAATGTCGACAACGTTCTTTTTCCTCATCATCTTTGATTTTATTTTCCCCGCCTTCCTGAATAATCCAACCTTTGTTCCATTTGGTGGGTTATTCCTCCTTCCTTTCATTTTTGGTACCGCGCATGCGATTCTTCATTATCGACTTTTTAATCCTCGCGTCGCATGGTTCGGGTTATTAACGTTCATGCTAGCGACTGCGACTTTCTTCGACATACTCCTTTCTGCAACGGTTTGGCTTGTTCTTTATCGTGTAGCAGAGTTGGTCCTCGTCCTAGTAGCTGGAATCTGGTTGATTCGAAGCATGGTACGGGAATTCGAACTGGAGGAGGAGCTGAAGGAAATTAACAAGCGACAGGAGGGCCTCATTCATTTCGTGGGACACGAAGTGAAGGGCTTCCTTACGAAGGCGGCTGGCGTATTCTCCATGCTCGACGAAGGCGATCTCGGCCCCTTACCGGAGAACATGAAGCCGTTTATCGATCGCGCGCTCGAGGATACCCGCCATGGCGTCACGAGTGTCTCGGATATATTGAAGGCATCGAACCTGAAGAAGGGAACCGTGAATTACACGAAAGTGCCGTTCGATTTGAAGGCCGCGGCTAAGGAATCCGTCGATCGTGCGAAGCAGAACGCAGAACAGAAGGGATTGAGGCTCTCCTTCACGGCAGACGAGGGCGATTTCACCCTAAGCGGAGATAGAGGAGAGGTCCTCGACCACGTGCTGCGCAACCTCGTGGACAATGCAATCAACTACACGCCATCGGGTTCGATAGACGTCTCACTCACGCATAAGGACGGCAGACTCGTCTTTGCGGTGAAGGACACCGGCGTCGGTATTACTGACGAGGATAAGAAGTACCTCTTTACCGAGGGCGGTCACGGCAAGGATTCGCAGAAGATAAACGTGAACTCCACCGGGTACGGCCTCTTTATCGCGAAGCAAGTCACCGAGGCGCATGGCGGTACGGTCGCGGCCTCTTCCGAAGGCCCCGGCACTGGCTCTATGTTCACCGCTTCTTTCCCTGAGGCGTAGCGACCGCAGCATCGCTTTGGCCGGCTTCTTCCCAGGCGAGCCTGAACGCTTGCCGGACGACAGTCGCAAAATCTGCGCTCTGGCTCTAGGTGACCGCGCCGAAGGATCTACCGCGCACAGCGGAAGCATTTCATGCCCGTGCATAAAGAAGCCGCCGCCCGAATGGGCGGCGGATACTCATTTACTCTCCTTCTTCAATCTCGCGAGCTGCTGCTTTGTCAGCTTCGGCAGCTTACCCGTCTCGAGATAGCAGTTCCAGATCGGCTCGAAGTCCCCAGGGAATACATCGAAGAGGATCTCGTCCACACGTTTCCCGCTATCCAGCTCCTGGCCACGCCTGCGACCAACGTATCGGTAGCCGCACGCGATGAGGTGGCCATGACTACGCTCGTTGAATGCCTTTATGCTCGAGTTCACCTTATAGAGACAGAGTTCGTGGAATGCGACGTGGAGAAGGAGCAGTTTCGCTTCCTTCCCATAGCCCTTCCCAAAGCAGTCCTTATCCCAGATGAGCGTGCCGCTCGTCGCGGTGCTCTCCGGCTGGCGGATCTTGTGCAGGCCGGTATGGCCGATGTATCGATATCCAACAAGCTTGCTGCCTTCAAAGACGTGAAGAAGGATCGCGAAGACCACGTCGGTTCCAGCACGCTTGCGAGCTGCTAACCCATCGAACCACGCATACTCCTCTTCGATGGTGACCGGCGGCGTCATGAGCACGCCGCGGACGACGTCAGGATCGTTCACGCCTTGCATGAGTTCCCGGACGTATTCCCGTTGCATAGCGCCGAGCGAGATGTTCACGCGGCCATTGTAGATAGGATAGTGCGACATAGGTATCTCCAAAGATCATGCTCTGCTCAAGAAACGAGAAGGAATCCCAGCTTCCGCAGAGCCGGGATGTTTCTTATCAGGAGGCGGGGGAGAAGAAATATCGCGGCTATGCGCAAACGAAGATGCCGAGGTCTGAGACCTGGATCGTCTTCGTCAGGCAATTACCGCGATAGAAATGCATGCAATTACCTTACCTCTTGCACCGCATTTGTCAAATTTCAGATTGTAAGAACGCCGCGGCTTTGCTAGTCTCTTCAGTACGCCGATGTAGCTCAGTCGGTTAGAGCGTGGCATTCATAAAGCCAAGGTCGGAGGTTCGATCCCTCCCATCGGCACAACCTTTTTACAGCACCTTCGTTCCATAGGGTATGGAAACGAAGGTCGCTGTATGTCTTCTATTTCTGCCTGCCCATCTGTGCAGGGCTCGTACTTGCGGGCATCTGGACGAATGGGGCAGACTGGCCCATCTGGCTCGTGAAGCTCATCCCGACCACCTTCATCGTGGGCCTGGCCACCTTACTTATCTGGTTTACCTACCTCATGCGCCGGCTCGCCGCGCGCTGACAAAACAAAACCGTTCTGCTACTATTCTCCCGTCGAGCGCCCTAGGCCTCGCTTTTGCGGGAGTAGCTCAATTTGGTTAGAGCATCCGCCTGTCACGCGGAAGGTTGCGGGTTCAAGTCCCGTCTCTCGCGCATCTAAAAGCCCAGATAAAACCTGCGGTAGTGGCTGGTCTTGTGGGGATGCTATGCTTTGTGCAGGCGAAAGCCTTAATATTTAAGAAAATGAACCGATTTTTATCGAGCCATCCCCGCGCGCTCGCCGCAGCGGTAGGCGTAGTCACGATCGTCTCGATGTTCGCGATGACGCCGGTCGCGCAGGCAAGTAGCCTCACCTCTTCGCAGGTGAACGCAATCATGACGCTTCTCCAGGCGTTTGGCGCGGATTCCGCGACCATTGCGAACGTGCAGGCAGCGCTCATGGGTACTTCATCCGGAACGACGGTACAGACTTCGACCTCAACGCCGTCGTATAACGGACCCGGTAACGCGTCGAGCTGCATGTCCATTTCCGGTACCCTCTCGGTCGGGTCCCGCGGAGAGGACGTTACGAGGCTGCAGCAATTCCTCGCGCAAAATAAGAGCATCTACCCTCAAGGATTGGTAACCGGCTATTACGGCACCGAGACGGAGGATGCGGTGCGCCGCTATCAGGCGCTGCACGGCATTGTTGCAACCGGCACGCCTTCCACTACGGGTTACGGCATAGTCGGCCCGTCTACCCGCGGTGAGATGGAGCACGAGATGGAATCCGAGTGCAACAGTGGCGATCACAGCAATAGCACCGACAATGCATCCTCGACGCCTTCGCAGGAAGGTGAGCATGGACAGGCTACGACAACATCGTCAGACAGCAGTTCTGGTTCAAAGGACAACTAACGAACGGTATTGTCATGCGAATCCACCGCGCGGCGCCAGAGGCGCCGCGCGGTGGCGTTATAGTGAAAAAGATGCGTTCTCTGCGCGCGCGAGCATTCGATCTCCTCAAAAAGAACCGGCGTACGACCGACGGACACCTCTATACCGTCCCGTCGCCCGATACCTATCCGTACCAATGGCTCTGGGATTCGTGTTTTCATGCGATCGTGCTCGCGAAATTTGATCCTGAAGCGGCGAAAGCCGAGCTCTTCGCGCTCGCGTCCCGGCAGTTCGATGACGGTATGATCCCGCATATCCTCTATTGGAGTCCGGGTACGCTCCATCGTTACGACTGGGGAACGCCGGGGACGAGTGCGCTTACACAGCCGCCGCTGCTCGCGTATGCCGCGTGGGAGACCTACAAGGCGACCGCGGACGCAGCGTTTCTGAGAGAGCTGTATCCGCATTTGCTGCGGTTCTATCGGTATCTGATTGAAAAGCGCGACCCGCGCGACCACCACCTTGTGGGCATCATAAACCCGGACGAATCCGGCGAAGATAATAGCCCGCGCTTTGACGACGTGCTTCACGTGCCCGCGGATATCACGCTCGCCGACCATCTCGCGCGTCGGCTCGAGCTCGTGGATGCGAACCGAACCTGCCATTTCGACGCAGAGCTCTGCATGAAGCGGCACTTCTGGGTGAAGGACGTTCCGTTCCAGGCCGTTCTTATCGAGAATCTGCGCACGCTGGGGCACATCGCGTCCGTCATCGAGGACGCGGACGGCGAGCATTTTGCGAGCGTAAATAGCGGTCTCGTGACCGATGCGGTGCGCGAGAGGCTCTTCGATCGGGATGCCGGCGTATTCTGGAGCGCGGCCGGCAATGAGTACCGACCGCTCAAGGTCGCTACGTGGGCGCACTTTGCGCCGCTCTTCACAGACCTATATTCGCCTCCAGAAGCGAAGCGGGTCGTGGAGATGCTCTTCGATGAGCGCACCTTCTGGTCGCCCTATGGCGTACGTACGGTCTCGAAGCAGGAAACCTCATACCGACCGGACGGCTACTGGCGCGGTTCCGTGTGGATGGCACCGCACTGGTTCATCTACAAGGGACTCATGCGCTATGGATTCATGAACGAAGCGCAGCGCATACGAGATGCTTCCGCTCGTTTGCTCGAACAGGAAGGATTCCGCGAGTATTTCGATCCCGAGACGGGCAGGGGATATGGTGCGCACGACTTCACCTGGGGCGCACTGGTCACTGACATGGTCGAGGACGACCAGACTTAGCCGGGCCGAGCTGCCGTATACTGAATACCGTGACCTACGAAGAACTCCGACAAGCGCTCGCACTCGAGCCAGAGATAGTACAAGGAACCGTACCGCACGTGGCGCGTTACATCGTGGGTGGTATGGGCGGTTCCGCGCTGCCGCCAGAGGCGCTTCGTTTCCTCGACCTCGCATTCCCGATCTCCGTGCATCGCGATTACGATCTGCCGGAGGACGCGCCGGAGGATACGCTCTATATCGCGATCTCCCATTCGGGGAACACCGCAGAGACGCTTTCTTTCGCGAAGGCGGCGCATGAGCGAGGACTCCCGCTTGCCGTCATTACCTCCGGCGGCGCGCTCGAGGCTTTCGCGCGAGAGCATACGGTACCGCTTGTCCTCGTCCCGCGCGGCATGCAACCGAGAAGCGCGCTCTTCTATCAGCTCGGGGCGCTCCTGCGGCTCGTCGGTCGTTCAGATCTCGCCGCGGATCTCCGCAAGGCTGATTTCCGGGAATCAGACGTAGAGGGGGAGGCTCAAAGGCTTGCCGCGGCGCTCGCGGATACGCTTCCGCACTTCTACGCGTCGCGCAAGAATGCGTTCCTCGCCTGGGTGGCGAAGATCCATACGAACGAGGGGGCGAAGATGCCGGCGTATGCGAATGCCTTTTCGGAGTTGAATCACAATGAGATGCAATCATTCGATCGTATGGCGCCTCCTGGCATCGCGTCCGCAGTACGTTTCGTGCTCTTGCGGGATCCGCAGGAGGACGCGCGCGTCGCGCGCCGTATGGAGGTCTTCAAGGATGTGTTGCATGATCGCGAACGGACGGTGCATGAGCTCGCGCTTTGGGGGGAGACGCGCGCGACGCAGCTCGCGCGCGGATGGTTCGTGCTCGAGCGCTACGAGCGTCTCCTCGCACAGGCACGCGGAGTGGATCCAGACAGCGTGCCGCTCATCGAGGATTTTAAAAAACGGTTATGAAGCTTGTCTTCGACATCGGCGGTACGAGCATGCGTCTCGCGCGAGTCGATGGCGCTGCACTGCGAGACGTGAAGAAGGCGGCGACGCCGCCGGAAGGGGAGCACGGATTCGAGACCCTCTGCGAGCTCATCGAGCGATTGGCACCGGACGAGGGCATCGAGGCGATCGTGGGCGGTCTTGCGGGGGTCCTTCATGAGGATGGCACGCTCTTGGGTTCGCCGAATTTGCCTGGGTGGAGCGGATTCCCGCTTGCACGTCGTCTCCAGGAGCGTTTCCACATTCCCGTCATAATCCATAATGACAGCCTGCTCGCCGCGCTCGGCGAGGCACGGTATGGCGCTGGCCGCGCCCACCGTGTCGTTGCTCATTTGCGTATCGGTACCGGAGTCGGCGGCGCGCGCATCGTTCAAGGCAAGCTCGAGGCACACGCGAAGGGATTCGAACCGGGGCATCAGGTAATCGACCTCTCACGCGGCGCGACCCTCGAATCGCTCGTGGGCGGCGCATCGCTCGCGCGGAAGTATGGCGCGTCGCCTTCGACCCTCACGCGCGAGGCATATAGGGAAGCCACGCGCGC
This sequence comes from Candidatus Kaiserbacteria bacterium, assembly GCA_027451665.1. Taxonomy (GTDB): domain Bacteria; phylum Patescibacteriota; class Minisyncoccia; order Phycocordibacterales; family Phycocordibacteraceae; genus C7867-001. The sequence continues at coordinate 185,452 of DAIDIW010000001.1, forward strand.
ACTTTCCATCGGAGTGTGGAATCTGATCGTGCATTGGTCGCCGGATGTCGTCGTCCTTGGCGGTTCGCTCATGAACGAGGAAACAGCCTATCGGCTCGCAGACGTGCGTATCGAGACGGAGAAGTTGCGCACCGTGCTCGCGCAGCTTCCCGAGATACGCGTCGGTACACTCGGGGACGACGCGGGGCTTTACGGCGCGGTGGCGCTCCTCGCAGAAAACGTTTGAAAAGCGGAGCTGTTTCGCGTACTATCGGTAGCGCATTATCGTATTGCCGCCGAGATAGCTCAGTTGGTAGAGCACACCCATGGTAAGGGTGAGGTCGCCGGTTCAATCCCGGCTCTCGGCTCCAGAGAATGAAAAGCCGGTTCCAAGGGAGCCGGCTTTTCTGGTCCATCGCGTTTCCTTTCGCTCATGTCAAGGGAAACGGTCCGGGTAAAAAGGATTATTAAGGAAGAGGTTCGTGTTCAGGATCAATATGACCGGAATGACGCGCTTACGGTAATGGATCGACTTCCCGTCTGAGACATCAAATCCGCGCGCCTTAAGCTCCCGTCTCACTTCTGGAGAGGGCAGATTATCGAGTACCGGGCCTACTCCCTCGCAAATGTGGATAGCGCGCGCGATGCCGTCATTCTCACGTCGGATATACTCTTGCGCGAGCGTGATGAGTTTGCGGAGTCTTCGACGATTAAGACGCCGTTTTATGCGCTTATCTACAGTCCGTAACACGGTACGCAGCTTCGCGAACATGGCCGTTCCTCCGGATGGTGCGGTCCCGCTTCAACATAACCACAAAAGACCAATCGTGGCAATGTTCCGTATGTGTGCGGAGCCAGAGCCTTTTTACCGAAGGCGTTGTATGTTAAAAAGGACGAGCAAGCACGCCGCCCTAGCTCAGCTGGTAGAGCAACCCCTTCGTAAGGGGTAGGTCCCGAGTTCGAATCTCGGGGGCGGCTCCGAGACATGAGCCCCGCGTTTGCGCGGGGCTCATGCTATAGTCAGCCCGGTCCTCTACGAAAGTTCCTCAGGACCGGCCCGCTCGGTAGGGTAAGTCATTCGGCGTCCGTCACGTCGAGCCAGCTTCGGTTGCACTCCCCGCCCTACCGAGCGGGTTTTGCTATACTCGCTTGCATCATGGACGATGCGGCTAAGATGCGGATGGAAGAGCTCGAGGCGATGATGGCATCGCCTGAGTTCTGGGCGGACAAGAGCGACGCGCAAGCGGCAGTCGCCGAATATCAGGCCTTGAAAGAAGGCGGATCGGGCGATCCGCATGATCGCGGGAATGCGACGCTCGCTATCCTCGCAGGGGCAGGCGGCGACGATGCGGAGGATTTCGCACGCATGCTCCGCCGCATGTATGAAGGATATGCGGCAGAGAAGGGCTGGAGCGTCCGGGTGCTGCATGCGAATGAGAACAGCCAGGGCGGCTTCCGCAATCTGCTCCTCGAGATCATCGGTCCGGGCGCGTATGGTCGCCTGAAGCGCGAATCCGGCGTGCACCGTCTCGTGCGGCTCTCGCCGTTCAACGCCAACGCGAAGCGCCAGACTTCCTTTGCGATGATCGAGGTGCTCCCGGTCTTGGCGGCGAATGAGAAGGTCGAGATAAATCCTGCGGAGGTGGAGATGACCTTCGCCCGTGCCGGAGGCGCGGGCGGCCAGAACGTGAACAAGGTGGAGACGGCCGTGCGCCTCGTGCATACGCCCACCGGCCTCTCGGTGCATGTTTCGAGCGAGCGGAGCCAGCAGGCGAACCGTGAGAAGGCGTTCGCACTCCTCTCGGCGAAGCTTTTCGCGAAGGAAGAAGCCGAACGGGAAGCGAAGGCGAAAGGCCGTTCGATCGCGGCGACCACCGCGAACGAATGGGGGAGCCAGATCCGCTCATACGTCCTCCATCCCTACAAAATGGTGAAAGACCATCGGACGGGTTTCGAGAGCGGCAACCCGGAGAAAGTGCTCGACGGAGATCTCGACGGATTCATCGACGCCGAGCTCGCGGCGCCGGAGATATAAAAACGAAGACCCGCCGTACAGGGGGTCTTCTGAAGTGGCTCGCAAGCGAGAGACGCCAGAGAAGGACGGATGGACACGTCTCATGAGCACATCACTCGGGTACGATAGTGGTCAAAAAAGGCCGGCACCGCTCGGTTATCCCCATGCCTCCAGGGAGGAGCGTCTTCATCTCGGCTTTACGCCTCAGGAACGGATGGGTACAATGAACCGGTCAGTACACGGTCAATGATCTATTTCGACAAGGTCACGAAGAAGTACTCCGATGTTGCGGCGCTCGAAGGGGTCACGCTGTCGGTAGCTCCGAAAGAATTCGTGTCTATCGTCGGGCACTCCGGGGCGGGGAAGACGACGCTCTTGAAGCTTCTCCTCGCCGAAGAGAAGCCTTCTGAAGGAAACGTCTTTTTCGAATCGGTAGATGTGAACGATCTGCCGAGTTCCGCGCTCCACCATTACCGCCGGAAGATCGGGATGGTTTTTCAGGATTTTAAACTCATTCCGAACAAGACGGCATACGAGAACATCGCTTTCGCGATGGAAGCAGCGGGCCGCTCCGACGACGAAATCGAGTCCGACGTACCCTATATCCTTGACCTTGTGAATCTCGCCGATAAAGCGCACCATTTTCCGTCCCAGCTGTCTGGCGGCGAACAGCAGCGCATCGGCATCGGACGCGCGATCATCAATCAGCCGGAAGTCATCATCGCGGATGAACCGACGGGCAATCTCGATCCGATTAACACGTACGAAGTCGTCGAGATATTGAAGAAGATTAACGAGCTCGGTACCACCGTCGTCATCACGACGCATAACAAAGGGGTCGTGGATGCGATCGGGCGACGCGTGGTCACCATGGATCGTGGCAAGATCGTGCGTGATGACGCCGAAGGCAGATACGTACTATGAACTGGACCACCATAAAACGAGTAGCCGTATCCGGCGCGAAGAATTTCACGCGAGGCGGCAGCGTCTCCGCCGCTACCGTGCTCATTATGACGGTGACGCTCGCGATCATCGGTGCTCTCATATTCCTCTCGGCGCTCCTCACGTTCACCTTGAACTCGATCAAGGACAAAGTGGATGTCTCCGTGTACTTCGTGACGAGCGCGACTGAGAGCCAGATTCTTGCCGTACAGCAGAAGCTCGAACAGCTCCCGCAAGTGGAGAGCGTCACCTATACGTCTGCTGACCAGGCGCTCGCCGCTTTCAAAGCGCGCCATGCGAACGATCAGCTCACATTGCAGGCGCTCGACGAGCTCGGTGGCAATCCGCTCGACGCATCGCTCGAAATACGGGCCCAGGATCCGTCGCAGTATGAGGGTATCGTGAATTTCCTTCAGGCATCGCCCGCGCTTTCCGCAAGCGGCACCTCGATTATTGACCGCATCAATTATGCCCAGAATAAGAGCGTCATCGACCGGCTCTCGAGCGCGATCACAGCGACGCGGGAAATTGGGCTTGCCGTGGTGCTCGTGTTTGCGCTCGCTTCGATACTCATCGCCTTCGCGACGATACGGCTCGCCATTTACACAGCGAGGGACGAGATCGCCGTTATGCGGCTCGTAGGTGCGAGCAATGCTTACATCCAAGGGCCGTTCATCGTCACGGGCATCATCACTGGGCTCATCTCCTCCATCATCGTCCTCGTACTGTTATGGCCGGCGTCCTGGTATGCCGGAAGCCAGACGGCAGGGTGGCTCGGTGGTTTCAATCTCGCCTCGTATTATGGCAGTCATTTCCTGTTCATTCTATTCGTGCTTGTCGGTTCTGGCTGTCTCTTGGGTGCGGCCGCATCCGTGCTCGCTATCCGTAGATACCTAAAGGTCTGATCATGGCAAAAGAAGGTCATAAATATATATTCGTCTTGGGCGGGGTCATGAGTGGCGTCGGCAAAGGCGTCGTGACTTCTTCGATCGGCCTCTTACTTCAGCAGAAGGGCTACCCGGTGAACCTCGTGAAAGTGGATCCGTATCTGAACGTCGACGCCGGCACCATGAATCCGACTGAACACGGCGAAGTGTTCGTGTTGCGGAGCGGACTCGAGACCGATCAGGACATGGGCAACTATGAGCGCTTTCTCGGCCGTGATCTCACGAACGAGGATTATATGACGAGCGGCATGGTGTACCAGTCGGTCATTGCCCGCGAGCGTGCGCTCGAATACGGTGGAAAGTGTGTCGAAGCCATCCCGCATGTACGCGATGAGATCATGGGGCGCTTCGAGGCAGCCGCAGCCTATAATGGGAGCCGCATTTCCGTCATTGAAATCGGTGGCACCGTGGGCGACTTCCAGAATGCGCTTTTCATCGAAGCGGCCCGCGTCATGAAGATGGAACATCCAGACGATGTGCTCTTCGTGATGGTTTCCTATCTGCCGACTCCCGGCACCCTGGGCGAGATGAAGACGAAGCCTACGCAGACCGCGGTGCGGGATCTGAACGGATACGGCGTGCAGCCGGATTTCATCATCGCGCGTTCGAAGGAAGCGATCGATGAGAAGCGGAAGGAGAAGCTCGCGGTCTCCTGCGCCGTTAAAAAGGACCGTGTTATAAGCGCGCCGGACATCTCCTCCATCTATGAAGCACCCCTGAATTTCGAACGCGATGAGCTCGGCGATCAGCTGCTTGAGGCGCTCAAGCTTCCGGAGAAGCGCAAAGCGTCGCTTTCCGCATGGGGTCGCTTCGCAAAAGCCGTGGCAGATAAGAAGGCACCCGCGGTCGAGATCGCGGTGGTCGGCAAGTATTTCGATACGGGCGATTTCGTCCTCTCGGATGCGTACCTCTCGGTCATCGAGGCGATCAAGTTCTCTGCGGCAAAGCTCGGGAAGCGAGCGAACATCACGTGGATCAATTCGAAGCACTTCGAGAAGGGAAAGTCCACGAGCGAGCTTGCGAAATATCAGGGCATCCTCGTCCCGGGAGGATTCGGCGAGAGCGGCATCGAGGGGAAGATCAAGGCCATTCGGTATGCGCGCGAGCACAAGATCCCGTACCTCGGACTCTGCTACGGCATGCAGCTCATGGTCGTGGAGTACGCGCGCAATGTGCTCGGACTGAAGGATGCCACGACCGCCGAGATTAAGAAGAACGCGGAGCATCTCGTCGTCGATGTCATGCCGGAGCAGAAGGCTCTCCTTGAAGGAGGGAAGTACGGCGGTACCATGCGTCTTGGCGTGTACCCCGCGTATCTCAAGAAGGGCACGATGGCGCGCGCGGCATATAAGAAGGAGCTCGTCGAGGAACGCCATCGTCATCGCTACGAGATCAATCCTGAATACGTGAAGCGGCTCGAGAGCGCCGGGCTTGTGTTCAGCGGCACTTCTCCGGATGGCGTGCTTATGGAGATCGCGGAGCTCCCGAAGTCGAAGCATCCGTTCATGCTCGGTACGCAGTTCCATCCTGAGCTCCAGGCGCGACCGCTCGACCCGCATCCCTTGTTTACGGAATTCCTGAAGGCAGCTGCCGTGCATCGTAGGAAGTAGCGCACGGGAAGCCGGCCGGAGCTCTGCTCCGGCCGGTAGGGTTATGGTTCGATAGGTGTTGATGGTGAGCTTTGTGCCGTTGCGAGACCTGGTTCAGCTTCGCTGAGGCGAAGCAGATTTTTGAGATATCTCCCGCAGACTTTATCGAAACTGCGGATCTCCTCAACCGTGGGCGGCTGCTCTCCTTTGGAGAAACGAGCTGCCTGCCGCGAAATCTCCTGCCGGATGTTACGGTGATAGGTTCGGTACAATTCGCCACTCTCCTGTCCGTCCGTGCGGTCGAGGTACCGTACGAGCTCTGTGAGGTTCAATGCTCCCGATTGCTCGAAAAGAAGCTCGAGCGAGCTTGTTGTCTCGTCCATAGTAACTCCGCATCCAATCCGCGCGGAGGATACCATGCATGACGAAGATGACAAGTCTCCTTGCGGCACGCATGCTCCTAAGCGCGCGTCGTGGTTGTATCCGAACCCATTTTCAGGTATCTTCTCCATACGGCGCCGCGCACGTGGCGCAGGAAAATGCCGGTTCGTCTAATGGTAGGACACATCCCTCTGGAGGATGGTATTGGGGTTCGAGTCCCTGACCGGCAGCCAACACATTACAAGCCGAGTGTCAAGGACACCTACGATTCTAGGGCGACTGAGAAGAGTTTTTGAGGACGGGTCTAGTGAGACCGAGACGCGTTCGAGTATTAATGCCCCAGCCAACACATTACAAGCCGAGTAACTAGGACGCGTCCATATATTTCAACATATTTTTAACACTCTAGAGGGTAGTCTAGGTTTGAGGTGTAGTCAGTGAGATAATTAATGGTATGGAAACGAATTCGGATGGAGGGTTGCCGGGTCTCCAAGTGATACCGAGTTGCTTGAGGCCCATATCTACGAGATGTCCGCCAGAATGTAGACGTGTATGTAATTTTCTACGTTCAACATCGCCGACGCGGCGGCCGGCATCGGCGTAGCAATTACCAGCATCGCGGTCTTTCTCCTTCGCGGCTTCTATTGGCTGGACTCCGCCGTCGCGCTTGTGATCGCGCTCGTGGTGGGTTATCACGCCATACAACTGCTGCGGGAGGTTATCGTTACGCTGCGGGCATGAAATTACTGATGGATTACGACGCCGAAAGGTGACGTGCTACCCTTTAAATTGACTCGTATGGATAAAAAGACCGCATTGCAATTGAGGGAACAAGATTTTCTCACTAAGCTCCAAACCTCCGTCGATGGCTTGACTCAAAAAGAAGCCATAAAGCGCCAGGCAGAACATGGGTCAAACGTACTTGGAAAGAAAAGCGTCAATGCGCTCAGGATTCTCGGCCGTCAACTCCAAAGCCCGTTGGTGTACCTGTTTATCGCAGGCAGTGTTATCGCCTACGGCATACAGGACGTGCAGGATGGCACGATCATCCTCATCATTCTCCTCATCAATACTTCCCTGGGTTTCTATCAAGAATATAAATCGGAACGCATCATCCAGAAGCTCACGCAGTTCATTACTAAGCACGCGCGCATCAAGCGCGACGGGCAGTTTGTACTGATAGATGAAACCGAGATCGTGTCCGGCGACGTGCTGCAGATGCACGAGGGCGACATTGCCCCAGCAGACATACGTCTCTTTGAGGCGACAGACCTGCAGATTAATGAGTCCCAGTTGACCGGTGAATCGGTGCCAATCGCGAAACGCGCTGCGAGCAATCAAAAAGTTTCTGAAGAGAATCTCGTATTTACCGGCAGCACCATCGAGAAGGGAGAGGGCACGGGAATTGTGTATGCGATTGGTAGAGATACGGAGTTAGGCACCATCGCGACGCTCTCGACGGAAACGAAGAAAATCACCCAATATCAAAAATTCCTTCAATCATTCAGCTCTCAACTGGTAGGAATCGTATTGGTGGTCTTGGCGTTCGTTTTTGTTTTTAAGGCATACCTTAGCCACGGAACGTCCAGCGTTACGGAATTACTCCTATTCGTTATCGCACTCGCAATTTCAACGGTACCCGAGATACTTCCCGTCATCGCGACCGTCACACTCTCGAGCGGAGCTCTGAAGCTCGCCAAGAAGCGCGTCGTCGTGAAGCGCCTCTCGGCCATGGAAGATTTCGGCAACGTGAATCTTCTGTGCACCGACAAGACCGGTACGATCACGGAGAACAAGATGACCGTCAATAAAATTACTGCTTCCGATGACGAGTTGTTCCAAAAGTTCGCTTTTGCGGGGATTGCCCCGATCAAGGTAAGGAAACACAGAACCGCGAACTCGTACGACGACGCGTTCATCGCCTACGTCTCTCCGAAGCTTCAAAAGGAGGCGTCGCATTTATGCATCGTGAAAGAACTTCCTTTTGATCCGGCGGATCGCCGACGACGGGTCGTCTTGGAGGACAAGAAAAACAGCAAGCATTTTTTGATCGTGATCGGAGCGCCGGAGGTTCTTCTAGAGATAGCTCATACGCCGGAACACGCTAAGTACGCCCACGATATTACGCTCGAAGGAAAGACAGGGTTACACCACCTAGCTATCGCATACAAGGAGATTTCTTACACGAACGATTTTGACATACTGAAGAACGAATCCGATCTTGTCTTCTTGGGATACGTGAGTTTGGTTGATCCACTGCGGCCGAGCGTAAAGAGCACCATAGAGCACGCGGAGAAACTCGGCATAAAACTCAAAATACTCACGGGAGACAGTCGTGAAGTAGCGGAGTATATCGGCAAGCAAGTCGGCCTTATGAACGAAGGAGACAAGGTATACCTCGGCGACGAACTCGACAAGATGTCGCCGGAGGAGTTCAAGATGGCAGTTTTTGGCACCAATATTTTCGCGCGGGTTTCTCCCGAACAGAAATTTAATATCATCAAGGCATTGAAAGAAAAATACACCGTTGCGTATCAGGGCGACGGCATCAATGATGCTCCCGCATTGAAATTGGCTGACGTGGCGATTGCCGTCAATACGGCGACCGATATTGCGAAAGAAAACGCTGATATCGTTCTCTTGAACCGAAGCCTTGAAGTTATCATCAACGGCATCAGGTATGGCCGCGCAATTTTCATCAACATCAACAAGTACATCCGGTATACGATGAGCAATAACTTTGGAAGTCTCATCGGTCTCTCCGCGCTCTATCTATTTTCCGTCAATTTGCCAATCCTTCCCGTCCAAGCCCTCCTGAACAATCTTTTCGGCGATATTCCGCTCATCATGGTCTCATCGGATACGGTCGAGGACGACGAAGTTATCGAGCCCGAGAAACACAATGTGAAAGATCTCATGTTCATATCACTTATACTCGGTGTGCCAACAGCACTTTTTGAGATCCTGTATTTTGGAATGATCGGATCTCAACCCTCAGCGCTCGTGCAGACAAGTCTGTATGTGTTCCTCACGTTCCAGGCGCTCATCATCTTCTATACCGTCCGCACCAGAAAGCACTTCTGGGAGGCAAAAGCCCCGTCGACACCTCTCAACATCTCGTTCTTAGCGGCCTTCGCATGTTCTATCGGTGTAATCTATGTACCGCAATTCCAGGTGTGGTTCTCATTCGTTCCGATCTCGCCGATCACGATTGGCGTCATAGTCATGCTCATGGCGCTCTACTTTATCGCCGTCGATTATGTGAAAGTGTGGTACTACCAATCGAACAAAAACGAACTCGGGCCCGTGTATATCGATGGTTTTGCAACAGCATACGCAGATGTTTCGAGAGGAATGGTACAAAAAGTAGAGAACAGAGATGGTGAATGAGATTGCGAAATACTCTTAAAAGGTCGCATTAGTCTCAAGAGGGCGCCCGCAAAACTACACAAAAGTTGTAACATTTGTAACATTTTACCCTTAGGACGACCCAACTGAGACGCCTGAAACTAATAGGGTAAAATTGCTCAAAGAGCCCTTGTGGTGCCTCACCGTACAAGGGTCGCAACTGAGTCAGTCAGCAGTCATAAAGTATATATTTCCCGAAGAAAGAATCTTGCAATTATCGGGCATTATGCTATAGTCTCAGATACGTGACCTACACAAAGAAACCGGGCAGTTATGCCCGAAAGAGCTTCGGCTCTCGCCAAAGCTACCGCACTAAAAAAGACGTCCATGACGAGCAGCAACGCTTCCAAGCGGTATGCAATGAATGTCACAGGACCTGTGAGGTGCCATTCCGCCCCAATGGTAAGAAGCCGGTCTATTGCCGTGATTGCTTCAAGGGGAAGGAAGAGAGTCCGTCAATCGGCGTGCGTGAGTACCGAAAGGGAAGCGCTCCCCAGAATCCTGATTTTGCCAAGCGTCTAGACGCGATAGACGGAAAACTGGATCGCATTCTCAAGTCACTAGGCAATCAAGTCGCTAAGGCAAACGACTAACGTAGGAAAGAAAGCGTCCGGCCTCGGTCGGGCATTTCTATATTCGGGCGCTATTCGCTTGTGCGCTTCGTGCATGTGCCTCTCAGTTACGAGGCTGCTAGAATTGCTCCATGGCAGATTGGCAGACGTATTACAGTCAACACCTATACAGACCTCCTCGTTCGCTGTTGGTCAAAGCGGTCTCATTTTGCATACGCAAGGACAACGCGCTTGATCTGGGCGCAGGTACGCTCATCGAGACGAAATTCCTGCTCGATTCCGGATTCAAGAAGGTGACGGCTCTCGATAGCTCTCCTGAAATTAGGACCTTCGCCGAGGGAATAAATGATGAGCGGCTCACAGTGGAAGTGCGGCCGTATCAGGAGATGGAGTTACCGCCAGAAAGCTACGACCTGATTACCGCCTCATACGCGCTTCCGTTCTACGGAAAAGAAGGGTTCGATGCATTCATCGCTCGGCTCGTTTCGGCTCTGAAGCCGGGCGGCGTCTTCACCGGACAACTATTTGGAGTGAAGGATGGTTGGAATGTTCCCGGTGACAAGAGGGCGTTTCAGACACGGGATGAAGCCGAAGAATTACTAAAGGGCCTCACGATTGAACTCTTTACCGAGGAAGATAAGGACGGGATTGTTGCCTCCGGTGAAGCAAAGCACTGGCATATCTTTCATTTCATCGCCCGCAAATAGGTTGTCATCTCGGGGCGTGTGCTATCAGGAGCAGTAGTCCTAATCCGCAGGTGCTCCGGGATACGCGGCATGCATGAAGGAATGCATGTGATAACTTCATACCTATGATGACCCGTCGATCCTTTGTTCTGATGATTGTCATACTCGGACTAAACGTCATTCCGGTCCGTGTACTTGCGGCACCACTGTTCACGCAGAATCTTCGGGAGGGAGATACGAGCGTGAGCGTTTCAGTACTCCAATCATTTCTTGATACGCACGGCTTTCCCGTCGCGGTAACCGGCCCAGGATCCGTAAACGCTACGACCGATTACTTTGGCACGCTTACGAAGGCGGCTCTCATTCATTTGTAGGACGCGAATGTCGCACAGATTCTTACACCAGTCGGACTTGAACGCGGTACAGGGTATTTCGGACCTTCCACGCATGCTTTCATCAACAGGTACCTTGCGAGCACCACGCCTCTTGCCGTCAGTGCCACGACCTCCCCTGCGACCGTTATCGCGACTTCGACGGCAACCTCGACATTGTCGGTGCCGAGCGCGCCGACAGACCTAACGCGATCTGTGAGCTTCCTCAAGTACGGCTATCGTGGACTCCTTCAGCAGGGGCGACGTCGTATGTAGTTCAACGCGAGGGGAGCCACACCGGCTTCGCGGTACTCGCAAGCACGTCTGCGGCGTGGTATCTCGATACGCAGGTAGTGACGGGTCGGACTTATGAGTATCGGGTGCTCGCTTGCAATGCATCCGGGACAAGTACGCCCTCATCGACAGTCACCGCCTATCTTACGAATCCGGACGCGAGCAGCCCCGCCCCTCAGCTTTCTTCGGCTAACTGCGACGGAACGACGGGTCCAACGTGCTCAGACGGGGCTGCATGTATAGCGACTGCTACCGGCGGCTACTGTCAGTGCGCAAAATGCTACACCGGTCCGTACTGCCAGTACGTCATCTCAGGCTGCCTTACATCCTAGTGAGCGCTCCGTGTTCCGGGGCGATTATCGGAGATAGCGCAGGTAGAAGGCGCCGAAGAGGAGGACGATTCCGACGTTCACCATCAATCGTTCCCACGTATGCGACGAGCTCCTGAAAAAGAGCACGTCGATGCCCGCGATGAGCGCGATCATCGCGAGAAGGTAAAGCGAGACGAGCATCGATCGAGTCATGTCTCCATGATAGCGCTTTTACGCTGCGAGGCGAGACGAAGCCAGTGCGTAGACGTCAGGGCGTCCTGCGGCGGTGCGCGGAAAGGAGCCCCGAGAACTGCTGCTGCACCTTCTGCAGTTTCGGCGCGATGATGATCTGGCAGTAGCCCTGATTCGCATTGCGCGCATAGTAGTCGAGATGTTCGGGCTCTGCTGGGAAGAAATGTTCGAGCGGCGCGAGCTCGGTCGCGATTGGCGCGCCTTCCGAGGCCGATGCCTCAAGTGCCTCGATGAATGACGCAGCTTCGCGTCGCTGCGCGTCGGAGCTGTAAAGGATGATCGAACGATACTGCGTGCCAACATCGTTCCCTTGGCGGTTCACCTGTGTCGCGTCGTGCGTCGCGAAGAAGACCGTCATAAGATCTCGGTAGGAGATCTGCGCAGGATCGAACGTGATGCGTATAACCTCTGCGTGGCCAGTCGTGCCGCTCGAAACGCTGCGGTAGGTGGGGTGTTCGGTCGTGCCGCCGGCGTAGCCCGGCTCCACGGAGACAACGCCGCGGAGCATCCGGAACACCGCTTCTGTGCACCAGAAGCATCCGCCGCCGAAGACTGCGATCTCAGGGTTCATGATTCTTCGAGGTCGAGGCACACCGAATTGATGCAATAGCGCTTTCCGGTATCAGTCGGACCGTCGTCGAATACATGCCCCAGATGTGAACCGCACGTCGCGCAGCGCACCTCGGTCCGGTGCATTCCGTGCGAATCATCCTGGGTAAGTTCGACCGCGCCGGGAAGCGCCGAATCGAACGAAGGCCATCCGGAACCGGAGTCGAACTTCGCATCCGATGCGAAGAGTTTTGCGCCGCACACCTTGCAGGAGAACGTGCCGTCCTCTTCCGCGTGCAGGAGCTCGCCCGAGAACGGTGCTTCCGTCTTTCCCTCGCGCAAGACGGCGTATTCCTCGGGCGTCAGCCGTGCGCGCAGCGCCTCTTCAGAGAAATCATACGTGTCCATAGTGACGATAGTATAGCGCTCTCTCAGGGACTCCGGGTGTATAGTGACGTCCATGAAAGCGGCCCCTGGAACGGTGCACACATTGCCTGCCGATCTGCGGAAGACGCTCCTCGCATCGTCCGCGGTGCTTACGAAGTGGGAGAGCCTCACACCCTTGGCGCGCAATGAATGGATCTGCTGGACGATATCGGTGAAGCAGGCAGCCACGCGCAAGGATCACGTGCGACGAGTCGTATCGGAACTCAAGGGTGGCATGCGCCGCCCGTGTTGCTGGATCGGCTGCATCCATCGAATGGACAAGTCGATAAGCCCATCCGTGCGCTCCATCCTGAAGAACCGGTCGCGTTAAATGCGCTCTGACCCACGGAAACGCACGGCGCAGAGCGTCGCGCGTTCCCTCAGCTCCAGCGAAAGAGCCGGAAGGCGATCACGTAGACGACGGCGAGCCAGAGGCAGACGAGCGCGAGCTGCGGAGCGACGCCCACGAGCGACTTGCCTTCGGTCGCGATCATCCGCAGGCCGTCGATGACCGGCGTGAGCGGGAAGTACGAGGAGATCGTCTGCACCCAGCCCGGCATGAGGTAGCGCGGGAAGAAGGTACCGGAGAGGAAGAGCATCGGGAAGGTGATGATGTTCGACAATGGTGCTGCCTGGCTCTGGTCTTTCGCCCAGCCACCGATCGCGAGCCCGATACCGAGTACCATCACGATTGACAGGAGAAGGAAGACGATGAGGTCCAGATAGTTTCCAATGACTTTGAGGTGGAAGAAGAATATGCCGACGAAGAACATCGCTGCAACGGTCACGAGCCCGGTCGTTGCCTGTGAGATCGCCGTCGCGATGAAATACTGGGAGACGCGCAGTGGGGTCGTATGGAGCCGCCGCAGCACGCCGAGCCGTTTCAGTTCAGGGAAGACGTTCGACGGGCCGAATATGCCGATGCCCATGAGCGCGAAGCCCAGGAGTCCAGCGAAGGTGTAGTCGAAGGAGGTGAGGCCCTGCTGCCCGGTCTCGCGCGTTGCGACCGTGAACGGAAAGACGGTCGACACGAAGTGCGCGTTCAGCGGCTCGAATTCGCTCGTGAGGAGAGAGGCGAGCGCCTGCGCTCCTTGCGCGTTCGTGTGCGCATAGTAGACGAGCGCTTGTCCCGACGGCGTCGTGCTGCCCGCCGCCTTCTCGCCGAAGGACGGCGGCAGCACGATCGCCGCATCAAGGCTCCCTTGCTCGAGCTTCTGTTTAGCCGCGGTGAGATTCGTGAGCGTCGGATCGATCTTGAGGACGGTGCTTGAGGCCATCGACTCCGTCACCTTCGTCGCGATCGTCGTGGTGGACTCGTTCAGGAGCGCGACTTTGAACGAGACGGCGTTATTCCCTCCGAAGATGCCGCCGAGCACGAAGAGAATGACGAGCGGGAAGAGCAGTCCGAAGAAGATAGCGACGCGATTGCGAAAGAATCGCTTCGTATTCACTTTCGAGAAGACGTAGATCGTATTATAAAGGTAGTCCATATCAGTCGCGGAGTTCCTTGCCGGTGAGGTCGATGAATACGTCCTCGAGATCCGCTTGCTCGACGCGTTGCTCCTTTTGGAAGCCACGTGATAGGAGCGCGCGGATGAGGTTTACCGGCGTGTCGAGCGCTACGATTTTACCGGTATCCATGATAGCGATTCGGTCGCAGAGGTAGCGAGCCTCGTCCATGTAATGAGTGGTGAGCACGACTGTGATGCCCTGCGCACGCACCTCGCGCACGAGTTCCCAGAGATTGCGGCGTGCCTGCGGATCAAGCCCGGTCGTAGGCTCGTCCATGAAGAAAACTTTCGGTTTATGCACGAGGGCTGCCGCTATCGACAGCCGCTGTCGTTGGCCACCCGAGAGGTCTTCAACGAAGCTGTCTGCTTTCTCCGCGAGCCCCACGCTTCGCAGCGATTCAAGCGGATCCGTACGCATGCCGTAGGCGGCTGCGAAGAGCTCGAGCACCTCGGAGAGCGTGGTCTTGTCCTGGAAGCCGGGTGCCTGCGGCTGAACGCCAATGAGCTGCTTCACTTTCGCCGGTTCCTTCGCAACATCCGCTCCCGCGAGCGTGATCGAGCCGGAGGTTATGGGCGTAAGCGTCTCGATCATCTCGAGCGTCGTCGTCTTTCCCGCGCCGTTCGGCCCGAGTATTCCGAAGATCTCGCCTTCGGCGACCGCAAACGATATGCCGCGCACGGCCTGCGTCCCCGTGTCGTAGGTTTTCGTAACATCCTGTACCGAGAGGATCGAACGGTCCATGAGAACTACAGTATACCAGCGCTCGGATGAAGCGCAGCGTACGCGACCTCCGGACTAGCGCCGGATGCTATCGTATGCGTATGACACGCGTTCTCGTCATAGGCGCACTCGTCGTTCTCCTCGCAGTCGGGGCGCTGCTCATGTGGAAGCGTTCCGCTCAAACGCCGCGTTTTACAGAGACGTCCGTGTCGGGAAGCGTTCAAGCGCCGGTCGCGACCAGTTCGTCAGAGATGCATCTCGCAGTCGTTCTTTATCCTCTATACAGCCGCGCATCCTGGAGCCGGATTGTTGCAGAAACCGTGACGATGGGCACGACCACGTACTCCGGTGCGTATGCGACGTCGACCGCAATCGATGCAGGCATGAATCCCGGTGCCGTGCTTACGCCGTTCACCGATTATTATGACCGGCTCTTGAAATCGCGAGGCTGGCGCGTCGCAAATGACCTTGCTGCAGGCGGTCATGTGGGCGGGCAGACCGGCTATCGGAACGGTCCGGACACGATTCTCGTCGGCTATCGCATCGACTATAGCATCGTGCCGAAAAATGCACCGTCGCAATGTCCGTGCACCGTAAGCCTCTCGCTTTTTTCGTCGGGAACCGGCGGTAGGTAAGCAAATGTGCGGCGCATCCCTTGTGCATGAAATTAAGATGGGCCGCTCCTAGAGCGGCCCATAAGCAGTCGACACAGACTAGCGAACTATGAGTATCGGTACTGAAGGATGCCTCCGCCGCTCGTGAATGCCTCACTGAGGAATGACATCCCGTCCGGCGTCCCGAACCATTGTATGATCGTTGCGGCCGTCAGGTAGGTTACGTCCCACTCCCGCAGCGACCGAGCGACCATGATGTTGCGCGGGCTCGATTCACTGGCAAGGAGCCTGAAAAGCAGCGAGTTCCCCGTATTGCGTCTGGCCCAACAGATGGCAAGTGCCCGCCCGACGCGCTGCACGTCTTCACTTGTCTTATGGTCTATAAGCAGCAGGTCTTCGAAATGAAGACCTTGATGGTGAGCGGGCACCTTGTTGGTGAGTGCGAGCACATTGTTCACTGCGCTGCTGATGGCATCATTGCTTTCCGGCATGAGCAGTCTCCTCTGGCTGGCGTATGGTAATGAACGTTCGCGACCCATCCTAGCCTACCTGGCTCCTGGCGCAAGCTTTGGCGTACCCGCGCCTCTAGGCGAATGAAGATGGTAGAATCCTTAGAATGAGACGGTTCGGGTCGCTCTTAGGCATCGCTACGCTCATATTCCTGAATCTAGGCGGAGGATTTCGGGATATACCGGTCGCCCATGCGGCTACCAGTTCTTCCGTACAGGATCAGATAAGCGCACAGCAGGCTGAGATTTCGCAGCTGAACGCGGAGATTGCGAAATATGAGGCGGAGATACAGCAAACCGGGGCGGATAAGCAAACCATCCAAGCGGCCATCAACGCGCTTGATCTGCAGCGCGAAAAGGTGCAGACGCAGGTGAACGCGACTCAGCGTCAGTTGAACGTGACGCAGCTGCAACTTTCACAGATCGATATCACCATTTCCGATACCCAGAGCGCGATTCAGGCGAACCAAGCTGCGCTCGCGTCAGACGTGCGTAGCTTGCAACGAACCGATGATCAGCCGCTCCTCGTGCAGGTGCTCTCATCGGGTAGTCTCGCGCAAGCGTGGAGCGATACTGACGCGACGCTTGAAGTGCAGCGCGCCATCCAGACGAAAGTGCAGACGCTCCATGATCAGGAGACGCAGCTCACGCTTCAGCAGCAGCAGGCGAGTGCGAAGAAGGATCAGCTTGCGACGCAGAAGCAGACGCTTACCTCCCAGCAGGCGAACCTCATGCAGGCGAAGCGCGCCAAAGCGGAACTCCTCGCTCAGACGAACGCGAAACAGACGCAGTACGAAAAACTTCTCGCGCAAGCGAAAGCCGAGATCTCAAGCTTTTCGACGTTTGCGCAGAACGCGGGCGGTTCTGGCTTGCTCGCCAATCAGACCAGGTGCGACGCATGGGGCTGCTATTACAATCAACGTGATAGCGCATGGGGCAATATCCCCCTGAACGGCACGCAGTACAAGCTTAAAAGCGATGGCTGTCTTCTGACCGCGATGGCCATGGTCATGACCCACTACGGTTATCGAGACGTCACGCCGCTCACGATAAACGCGAACCCGGGTAACTTTGCCGTGTATTATCCGGCCTACCTCCTCTTCACCATTACCGCCGATAGCGTAACTGCGACCCGCAAGTCCGCGTACATCGACGCGACCCTCGCAAGCGGAAACCCGGTCATCGTGGGGATTCACGCCTATGGCGGCACCCACTACGTCGTGCTCACGAGCGGGGCGCGCGGCAACTACCTCATGCGCGATCCTTACATCGCGAATGCTGATGACGTGCCGTTCTCCGCGCACTACCGCATGAGCCAGATCTTCAGCGCCGCGCGCGTGATTATCGGCGCGTGAGCAGGTTCCTTAAAGGAATACGCCTGGGCACGGATGTGCCCAGGCGTTTCATAGCGATATCGGTCTGTGAGTGCGGATGTGCTACTCCGCTGGTTTGGCGTCGTAGAGAGCTTTGGCGCGACATAGAACGGCGAGCGTCTGTTCTTTCGTGAGACGTCGCTTCGTAATCCCAAGCGCACCTCGAATGCTAGACGCGACCGCGTTCGCGGATTTTTCCGAGGAGTATCGTCCCGCATCCGCGAGTTCCTTCCCTTGAAGACCTCGGAGCATATGGCGGAAGATTTCAAGCTGTCGCGGGGAAAGGTGCCCGATCAAGGATGCCGCACGATGTGCCATCAATTCGAGTTCCTCTACGGAAGCTGGGTTGGACACGGTGCGTTCAAGACGTTGTGGAGATTGCACCGATCCTGTAACAGTCGCTCCTTGAGTGCGGTCGGGGCACGGTGCGCGCATTCGGCTGCTGCGCGTCTCACAGTGGAGCCCGCTCGCTCTCTCGAGCTGCGCTTTCCGTATGAGCTCCTCGCGCTCGTCGCGCGGCAGATGATCGATCATCGCTCTGATGCAGATACTATGAAAGTTGCGGTCAATGTCCTCGAGACTACAGCTCATCTCCTCGGCTATCTGGATCCAGCTGAGCCCGTTGGACATATACGTAAGACACGCTTCGAGTTCGGCGCTCATCTTATCCTGCACCCGGTCTAGCGCGTTTATTACGTCTTGTTCTACAAGCGATAGGGTACTCTGTGCGCGAGTGCGTGCTTCCATCGGTTTCTCCCATTGGTACGGCTCTGAAAGGTCTTGAACCTGTTCCACTCTACGCATGGGGAACATTTTCAGCAAGCGAGCGCTCGGTCCTTCGCCTCCTGCGTCGATGTATTGAACCACAGACGTGCGACTCTGCGTTTTGTATCTACCGTCGTCGGTTCGCGCCCTTACCGTATACGATTGGTCTCTTCTCGAATCTTCTCGTACGCACTCACACCGTCCATAAAGACCGGTATACTCTTCCGCATGGCGAAGGGATACTGGCTCATGAAGACGGAACCGAGCGAGTTCTCGATCGACGACCTATCGCGCATCAAGGTGGAGCCATGGACGGGCGTGCGCAATTACCAGGCGCGCAACTATATGAAGGACGACATGCGGGTGGGGGACGAAGTGCTTATCTATCACTCGAGCTGCGAGGTGCCGGGCGTCTATGGTCTCGCGAAGGTATCGCACCTGGCGGAACCGGACGCTGCGCAATTCGATAGGAAGAGTAAGTACTTCGATGCAAAGGCGCGGCGCGAATCGCCGCGGTGGTACGGTGTACGCGTGCGTTTCTCAAGGAAGCTGAAGTCGCCCGTGTCGCTCTCAACGCTCAGAGCGGATGGAAAATTGAAAGACCTTTTCGTATTCAAGAATGGGCGCCTTTCGATCGGCCCTCTCTCAAGACCCCAGTACGAGCGTATACTCGCGCACGCGAATAAACGCTAAAGCTACTAGCCACCTGGCGGCTTCGTGCCGTAAGTTTTCTCTAAGAATTGAGCGGTCTGTTGCGATTGCTTGAGGAGGTTCTGCGTGGATGTGGAGAGTCCGCTCGGATTCGCTGTCGGCTGCGTCGGCGCGCCACGGTCGAGGTATAGCGCAATGACGACGGCAACCGCGAGGAGTGCAAGGAAGACGGTGAACCTAGATCGTTGCATCTTCCCAGTATACCGCTGTTCGAAACCGGATCCGGAAAGGAAGGGTAAAAGAAAAGGCGAGCGTACTACTACGCTCGCCAGGCCAGTTGCAATTGGAGGAACTCATCCCCAATGTGGTTATTGCAGTCTAAGCATGCGATGACCAGATTATCCGGATGATCTGGTCCGTGCTTTCCGAGCGGAATCACATGCTCGAACGTCGGCCTTGTCATTGAGCGGGGATCGTCATCGTCAAGCGTCCGTATCCCGCAATAGCAGCAGCGCCAGTTCTGCGCCTCTGCTATCCGATCGAACAGCGTTCTCCCAAGAGGGAAGGCGCGCCAGTTGATTCGGCCCCTGTGAAGGCATCTGTTGACATCCTTTAGGTATTTTACGTTCCATGCGATCTCAATATCGAGCTTGTCGCCGTGTAGTTCCGGATTTACTCGAACAAGGGCTGCTCTGACCGCCTCGATTATCTTTTCCTCTGTAAGAAGTGCATACATCTCGCCAACCCCTTTTCCGCTGAAACTTCCAGCATCTGTGTTTAACATAACACAGTAATTCATCGTGTCAAAACGACGCGCGTAATCGCCCGCGCATCTTGCTTCCGGAAGGCATGCGGCCGACGCGCGAGGATTCCCGGGTACAACGGAGACCGAAAGCCTGGTACACTGCACGGAAGCTAACCGATATTCATGAATAACTCGAATCGCAACATACTGATCGGGGTCGTCTTGCTCATCGTCATCGGCGTCCTCGTGTGGTATTTCGCTGGCGCAGGCGTTGCGACCGGCAAGACGGTCGCCACGGTGAATGGCACGCCGATTACCGAAGCGCAGCTCGTGTCCGAAGAAGCGCAGATCGCCGCCCAACTCGGCGCGACGACCACGCCCGCTTCCACGTTCCAGACAGACGCTCTCAATGAACTCATCGGGACGGAGCTCTTGAAGCAGGCGGCAATGAAGGCCGGCATCACGGCTTCCTCGACCCTCGTCGACCAGAAGCTCGCCTCTACGAAAGCGCAGTTCAGTTCGACGCAGGCGTACGAGCAAGCGCTTTCGGCGCAGGACATGACGGAGGCGAGTCTCCGCCAACAGATCGCTGACAGCATCCAAATCTCGGCCTTCCTAAACCAGCAGCTCAATCTGAATGCCGCAACGGCGACCCCCGCGCAGATACAGCAGGCCTATACGCAGCAGGCGGCTACGATGCAGAATCCGCCGCCGCTCGCGCAGGTGAAGAGCGAGGTGGCGCAGGCGGTCGTCGCACAGGAACAGCAGCGCATGATTGCAGCGTACGTGAGTCAGCTCCGTCAGAGTGCGACGGTCGATATTCTCATTGCGACCTCGACGCCTGCGGCGGCTACGCCGCCCGTGACGACGGGTACCACTGCAGCTGCCCCAACCTCGACTGGAACGACGATGCCCAAATCACATTAGTAGCGGGGACCCTCGCGCCACTGAACCCGCCGCGTCCCCACCGCGGACGGGGCGGGCTTTCGTTCTTCAGGCGCAATTCACATCTCCTGTCCGCCCGGCCTAGGTTACACTTCGGTTCATGTCAGACCGGTCTATTGCGTGGGCAGGCGACGCGAAGCTCACTTTCGATGGCGCAGGCGTTCGATTGAAACGCGGAATCGACGCGTCGATAGCGGCGCGCTTCGATCCGTTCCTCATGTTCGATGACTTCGGCTCGGACGTGCCGGAGCATTATCTCGCCGGATTCCCCTGGCATCCGCACCGCGGTATGGAGACTGTTACCTATATATTGAACGGCACGGTGCGCCACCGCGATTCCCTGGGTAACGAGGGTGTTATCGGCGACGGGAGTGTGCAGTGGATGACTGCGGGTTCGGGCATCATCCATGAGGAGATGCCGGAGAGCGTACGGGGCATCCGCGGCTTTCAGCTCTGGATAAATTTGCCGCGCGCGCAGAAGATGACGTCGCCGCGCTACCAAGATCTCGCCGGAAAGACGATTCCGGAGATCGGTATCGGCGCCGCGCGCGTGCGCGTCATAGCGGGCACGCTTATGGGCGTCCGCGGGGTGCTTGAGGCGATCGCCGGGAACCCGCTATACCTCGACATCACCTTCGATGTCGAAGGTACCGTGAGCGTGCCGATACCACCGGGCCACACCGCGTTCGCGTACGTGATCGAAGGCGCGGTAGGGCTGCCCGGGGAGGAGGCGCTCTACAGTCCGGGCCGCGTGCTCCTGTTCGATACGGATGGCACGCAGGTCGCGCTTCGAGCCGGTTTGCGCGGCGCGCGCGTTCTACTCATGGCCGGTGCGCCGCTCAACGAGCCGATCGCGTGGCATGGGCCCATCGTCATGAATACGGAGCAAGAACTTAAAGATGCCTTCCACGAGATCCAGGAAGGAACGTTCGTTCGCCATGCGCCGCGTTAGGCCCATACACAGGTGCGCACCCTAGGGAAGGCGCGGGATCACGGTATCATGCAGACATATGCGACCGGGCGAACCAATGCCGCCGAGGAAGACCAACGCGCTCGGCACGGAAGTAGAGCGCTCGTTCGAAGCGCCCGCGCGAGCTCTTGAAGAGGGCGTCGAACTCGCGGTGCGCGGCGAGAAGCGTTTGATCGGCAAAAAGCCGTTCCGACTCGCGGAAGAATACTGGGCGAATCTCGGGCCCGGTCTCGTGACGGGCGCCTCTGACGATGATCCATCCGGCATCGGCACCTATTCGCAGGCTGGCGCGCAGTACGGCTTCAGGCTCATTTGGCTCTCGCTCTTCATGTATCCGTTCATGTCGACGGTCCAGGAGATGTGCGCGCGTATCGGACTCGTCTCCGGCAGAGGGCTTGCGGCGAACATCCGCGCGCATTTTCCGAGGCGCGCGCTCTACCTCGCGACCTTCCTTCTTTTCTTCGCGAATACACTAAACATAGCGGCGGACTTGGGCGCGATGGCCGCCTCGACACGCCTTCTCCTTCCGGGCGCGCATCTCGAACTTCTCGTCATCTTTTTTGCTCTTATCTCGCTCCTTCTGCAGATCTTCACGACTTACGCGCGCTACGCGAAGCTTCTCAAGTATCTCGCGCTCGCACTCCTCTCCTATGTATTCGTTGCCTTCATCGTCGTACACGACTGGGGGCAGGTGTTTGCACATCTCATCGTCCCGTCACTCACGTTCACAAAGGGCGAGATATTCCTCGTCGCGGCTATCCTCGGTACCACTATCTCGCCGTATCTTTTCTTCTGGCAAACCTCCCAGGAGGTGGAAGAGGGCATCCTCCACGGTGAGACGAGCATCGCGAAACGTCGCCATGACATATCGCCGCAGGGCATCGGCCGCATGCGGGTAGATGTTTGGAGCGGTATGCTCGTCTCCGAAGTGATTGCCTTCTTTATCTTCGCCGCCTGCGCCGGGACGCTCTTCGCTGCAGGCAATACGCACATCGCCACTGCCGCACAGGCGGCGGCGGCGCTGAAGCCGTTCGGCGAGCTCGCATACCTCGTCTTCGCGCTCGGTATCGTTGGTACTGGCCTTCTCGCCATTCCCGTCCTCGCAGGCTCGACCGCCTATGCAATCGCGGAATCCCTCGGATGGAAGTACGGCCTCTACCGGAAGCTGAAGCAAGCCTATGCCTTCTATGGCGTCATCATCATCTCTATGGCCGTCGGCGTCATCGCGAATTTCATGCATCTCGATCCCATCCGCGGTCTCATCTGGGCGGCGGTCGCAAACGGCGTGATCGCGCCGGTCATACTCTTCTTTGTCGTGAAGCTCTCCGGCGATCGCCGGGTCATGGGCGGCTACACGAACGGGGCCCTCGCAAACGCAATCGGTTGGCTCACCGTCTTTCTCATGGGGCTTTCCGGCGTCGCGGCCATCGTCTCCCTATTCTGGTAGCTATGCGTCCTAAGACGGTACTTGTGAACGACCGCATGCAACGTGGCTATCGCTATACGCTAGCCGCGCCGGAAGGGAAACACTTTGATCCGCGATTCAAGCCGCAGTTGACTCCCAAACAGATGCTTGCTCTCGGCGTCTTCGGGGGCGTCTACCTGCGCGACTGTACGAAGGAATTCCCGAAGGACTGGTTCACGAAAGCGAGGTTCCAGAAGGCGGGCACGTACGCTCAAGACCCACGCTTAAATTATTTCGGGATGCGCGCTTCCGAGCCGCTTGCGATCTGGCGCAAGAAGGGATGGATCCATCCGCAGGATCCGCGCGGTTGGTTCCAATGGTACTGCCGTTACTACCGCGGGCGCCGGACCCCGGAAGAGGATGACCGGCAGATCCGGCGCTGGCTCAACATGAAACGGCACGTTCTCCAGTTGAAAGCCCATTGCCGTGCGGGCGACGAAACCTGCGAGCCGCGTCGCCGGCAGGCGCTCCTCCATTGGGCCTACGACTCCCGGACGCTTTGAGTCGTGAGGACTCGAGGCTCGCGCGTATCCACCCCGGGGTGCAAATGGCCGTATGCTACAATCGCTCGGTCATGAACGAACTCTACGCTTTCACTGTACCCGTATTCACCAAGTCGCTCGGCGGCTTGCGCCGCGTCCTCGAGAAGGCGAAGACGCACGGCCTTTCCGACGAGACGCTCCTGAACGACCGTCTCGCGCCCGATATGTTCCCGTTCGCGAAGCAAGTGCAGGTGGCTTGCGATAACGCGAAGGGCGCCACGGCACGGCTCGCGGGGATCGAGGCACCCGTATTCCCCGACGAGGAGTCGACGCTCGACGCGCTCATTGCGCGCGTAGATGCGACGCTCGCGTTTCTCGCGACGGTCGAGGACGCGTCCTACCAGGGTGCGGCAGATCGGCGGGTGACGTTGCCATATTTCCCCGATAAATACATGACGGGATACGATTACACGCGCGAATATGCGTTGCCGAACTTCTTCTTCCATGTCGCCATGGCATATGCGATCGTGCGTAAAAACGGCGTTGCGATTGGTAAGGCAGACTACATAAACGGCATGCCGCTCAAGGACGCCTGATATGGATGCGCTCGCGCTTAAGGCCACCGATCTTCGGAAGACATACGCCGACGGCACCGCAGCGCTCAAAGGCGTCACCCTTGAAGTACCAAAGGGCGATTTCTTCGCGCTCCTCGGCCCGAACGGCGCCGGGAAGAGCACGCTCATCGGGATCGCGACGGGGCTTGTTATACCGACGGGCGGCGCGCTCTCGATTTTCGGCGTCGACGCATTCGCGCGGCCAGAGCACGCGCGCCGGCCGGTGGGGGTTGTTCCGCAGAATCTGAATGTCCATCCGTTCGAGAAGGTCATCGATATCGTCGTCAATCAGGCGGGCTATTACGGCATTCCGCGCCCCGTCGCGCTGCCGCGCGCCGACCTCATCTTGAAAGACATCGGCCTTGCCGATAAGCGCGAAAACGTCGCGCGCGAACTGTCCGGCGGCATGCAGCGTCGGCTCATGATTGCGCGCGCCCTCGTGCATGAACCCGAGTTCCTCTTCCTCGATGAACCGACTGCGGGCGTCGACGTGGAGAGCCGCCGCGCCATGTGGACGTATCTGAAGACGCTCACTGCCAAGGGCGTGACCATACTCCTCACGACCCATTATCTCGAGGAAGCGGAGCAGCTCGCAAAACATGTGGCCGTCATAAATCACGGCACGATCGTCGCGCAGGGCACGCTCGATGAAATGCTTGCCATGGCCGACGGCCATACGCCCGAAGGCGAGGCATTCCGCGGCGGCAAGCTCGAAGAGGTCTACCTCAAACTTACCAAGCAAACGCCTGAACAGCACTAGCATGACTGCTTACGAGAAATGGGTCGCGTACTACACCATCATCCGCAAGGAAGTTGTGCGGCTGCTGCGCATCTGGCCGCAGACATTTCTGCCGTCCCTCGTCACCTCAACGCTCTATTTCCTCATATTCGGCGCCTTCCTTGGCAGCCGTATCGGCCTCGTGCACGGCGTGCCGTATATCATGTTCGTGGTGCCCGGTCTTGTGATGCTCTCGGTCGTAATGAACTCCTACATGAACACCTCGTTCGTGATGTTCCAGTCAAAATTCTTCATGCGCACCATCGACGAGATACTCGTCTCGCCGACGCCGCCGTGGGTGCTTATTGCCGGGTATATATCGGGTGGCCTCATTCGCGGCATCGTGACCGGCATCCTCGTCCTTCTCGTGGCGCTCTTCTTCACGCATCTTGTCATCCACTCGGTGCTCATCATCGTGCTCTTCCTGTTGCTGTCATCACTCGTTTTCGCGCTCGCGGGACTCGTGAACGGCATATACGCGAAGTCAATGGATGCGGTCAACATCGTCCCCACCTTCGTGCTCCAGCCGCTCGTGTACCTGGGCGGCATCTTCTACTCGACGTCCTCATTGCCGCCGTTCTGGGCGTCGCTCACGAGATTTGATCCTCTCTTTTATATCATCAACGGCTTCCGCTACGGATTCCTCGGCATCTCGGATATCGCATTATGGATCTCCTTTGCCGTGCTCGCCGGACTCGTCTTCGTGCTCGCTGCCATGAATCTCTATCTTCTAAAAAGGGGACTCGGTCTGAAGCAGTAGGACAACGCAGGGCGTCCCTGTCCCCATGGTGCGTTCATCCTCACAGGGGTAGTATGAACGCATACTCGTTTAACCAGCTTGCACATGCGGAATGGACCACTCCTCGGCGGGCTCGTGATCGTAGTTATTGCGGTCGGTCTCGCCCTTTACTTCACGTACGATACGACTGCACCCCGGCCGGGCAGCGTCGCTTCGAGCACGCCGGTTGCGAATACCGTCACCTTCTACTGCGGCAACGGCAACACGATGCAAGGCACGTTCGCTGCGAACACGCTTACGCTTACGCTCGACAACGGGCAGCGCCTCACGCTGCCGCAGGTGCGCTCAGGCTCCGGCATCCGGTACGAATCCACCTCGACCGGCGCCGACCTGGTCTTTATCGGCAAGGGTGATTACGGTTCATTCACGAACGCCGCCTCGACGACCGACGTACGGTATGCCGATTGCACTGCAGCGAACGTGACGCCGACTGCGATTGCCGGGTATGAGCAGTACGAGAACACGGCGAAGACTTTTGCGTTTACCTTTCCGTCGGCCTTTAGCGTCGCCGGGATTCAACCGGGATACGGACCGAACTGGTCCGCCCCGGCGACGACTACCGGCATGGTGCTCGCTAAGGTGACCGTGCCTCAGAGCTTTGAGCCGGGCACGAACTTCGGCGACGCATGGTTCACGGTCGGCGTATCGAGCGTCCCGCAGGCGGTAACCGACTGTACGAAGAATCTTGAAGGCCGGCAGTCCACCTCGACGCCGGTCACGATAAACGGCACGACGTACCAGAAGCTCCTCTTCACGGGCGTCGGTGCAGGCAATATCTACGACACGACGAGCTATCGCACGGTGAAGGATAATGAATGCTACGCGATCGAATACACCATCCACTACGGGAACATCCACAACTACCCGCCTGGGAAGGTATCGGCGTTCAACGAGCAGAAGGTCGCGACCGTGCTCGACGCGATCGTGCAAAGTTTCCGTTTCCAATAGACTGCGTGCACGCAGATACGCGCAGCATTGACTTCGTCAAGGCTGCGCGTATGCTCGCGACAGAGGTAAACACAGAAGGAGAGAAACGATGAACATTTCTGCGGATACAGAGCTACGTTCAGCCATTGCACAGGCGAAGACCGGACGCGCGGTACTTGGCGGCGATGAGAAAACCTTCGAGCGCCTCTGTTCAACCTGGAACATTCGGACGATCGGCCATCTTGCGGATAAGAACCGCATAAATATGCGCGTATTGCGGCAAGTGCGCTTGTCGCATGAAAGGCCGGAGGCGCTTAAGGAGGCTATGGCATTCGGCCGGACGCTCCTTGAGTGGTTTGGCTGCCCCGCAGACCATCTTCAAGATTGAGCGGAACGACCCAACCGGGCGCGGGAACCTGCATTGCAGGAACCCGTGCCTTTTAGATTCATTGCAACGCGTCTTCAAGTGTTGTACAGTGCGAGTATCAGCCGCGAGGCTTTTCCGCCCGCGGCGGCTTATTTTTATGGAAATCAGGAATATCGCCATCATTGCGCACGTTGACCACGGCAAGACCACCTTGACTGACGCCATATTGAAGCAGTGTGGTATCGAGGCCGCGTCGATGGATTCGAACAAGCTCGAACAGGAACGCGGCATCACGATCTACGCGAAGAATGCGGCAGTGGAATACAAGGGTACGAAGCTCAACATAGTCGATACGCCCGGACACGCGGACTTCGGCTCCGAAGTCGAGCGCGTGCTGCGTTCTATCGATGACGTGCTCCTTATTGTGGACGCTGCCGAGGGTCCC
Source organism: Candidatus Kaiserbacteria bacterium (assembly GCA_027451665.1). Classification (GTDB taxonomy): domain Bacteria; phylum Patescibacteriota; class Minisyncoccia; order Phycocordibacterales; family Phycocordibacteraceae; genus C7867-001. The sequence continues at coordinate 212,854 of DAIDIW010000001.1, forward strand.
ATGCCGCAGACCCGCTTCGTGCTCAAGAAATCGCTCGAACTCGGAATGAAGCCGATTGTGGTGCTAAATAAGATAGACAAGCCCGCGGCGAATCCTGCGCGCGCGGAGGAACAGGTGCTCGAGCTCTTCCTTGAGCTCGGGGCCACCGACGAGCAGAGCGACTTCACGACTGTCTATGCGATCGGCCGGGACGGCGTTGCGATGAAGCATCTGGATGACGAACGCAAGGATCTCTCGCCCTTGCTCGATACGATTCTCGAGAAGGTTCCGCCAGCGAACGAGGGTCGATCTGCCGAGACGGCGCTCATGCTCCAGCCGTTCAATCTCGCGTACGACAACTTCCTTGGTCGCCTTGCGGTGGGACGCATCTACGATGGTACCGTCAAGCCGAATCAGAACGTCATCGTGAAGAAGCCGGATGGCGTCAGCCGCACGGGACGCACAACGAAGGTATTTACCTTCCACGGCCTCGATCGCGTCGAGACGGACGCGGCCATGGCGGGCGACATCGTGCTCATCGCCGGTCTGCCAGATATTTTCATCGGTGAGACGGTGACGACTGATGAGCAAGCGACGCCACTGCCGGCGATCGCGGTCGACGAGCCTACCATCAAGCTCAATTTCTTGGTGAATAACTCGCCGTTTGCCGGACGCGAAGGGAAGTTTGTGACCTCGCGCCAGATCCGCGACCGCCTTGAGAAGGAGCTCGAGGTGAATGTGGGGCTCCGCGTCGATTTCTCGCAGACGGATCAGTTCGCGGTTTCAGGCCGCGGCGAGCTCCATATCGCGGTGCTCCTCGAGCAGATGCGCCGCGAAGGATACGAGCTCCAGGTCTCGCGGCCGGAAGTCATCATCCGCGAAGAAGGCGGACAACGGCTCGAGCCATACGAGGAAGCGATCATCGACACGCCGTCGGAATTCCAGGGAGCAATCATCGAGAAGCTTGGCGTTCGCGGTTTCCAAATGACGGACATGAAGATCGAAGGTGGCGGCGTCCGCATCTCGCTCGAAGGTCCGACGCGCGGACTCCTAGGCTACAAGAATCAATTCATCATCGACACGAAGGGCGAAGGCATCCTATCCTCGCGCTTCATCGGCTTCCGTCCGTACTACCGCGGCGAGATCAAGAAGCGCCAGGTGGGATCCATGATCTCAATGGCGACCGGCAAAGCGCTCGGCTACTCGCTTTGGAATCTCCAAGATCGCGGCGCGCTCTACATTACGCCCGCGACCGACATATACGAAGGCATGGTCATCGGCAATACGAGCAAGGGCGAGGAGATGATGGTGAATCCTACGAAGAACAAGAACCTTACGAACGTGCGTGCGAGCGGCACCGATGAGGCGATCGACCTAGTTCCGGTCACCCCGCTTACGATTGAGCGCGGGCTCGAGATCATGGCAGATGATGAGTATCTCGAAATAACACCCATGAGCGTGCGCTTGCGCAAACAGTTCCTCACGGAACAGGAACGCGCGAAAGCGCGCCGCAGTTCGTAGGCCATCCGCGCCGCTGCGCGAGAGTGTGCTTTTCCGCATAGACTTTTCGCACGAGGAGGCGTACGGTCATTCATATGGCAGATGCGCGCACCGTACTCGAGGGATTGCTCGAAAAAGCAGACATCCGGATTGGCGGCGGCCGCCCGGGAGACCTCATCGTGCACAATGATCGCGTCTATGCGCGGATCCTGCGGCAGGGTTCGCTCGGGCTCGGCGAGTCCTATATGGACGGATGGTGGGATTCTGACGCGATAGACGAAACCATCGCGAAGATACTGCGCGCGGAGCTTCAGAAGCATGTGCAGTTCAATTGGGCGACAATCTGGCCTGTCGTAAAGGCGTTCCTTTTCAATCTGCAGTCTTCCTCGCGCGCTAGAATCGTGGGCGAGCAGCATTACGATATCGGCAACGACCTCTACGCGAAGATGCTCGACAAGCGGATGGTCTATACCTGCGGCTACTGGAAGGCGGCGGACAATCTCGATGACGCGCAGGAAGCGAAGCTCGACCTCATCTGCCGGAAGGTCGGGCTCAAGGCGGGGGATCGTGTGCTCGATATCGGCTGCGGATGGGGAAGCTTCCTCAAGTATGCGGCCGAGAGATACGGCGTTTCAGGCGTCGGCATCACGGTTTCGCAAGAGCAGGCGAAACTCGCACGCGAGAACTGCAAGGGATTGCCCATCGAGATCCGCGTCCAGGATTATCGCTCGGTCAATGAGAAGTTCGATCACCTCGTCTCGATCGGCATGTTCGAGCACGTGGGTTATAAGAATTACCGCGCCTATTTCGAGATGGCGCGACGCTGTTTGAAGGATGATGGCCTCTTCCTGCTCCATTCGATCGGCGGCAACAGAAGCGTGCATGATGCCGATCCGTGGATCAACCGGTACATATTCCCGAACGGGATGCTCCCCTCTATCGCGCAGGTCGGGAAGGCGATTCAGACGCTCTTCGTCATGGAAGACTGGCATAATTTCGGGCCGTACTACGATAAGACGCTCATGGCATGGCACAAGAATTTCGAGAAGGCGTGGCCGGAACTGCGGGAAAAATATGACGACCGGTTCTATCGTATGTGGCGTTATTATCTCCTCATCTGCGCGGGTACCTTCCGCGCGCGGCACGCCGAGCTCTGGCAAATCGTGCTGTCACCGACCGGCGTGCCCGGCGGATACGCGAGCATACGGTGAGCGCCTACCGAGTGGGATCTATTGACGACCGGCGCCCTCGGTCCTACTTTTAGACGCAGGAAGGATACGGAATCATTCCGATCCCAGAGGAACAGGAGGCGCACATGACGCTCACTTGGGCTTGTGTTCTTTGCAGTATCTTCGCGCTTTCTGTCGTCGGCGCGCACGCGGCGGGACCGAAGGTTTCGTTCGATTCAGGTCTCTCGACGGACACCGTGAGGCTCGGCCCGCGCATCGTAGTGCACCCGGCCACCGTGCTTTCAAATCTGCGGCTCACCTACGGTTCCGGCCTCTACCTGCGCGAGGACTCGCGCTTCGGCGCGTCAGGGTCGGAAGCGGAGTTGGGTGTCGGGTTTGCAGGGGCTTGTTTTGACGGCTTCACCTGCGACGCTGATTCGGTCGTACAGGCTTTCCAGAGTGACGGCCGCAGCAAGCTTGCGGTCTTCTCTGCGGATGTCCGTCGCGCCTTCGGGTTCGCGGGTGGCCACGTTTCCTTTGATGCGCGTCTGGCGGAGACGTTCGATCGTCTTGTCGATCGCAATCGGCGACTGCGTCTTGACGCAGCATATAGCAACAGCATGTACGGCGTTCCGGTGCGCCTGCGCATTGGAATGCATGAAAATCGCGCGGCTAAGCACGCGTATATGCCGATTACGCTTTCTGCAGATCTCGCGCACATCGTACAGCCGGATGATACGCGGCTCTCAATGTCGTTCGACGGAAGCGCGATTACGCCGTATGCGTCACGTCTCCCGGAGAAGGAGATATATACCGTAGGCATACGGTTACGCTATTCTTGGTGACTCGCCTCCGCTCATACGGAGGCGTTCTTTTTTCCGCTCACGAACGGATTGCCTTTGATATAAAAACGCCAGGGAAGCTCTACGCCTTGGCTGATGCCGATGCGACCAGAGGTGGCGATGTCATTCTTCGCGATCTCTGCCGCGTCATAGATCGCGAAGTCGCCTCCCACAGGCCGCACATTCTCGTGGCCCGTCACGCCGAATGCCTGGCAGAACTTTGCAGGGCCATTGCATAGATTCCGCGCGGCGTCCGTCTTCCGTCGTCGTTTCATGACGTCGATCCCTTCGACGGGCTCGACGGCGCGGATAAGCACGGCGCCTGCGGTGCCCTTATTCGTCGTTACGTTCGCGCACCAATGCATGCCGTACGTGAAGTAGACGTACCAGTGGCCGTGGGTCTCGAGCATGGGGAGCGAGCGCTTCGTCACCTTATACGCGTGCGATGCGGGATCGTTCGCGTAGGCCTCGGTCTCGACGATGATGCCTGAGCAGCTTCCTTTCTTCACCACCTTGCCGAGAAGCTTCGGCGCGAGCGTGACGGCATCGCCCTCGAACCATTTCTGGGGCAAGGATTTCATTTTGGATAGCATAGAAGGAACCGGCATGTATAGGCAATCCACCCCTATAGGCTGGGAAGAATAGAGAAGCCCAGCGTACGCGGGGCTTCTCTAGTGAATTATGTGGAGGTGCGGGGAATCGAACCCCGGTCCGGATCTATCAGAGAAAGCGAGTCTACGACGCATAGTCCCCGTTAGGTATTCCGCTTAGATGCGAGGAACGGGAACGAAACCATTCTAAGCGTAGCCCTAAGGTTCAGCTGCGGATCGGGCGGTCCGCGACCTAGCTCACAGGAGATTCCGCCAGGCTCCCGCGCTGTGGGCGCCGGAAGGGAGCTGACGTCGCGCTAAGCGAAACCGGTCAAAAGCGGTTTACGCGTAGGCGAACGTGAAGTCGTTAGCCGTAAAGTACGGCGACGTCACGCTTGCAAGAGTGTTCTTGGCAAGTTTTGTGCCTCGCAGATTAAGGTGTCGGCGAGACATGCACCGCGTCGCACGTCTTTCAATGAGCAGACCGTCAAAGCCGGTCACCCCCGAAGAGCACAGGAGACGTATAAATAGTGAAAATGTCTTCCGTGCTCTTCGGGGCTGATCGAATCAGCGGTTCTTTAAGAGCCGCTCGGTCTCGCGTGAAGCGTCGCGCTTCTTCAAATCCTCGCGGCGATCGGCTTTGCCTTTGCCGCGTACGATCGCGACGCGAACCTTGAGATGCCGCCCAGCAGTATACACCTCAAAAGGCACAGTTGTCAACCCCTTCTTGCTCTCCGCGTCCGCGAGCAGCGCGATTTCCTTCTTATTGAGGAGGAGCTTGCGCGGCGCTTCGGCGTCGTAGTCCTTTCGCGCGTTCGATGCCTGGTAGGCGGGGATGGTCATGCCGGTAAGGAACGCCTCGCCGCCGCGCACGATGACCCGCGAACCCTCCATGCTCCCGAGCTTGTTCCGGAGCGCCTTCACTTCCTGGCCGGACAGCACGATACCCGCCGCGAATGTCTCGAGGGCGGCGTACTTCAGATGAGCTTTCTTATTCTCGACCAGGGTGGCCATGAACGCGACTATACACTATGAATGCGTAATACCGAGGAACGCTTCGATCTCCGTGCGCTTCCCGAGCAGGTCGTCGACGCCCATGTTGTAGGCCTCAGCGACCTTGCGGCGTACGCGCGTGAAGATGCTCGTGGGAAGCGGATAGGTGGGCGAAATGACGAGGATGTCGACGTCCGCGGGCAGGTGGTCCCATTCGGCACGCGTGATGTCCTTCATGACCAGGTGGCGGACCATGGGCGGCGCAAAGAGCGCATACAGTCGAGTGAACCATTCCTCGATGGGCGGCAGCGCAGTCGCATTCGCGATGACTAGGATCTTCGTCGCGCCTTCCTTTCGCGCCTTCCGGATGAGGTCTGCGACCGAGAGCGAGATGTCGCCGTCGATGTAGCGTTTGCCTCCGAGCCGAACGGCGCTGTTATAGAGGAACGGTATAGCCTTTGCTGCGCGCATGATCTCATACGGCTCAAACCACAGGTCGTTTGTCGCATAGTCCGTCTCGCCGGTCTCCAGATTCGTGATGGGGACGAACCAACGCGTCTTCGTCCGCGCGAGCGCATCGTGCGAGAGTGGGAGGTCGCGCCGCAAAATCGTGTCTACCACGTAGTCGAGTCGCAGCCGAGGCGGGAAGATGCCCACGATCTCCGGGGAGGGGATGTAGCGGAGCCACACTTTTGCGATGTCCTCATATTGTTTGGTGAGGTAATAGAACATGGCGCCGACCGAGCCGGATGCGGATATGAAGATATCGGGTTCGACGTACTTGAGTCGGGTTGCGAGCGTGACAAGCGCGCCGGCAGCATAGGCGCACTTCATACCCCCTCCGGACGTGACGATGGCAATCCGTTCCTCAGGCATTATCTAGAGTATAGCGGCAAAAATAGTGCATTCTCGCTTACTTTTGTATAATCACCTCATGCCTGCACCGCGCAAGCCCCGGAATCCGGGCAGCACTGATCCGAAGAACCGGAAGAAGAACGGGAAAGGTCCTGGATGGCGCCCGTTCTTTGGCGGACCTACGTTCTTTAGCAACCTGGTGACGACCATTGTCATCTTCCTGCTCCTCATGAGTGCCTATTCGCTCGCCGTGAGCTTCTCGCAGCCGTCGAACGTGATCCCGTTCTCGCAAGTGGCGAGCGACGTCGCATCCGGCAAGGTGCAATCGATCGACGTATCGGGCGATTCGCTCAGCCTCACATACGTAAATGGCGCGACGAAGACGTCACGGAAAGATTCATCTTCGGACCTCACGAGCGAGCTCGCCAATTACGGCGTCACGCCCGCAGAGCTCTCAAAGGTCGCCGTGACCATAGAAGGACAGGGCGGCCTCTCGTTCTGGCTCATCACGCTCGGACCGACGCTCCTCGGCTTTATCTTCATCGGGCTTCTGTTCTGGTTTCTTATGCGTCAGGTTCGCGGCGCGGGCGTCCAGGCGTTCTCCTTTGGACAATCGAAAGCGCGCATGATCGATCCGGCAGACCTGTCCCAGCGCGTTACCTTCAAGGATGTCGCAGGGGCCAAGGAGGCGAAGGAAGAGCTTGTCGAGATCGTGGACTTTCTCAAGAATCCGAAGAAGTTCCTCGATATCGGGGCACGCATCCCGAAGGGTATCATCCTCATGGGCGCGCCGGGTACCGGGAAGACCTTGCTCGCCCGCGCGGTTGCCGGGGAGGCGGGCGTGCCGTTCTTCTCCATTTCGGGTTCCGAGTTCGTGGAGATGTTCGTTGGCATCGGCGCTTCGCGCGTGCGCGATCTCTTCCAGATGGCTAAGCGCGCTGCGCCGGCCATCATCTTCGTGGACGAGATCGATGCGGTTGGTCGCGTACGCGGTACGGGTGTCGGCGGCGGTAATGATGAGCGCGAACAAACCCTCAATCAGATCCTCGTCGAGATGGACGGTTTCGAGCCGAATGAGAAGGTTATCGTCATGGCCGCGACGAACCGGCCGGATGTGCTTGATCCTGCGCTCCTGCGCCCGGGACGCTTCGATCGCCGGGTTACGATCGACCTGCCGGATCGCTCCGATCGCGAGGCGATATTGAACGTGCACGCGAAGGCGAAGCCGCTCGGTCCGGACGTGAAGCTTTCAGTCATCGCGGAACGTACCCCCGGCTTCTCAGGCGCCGAGCTCTACTCGCTCATGAACGAAGCGGCGATCCTCGCCGCGCGTGAGAACCGCAAGGAGATCACGCAGTACGATCTCATCCGCTCGATCGAGAAGGTCATGCTCGGTCCGGAGCGCAAATCGCATCTCCTCACGAAGAAGGAAAAGGAGCTGACTGCGTACCACGAGGCGGGTCACGCCCTCGTTTCTTCAATACTACCCTTTGCGGATCCGGTGCATAAAGTCTCCATCATCAGCCGCGGCCGTGCGGCAGGATACACGCTCAAGCTTCCGTTCGAGGACAAGAAGATGCAGTCGAGGAAGCAGTTCTATGATGACATCGCGGCGACCCTGGGCGGCTATGTCGCCGAGGAGATGCTCTTCGACGATCTCACGACCGGACCTTCGAACGACCTCGCGGTCATCACGAATATAGCTCGCAATATGGTGGCACGGTTCGGCATGAGCGAGAAGCTTGGGCCGATCGCCTTCGGCACGCGCGAGATGGGTAATGAGCCCTATTCAGAGAAGGTGGCCGCAGAAATCGATGCCGAAGTCTCTCGCATCATCGACACGCAGATGAAACGGGCGCGCACGGTGCTCGAGGATCATCGTGGTGCGCTCGATTCCATCGCGAAGACGCTTGTCGAAAAGGAGACTATTGAACGTGAAGATTTCGAGAAGCTGCTCATCCTGAACGGTATCGAACCGAAGAAGCCCGACGAGGATATTGTGCAGCCCGCTGTCGTCATCGCTCCGGACGCTGACAAGCCGCACGGCATCGACTAGGCTTCTCAGGTGCTATACTGGAATCCTGGAACGCACCTAAGAGAGGAGTAGAGCGATGTCTCAATCAGAAGAAGGTATCTTGCTGCCTATCGAGTGGCTCAAGAATGCGCGGCCGTTCAAGCCGTGTGCCCGTTTCATACCGCCCATGAATCAGCTGACGCTGCTCAACGAGGACGCACCGTATCGTTCCCGGGAGTTCGGGCAATTTGCCATCCTGTACGCACCGGATGAGCTACAATCCGTAGGCGTGCATGTGTTCAATGCGCACGCGCTCATAGCGTCGTCCGTTCATGAAGCGCTCACTCCGGGAGAACTCGCCTGCGCGTGCGTACGCTCGCTCCGCAATCGAGTCAAGCGACGCATATCAAGATGTTTCCGTTGAACATCGTGCAAACGGGCGCTCCGCGAGCGCTCGTTTGTTCTTTCGCGTGTGGCGTGCGAGGAACGCGCAACCAGTGTAGATTTAGGTAATCCGCCCTTAGCTCAGCTGGTTAGAGCACGGAGCTTATACCTCCGGGGTCCTTGGTTCGAGTCCAAGAGGGCGGACTTGGAACATGCCCCGCCGATTTTGGCGGGGCATGTTGGTCCGGAAGCATTCAGCGCGACCGGTATTCGGAAAGGAACGGATTATGTCCTTGCATGAGGTCTTCCTTGAGCATGAGGAGTGTGTGTCCCCGTCGACGCTCGACTGAAATCCGTATCGAGAGCGCGTCGACGCGCGGTACGTCCGCGTGTTCGGCGGTAGTGATGCCAAGCACCACGATACCGCGCTGGTTTGCGAACAGGCGTTCGCTTTCATGCTCGTGATATGGCTGCAGCAGCACTGAGCCTTCGCCCGGTGCGAGGGCGATCCGGGCAGCGGCCACTTCGCAGAGGCCGTACCGAAGGCTCAAGAGTGCAGTGGACAGATTCGAGGCGGAGATGAGGAGATCTTCGGCAGGTACCCATAGGTGGTACCACGTGGTGAGAATTCCTGTGCTCGCGTTCGCCTCCACGGAAAATGAAAATTGACGACGGATGACCGAGTGGCCAATCGGTACGGCAGCACGTTCTTCCATGGCAAGTCCCCCAACGTTTCTAAATGAAGTCTAGCACCATGCGCGCTGTATGGGATTACTCAAGGTGGAGCGACGCGCCAGCACCCCGTGCTCGCGAAGCGAGCACGGGGTGCTTCGCGAGCTTCGGATCCGCATCGAGTAGCCGCGCGGCCTCAGTACGTGCGGCTTCCACCATGCGGATGTTCTTCAGCGCTTCCATCGCGATATCGGAAACGCCCCATTGACGGGAGCCGGCGAGTTCTCCCGCGCCCCGAAGCGCGAGATCGTACTCTGCGAGCTCAAAGCCGTCCTTAGCTTCCTTGAACGCCTTCATCCGTTCGTGTGTCGTCTGTCCGGATGATTCCGGGAGCGCGAAGCAATACGCCTGGTGCGTGGAGCGGATGACGCGGCCGCGTAGCTGATGGAGCTGCGAGAGCCCAAAGCGTTCGGCACCCTCGATGAGGATAACCGTCGCATTCGGCACGTTTACGCCGACCTCGACCACCGAGGTGGCGACGAGGATATCTACCAGTCCTCCGGCGAAGGCTTGCATCGACGCCTCTTTCTCAGCCGGTTTCATCTTGCTATGCAGGATGCCGATCGTCGCGGTCGGGAAAACCTCCTTCTTCAGACGTTCGGCCTCCGCCTTCACGCTCTTTGCCTGGAGCGCAAGTTCCTTTGTAGGATCCGGCTCATCGATCCGCGGGCAGATGACGTAGGCCTGCCGGCCCTGCGCGAGCTCTTCGCGTACGCGCGCGTACGCCTCTTCGCGCCGGTCCTTCGCGAGGACCTCGGTGCGGATGGGTTTGCGGCCTGCGGGCATCTCGTCGAGTACCGTAAGGTCGAGATCACCGTAGATCGTGAGGGCCAAGGTACGGGGTATCGGCGTCGCCGACATTGAGAGCAAATGGGGAGCCACGGTATCTTTCGTGACGAGCTTTTGCCTGTGGACGGTGCCGAACCGATGCTGCTCGTCGATGATCGCGTAGGCGAGATGCTTAAATGCGAGCGATCGCTCGATAAGCGCATGCGTGCCGATAACGATGGGGATGGTTCCGTCGAGAATGCGCTTGCGGAATGCCGCCTTCGAGATCTTCGCTGACTCTTCGTAGCGGACCTTCGACGGAAATACGCGACATTCGTTGCCGGTTACGAGCCCAATCGGTATGGGATGGTCCCGGAAGTACGAGACGAACGTAGAGAAATGCTGCTTTGCAAGTATTTCGGTCGGTACGAGGTACGCGACTTGCAGAGTTCCGGCGATGCGGCCGGGCGGCGTTGAGGTCGCCACGAGATAGCTGGTCGCGGCCGCGACTGCGGTTTTGCCGCTGCCTACATCACCCTCGAGGAGCCGCAGCATGGGATGTGCCTTCTCAAAATCGGTGACTATTGCGTCGATAGCGCGCGTCTGCGCGCGCGTCGGCGGGAAAGGGAACGAATCGATGAAGCTCCGGAGCGCAGCGCGGTCGACCGCGACCGGCAACGCTTTCTCCTCGACAATCTCTCGCCGGCGTTTCTGCACCGCGAGCTGGAGCGCGAAGATCTCCTCGAACGCGAAGCGCTTGCGCGCTGTCTGCGCGTCGTCAGTCTTGCGCGGTGCATGTATCCAGACGAGCGCGCTCTGGAGCGATGGCAGCCTATATCGCTCGAGGATTTCGGACGGTATCGGATCCTCGAGCTGCTCATGAGCGTGCGCTTCAAATACCTTCCGCAGCGCATGGAAAAACCAGAGCGAGGAGATGCCCTGGCTTTCCGGATACACGGGATACAGCGTATCGATCGATTTGCCCGACGCATGGGTGAACAAAGTCTCGTGCACATCCTCGGGAGCGACGGCGGCACGGTCAATGTCAGGGTTCGCGATATAAGGCGCCTCGGCTGAACCGGTAACCCGCCCGGCCACTTTCACAACCTGACCCTCGTGCAGTGTCTTCGCGATATACGGCTGATTGAACCAACGCAGCTTGATCTTCCCGGTCGAGTCCTCGAACCATGCTTCGGCCATCGGCCGGCGACTCTTCCAGGATTTTTTCGTTTCCGGCTTCCGTATGGTGCCGATGAGCGTGACGTCTGCGCCGGGTGCGATCCCGGAGACAGTCCCGGCAGGGCCGGCCGCCTCATAGCGCGCGGGGAAGTGGTAAAGAAGGTCGCGTATGGTGCCGATGCCGAGCTTGCGCAAAGCGCGCTTCTGGTCAGGGTGCAGACGGGTGAAATGCTGCTCGACGGTGTCCTCGGGGCGCATGAGCGCAGTATACCCGACCGTGCGGGTGCGGCATTGACCAGACGACGTACGCAAGGCATAATGCGTATCGAAGCAAGAAGAAGGAAAGGGAGGTCGGCCGTGCGCCCGTCACCGTTGCCAGCTATCGTTACAACGGCGTTCGTATTAGTGTTTGCCGTGCTCTACGCATTCGCGCCGACTGTATTCCCCGTTCACGCAAGGACGTTCGGCGGGGTGCAGGCCTTCAATCTCCGTGAGCAGCTAGTCGGTGCCGCGTTCCTGCTCTTCGTAGCAATCGCGACTTCACTCTGGCTGTTGTTCTTTCATCGCCGACGCCTGAGGCGTTGACGCAAACCGCTCGTGGCCCGATACCGGACCACGGGCGTATTGCATGCGCTCAGAGTATACTTGCGCTCTATGGCTACCCCCAGGAAGAAGACTACCGCTCAGGTGATTGCAGCATACAAGCGGCAAGGCGCGCGCATCGAGACGAAAGCGCGCGCCCCGCTCGCACAGAAATCTGATTTCTCGCTCTGGTACACGCCGGGAGTAGGCGCCGCCGCAGCGCATCTCGCGCGCAAGCCGAAAGACGCGCGCCGCATGAGCGTGAAGAAGAATTCAATCGCGGTCGTTTCAGACGGCTCGGCCGTACTCGGCCTCGGGAATATCGGTCCGTACGGTGCCTTGCCTGTCATGGAAGGGAAGGCGCTCATCTTCAAAGAGCGCGCCGGTATCGATGCGTGGCCAATCGTGCTCGACACGCAGGATTCGGAAGAGATCGTCCGCATCGTGAAAGCCATCGCTCCCGCCTTTGGCGGTGTGAACCTCGAAGATATCGCGGCGCCAAAGTGCTTCGAGGTCGAGCACGCGCTCATCGAAGCGCTCGATATCCCAGTTATGCATGACGATCAGCACGGCACGGCGATCGTTGTACTCGCAGGCCTCATGAACGCGGCGAAGGTCGTGAAGAAGGATCTCAAGAAATTGCGGATCGTGATAAGCGGGGCGGGCGCGGCAGGGATGGCGATCGCGAAACTGCTCTTCGCGTACGGCGTGCGCGACCTCATCGTGCTTGACCGCGCGGGCGCGCTTTACGCGGGACGCGGTAATCTCACTCCCGCGAAGGAAGCGCTCGCGGCATGCACGAACCCGCATAAGATCGCCGGCGGTCTCGGGGAGATCCTCGAGGGCGCGGATGCGTTCGTGGGCGTCTCCGGAAAGGGCGTCATGAGCGCCGCGCATGTCCGACTCATGGGGAAGAATGCGATCGTGTTTGCGCTCGCGAATCCGGACCCCGAGATCCTTCCTGCGGACGCGAAAAAGGCGGGCGCCGCGGTCGTTGCGACCGGGCGAAGCGATTTCCCGAACCAGATTAACAATGCGCTCGTCTATCCCGGCATCTTCCGCGGCGCCCTGGATAAAGGCGTCCGGAAAATTACTGAGGAAACGAAGCTGCGTGCGGCAGTCGCGCTCGCTGCGCTCGTGGCGCATCCAAACGCGGAGAAAATCGTTCCCGATCTCCTTGACCGGCGCCTCGTGAAGGTGGTTGCAGGCGCAGTCCGCGGCGCTTCATGAAGTAGCAGAGGATCGACGCGATACGCTCGTCGAGCTCTGCCTCTGTCCGCGCGCTTAACGCGCAGGCTGATTGTTCCTTAGCCTAATCGCGCTGCACCGCTTCCTGCACGCGCTCGAAGACGGTCGTGAACCACGCGCGATCCTTCGCATCCTCGAGCGCCTCCGCGACTGCGCGCAACGGCATCCAGGTCGCATCAAGTATCTCATTGCGGGGTTCGATCCGAGCGTTCCTCGGTGCGGCAAAAAGATACATGCGGATGCGCTTCATCCCGGCTTCGTCATAGGTACCATCCTTCTTAATGCGCGGCCGTTCGTAGCTGCCGAGATCATCGAGGTACTCGAGGTCCGTAAGGCTCGACTCCTCTTCGATCTCCCGGCGTGCGGCGTCCTCGGGCTGTTCGCCCGCCTCGACGCCTCCCTTAGGGAAGAACCAATCGGTACCGGGCCGATTGCGCACGAGTGCTATGCGTCCATGTTCGTCTATGACGATGCCTCCGGCGCTTTCTCTTCGATCCTGCATCGCGCGCATGATACAGGAATGCGCTCGGATGTGAACCCTCGCTGTCCACGCCGCTCTTGGAAACACGTTCCGGATACGCTATCGTGAGCCCCGAACGATCCTTGGGGGAGGAATCATGCGCTATAACGACTCCGAATGCATCCGCCTATGCATCACGTGCGCCATCGCGCTCGCGTATGTCGGAATGACGCTTTACTTTGTGTCGCTCTTGCCGGACGTCCTTCACGTCGGCGCGGCGATCACGCGCTAAGCCGCATTTTGCCCATATATCCCCCGGAAGCCTCGCTTCCGGGGGATATACTATGCGCATGCGCAAGAAACGGTTCGAGCATGGCATCTATCACGCGCTCGTCGTCTTCCCGGACGTCGTGTACCCCTTCCGCATGCTGGTAGCCGGACAATGGGTGCGCGGACGCCGAGCGTATGATGCGGCGCTCCGTCGCGCCTTCCGCCGGTACGGTCCCGGCCGCTACGGATACTCGCTGTCTCTCTATCGCGCGCTCTTTCATCTTGTCGGTTCGCTCCTTATCCTTTTCAGCGCAGCTTTCCTCTCCGAATATTTCCTCGGCAGCGAATTCGCACTCTATATCGTGCTCGCGCTCACCGCGCTTTTCATTTCGTTTCAGGAGTTCTATCTGCAGCGGCGCCTCTATCGTCAGCTATGGCGCAAGGGCGTATTCGACTGGGCGACCTGGATGATGCCTATCGGACTGTACCTCTTTACGCACCTCCGGTAGGGAGTATCATTACCGCATGTCTACCATCGCCTGGATCGTGCTCGGTCTCGTCATCCTCATCGTGCTGTGGCTCGTATTCATGTACAACCGCCTCGTCTCGCTCGTGAATCGTGCGAAGGAAGCATGGAGCGATATTCAGGTGCAGCTGAAGCGCCGCTACGACCTCATCCCGAATCTTATCGAGACGGTGAAAGGGTACGCCGCGCACGAGAAGAACGTATTTGAAGATGTGACGAACGCGCGCACGGCTGCCATGAGTGCGAGCGCGCCCGCCGATAAGGCTGCTGCGGAGAACCAGCTCTCGGGCACCCTGAAATCACTCTTCGCGGTCGCGGAGAACTACCCGAACCTCAAAGCGAACGAGAACTTCCTCCAGCTGCAGCGCGACCTCACCGATACCGAAGACAAGATCCAGGCGTCGCGCCGTTTCTATAACATGACCGTGATGAGTCTCAACACCGCTGAGCAAGTATTCCCGACAAATCTGATGGCGAACTCATTCGGCTTCAAGCCGATGGATCTCTTCGAGCTTTCCGGTGCGGATCAGGCAGCGCAGGAACCGGTGAAGGTGCAGTTCTAGCCCCATGACGCCGGAACGTCGCGAAAACGAACTCCATCGTATCGCGGTCACCGGTATCGTCTGGAAGGAAGAGGCCGGCATCAGGAAATATCTCATTACGCAGCGTGCGGCGCACAAGAAGGCCTGGCCGCTTAAGTGGACGGTGCCTGGCGGCGGTATGGAGGCCTCCGATTATCAAAACGACGAGCCATCGTATCAGAACAGTGAAAGCCCGCAGTGGTACGGCGCGGTGGAGAAGACACTGCGCCGTGAGGTGCGCGAGGAGACCGGACTTGAGATAGACGACATACGGTATCTCATGGATGTCGCATTCATTCGTCATGATGGCGTGCCGTGTCTCGTGCTCTCCATGTACTGCAAGCTCGCTGGAGGCGATATCGTTTACGATGCGGATACCGCCAATCATGTCTGGATCTCCGCGGGCGAGGTGGGGGACTATGATCTCATCCAGGGTATTGACGATGAGATTCGCGCGGTTGACGCGCAGCTTAACGGCGGGTAGCGTAATAGCGGCTTCGTAGAAGTAGAAAGGAGGCGCCCATGGCCCCGTTCATACCAAAACTAGTCCGTGATAAGGTTCCCGACCGCATACGGCGTGACGGCATCGAGCCGCGCACGACGCGCATCCGCGCGCAATCCATCGGGCGGCATCTCATCATGAAGATGGATGAAGAGCTTCGCGAGCTGCATGAAGCGCATGTCGGCGAAGATCGGCGCGGCAGGCTTGCGGAGGCAGCTGATCTGGCCGAAGCGTTTGCGGCATATCGCAGGGAAGTAGGCATCTCACTTTACTCGTTGTGGCTCGTACGTTTGCACAAATGGCGCACGCACGGCCGCTTCAGGAAACGGCTCATGCTGCTAAGTGACCCGTATCCCGGACGAAAAGAAACCTGATGGCCGGCTCCCCGAGAGCCGGCCATTTTGCTATCATGCCGGCATGGATCTCTATGTCGAGCGGGCGCGCAATATCCGGAGGACGTGGCTTCTCATCACGGGTTTCCTCGTGGTCGTGATCGCGGCCGGATATGCCGTGTCGTGGTATTACCAGAATCCCGCCATCCTCGTCATCGCGGTCGTTATCGCCGTTGCGACCAACTTCTACGCGTACTGGGCGAGCGACAAACTCGTACTCTCGCTGAATAAGGCGCGACCTGCGACCCGCGAGGAATTCTACGACTTCTACACCGTTGCCGAGAACATGGCGATCACGGCCGGACTGCCGACTCCGAAGCTCTATGTAATTGATGATCCTGCGCCAAATGCGTTCGCCACCGGACGCGACGAGGCTCATGCGGTCATCTGCGCGACGACGGGACTGCTTTCCATGATGACGCGACCAGAGATCGAAGGTGTCATCGCGCATGAGATGAGCCATATCAAGAATCGCGACATGCTCCTCATGACGGTCGCAGTCGTGCTCGCAGGATTCGTCGCGCTGCTCGCACAGATCTTCATACGTGTCGCATTCTGGGGCGGTGGACGCCGCGATGATAATGGAGGCAATCTGCTCGTTGCTGCGCTTGCCATCGTCGGCATCATCCTTGCACCCTTGGCCGCGAAGCTCATCGAGCTCGCAATCAGTCGCCGACGCGAGTACCTCGCAGATGCCTCAGGCGTCCTCCTCACGCGCTATCCGGAGGGTCTCGCCTCGGCGCTCACGAAGATAGGGAACTATCAGGTACCGATGCAGCATCCGAACATCGCGACCGCGCATCTCTTTATCGGCGACCCCTTCGGGAGTCAAAAGCAGAAGGCGGGTACCGCCGGCTGGATCGAGAGCTTGTTTTCCACACATCCGCCCATCCACGATCGCGTGAAGGCTTTGCTTGGGCCCAAGGCATGATACAGTCGAGTCAGACCACCAGCACAGGGGATTCCGATGACGGTCCATTATTTCGTCGCGAAACCGAGAGCACAGGAGAAGGTCGACCCGCAAAGCGAATTCGAACGGCTATTACGGACAGTGCCGCTCCGTGCATACGCAGAGAGCGAAGAGGAAAAAGGAGATCCCGTCATCGATCGTCGTAGACCGAAAAGCAGGCTCGTGACGGCGGCATCAAACGTAACGTCGATCTGGGGAGGAGCGTTCCAGATCGCGTGGCAGCGTATGATGAATCGCGAAGACGATCGGAGCGCGCACGCAAACTGCGAGCCGTGAGTCAGCAGTATGGCTGAGACACGTGCGTTGAAGGCGGCCCCGTGCCGCCTTCTTCAATTTCTGGTATAACGGGTAACGCACGGAGGCGTCGCATAGTGGTCTAGTGCACCGCCTTGGAAAGGCGGCAGGCGGGAAACCGCCTCGAGAGTTCGAATCTCTCCGCCTCCGCAGGTAGTACTTTTTATCGGCAGTATGTTGAGCTCTTGTTTTGGGCCACATCTTGATCCGGTAAAAGTCGCAAAAAGTTCGACCCTGCAGGGATTCGAACTTTTTTGTTAAATACCCTCCAGGGAGAGTACTCCGGAGGGCGATAACTGGTACGACGAGTACGGCATCAAGTGTCTCGTCTGCCAGAAGGCAATCGATGCCGGCGAGATTCCGGCCTCGCTCGCAAAGGATACAGAGAGCTGGTACAGCGATTACGATCTCGACTCCTATTTCAACCTCAAGGGCATGACGCTACGGAGCTGGGTTAAGAAAGGGATCATAAAGTCGCGTACCGTGAGCCGTTATGGCAACGGAATACACGCCGAGCTTTTTCTCATCGAAGACAATAAAGGGTTCTTACCGCCCAAGAAGTTGCTAGAGGGTAAACGCGTGAGATACATCGACGGCGGGAAGGAATATGTTGCGACCCGCAAGTGGTACGAAATTCAGGATCCGATGGAGCACCTCAAAGACTATGAAATTATGAAATACCTGCGCGTCATCCCGCCTGAGGAAATGAAAGCGCGGGAAGAGGCGAAAAAACGGAAGTGGGAGGAGAAGCGCAAAGTACGCGAGCAGATCAAGCTAGCGCGCGGGGCTAAAAAGCGAGGTAAGAAATAAATGCCGATTTTTGTTAAGATTAAGCCATGTCAGTAAAAATCACTTATTTCGTTCACGGGACGACCACTGATAACGAGCAGAACATTTCCTCTGGGTGGAAAGATGTTGATCTGTCCGCTCTCGGAGTACAGCAGTCAAAAGCTCTGAAGGAGCAGACGAGTGATGAGAAATTTGATGTCGTTTTCTGCTCTGATTTGAAGCGTGCTCATGATTCGGCCAAGCTTGCTTGGGAAGGCATATACGAGATCATCCCCGACGCACGCCTGCGCGAATGCAATTATGGAGATCTTAACGGCGCTTCGTCCGATATTGTTGAGCCGATGCAGGAAGAAGAATGCATCGAAAAGCCGTTTCCTAATGGCGAAAGTTATGAAGATGTAAAAAATCGCGTCGGCGATTTTCTTGCGTTCTTGAAAGAAAACTACGATGGCAAGCATGTTGCGATCGTCGCGCATAAGGCACCGCAACTTTCTCTCGATGTTCTACTCAAGGGTAAATCGTGGAAACAAGCGCTTGCAGAGGATTGGAGAAAGACTAAAGCGTGGAAACCGGGCTGGGAGTATGTCGCTGAATAATTATGCTCAAAGGTACCATTATTGAAAACAGCTTGCAGGACAAAACGCTCTTGCAGAAAGTAAAAATAACCCGTACTTGGAAAGATGGTGATTGGATATTGCATGATGTGCTCGTCGATGAAAAGCAGGTCCCCGAAATATCCAAGTACATTTCAGATGGTCCTTGGTACATCCATCTCTGGCAATCCGGTGAGGACAATTTTGTAATCCTTTTTAAGGACAAGCTATTTCATGTAAATAAGGCGGATCCTTCTTCGTTCGCTAATGCAATTGCATACGGCAAATCAATAGGTATTCCGCAGGAACAGTTAGATTTTCCAACCGACTAATTATGGCGCTTAAATATAAATTAGTCGTATATGTTCCTGTAGAGAATGCCGACGAGGTGCGTGCGGCGATCGGCAGTGGCGGAGGCGGCAAAATCGGCAACTATACCAACTGCAGTTTTTCCTCAAGAGGAACTGGGCGTTTCAAACCGGGCGAAGGTGCCAACCCCCATATCGGAGAGGTTGGTAAAGATGAATCGGTAGAGGAGGAAAGGATCGAAGTAACGCTTGATCACCAGATCGTAGGAAATGTAATTGCGGCCATGAAGCGAGCACACCCGTACGATGAGGTTGCATACGATCTTTACCCTTTAGAGATCTGGGAGCGTTAAATGATATGAAAATAATCTCCTTAAATACCTGGGGCGGTCGTGCTGGAAAGGAAAACCTTCTTGAGTTTTTCAAGAGGCATAAAGACATTGACATATTTTGTCTCCAAGAAATTTGGTCGGCGCCCTACGAATATCTCCAGGGTCATGCGGCTGGCGGACTCGAGATTAATCACGACGACATCATGGTGCGTGGTATGCAGGAGATATCAGCTACCCTCGACGGCCATGAGGCTTATTTCCGGCCGCACCATCTGGAAAATTATGGTTTGATGATGTTGGTAAAGAAGGGGCTTGAGATGATTGAGGAAGGTGACATTTTTGTCTACAAGGAACGCGGATACGTGCCAGAAGGCGATGTTGGATTCCATGCTCGTAATGTGCAGTATGCGACTGTCGCCACCCCAAAAGGCAATCGGACGGTAATGAATTTCCATGGTCTCTGGAATGGCGGCGGCAAAGGAGACAGTCAGGATCGTCTGGCACAATCGGATCGCATTATAGAATTCATGCGTTCGATTAAGAATCCATATGTTTTGTGTGGGGATTTTAATTTGCTACCGGATACCGACAGTCTTAAAAAGTTGGAAATGTTTGGATTGCGCAATTTAATCAAGGAGTACGGCATCACCTCGACGCGCACCAGTCATTACACGAAAGAACACAAATTTGCCGACTACGCCCTTGTTAGTGAGGGCATAGAAGTCAGGGATTTTAAGGTTTTGCCAGATGAGGTATCCGACCATGCGCCAATGTATTTAGAACTTGAGTAAACATACAGTATGCAAACCATAGAGAAAAAAGTTTGGCCTGAGTATTTTCAGCAAATTCTTGAAGGCAAGAAGACATTTGAAGTCCGTCTCAATGATTTTGAGATTGAAGAGGGAGATACGCTTGTCTTGAGGGAATGGGATCCTGCGACCAAGAACTACACTGGACGCCATCTTTCGCGTACCGTGGGTTACGTTGGAAAGTGGAAAATCGATGACCTGACTAAATTCTGGCCACGGGAGGAAATCGACCGAAAAGGTATCCAGGTAATTTCTCTTAAATAAGCAGCAGTTAAAAATTGAGAATGAGACTGCCAAAATAGCCCTAAAACGTCTCATTAGTCTCATTTGTGAAAGAGGGTACCCCCTATGCCAAGCCCTCGGCAGGCCACAAGAAAATTCGCTAGAATACCCTTATGGTGCTTGGACTACAAAGTTTGAAACGCTAGCACACCGCAATTCGTATTTTTCTAACGTGGCCTTGCTCATGGCATACTGAAGAGCATGGATCATCCTACGGAGGCCGAACTCTGTCCGCCGACGTCCAGTCTTCCTCGCCGGGACCGCTCGCCCGTACATCTTTTCCTACTGCGTCTCGGTTGGGAATTCGCGAATACGCTCCTGCTGCTCGTGAGCCTCGTCCTCCTATGGCTCGTATCGGGCACGTCGGTGGCCCACTCCGTCATCGGTACGTTCGCCAGCTGGGGATACCTTGGGGCATTCCTGACCGGTGTCTTTTTCGCAAGCACATTCACGGTCGCCGCGGCGATCGTTGTGTTGTTCTCGCTTGCAAACCTTCTGCCATCCTTGCCGCTCGCGCTCGTCGCCGGAGTCGGCGCTATGCTCGGCGATTATCTCATCTTCACCTTTGTCCGCGACCATCTCGTTCGTGAATGGATACCGGTATACTGTCGCGTGGCTGGGACGCCGCTCGGACGCGTCTTCTCGTCGCCGTTTTTCGCCTGGTTCGCTCCGGTATTGGGTGCGTTCATCATCGCGACGCCCTTGCCGGACGAAGTGGGTGTGAGTCTGCTCGGTATCGCCGGTATACGCAGTTGGAAGATGCTCGCGCTCACGTTCGTGCTGAACGCAATCGGTATCTTCGGTATCGTCTATCTCGCACACCTTTTCTAGCCCGTGACCCTACCTCCTACATATGTCGCGCTTCCTAAAACTCATCGGGCCTGCCTTTCTCGTGCTCGTCGTTGCGGCGGGCGTGTACTACTTCGTGCGCGCACCGTATGAACCCCGCGCAATGCTTCCCGGAGTGTCCTTGAGACTTCTTCTTGCCACCTCGATCGCGGCACAGGAGCGTGGACTTGGCGGACGGGACGGCCTTCCTGCAGACGAAGGCATGCTGTTCGTATTCAAGACGCCGGATCGATATGGATTCTGGATGAAAGATATGCGATTCCCCATCGATATCATCTGGATGGATGCTCAAGGACAGGTGATAACGGTCGCTTCTTCGGTGGCTCCCTCAACCTACCCTTATGTCTTTTATCCGGCGGCTCCAACAAGTTATGTCCTTGAGACCGCTGCGGGGTTCGCCCGGCAGTATGCCATTGCCACCGGCACGGTGATCAGGTTGCAAAATGTGCCGGTCGTTTCAGAGTGAACTATCCACATACGGAAACGCTGGAGCGGCGGTAAAATGACTGCACGATGCGCTTGGCCACTGGTGGGATCGAAGGACTGAGTCGCTCGCATTATCACCCGTCCTAACCGCTATATCGTATGCCAAAGACTGCCAAGACCGCTCGCACGAAGACGGCTCCGGTCGCGAAGACCGCTCCTGTCACGCCCCCCATTTCGAAAGAGACCGCGCGTTATCGTGCAAGCGTTCCGCAGATAGAGAAGCGGGATGGACGATTGGCCCCGTTTGATTTCGATAAGATCGCTTCTGCTATCGCGAAGGCGATGGCTGCATCTCAAGAGGGCAGCGAGGAGGACGCAAGGCTTGTCGCCCATCAGGTAGCAGGCGAACTCGCGCGTTTTGCGAAGAAATACAAGACCTTCTTGCCGACAGTCGAAGGCATACAGGATTCGGTGGAGAAGTACCTCATTCTGAATGATTTTGTGAAGACTGCGAAAGCATACATCCTCTATCGCGATAAACGTGCTCAGCTTCGGAGCGTGAAGGTGGAGGTGCCGACCCATGTGCAGGCGCTCGTGAAAGAAAGCGCGAAGTATTTCGAAGGCAACCCGCTCGGCGAGTTCGTGTACCTGCGCTCCTATGCGAAGTGGGTGCCGTCTGAAGGACGTCGCGAGACGTGGATTGAGACGGTAGACCGCTACATCAATTTCATGAAGAAGAATCTCGGGAAGAAGCTTTCCGAGAAAGAGTACGCTGAGCTGCGCATGGCGATCCTGAAGCAGGAAGTGATGCCGTCCATGCGCCTCATGCAGTTCGCCGGCGAAGCAGCGGAGAAGACCAACGTCTGCGCGTATAACTGCTCCTATATCGCACCGTCGAAGCTCGAGGACTTCGCGGAGATCATGTACATCTCCATGTGCGGCACGGGAGTCGGCTTCTCGGTAGAGAGTCAGAGCGTGCAAGCGCTGCCGCAGATCAAGTATCAAACCGGTACGAAGCTCGCGAAGCATGTCATCGCGGACTCGAAGGAGGGCTGGTGCGACGCGCTCACCTTGGGTCTCAAGACCTGGTACGACGGAAAGGATATCGAATTTGATTTCTCCCAGATCCGTCCGGCAGGCGCGCGCTTGAAGACCATGGGCGGGAAGGCCTCCGGCCCTGAACCCCTGCGCAACCTCCTCGCGTTCGCACGGGAGCGCATTCTCGCACGTCAGGGGCGCCGTCTCCACAACATTGATGCGCACGACATCATCTGCAAGATCGGCGAATGCGTCGTTGCCGGCGGCGTCCGCCGCAGCGCGATGATTTCGCTCTCGGACCTCGACGACACCGAGATGCGCGATGCAAAAAAGGGGCAGTTCTTCCTTTCCGATCCGCATCGCTCGATCGCGAACAATTCCGCGGTATATCTTGAGAAGCCCTCGAACGAGGATTTCATGGACGAGTGGGTCGCTCTTATGAAGAGTCGTGCGGGAGAGCGCGGCGTGTTCAATCGCGGCGGCCTCATGCAGCAGCTGCCGAAGCGCCGCCTCGCACATTGGGAAGAGACTGGCTACGTGAAGGATGGCCGCGTGATCCTTCCGGCGGGCACGAATCCGTGCGGCGAGATCATCCTGAAGTCGAAGCAGTTCTGCAATCTTACTGAGATTATCGCGCGCGCGGATGACACGAAGGAATCGCTCATGCGCAAGGCGCGCCTCGCGACCATCCTCGGCACGTATCAGGCTACGCTCACGTATTTCCCGTACCTCTCGAAGGATTGGCAGGATAATTGCGAAGGCGAACGCCTCCTCGGCGTCTCGGTCACGGGACAGTGGGACTCGAAAGCCTCTCGCGACCCGGAGATTCTCTCGGCGCTCCGCATGGAGACGCAGTCCGTCAACAAGAAGTACGCGAAGAAGTTCGGTGTCAACCAGTCAACGGCGATCACCTGCGTGAAGCCGTCCGGGACCGTGTCGCAGACGCTCGACGTCGCGAGCGGCATGCACGCGCGGCACGCACCCTACTACATCCGCCGCGTACGCATCAGCGCGACCGATTCGCTCTTCAAACTCATGAAGGATCAGGGCGTCCCGTATCATCCGGAGGTCGGGCAGAACATGGAAGATGCGAACACATACGTCCTCGAGTTCCCGATGAAGGCTCCGGATGGCGCCGTGACGAAAGACGACCTTTCTGCGCTCGATCAGCTTGAGCATTGGAAGATTGTGAAAGAGCGGTATACGGAGCACAATCCGTCAGTGACGATTTCCGTGGGCGAGGATGAATGGATCGAAGTAGCGAACTGGGTGTATGCGCACTGGGATATCGTCGGCGGGCTCTCATTCTTGCCGCGCTCGAATCATGTGTATCGTCTCGCGCCGTACGAAGCTATCTCGAAGGAGCGTTACGAGGAACTGAAGCGCACGTTCCCGAAGGTGGATTACGGACGTCTCATGCAGTATGAGCTTAAGGATGAGACCGAACAGAAGCGTGAGCTAGCATGCGCCGGCGGTGTCTGCGAGATCGAGATCTGATTGGTAGGACATTCCGATTTATTTCATTTCATAGGTAGATACATGAAGATCCCCGCTTGCGCGGGGATCTTCATGTATGGGACGGCATCCGATAAGCCGGGTTCTGTCGTGGAAACCACGGACGACCATTTATCTGGGATGCGGATCGCTCCGCACCTCGAGCGGCACTTCCGCGTAAACGCGGACACGGCCTTGCACTCGCGTAAGGATTTAGCCGTTTCACCTCCCCGGTTGCCCGGAGAACTCATCCGCGGGGGATGTCCCTTCCTTTCGGTCAGAGACGTCTCTGCTCGCACCTCGCGCCTTGCGGCGGACAGGCGTTACCTGCTACGCGGCTCCCTCGTGAGAGGGGAGTGCCCGGACTTTCCTCCCGTCGTATAAAGCGACGAGCAGTCGTCTGGGCGCCGTCCGTGCACGATTATACCACGATACGCGGATGTGTCGACCGTGCTCATCTGGGGAGAACACGGCTAACGGCTTTGTGCGGGCGCTATACTGCAAGGTATTACCAGGCAAAGAAATTCACGTACTACTTAACATGCCTCCGCAGCAGACTGCACGCATGCCGCGCCGTTCGCTAGAGACGGTAAGCTCATGGGCGCTCATTGCGACCCTTATTGCGGCCTTTATTATCTTCATCCCGTCGGCAAGCATCCCCTTCAGTGCGACGAAGACCTTCGTCCTCGCCGGAGGCATGCTTATCACGCTCGCGCTCTATATTCTTGCGCGGCTTTCGCGCGGTAATGTGATCCTTCCGCCGTTCGCGCTCATAGGCGCACTCTGGCTTCCGGCCTTCGCCTATCTGCTCTCGACGATCTTCTCAGGCGTGAACGGTATGAATGCGCTCTGGGGGACAGCGCTCGAGCCGGACACGCTCGGCTTCATGCTCGTCGCCGGGTTCCTCGGTACGCTTGCAGCCGTCGTGCTTCGGCGGCAGGAGCAGTACCGCTCCTTCTTGAAGGCAGCCGCCTGGGCATTAGGGTTCATCGTGCTCGTCCAAGCGCTCATCCTCATCATCGGCCAATTCGCGCCTACCACTGTCTCGCCCGCGCTCTCGATTGTGGGTTCGACTTCCGATTTGGCGATGCTGCTCGGCCTCGGCGTCATCATGGCGCTTCTTACGCTACGCTTCCAGGAAGTAGGGAAACGCGCGCATACGCTCCTGCTCGTCCTCGGAGGCGTTTCGCTCGCGTTGCTCGCGGCGCTCGATACGACGCTCGTATGGGTACTCTTGGCGCTCGTCTCGCTCGGCCTCTTCGTCGAAGCGGTCATGAAGCGCGGCAATTCCGCAAACGCGGACCTCGATCTCGAGAACATGGAGCTCGTCTCGGAGGCGGATACGGAGAACGATCGCGGCTCGCGTTCACTCGTGCTGCCGCTTGTCGTGCTCGCGGTCTCGCTGTTCTTCCTCATCGGCGGTACGCTCGGTAGCGCGCTTGCGAGCTCGCTTCATGTGAACATACTCAGCGTCCGTCCGTCCTGGTCATCGACCTTCACGGTCGCAAATCACGTCTATTCCTCGTCGCCCGTCTTTGGCAGCGGTCCGGGCTCCTTCGGCGCTGAGTGGCTCAAATATCGGAACGCGTCCCTGAACTCGACTGTGTTCTGGAACATCGACTTCTCATCCGGGATAGGCTTCCTGCCGACCTCGGTCGTTACGACGGGGATTCTTGGGCTCATCGCATGGCTCAGTTTCCTCGGACTCTTCCTCTTCCTCGGGATCCGCATGCTCATCATGCGCGCTCCGGCTGATCCGTTCGTGAGCTACGTCTCCATGCTTTCTTTCGTAGGCATGACGTATGTCTTCACTGATGCGATCTTCGGCTTACCGGGTTCTGTGCTGCTCGCACTCGGTTTCGTGTTCGCTGGACTTTTCGCTTCCACGATGCGTTACAGTCGCGGAAAGACGCAATGGGGCGTCATATTCGCGCGCGCGCCGAAGATCGGATTCGTAATCGTCTTCGCACTCACACTCCTCCTGCTCGCTTCGGTCGTGGCTGCGTACTCGCTCACGACACGCTATGTCGCCTCGGTTGACCTCACGCGCGCCGAGAATGCACTCTCCGCAGGGAATCTAAATGCGGCGGCAGCTTCGGCAAATGCGTCGCTCGCGTTCGATCAATCTTCTTCGGCGTACCAAGTTCTCGCGAACGTGGCAGGCACGCAGATGCAGCAGATTGCCGCATCTTCGACATTGCCAGCTGCGACAGCCCAGAAGGCCTTCCAAGCAGCGCTCACGAGCGGTATCAACGCCGCTCTCACCGCAACGCAGGTGGACCCGAACGACTATCAGAACTGGCTCGCACTTGGCAGCCTCTATGCGCAGGCGGTACCGCTCAAGGTGAAAGGCGCCTACGATAGCGCGAAGACCGCTTTCGACAAGGCGGCTGCGCTCAATCCGACTAATCCGCAGATTCCTTACTTGATCGCTCAGCTCGACATCGCGAATGCCGATACGAAGTCTGCGGAGATCGCGCTTAAGAATGCCATCGCGCTCAAGCAGGACTACACCCCGGCGATTCTGCTTCTCTCGCAGCTCTATGTTCAGGACGGCAACGTGAAGGATGCGCTTGCGTCTGCCGAAGCGGCGGCTTACTTCACGCCGAACGATCCTAACGTGCTCTTCCAGGTGGGTATCCTGAGCGCAGCGAATAATGATCTCGCAGGCGCCTCGCAGGCGCTCCAGGCGGCGATCGCTGCCAATCCGCAGTTCGCGAACGCGCGCTACTTCCTCGCGGCCGTCTATGCGAAGCAGGGCGACCTCAAGGACGCGCTCGCGCAGGTACAGGACATCTCCTCAATGTCCGCGGCAAACCAGAAGGCCGTAGCGACCCAGCTCGCAGCCCTCTCGGCTGGCAAGAATCCGTTCCCGTCGAATCTGCTCTCGGCTTCCTCGACGCCGGTATCCGGTACGAGCGGGACGGCCCCGACGACCCAGCACGGATAGCCGTCGAGGGTTAGAATAGGCGAATGGTTCGGAAGCTGCTCGAACGCATCGCCGCACCGGTACGCGGCCTGCATCAGGCCGCGTACTTGCTTGCGGCGCTCACGCTCGCGAGTCAGGCGCTCGCACTCTTGCGCGATCGGACATTCGCGCACCTCTTCGGCGCCGGGCATACTCTCGATCTCTACTACGCGGCCTTCCGCGTTCCGGATCTCGTATTTGCGCTCGTGTCGTCGCTTGTCTCGGCGTATATCCTCATCCCGAGGATTACGGGAGTGAGCCGTGAAGAAGCGGGAGCACTTCTTTCCCAGGCGGCGAGCTTCCTGCTTGTTGCGGGCGGTGCACTTTGTCTCGTGCTTGCGGTTTTCATGCCGCACATTCTCTTCGCGCTCTATCCGGGGTTCGCCAATGCGCCAGACGCGTCGTCCTTCGTCTTCCTTGCGCGTCTCCTTCTTATTCAGCCGATTCTCCTCGGACTCTCGGGCGTGCTCGGCAGCGTGACGCAAGTCGAACGGCAATTCTTCCTCTTCTCGCTTGCGCCCGTCTTCTACAATCTCGGCATTATCTTCGGAACGGTCACGCTCTATCCATTTTTTGGACTGCCGGGCATCGGGTATGGCGTGATTCTCGGGGCGTTTGGTTATGTGCTTACGAATGTACCATCGCTCTCGCTTGCCAAGGTGAAGGTGCGGCTTGTCGTCCCGCGTCTTTCGACCATCATCCCGCTCGTGAAGGATTCAGTACCGCGCTCGCTCGCGCTTGGCATGGATTCGTTCACGCTCCTGTTCCTCACCGCGCTCGCCGCGCGGCTTGCGGCTGGGAGCGTCTCCGTATTCACGCTCGCGGGAAATCTTGAGAACGTGCCGCTTTCGCTTATCGGCGGTTCATACGCGGTCGCCGCGTTCCCGGCGCTCTCGAAGCATGCAGGCGAAGACCGCGATGCCTTCACACGCGTCCTGTCGGGGAGTGCGCGGCACATCATTCTCTGGTCGCTCGTGTTTCTCGGGCTCATCGTCGTCCTGCGCGCGTACATCGTCCGCGTCATCCTCGGTACCGGCGCGTTCGATTGGGGAGCGACGCGCCTTACGGCCGCACTTCTTGCGATTATCGCCGTGGGACTCGTCGCGCAGGGGCTCGTGCTGCTTTTCTCGCGCGCGCTGTACGCAGTGAAGCAGTCCTGGCGGCCGTTCTTGTATCAGCTTGCCGGTGCACTCTTCACCGCAGCCGTCGCGCTCATGTTTGTATGGATGAACAGCCACACTGGATTTACGGCGTGGCTTGCCGGCACCTTCCGCGTCGCAGACGTCCAAGGCACTCTCGTCCTTTCGCTTGCTTTGGCCGCCACGCTCGGCGAGTTCTTCCTCGCCTCATGGTCGCTCATCGCACTCAAGCGCGAAGCGCCCGGCCTTGCGCGAAGTCTGTGGCGACCGCTTCGCGACGGCGTCCTCGCCGCGTTCGTCGCTGGCGGCCTCGCCTATGCGGTGCTCGCCGGCCTCGGTTCGATTGAGGCGCTCACGCGCACGGCGATCGTCTTCTACCATGGCTTTCTTGCGGGAATCGTCGGAATTGTCGCAGCGGCGGTTACGCTCTACGGGCTCAAGAATCCGGAATTCGCGGATATCGTTGCGGCGCTCACGCGGCTTATCCATGCGCGTTTCCCGCGTGCATCACTTCTCGAGCCTTCTGCCGATGAGCCGACGCAGCTGTGACTCGTTCATGGAAGGAGCGCGGTAAGGATGATACAGTCAGGCCGTGAAGACCGCCCAGATCCGTAATTTCTCCATAATCGCGCATATCGACCACGGTAAGAGCACGCTGGCCGATCGTCTGCTCGAACGCACGGGTACGATTGAATCGCGCAAGATGCGCGACCAGGTACTCGACCGCATGGACCTCGAACGCGAGCGCGGCATCACGATAAAGATGCAGCCGGTCCGGATGGTGTACCGACCGCCCTCCTCCCCGGATCCGTACGTGCTGAATCTCATCGATACGCCCGGGCACATCGACTTCTCCTACGAGGTGTCGCGAGCCTTGAAAGCCGTGGAGGGTGTACTCCTCCTCGTCGATTCGACCCAGGGCGTGCAGGCGCAGACCTTGACCACGCTCGCGATGGCCGAGGCGCAAGGCTGCGCCATCATCCCCGTCATCTCGAAGATCGACTCGCCCTACGCGCGGGCTCTTGAGGTGAAGGCCGAGCTCGCGAAGCTTCTCGGGGTCCCAGTCGATACGGTTCTCGCGGTCTCCGGCAAGACCGGAGAGGGAACCGATGAGCTTCTTGCGGAGATTGTGCGGCGCATACCGCCGCCGCGCGAAAGCGCGAAGGAGGAGCCGCGTGGCCTCATCTTCGATTTCTCCTATTCCACGCACCGCGGCATCGCCGTCTACCTGCGCGTCTTCGACGGGACCTTCAAGAAGGGGCAGGCCCTCACCTTCGGCTCGGCGAAGAAGGAGTTCCAGGCACTCGAGTGCGGGATCTTCGCTCCGGACGACACGCCGGTGGAGTCGCTTTCCGCGGGCGAGATCGGCTACGTGGTGACTGGTGTGAAGGAAGCGGGAGTGGTCGCGGTGGGCGACACGGTGCTCGTGGTGAAGGGCACGCTCGCCCCTCTGGCCGGGTTCGAGCGCCCTCGTCCTGTGGTTTGGGCGTCCGTCTATCCCGAGAGCCAGGATGATCTGCCTAACCTGCGGCAGGCGCTCGAACGCCTTCGGCTCTCCGATTCCTCGCTCTCCTTTGAAGAGGAATCTTCAGGCGTGCTCGGCCGTGGCTTCCGATGCGGTTTCCTCGGTCTCCTGCATCTCGAGATAATCACCGAGCGATTGAAGCGCGAATTCGAGCTCTCGCTCGTCGTCACGATGCCAACGATCTCGTATGTCGTTACGAAGACGAACGGGTTGAAAGAGACGATTTATACGCCGAGCCGCTTTCCTGAGCACGGCGATATCACGATGATCGAGGAGCCTTGGGTGAAGGTCATCGTCCTGTGTCCGCCGGAGACTGTCTCGGCGCTCGTGCAGATGTTCTATGATCATGAAGCGATCGCGGGCTCGACGGAGACGTATGACGACGGCCGTGTCGAGATGACCGCAGAGATGCCGCTCCGGGAACTCATGCGCGGATTCTTCGACAAGCTGAAGAACGTGTCCTCCGGCTACGCCTCGCTCGCCTACGAGTTCCTCGATGAGCGTCCGGCGGACGTTGTGAAGCTCGACATTCTCGTTGCCGAAGAGCCGGTACTGGCCTTCGCGCGCATCGTGGCGCGCCGGAGGCTTCAGGAAGAAGCGGAGAAGATGGTGGAGAAGCTCTATACCGTGCTCCCGAAGCAGCTTTTCGTGACGAAGATCCAGGCGCGGGCCCTGGGCCGCATCGTGGCATCGCGTACTCTCTCCGCGATGCGCAAAGACGTCACCGGCTACCTCTATGGCGGCGACGTCTCGCGCAAGCAGAAGCTCCTCCAGAAGCAGAAGCGGGGCAAGAAGAAGCTTTTGGAGCACGGCACGGGGCGAGTACATATCCCGGAAGAAGTGTTTATGAAAATGGTCCAGGATTCCGATCGATAGGGGTATACTTTGTGCATGCGGGCGAAGCAATGGCGGCAGGGACTCGTGACGGGAGTACTCTTGCTCGTGGCGTTCTGGCTTGGTTCGCTCATCTGGGGGCTCGTGGGGAAGGCGGAGATTGCCATCTCGCAGGCGCATGACACGAAGGCGCAATATGACGCGCTCGAAACGCGCAAGCAGAAGCTCGAGAATAATCTCGCGACGCTCGCGACACCGCTCGGCCGGGATGCTGCGATCCGCACTGCCTTCGGCGTTGCAAAGCCCGGAGAAGAGGTTATCGTAGTCGTGCCGCCACAGACGGCGAGCACGACGCCACCGGTACCCTGGTGGCGCCGGGTGCTTGATTGGTTCTGATCCTAGTCCCGGCTCCGCATTTTGCGTAGCATTAGTCTAGGAGTAGAATCGGTTTTCGTCTTCAGTGCAGGATTAGTTTAGTGGCAGAATAAGTGCTTCCCAAGCACTGGGCGCGGGTTCGATTCCCGCATCCTGCACCACGTAGTGCTAATGCAAGCGACTAGGATTCTATGGCTCAATAGAGCCATATTCTAGCGTACCTATCCGAAGAGCACAGTGCGTTTTTCGGTTCGGAAGCCGTCTAGGATACCTCCCCTTCGCGGCCAAGTTCAGAA
>DAIDIW010000002.1 GCA_027451665.1 Candidatus Kaiserbacteria bacterium
GAACGGGAACCTGTCCGGTTCCGCTCCTGATACCGTTACCGGACAAACCACCTACACGATAACCTGCACCGGAGGCACCTCTGCGACCGCCGCGAGCGGGAATGCGATTGTGAACGTGGTATCGAATTTCAAGGAATTCTAACTTACCCTATGTACACACGACTTACCGCTCTTCTTGCCCTCGTCCTCTTCTTAACGCCTGTTGCAGCAGCAGCGCAGGCGACGAGCACCCATCCGGCCACCCCGCCGGCATATGAGACGAATCCTTCGAAATTGCCGCCGCCGCCGACAAAGTCACCGTCTACGCATCTAACTGCTCCTAAGCCGCCTGCAGCCACACCCGTGAGCTCGACCACAACCGGCGTCCCGGGTACCGCGACCACCACCGCAGGCGCGACGGGCCATACCGGCTTTCCAAACGTAACCTACGTGCTCATTGCGCTCGGCGTCATCGTTCTCGCAGGTCTTGCCGCGCTCGGTCTGCGGCATGGATCCTCGCAGGAGACTCCGTAGGAGGGCAGGATGGCGTCTCCGCCGTCCGCGTGGTATGCTCTCGCCGTATGAAGAAAGACATCCATCCGTCCGACTATCGTCCGGTCGTGTTCGAGGATCTCGCCTCCGGCGCGCAGTTCCTCATCGGCTCTACTATCCGGACCACGGAGACGACGACGTTCGAAGGGAGGGAATATCCCAAGTTTGTCGTGGAAATCTCCTCGAAGAGCCACCCGTTCTATACGGGCGAGGACCGCATGCTCGACAAGACGGGACGCGTGGAGCGTTTCAAGCAGCGCGCGGCGAAGAAGAAGTAAGGACTCAGAAAGTGCTCCGATTTTTCGGTACGCCGTATTTTTCTGCTGAAAAATCGGTTCGCTCTCGCGCTCCGAGAGCCCGAAAAATCGGAGCATTTTCTTCGTGAGGAGAATAGAGTGATAGAGTAGAGGAACCTGATGGAATACTCGCCTGATTTCAAGAAGAATTTCTCCACCGCGTATCTCGCGGAGGAGTACGAGCGCCTTGAAGAGGAGGCGGCAGACGCGCATACCGCGGCGGGAGAGAATGCGGAGCTCCGGACGCTCGCTGAAGAGGATGAAAAGCGCATCCGCGCGCGTCAGGGGGACCTGCTCGCCGAGATCGCGCGTATCCTCGACAAAGAGAAGGAAGAGGCTGCGAAGCCGACTTCGGTGGTCATGGAATTCCGCGCGGGCGCGGGAGGCGACGAGGCGAATATTTTCGCACATGATCTCATGGAGATGTACCAGAAGTACGCGGAAGCGCGAGGCTGGAAGACGAGGCTTGTGGATGATTCGACGCTCGAGGTCTCGGGCAGCGATGCCTACGATGCGCTGCGCTACGAGACCGGCGTCCACCGGGTGCAGCGCATACCGGCGACGGAGAAATCAGGGCGCATCCATACCTCGACTGCCTCGGTAGCGGTGCTGCCTATCCGGCCGAAGACCACTGTCGAGATCAACCCGGCGGATATCGTCATGGAATTCTCGCGTGCCGGCGGCGCCGGCGGTCAGAACGTGAACAAGGTGGAAACTGCTGTGCGGCTCATCCATACGCCGACCGGTCTCGAGGTGCGGAGCCAGGCCGAGCGCAGCCAGCAGGCGAACCGCGAGAAAGCGATGGCCATCCTCTCGGCGAAGCTCGAAGCGCTCCATGAGGAGGAAGAGGCGAAAAAGCATGCCGCTGAGCGGAAAGAGCAGATCGGCACGGGCGACCGCTCCGAGAAGATTCGTACCTACAATTTTCTCCAGGACCGCGTGACGGATCATCGTCTCAAAGAGACCTGGCACAACCTGCCGAAGATTCTCTCAGGCGGGCTCGATCCCATTATGGACGCGCTTCAGGCGGCCACTGCCGGGGCCGGGATAGGCGCCGCGGAGGAAGCATGAAGAGAACGATTGCCCCTGGTTGCGATTTTGCATCTCCTGGGGTACAGTAGCCCCACACATGCAGGAAAACGCTACTTCGCAGGACGTCCAGCGCCTCTTCGAATCGGGGGCGCATTTCGCGCAGGTCAAGAGCCGGCGCCACCCCTCGATGAAGGGATACCTCATCGGGATGAAGGGCCGTCAGGATATCATCGATCTCACAAAGACGGTGGCCGGTCTCGAGTCGGCGAAGCGCGTCCTCGCAACCCTCGCGAAGGACGGCCGGACCGTGCTCTTCGTGGGCGGCAAGACCGAGATCGCGGGGCTCGTTCGTGAGGCGGCGGAGAAGGCGGGCGCACCCTATGTCGCGACACGCTGGCTCGGGGGCACAATCTCGAATTGGCCGGAGATCAAGAAGCGTATCGATCGTCTTGCGGATCTCACGGAGAAGAAGGCCGCCGGTACGCTTGCAAAGCAGCACACGAAGCTCGAGGTCGTGCGTCTCGAACGCGAAGCAGCACGTCTGTCAGAGCGTCTCGACGGTATCACGGACCTCTCGAAGCGCCCGGACGCGCTCCTTGTCGTCGACACGCGGCATGAGAAGCATGCGGTAAAGGAGGCGCGTGCGGCAGGCATCCCTGTGATTGCCATCATGTCGAGCGACTGCGATCTCTCCGACGCGGCCTACCCGGTCGTTGCGAACGACGCTTCGCGCGAGACGGTGCGCCTCATCCTCGGAGAGCTGGTAGACGCATATCAGAAAGGTCAGGCCGCCTAACGGCAAGGTCGACTTTTGACGCGACGCGGTCCTCGTCCGCGCCTGCTCACGATTGAAAATTGAGCGCTTATTTGTGATACTAGAACCACTATCATGGCGATCACGACAGAAACCATAAAGGGTCTGAGAGACAAGACGGGCGTTTCCATCATGCAGTGCAAGAAAGCGCTCGAAGAGGCGGGCGGCGACCTCGCTCAGGCCGAGGTCATCCTGAAGAAACGCTCTTCGGCAGCTGCCGAGAAGAAGGCTGACCGTGAGCTCGGCGCTGGATGGATCGGTACCTATACGCATGAGGGGACGATCGGCGCGCTCGCACAGCTCTCCTGCGAGACGGATTTCGTCGCGAAGAATCCTGAGTTTGCTGATCTTGCGCGCACAATCGCGATGCAGGTGGCTGCGACTGCGCCGAAGTACGTCTCGGCGGACCAGATCCCCGAGGATGCGAAATCGGCGGCGATCGCGGTGTTCGAGAAGGAGGTAGAGGGCAAGCCGGAGGATATGAAGCAGAAGATTCTCGACGGCAAGCTCGCGAGCTACTTTGAGGACCAGGTACTCCTCGACCAGCCGTTCATAAGAGATGAGAACCGGAAGATCCGCGACCTCCTGAACGAAGCCACCCAGAAGTTCGGCGAACGTGTCGAGGTGACCGCGTTCAGCCGCCTTTCCGCACGCTAGCATGGGATATCTTATTGCCATCGCGAGCTCTCTCGTCCTCTTCACGGGCTTCCTCGCGCTCACGCGCTATGAGACGGCGCACGGCGTACGATTCTTGAGCCGCAGCCGCGGGAAGCTCGACACGCGCGTCGACCGGGTCGAGTTCATCATGACGCATGTGGATCTTGCGGCATTCCTGCGCGAAGAGACGGAGCGCGCGTGGAAGCGCGCTGGTCACGACCTCGCACATCTCGTGCTCCAGGCGGTCCGGATTGTCGAGCGCGTGCTCACTCGCGTCGTGCGCCATTTGCGCACACATGAGGAGTCGACCGTTCGCCCGACGCGCGCGGCATCGCGCGAATTCGTGCGCAAGCTCTCGGATTTCAAGAGCGAGCTCTCTGCTGCGCAGGCGGAGAGCGAGACGCCGTAAGCACGGCGGCCTCCGTACCTCGTCTTGGCTGTCCCGCTAGAGCCGGAGTAGCTCAGTCGGTCAGAGCAGCTGTTTTGTAAACAGCAGGTCGTGAGTTCGAATCTCACCTCCGGCTCTAACGGGGTAGAACGCGAAACCCGCCGGAAGGCGGGTTTCGCGCGTCGCGACGGGGGCGGCAAAGGCGAAGCTTAGCGCCGCGTGGTCGTGGCGGTCGAGGTAGCGAGCGCGCCCTTGGGGAAATCGCCCTCGAGATCAGCGAGCGAGGTAAAACCGTAGAAGTGCTTCCCGTTTATGATAAACGCAGGGAGCGCATCCTTCAGCTTCTCTACCTTTATGAGCGTCGTGAGGGCGCCGAGGTTCAGATTGTAGTCAAAGGAATACACGCGAAGCGCGGGGTAGGTATCGCGCAGGTAAGAGAGCGCATAGCCAGCCTTCGCACACTCAGCGCAATCGCCCGCGTTGCTGTAGAAATACAGGACCGTGATCGGCTTCGTGCCGCACGCGGCTGCGAGCTGCTTCGTAATGAGATAGTCGCGGATCTCAAGCAGGGAGTACTGCTCCTTCAGCCGTATGACTTCCGCGTTGTCACTGCCGAGCTGTCCTTCCGCATAGGCGAGCCGGTTCCCGAGGTCGGTGAGCTCGCCTGTAAGGTCGGTCGAGGAGGCCGTATCGCAGGGGGCGGTCTCGAGCAGCGAGAATTGGGTATCGAGCGACAGCGTATCGATCGAGAGCTGATCCTCGATAGCGGAGAGCTCGGCCACGCGCTGCTGGTTCAGGTAGCTGATGGCGTAGGCGACGGTGCCCACGAGGACCACGGTTATACCGAGCGCGATGAGGCTGTTGCGAGTAACTATCGACATAGCTCGGACTCTAGCGTAGGAAGCGGCTTATTTCCAGCGGCGCTGCTTGCCGATCGCGACGTCTGCCGTGGCACGCAGGAGCCAGAGCGGAGCGACGAAGCCGTAGAGCAGGGTATAGGCGAGAAGGCCGACCGGGAGCGACTGCGGGGAGCGAGAAAGCCGTTTGCCCATGGCGATCATGATGAGCGAGGCAAACAGTGCGGTTATACCGAGGAAGATGTAGAGCGAAGAAGGCAGGTAGAACCAATCGAAATGAGGAAAGGAAGGCAGGAACGCATACCCGAGCGGGATCCCTTGGCGTACCGAGATCATGAGGATGACCTGGGCGATCGACGTGTAGAGGAAGAGCGAGAAGAGTATGAGGCCGCTCGCGATCGCGAGCACCGCGATCGGAAGCACGATAAGTCCGAGCGCGCCAAACGATGGATTGCCGACGAGATCGCGATACTCGTGCATCACGTTGCGCATGAACCCGGTCGTCCAACGGGTACGCTGCTTGACGAGCTTGCCGACTGTGCGCGGGGCCTTCGTATAGACACGCGCGCGCGGCGCATTGTCTATCTCATAGCCAGCGCGCTGGATATGGAGCGCCATCTCCATGTCCTCCGTCTTATGTCCCTCGCGGAATCCCCCAAGCGCGACCACGACCGCGCGCCGGTAGAACGAGAACGGGCCGGGCGTCACATAGAGCCCGTTCACGGCCGCGAGCGCATGGCGCAGCGTCACGCCAAACGTGTACTCGGCGTTCTGCATGTGTTCGAGGAGATTCTTCGGTTCGTGCACGGTCATGGCAGCCGTCGTGGCCGCTACTTCAGGGCGGTCGAAACAGGGAACGATTTCCTTGAGCGCATCCGGTTCGACGAACGAGTCGGCATCGAGACAGCCAATGAGATCGGCATCTGTCTGCGCAATGCCCGCATTCAGTGCGGTGTGTTTCCCTCCGTTCTCCTTGCGGATCACTTTCACCTGCGGATGCGCGCGGTAGCGATCCATCGTCGCGGGCGTCGTATCCGTCGAGCCGTCATCGACAAGGATTACTTCGAGCCGGCCGGTAGGGTAGTCGAGCGCGAGGAGCGATTCCACCGTGCCGCCGATGGTCGATTCCTCGTTATAGCAGGGTACGATGACCGCCACCTTCGGATAGTTACCGGAGGCAGGGGAGCGCTTCCGCGCGTCGCGCGCGGGTTTCGAGAGGAACGTGACCAGGATGAACGATTCGAAGAAAATGGCCACGAACAGGAACGGGTAGGCGATCAGCCCCGGGCTCATGACTCCCAGAATAGCACCGTGGCGCCGGTATTTCTAGTGAAGGAAAACCTAGCGGATCGTGGCGGCGAATGCCTCGGCGGTCGCGTGTTCGAGCCGCGTATGGAGCGCGTCGACCTCGGTGCTCGTGAGCGTGCGGTCGAGCGCGCGATAGGTGATACGGTAGGCGTAGCTCATCTTGTTCGGTCCGAACTTCGCGTCGTTCTCGTAGCGGTCGAGGAGCGCTACGTCCTCGACAAGGTCGCCGCCGATTTCGCGCACGAGGTCGAAATAATCGTTCGGCACGAAGGTCTTCGGCACGACGAAGGAAATGTCACGCAAGGAGGGCGGATACTTCGAGACCTCGTGGTAGGTCTCTCCGAGCACGAGCTGCCGCTTCACACGCGCGTCGTCGCTCCAGAGGAGCCGGATATCCGGCAGCGCCATGCTCGCAATCGCAAGCCGCTCGAGACCAAAGCCGAACGCCCAGCCGTGATAGCCCGTCACGCCCATTTTCTTCAGCACGCTCGTTTTTGGCATGCCGCCGCCCAATAGCTCGAGCCACTCGCCTTTGGCGGGTCCTTCTGCCGCCGTGCCCTTCACGTTCAACTCGAGCTCGAGCGAAGGATCGGTGTAGGGGAAGGTGTCCGGATTGAAACGGAATCCAACGGACTCGCCGAAGACGCTCCTCGCGATCTGCGCGAGCGTCCCCTTCAGGTCCTCGACGGTCACCGCTTCGGTATCCGGCGCGATATACCAGCCGCCCAACTGATGGAAGACATTCATATGGCGGCTGTCGATCTCGTCCTTGCGGTATACCTTGCCGTAGCAGATCGCGCCCATGGATTCTCCTTTCGCAAGACGCTCCTTCACGCGCGGATCGGTGAGGTAGTAGTACCAGAAAACAGTGTCATGGGTTCGTAGGATGTTGTTTGCATCCACGTAGTAGGTATCGCTCTGCGAGCGCGCCGGATGGTCTGGCGGAAAGTCGAAGAGGTCGAACGATATGTCTGCCGGTACGATCTCAGGAATTTCGATGACGTCGAATCCGGCAAGCGTCGGCACCCGCTTTACCCGCTCGACGAGCTCGTGGAGCGGGCTGCCGGGCGTACGGGAGAGATCGGGCATCGCGAGGTAGCGACGTTCGCGGATGGCCTCGAAATCGCTACGCGCCTCGAGCTCCTTCCGAAGGTGCATTTCTTCGCTGCGGTCAATCTGTATCTCCATGATGTCCGAGTGTAGCAGGCGCATCCGCGGTGCGCTACGATAGGCGCATGGAGATTGTGAAGCACGTCTACCTCGTCCGGCACGGGGAGACGGATAGCAATGTCGACGGTATCTTTCGCGGACGTGACTCCGCACTTACCGAGCGCGGCAAGAAGCAGGCGCAGATCGTTGCGGAACGCATCAAGCATCTTGCTATCGAGGCGCTCGTATCGAGCACCTATCCGCGCGCGCTTGATACTGCAAGCGCGATCGCGGAAGCCACGGGCCTCATGGTGGAGCCGAGTGAGCTCTTCGTTGAGACGGGAGAAGCGAGCGTGCTCAGAGGAAAACCGAAGGATCACCCGGAACGGATTGCAGCACTTGCTGCGATGGATGCGCAGAACCACCCTGACTACCGTCATTCCGACGAAGAGAATTTCCGAGAACTTTCCGAACGTGCGCAAGCGGCGCTCGACTTCCTGCGGAATCACGAGGCCGCATCATTGTGCGTCGTCACGCACGGCGCGTTCTTGAGAGTCCTCATGGGCTCAGTGCTCTTTAGGGATGACTTCTTGAGAAGCCAATTCGTGCAGATGCTCCGTCATTTTAAGACCGAGAACACGGGAGTGAGTCATATCTCTCATACGAACGACAGGGGGTGGCAGCTCATAACGCTTAACGACGACGCGCATCTTCTTTAGTCATGGACTACGTCACGCTCTCACATCTGAAGATCATCGGGATCCACGGCCATCATGATCATGAACGCCACGTGGAGCAGGAGTTCGAGGTCTCTTTGCGGGTCGGATGCGATGTAGGCGCGGCAGGGAAGTCGGATTCGCTCCCGGATACGATCGATTTTGACTTCCTGCGCGGCTGCGTCGAGGAGGTATTCGCGCGGAAGAGCTATTATCTTGTCGAAGCATTGGCCGAGGACGTCGCCAAGGCGATTTTTATGGACGACCGCGCGAAGGAAATCACCGTCTCTGTACAGAAAAAGGCCGTCTGGCCGGATGCCGTCCCCGGCATCGAGATTACCCGGAAACGCGCGTAAAATCGACCGCGCCGTGGTATACTAGGAATAACCGAAGCGCGGCTATTTTTATGGCTAAAAAGGCTGAAAACGAGATCAAGAAATCCTCCTATGACGCCTCGAGCATCCAGGTGCTCGAGGGACTTGAACCGGTCAGGAAGCGCCCGGGCATGTACATCGGGACGACCGGTCCCGAGGGCCTCCATCACCTCATCTGGGAGATCTTCGACAACGCGCGCGACGAGGCCATGGGCGGCTACGCCGACGACATCGAGGTGGCGCTCCTTCCGGGCGGCTACGTGCGCGTAGTCGATAACGGCCGCGGCATTCCTGTCGGCATCCATCCGAAGACGAAGGTCTCGGCCCTGGAGACGATCATGACGACGCTCCACGCGGGCGGCAAGTTCGGCGGCGAAGATTCCGGCTACAAGGTCTCAGGCGGTCTCCATGGCGTCGGCGCCTCCGTTGTGAACGCGCTCTCGACCAACATGAAAGTGCTCGTCCACAAGGACGGCGGGATCCACATGCAGGAATACAGGATCGGCAAGCCGCTCGCGAAGGTGAAGCAGGTCGGCAAGACGAAGCGACAGGGTTCGATCGTCATGTTCAGCCCCGATGCGAGCATCTTCACTGGCGGCATTGAATGGAACTGGGAGAAAATTGTGAACCATCTTCGACAGCAGGCGTATCTTGTGAAGGACGTTCGCATCACGGTGATTGATGCACGCGAGGACACGCGCGCCGGGATGGAAGCAGACGACGCATTCTACTTGCGCGAGCTCCCGCTCGACGTTCCTTCCATGACCTTCTTCTTCGAGGGCGGTCTCCGTTCGCTCGTCGCCTTCTACAACAAGTATCAGACACCGGTCCATAAGAACATCTTCTACGTCGACAAGGAGCAGGACGGCGTCGCCGTCGAGGTCGCGCTCCAGTACGTGGACGACATTACGCCGCGGCTCATTGCGTTTGCGAACAATATTTACAATCCTGAGCACGGGACGCACGTAACTGGTTTCAAGACGGCCCTCACGCGCACCCTGAACACCTACGGGCGCGCGGCGAACCTTATCAAGGAGAAGGACGAGAACTTCACGGGCGACGACGTGCTCGAGGGCATCACCGCGGTTGTCAGCGTGAAGCTGCCGGAGATCCAGTTCGAAGGGCAGACCAAAGCGAAGCTCGGGAGCGTCGAGGCCCAAGGCGCGACCGCGACCGTATTCGGCGAAGCGTTCGCGGCCTTCCTCGAGGAAAATCCCGACGACGCGAAGGCGATCGTGAACAAGGTGCTGCTTGCCTTGAAGGCGCGTAAGGCCGCGAAGGCCGCGAAGGACTCGGTGCTCCGCAAGGGAGCGCTCGAGGGTATGACGCTCCCAGGGAAGCTCGCGGACTGCCAGACGAAATCTGCTGAAGAGTCCGAGCTCTTCATCGTAGAGGGAGACTCGGCAGGCGGCACCGCGAAGACCGGACGCGACCGCCGTACGCAGGCCATCCTGCCCTTGCGCGGCAAGATCCTGAACGTCGAGCGGGCGCGTCTCGACAAGATGCTTGCCTCCGAACAGGTGAAGAATCTCGTGGTCGCCTTGGGCACCGCGATCGGCGACATCTTCGATCTCTCGAAGCTCCGCTACCACAAGCTCATCATCGCGACCGATGCCGACGTGGACGGCGCGCACATCCGGACGCTCATCCTGACGCTCTTCTACCGTCATTTCCGCGCCATCATCGACGGCGGATTTGTCTACATCGCGCAGCCGCCGCTTTATAAGATCACCCGCGGTAAGGAGGTACGCTACGCCTATGTGGATGCGGAGAAGGCGAAGATACTGAAGGAGATGGGCGTCGCCGAAGAGGATGCCGTCGAATCGAGCGAAGAAGCGCCGATTGAGAACGAAGCTGAGGAGGAAGCGGGTGCGCCGAAGGTGAAGAAGAGCGCACGTGCGAACGTGCAGCGCTACAAGGGCCTGGGTGAGATGAACGCGTCCGAACTCTGGGAGACCACGATGGATCCGGCTCATCGCGTGCTGAAGCGGGTTACGGTCGAAGATGCCGAGGCTGCCGACAGGATCTTCGACATCCTCATGGGTACCGACGTCGCAAGCCGCAAATCGTTTATCCAGTCGAATGCGAAAGCCGCGACCTTGGACGTGTAAACGAAACGAGTAAAGCCCACGGCATCGTGCCGGGGGCTTTACTCGTTCCAGTCAGAAGGTCCCGATCTATACCTAACGTAATCCGCCCCGCGGCTTTCACGCGGGGCGGATTGCCGCACGCTCAGGAGCCGAGGATGGTGAGCATCGCCGACGCGTCGTTGTTGGCCGTGGTCGCGTCCGAGCCGCCCGGGTTCAGGTGTATCGAGATGGACTGCTTCGCGCCGGCATTCGCCTCATCGAAGCCGAGCGTGAACTGGATGCTTTCACCAGGGCGCAGCACCTGCTGTGTTGGCGCGGTGTAGACATAGGCGGTCTGCGTCGGGATCTTCGCGGTGAAGTTCCAGGGCTGCGAGATGTTCGTGCCCACGTTCTTCACCGTGAAGACGATTGCCGGCCGGGAGCCGTGGGGGACCGTCGAGCTCGCGACGAAGGACTCTGCGGAGGTGGTCGCGAGATAGCCGATCCGGTCGATGGTTACCGCGAGGTCGGGAAGACCATAGTACGTGCCCGTCGGCGTAGCGCCCGAGATCGTCGTGGTCGTCGACGTCTCGCGTCCGGGTTGCGGCACGGGGTAGTGAGGCGTTGCGGGCGTACGCGAGGTTTGCGGGGCGGCCGCGGTCGTTGATGAAGATGAGAGTGCGCTCTCGACCGTCGACGTCGCGTCAGGGACGACGGAAAGCGAAGGTCTCGGGGAAGGAGAGAATGCGGAACTCAGGTAGACGGCAGCGGCGCCGAGGTGATCGACGGCGGCAGGGACGAAGCGCGCCGAATAGACTGCGAGCCACATGCCAAGCGCGACGAGCGCGACGAAGCCAACAATCGCAAGTCCATTCCGGGCGGATTCGCGGGTTCCTGGGTTCGGGGTGAGCGGGTCCATGAGATAGGTAATTTACAATAATGTTATTGGCTGTCAAGCTTTCGTACCGCGGCTTGACGATATTGACAATACGGTGTATTTGTTGGCAAGACGATATGGAGGGGTTGGTACGCATCACGGCTCGGCTCGTCCGGGCGGCCAGGCTTGCTTATACGAGGAAGTGGACCTTCCTTGCACTCACGCTATCCGTATTCCTGCTGTCCGTGTATGCGCTTTCCGTCCTTGGGCTGCTTCCGGATGCACCGGTCGCTTCCGCCGTTCCTGCAGACGGGATAACGCTTGCGTCGAGCACATCTCTCGTGGCATCTGTGGATGCCGCGCCCGCGCTTGCAGGGATTGGCGAAGACCCTGTGAAGATCTCGATTCCCGTCATCAATCTCTCGGCAACTATCGCGAACCCTGACACGACCGACATCGCTGCACTTGATGCGCTTCTTCTCAAGGGAGCGGTCCGCTACCCGACCTCGGTAAAACTCGGAGAAGATGGTAATCTCATCCTGTTCGGCCATTCGAGCTATCTTCCCGTCGTACGGAACCAGGCCTACAAGACCTTTGACGGCATCCAGAAGCTTCATCCCGGGGACACCATCACGATCTATTCATCTGACGCCGCGTACCTCTATAGCGTGCGGAGCGTCGAGAAGGAGAATGCGACTTCAGCCGCGATCCCGCTGTCCGTGAGCGGGAAGGTACTCACGCTCTCCACGTGCGATTCTTTCGCCGCGAAAACCGACCGGTTCGTGGTCACCGCCGATTTTGTGGGCAGTCATCCGATTACGGCCTCGTAGCAGCAATCGGATGACTCTTCGCAAGAAGAGTCCGGAGCCGTGGTAGCTCCGTACCGTACTTTCAACCATGCCTCTCTCGAAACGAGAGTGGCGCAATAGAGGAGGAACACCAATGAGAAAGCTCATTGTCGTGCTCGTCGCGCTGCTCGCACTCGGGGTTGCGCCGAAGATCACCTATCGCTCATCGGCTCTGGCTACGGCAACGCTGCCGCTGCCGGAGTTCAAACTGTCGCTTATTCCGGCAGCGGAGGCCGCCCCGCGCGGCAATCCGTATTGCCGGATGGCCGGTACGCCAAAGCGCTTGGCGTCGCTCATCCAGGCGTCGCTCGAGAAGGATCATAGCGGCAATACGCCGCTCGATCCCGTCGCGTGCCACGAGGCGCGACCGGCTACACCGAGAGAAATCTATGAGACACTGCGCAAGTCGGAGGCACCTATCGTCTCGCTCGCGCAGACACCTGACTATGTGCGTTCCCTCGTGCCAGTCACGGTGCATGGGCGCTACCGCTCGGCGTGCTTGGCCTACCGGTTCGGTGCGCACGGAAAGATCGAGTGGTATCCGCTCGTGAATTGCGTGACGCGCCATCTGCACCATGCGGAAGTGATGTGGGGCGACCCCGTCTCGCATAAGCCGATGCTGCAAAGCGACTGCGCCAATCCGGTGCAGGGCCCGGCCCGGGAGTCCGGCTGCGTGGACGTGCTCATCCCCGTCGAGAAGGGTGACGAGGTCCGGATCCACAACACGGGTCCGACCGACATCGCCCAGTATGCGTGCACGGGTCTCTTGCGGGCCGGCGAGACCGAATGGGAATCCCCCTTCGTCGAGCACTGTCCGGACCCGGAGTGCACGTTCTCGTTCGAGGACGAGCTTACCGATGCACCGAGTTGGGGCATCGGCAGCTGGGTTGCGCAGAAGAACGGCTATGCCATCGTGCGCGAGCCCGCCTTGGTCGCTACACAGTCTTCCGGCGACTACCGGTTGTGGATTTGTGTCCGTCGTGCAGACGGTACGCAGAGCTGCGGCCTCGGTGTCCGCTGGCAAGACTATACGCGCCGGGATGATGCGCAGGTCGCCCGGTGGTTCAGGATCGAGGACGTGAAGCACGCGCGGATTCCGAGTGCTGATCGCATGCTTGCGGTCATCTACTCGGACAAGGCGTCCTTCATGGCGGCGGGTTCGCCGCTCACACGTCTCGGGACGGTCTCGGAGCTCTGGCTCAATTGGAACTGTCCCTGGTGAATGTAGGTGCGGGCAGATGAACTAACCATCTGCCCGCACCGACCACCTCCTCTTTTTTGTACGCCGCGCAAGCGGCGGGGCGGGTTCACGTATTTCATCATGAAAAAAACAGCGCAAGAGCTCATCGCGTTCAGCAACCGACGACCGATACTTATCGGCCTCTTCACGGTGCTCGCTACGGTGACTTTCGGCATGACGATTGCATTCGCGACCGGCCTCACGACGCCCGCGCAAGTGTTCGCGCAGGTTGTTCCGCCGTGCTGTGTACCGCCTCCGGCACCCCCTCCGCCGCCACCGCCACCGCCACCGCCCCCTCCGCCTCCTCCAGCAGTCGTGCCCACCTGCACTCTCTCTGCAAACCCAACCGCGCTTCCGGTCGGCGGCGGCTCCGCGACCTTGCATTGGTCGACGAACGCGGCGACGGGCGCCGTCATCGATCATGGTGTTGGAAGCGTCTCTCCCGTCGACTCCGGTTCGACATCGGTGTCGCTCACCTCTTCTACCGAATACACCATGACCGTCTCGGGCCCTGGCGGCCAGACGACCTGCTCGGCTACGGTGAAGGTGACTCCGCCTCCTCCCACCTGTTCGCTCTCCTCCTCTCCGTCCTCGATCGTCGCGGGAGACGCGACGACTCTCTCCTGGACGACGGCGAATGCGACCTCGTTCTCAATCGACAACGGCATCGGCAGCGTACGGCCGGTCGCTTCCGGCTCGACGAGTGCGACTCCGACTGCTTCGGTGACCTACACCGGTACCGCAACGGGACCGGGAGGCACCGTGCACTGTAGCGCGCTGGTTGCAGTCATCCCGGTGCTCACGGTCTCC
Organism: Candidatus Kaiserbacteria bacterium; assembly: GCA_027451665.1. Lineage (GTDB taxonomy): Bacteria > Patescibacteriota > Minisyncoccia > Phycocordibacterales > Phycocordibacteraceae > C7867-001. The sequence continues at coordinate 13,967 of DAIDIW010000002.1, forward strand.
TGCGCAGCATCTCCTGCATCGGCTCAAACCGGGGATATCGTGACATGGACAGCATCCGCTTCGGGCGGCACGGGTTCCTATGGTTACTCGTGGAGCGGTACGGACGGGCTTTCCGGGTCGTCCTCTTCAGTCACGAAATCGTACGATACCGCGGGTACGAAACAGGGTACGGTTTCGGTAACGAGCGGATCCCAGACGAAAACGGCTTCATGCTCGGCAACCATCACGGCACCGCCTCCGCCGCAGCCGGGAGCGCCTACCTGCACGCTCTCTGCCGCGCCGACTACCATTACGCAGGGTGACTCCTCGGCGCTCTCATGGACCACGACCAACGCGAAGAGCTTCTTCGTTGACAACGGCGTGGGGTACCTCACGCCGGTCGCTTCCGGCTCAACGACCGTTACGCCGGCTTCCTCGGTAACCTACACCGGCACGGCAGTGGGCTATGACGGCTCGACCGTTACCTGTGGGACGACCGTAAATGTTGCGAAGCTTCAGACGCCTGCGTGTACCCTCTCCGCGGATCCGGCATCGATCACGCAGGGCGGTACGTCGGCGCTTTCGTGGTTCGTGACGGATGCGGACGCTTTCTCGATTGATAACGGCATCGGCGCGGTTACGCCGATTCATGCGGGATCCGTGAACGTCTCGCCAAAATCCACGACGACCTACACCGGCACGGCCACGAACAATAACGGCAGGACGGCGGCATGTACGGCTACCGTCACCGTAACGAGCAACCCCGCGCCTACCTGCACGCTCATCGCGAATCCCTCCTCGATCACGAAGGGCGACTCCTCGACGCTCTCATGGACCACGACCGACGCGACCTCGTTTTCAATAGACAACGGCGTAGGCACCGTAACGACGAGCGGCGGTTCCACAACGGTCTCGCCGACCGCGGATACGACCTACACCGGTACTGCAACGGGACCGGGAGGCACCGTGCACTGTAGCGCGCCGATCGCGGTGACCGCGCCGCAACCAGTGTCCTGCTCACTTTCAGCGAGCCAGTCACAGGTGAGTTCCGGTGATCATATCGTGCTCTCCTGGAACGCGCCGGGAGCCGGTACATTCAGCATCGATCAGGGCATCGGGAGCGTGTCCCCGGCCATTAGCGGGACAACGACCTCGAAGGCTATCACGGCGGATATGACGTTCACCGGGACCGCGGTAGCTCCGGATGGTCAATCCGCGACCTGTACGACGACGGTCACCGTAGGCGAAGGCGGGGGAGGCGGCGGGCCTTCCTGCACCATGACCGTGAGTCCGACTTCTATGAATGCGGGCAGCAGCGCTACGCTTACTTGGGGCGGCGCGGAAATCTCGACGGTTGATATCGATAATGGGATCGCCACGGGCACGACCTCTCCGGGGCATCTCACCGTTGCCCCGACGACGGCCGGGACGTACACCTACACAGGCACGTTCCATGCGACGACCGGGCAAACGCTTACATGTTCGGCGACGCTCGCCGTTACCAGCGGTGGCGGTGGCGGTGGCGGAGGTGGCGGGGGAGGAGGTGGCGTGCCGCCACCCACGGTGACGCTCTTCTCGCACCCGACGACGCAGCCGCTCGCATACCTCTATCTGTCTCAGATCCCCTACACCGGTCTTGATCTCGGGCCGTTCGGGACGGTCGTCTACTGGATCGCGCTCATCGGCTGGTCGCTTGCACTCGCGTACCTTGTCCTCTTCAACGCCATGCCGTTCGCGAATATGCGTCTGCGCACCTTCGGGGCACGTGTGGCCGCCACGATAAACGCGGCGCCGGAGATGATCGAGGCGCGTCTGTCGGCTCCGACGCACTCCGCACCCGTGCATGATGAGCCTCCGCCGGCGCGACCGAGCGCACCGCCCGCTTCAGGCTATTCGAGCTATGAAGGTTTCAAGTCGTTCGCAACCGGAGGGTCGCTTACGGTCGACGATATCGTGAAGGGTCTTTCGCGCCGCTCGGCGCCCGTACCGAAACAGGTTGAGCCCGTCTATGAGCACCTTGAGCCGGTATATGAGAAAGTAGAACCGGTCTATGAGCACGTGGAGCCCGTCTACGAGAGCGTTGAGCCCATACCAGCACAGCCGAACGCGACGAAACCGGCAGGTGCGCCCGCCCGCGCCTCGGAAGCCGTTCCCATGCTCGTGCCCGCAGAGATCCCTGCGTTCCTTGAGATACTCGTTCGCGGAGACCGTGAGCAGGCGTTCGCGTATTTGCGCGCGGTCATACGCAGCGGGGGAGACGCGGAGGCGTTCCTTACACAAGTCGCTTGTGCGCTTGATGATGCATATCGCGCACGTCTCGAGGGGACGCCGGTGCATCCGGAGGTGAAGCGCCTTACCGATGCGTGCGCAACGGCCGTCCTCGAAAAGCTCGTGACCGCCTTCGTTACGGCTGTCGATTCATCCTATTCGGTCGGTATCACGGGCGCGAAGCTCGCACTCACGAGGGCGCTCGCGACTCTGGGTGCATAGGTGCGTCGCGTAATACAAAATGCGGAAGAGCCCGCCCGACTGCGTACGCGGCCGGGCGGGCTCTTCCTGCGGCGGGGCTTATAGGTGTTCGACAATTTCCTTCGTAAGGCGCGTGCTGAATTCGTCGAGCGGGAGTCCTTCGAGTTTGCCGTGGTCGCGGCTCTCAGCGGTGACGGTCTTTGCGTCCATCTCCGCGTTCCCAAGGACGAGTACGTAGGGCAGCTTTTGCCTCTTGGCCTCGCGGATGCGTTTACCCAGGGAATCGTTGCTCGCATCAATCTCTGTGCGAATACCCGCTTCCTGCAGCTTCGCAGCGACTTCCTTGCCGTACGCATGATGTGCCTCGGCGATCGGCACGATGCGTACCTGCTCGGGCGAGAGCCAGAGCGGGAGATTGCCGCCCGTGTGTTCGAGCATGACCGCGCTGAATCGCTCGATGCTTCCCATGATGGCGCAGTGGATCATGACGATGCGCTCCTTTTCGCCCTTTTCGTTGACGCACGTGAGATCGAAGCGTTCAGGCAGGTTCATGTCGAGCTGGATAGTAGCCACCTGGTGCTCGCGCCCGAGAGAATCCGTGGCCATGAAGTCGAGCTTCGGCCCGTACATCGCCGCTTCGCCTGGCGCCTCGAAGTGGTCGGCGCCACGCTCCGAAGCTATCTCGCGCAGCGCGTTCTCGGCGTTCGCCCAGATCTCAGGCGTACCGAGATAGCGTTCCGGGGCTGCCGGATCATGGAAAGAGAGGCGGACGCGCAGCCTGAAGCCGAACGCACCGTAGAAGGTATCGATGATGTCCCAGATCTTGAAGAATTCTTCCTTCACCTGGATGTGGCGGCAGAAGACGTGGGAATCGTCCTGGGTGATCGAAAGCACGCGCGTGAGTCCGCCGAGTTCGCCGGATTGCTCGTCGCGATACACCATGGTCGTTTCCGCGTACCGCTGCGGCATCTCACGATAGGAATGCGGATGGCGATCGAAGATCTGCGTGTGATGCGGGCAGTTCATGGGCTTCACCGCGTACTCCTTGTCTTCGCGTGTCTCGATGCGGAAAAGCTCATCCGCGAACTTCTCCCAATGGCCCGACGTCTCGTAGAGCGCGCGCTTCGTGAGATGCGGGATGGTAACGCGCGCATAGCCATGCCGTTCGCGGAGCTGCCAGACGAATGCATCAAGCAGGTGCCGCATGAGCGCGCCTTTCGGAGTCCAGAGCGGCAAGCCGGGACCGACGAGCTCGGAGAAGGTGAACAGGTCAAGCTCCTTCCCGAGGAGTCGGTGGTCGCGCTTTTTCGCCTCTTCGCGCTGCGCTGTGAGTGCATCGAGCTCCTCCTTCGTGTCGAACGCGAGGCCGTAGATGCGCGTGAGCATCGGCTTCGTCTCATCGCCGCGCCAGTAGGCGCCCGCGACGCGGTCGAGCGCGAAGGAATCCGGCGCGATGTCCTCGGCGGGGTGGGCCGTGTGGCCCCCGCGGCACAAATCGGTGAATCCGCCGCACGTGTAGAGCGTAATGGGCTCGCCGCGCCCAGAGATCTCCTCGATGAGCTCGAGCTTGTACGGATTGCCCTTGAAGACCTCGCGCGCCTTCTCCGCGGAAACCTCCTCATGCGTGAATTCCTTCCACTCGCCGAGTCGCTTCCGCATGGCCTTCTCAAACGTCACGAGATCGGCATCGGAAACCTTCTGGTCGCCGAAATCGATATCGTAGTAGAAGCCGGTGTCGATGGCCGGACCCAAAGTGAGCTTTGCTTCGGGATAGGACTCGAGCACCGCCTGGGCGAGTAGGTGGGCGAGCGTATGTCGTTTGGCTTCGAGGGGATTCATGGCAGGCGTGTATGTAAAGGTAATAAGAAAGCGCCCTGGCGAAGACGGAAACAGGAGTTCCGTCTTCGCCAGGGCGCTCAAGGCGCGGTTCCACCCGGCTTCTCGCGCGTGCGCGCGACTCGTTCGACTCGGATTAGGCCCTCGGGCGCCGGCGGCCTTCGGTTGGTAGCCGAAGCAATCTCCGATAGCTCACATGCTAGCACCGGCGGGCGGGCGGTCAAGCATGAATACGGCGGCACTGCGTGCCGCCGTATCGCACCTTCTCACGTGCGACGATCCTTGATGTCCTTGCGTTCACGCGTCAGATCGGCGATGCGTCTTAATAGGAAATTAGCGACCGGCTTGTTCTTACTTTCTATCGCTTGATCGCGCTGACGTTTCGCTGCATTAAGCCGCCTGTTAAGGTCGTCGAGTTCCCGGTCGGTGTCTGTCGCTTGGACCATCGCTGACTCCTCTGTCGGTGTAGGTTCCGCTTCCCGTATATCACAGCGGCTTTAGGTCGTCGAGGGCGAGCGAGGTCTCCCCGTTTCGATTCGAGACCGAACCTTTGATAAGCATGCACGACCCCGCCGTGAGCGACCCGCCATGCTCTTTGAAGAGTTTAGGGAACGCCACGGCTTCGATAGCGCCCGTCTTGTCCTCGAACTTTATGAAAGCCATCTTCTCTCCCTTCTTCGTGAGGATGGCGCGCACTTCGGCGACGAGCACCGGCAGGACGACCGGGAAGCCGGGCTTCGGATCCTCGAGTACATGTGAAATGGTATATTTCGATTTCTTGAGCCACTCCGGATGCGCGTCGAGCGGATGACCAGACACGTAGATGCCGAGGAGCTCCTTCTCCCATGCGAGCTTATCCGCAAGCGACACGTGCGCGCCGTCCGGCAAGGTAAGCGCCGGCGCCGTCATCGCAGCCCCGAACAGAGATCCTTGCGGCGCTTCGGCGGTCATCTCGCGATGGTAGGCAAGCAGGGTCTCGATATTAGTGAGAAGCGTCCCGCGGCGCTCGAAGCGATCGAGTGCGCCGCACTTCACGAGGGATTCGAGCGATTTGCGATTCAGGTGCCGGCTTCCCACGCGCGCGAGGAAGTCAGACAGCGTCGCATAGGGGCCGTGCGCGAGCCGCTCATCGAGGATCGCCTTCGCGATGCCGTCGCCGAAGTTCTTTATCGAGTTCAGGCCGAAGCGGATGCATTCCTGTTCGCCATCTTTCACGACCGTGAAATCGGTCCCGCTCTCGTTTACATCCGGCGGCAGCACCGGTATCTTCATACGATTCGCTTCGGCGACGAGCCGCGCGATCTCCTCGGTATTGCCGGCGTCCGCCGTCATGAGCGCAGCCATGTACTCGACCGGATAGTTCGCCTTCAGGTACGCGGTCTGATACGCGGTGCGGCCGTAGCTCGCTGCATGCGCCTTGCCGAACCCGTACGCCGCGAATGGTTCGATGAGCTCCCAGAGGTGGTTGGCGAGCTTCGGCGAGAGTTTCCCGTACTCGACGAACCCCTTGAGGAGCTTCTCCTTTTCCTTCTGCATGACTTCCGGGATTTTCTTTCCCATGGCTTTGCGGAGCTTATCCGCATCGAGCCAGGAGTAGCCGGCGAGCGTGATGGCCGTGAGCAACACGTCTTCCTGGTATACGATCACGCCGTAGGAGAGCTCGAGGTACTGCTTCATGCGTGGATCGAGATACGCGATGAGCTGCGGACGCTGCTTGCGTTCGATGTACTTCGGGATGTTCTCCATCGGGCCAGGCCGGTAGAGCGCTACCATCGCATTGATGTCGTGGATGGAGGTCGGCTTCAGCTCCTTGAGCCAACGAGTCATGCCGGAGCCGTTCAGCTGGAAGGTGCCGTACGTATCGCCCTTAGAGAGCATCTCGTAGGTCTTCTGGTCATCGAGTGGGATGCGCTCGATGTCGAGCTCGAGGCCGCGCGACTCCTTCACGCGCCGCACCGCGTCAGCGAGGATGGCGAGGTTCTTGATGCCGAGGAAGTCGAATTTCGTGAGCCCGACGCCGTCTTCGCCGACCGAGTACATGTCGTACTGGGTGATGAGCTTCCCCGTGCCTTTAGGGTCCGGCTGGATCGCTGTCCATTCGGCGATGGGCGTCGGCGCGATGACCACGCCCGCCGCATGGACGCCGACATGGCGAACGCAGCCTTCGATCCGCTTCGCGAGATCGAGTATCTCCCGCGCGTCCTCGTCTTCGTCATAGAGGGCTTTCAGGTCCGGCTCCATCTCGAGCGCCTTATCGATCGTCATCGGGAAGCCCTGCGAGCCTATCGGGATGAGTTTCGCGATGCGATCGCCCGTGTTGTAGGAGTGCCCTAGGGCGCGCGCGACGTCGCGCACCGCCGCGCGCGCCATCATGGTGCCGAAGGTGCCGATTTGCGCGACGCGATCCTCGCCGTATTTCGAGCGCGCATACGCGATCACCTCGTCGCGGCGGTTGTCGGCGAAGTCCATATCAATATCCGGCGCTGACGGACGTTCGGGATTCAAGAACCGTTCGAACGGAATCTTGTACTCGAGCGGATCGATCTTCGTGATGCGCAGGAGATATGTCGTCATCGATCCGGCGACCGAGCCGCGGATGTTCGTATAGATATCGTGCTCGCGCGCATAGCGCACGAGGTCCTCCACGACGAGGAAGTATGCGGCGTACCCCTTGAAACTGATAATGCCAAGCTCGTACTCGAGCCGCTCGAGAACGTCCGCGCGGCCGTCGAGGCCGCGCGCGGCGATGCCCTCCATGCAGAGTGCCCGCAGCTGCTCGTCCGCTGTTACTCCCTCGGGGAGCTTGAATTCGGGAAAAGTGAATTTTCCGAGTACGAGTTCCACGCGGCATCGATCGGCTATCGTGAGGGAATTATCGACGGCCTCCGGAATGTCCTTGAAGCGTTCGAGCGCTTGCGTCTCGGATATGAACGAGAAATCCTCCTGTTCGTTGCGTCCGTGGCCGCCCTGCTGGATGCGGCGCATGATCTCGGTTGCCTCGCGGTCCTCCGGCTCGAGGTAATAGACGTCGTGCTGCGCGACGAGCGCCGTGTCCGTCTCCTTCGCGAGCAAGATGAGCCGAGCCATGAGCTCCTCATGTCCGTCCACCTGCGGGTGGTGCGTTATCTCGAGGAACAGGTTGTCCTGTCCGAAGATGCTCTTGAATTCCGCGAGTGCGGCTTTCGCGCCCTCAGCGTCGCCCGCGCGGAGCGACTGCGAGACATCACTTGCGAACGAGGGAAGGAGCGCGATCACGCCGTTCGCGTGCGCGCGCAGAAGCTCTTTGTCCATGCGCGGACGCTCGAAGAACCCTTCCGTCCAGCTTTTCGTCACAAGCGCGAGGAGATTCCGATACCCCTCGTTATTCTCCGCGAGCAGCACGATGCGCGAACGCTTCCGATCGAGGTCATGATCCTTCTCGAACCGGGAGCGCGGCGCAAGGTACGCGTCAACGCCAAGAATCGGCCGTATGCCCGCCTTCTCCGCTTCCATGTAGAACTCGATGAGCCCGTGCGTGTTACCGCTGTCGGTCAGACCGACCGCATCCATGCCCTCAGCCTTAGCTTTCGCGACGAGCTCGGGCACCTTGGGCAAGGCCTGCAGGAAGGTGTAATGGCTATGGGTGTGGAGGTGGACGAATCGCGAAGCCATCGTGCTTCAAGGATACCAAGAAATGGCTTTCCCCAAGGATGGGCCTTGAAGGGAGTCTTCATGTGTTGTATAACGGGCCATTAGTCGCAGACGAGTACATTCTGAAACGAGAAAGGGGATTCTCCATGGATATTCGAACGCCCGACCAGGAACCGGAAGGCGAAGTGGTTCTACATCTCAATCTTCCGGTTTCTTGTCCGCGTATCCTGAAAAAACACCAAGGACTCGACTTGAAGTCGGCGATAGTTATCGAGAGCGACGGCACATTGAAGCTGAGCTTCTCAAAGATGGCGATTGACTTCGTGCCTCCGGAAGCGCTTTCCGGCGGCCGTTTCGACCTCCTGCGTGGCGGCAACCGTCATCGGGAGCTCGAGCACTGGAGCCCACATGGCAGCGGCATTCGGGCCCGACACCTGCTTCCGTACGATCGGATAGAAGTGAGGGCGCGTGTGCCGCTCTACCCGGTGCTCTTTCACGCGAGCCTGTGCGGAAACGTGAAGATCTACTGGATCGATTCGTGCCTTCATAAGAAGCTCACGGAGAGCAAGCGTACTGTAGACGTCGCTTGACCATGCAGAGTATCCCGCACGGATACGGACGCCATACCCGAAGGGTATGGCGTCTTTTTCGTCTGCTATCCTGAATTACATGCATGTGATTGGCGTTGACGAAGCGGGTCGAGGACCGCTCGCTGGACCAGTGGCCGTCGGCGCGGTCGCCGTGGCTGAAGGATTCGATGTAGCGAAAGAATTTTCGGGTGTCGCCGATTCGAAGAAACTTACGGAACAGAAGCGCGAAAAGCTCTTCGCGATGCTTGAAGCGCGCGCTTCGTGTGGCGATGCACGCTTCATTGTCGAGTACGGCGAAGCGCGCGAGATAGACGCGCACGGCATCGCGGTTGCCGTACGCTCTGCCGTATCGCGCGCGGTGAATGCGCTTACGCCAGACACTGCACGTGTCGAGGTTCTCCTCGACGGGGCGCTCAAAGCGCCGCCCGAGTACCGCCAACAGACCATAATCGGCGGTGACTCGAGCATCCCGCTCATCTCTCTCGCATCGATTGCGGCGAAGGTCTCACGTGACCGCCTTATCACGACCCTGGCTTCGCAGTATCCTGCGTACGGCTTCGAGAAGCACAAGGGCTACGGGACGAAAGCGCACTACGAAGCCATTGCGAAGCATGGTCTTTGCGTTATGCACCGCCGCTCGTTCATCCACCTTGATTTCAGGTCTCGGGAGAGGTAGCGTCTCACAGGTACCCGATGTTCGGGCAACATGATCTTTTTCTTGGGGCTAGTCATGGTTCTTCGCGATGTGTATGAGTCGGAGCGCAAGCCGTTTGATTCGCGCTCTCCTAAACAGATACGAGATGCCATAAAACGCAGGCGTCTGAAGGAAACTGCTTGTGAATTCTGCCCGCACAATAATTCCATGTCTGGACAGGAAGTGTTTTGTCAACATCCCGCCAATACGGGCTACGTGCGTCCCCCGCAGCGGTGCGAGCACAAGTCCAAATAGGATAAGAATTATTGGCAGGCTTTGGTGTCAGAAGCGTGCAGCATCGAGGGGCGCTCCATAACAAACGGGGCGCTCTTTTCTTTTGGCATGACGCATGCTAGAGTTCCGGTCATGTCAGTACGAATGCGCCATACGCGCGCCCATACGAATAACCGCCGCAGTCACCATGCGCTGTCGGCCACGAAGACCGTCAAGGACAAGGAGAGCGGCAAGCTCCGCCTCCCGCATCGCCTTGACGAGTCCACCGGCATGTACCGCGGCAAGCAGCTCTTCACGCCGAAGGTCAAGCAACCGAAACAGGCGCATACGCACGGCACGCATCACGAGCATGTCCGCGAAGAGATAGCGGACGAACAGAAGCCGGAGGAAGCGAAAGCGGTCGAGCAGACCAGCAAAGGGAAGAGGGGACACGCGAAAGAAGGTCCCGGCCCGGACGGAAAATAAGCAAGCCGAAACACGAGGCTCGAAATCCGAAACAAGCACGAAATTCAGTATCTGAATTTCGTGCTTGTCTGTTTGCTCCGGATTTCAGCATACGAATCCCGGATTCAGGAGCAAGGACCAAAATGCACAGCAGAATCGCGTACGCGCTTGCGAAAAGTACCCGTCTGCTATACTCGCTAGAACAACGATCTTTTCCATGGCGAACCGGCACCTAGCACGCTCAGTGGTATTGCAGACCCTTTTCGAACGGGATACCACGCACGTATCCGAGAAAGAGACGCAGGATATTCTCGCGCGCAATGCCGAAGAATTCGGCGGCGACGATACCGACCGCCCATTCATGGATCAGCTGCTCGCGGGCGTCATCGCGAAGCAGAAGGACATCGACCTCATCATAGAGAAGGCGGCGCCCGACTGGCCCCTGGACCGCATTGCTCCGGTAGACCGCAACATCCTCCGCATAGGCCTCTACGAGCTCCTCTTCGCTGACCGCGCCCAGGTACCGGCGAAGGTCGCTATTAATGAAGCGATCGAGCTTGCGAAGACGTTCGGCGGCGAATCCTCTGGTCGGTTCGTGAACGGCGTCCTCGGCGCGGTCTATAAGGAGATAGGCGAGCCGGGCAAGGATGAGCAGGGCAAGAAGAAGGTAAAGCGCGAGGAGCTGCCGCTCGAGAAAATGGGCGGGGCCATCGTCTACGCGAAGCATGACGGCCAGTATTATCTTGCGCTTGTCCATGACGTATTCGGGCGCTGGACTCTGTCGAAGGGGCACATAGAGAATGATCCGTCGCCGGAAGAAGGAGTAAAACGCGTCGTAAAGGAAGAGCTCGGGCTCGACGCGGCCGTACATGATCAGGTGGGCGAGAACGAATATGTCGCGAGCCATCCGGAGAAGGGGAAAGTGCGCAAGCATGTGTGGTTCTTCGTAGCCGAAGCCCCGTTCGAGCCCCTCGCACTCAAGAAATCCGGCGGGCTCGACGATGCCAAGTGGTTCCGGCTCCAGGACATCATCGACCTCAATTTCTACGATGACATGCTGCCGATCGTGACCGCCGCCGTGCAAAAACTGCTCGATCAGACGGCTCCAGCAGCCCGCTAGCATGTGCGACAAGCACCCGCGGCTTTGGCCGCGGGTGCTTGCGCCTTGTGCTATAAACTAGCCATATGCCGGATTTCGCCGCATTCGCGTCTATGATAGGGGCCTCTTTCAATGATCTCGGGCTCCTCGCCGAGGCGCTTACGCATCGCTCATACCTGAATGAGCACCGTGAGCATGCGGGCAATCACAACGAGCGTCTTGAATTTTTGGGCGATGCGGTGCTCGAGCTCGCGTCGACGCGCTTCCTTTTCGATAAGTATCCGCATAAGCCGGAGGGTGAGCTGACGGCGTATCGAGCGGCCTTGGTGAACACGGTCTCGCTCGCGGAAAGCGCGCAGAAGCTCGACCTCGGCTCGTATCTCTTGCTCTCGAAGGGCGAGGCGCGCGATACCGGCCGCGCGCGCGACGTCATCCTCGCTGACGCATTCGAGGCGGTTATCGGTGCGATCTATCTCGACCAGGGGTACGAAGCGGCAGAACGATTCATTGCGAGTCAGCTCTACGGCAAGATCGACGACGTCATTCGCGAGCGAGCCTGGCAGGATGCAAAGAGCCGTTTCCAGGAAGTTGCGCAAGACCGGAAAGGGATCACACCGCGCTATCAGCTCTTGGACGAAGTGGGTCCTGACCATGCGCGTACGTTCACTGTCGGCGTCTATCTCGATGAACGCGAGATGGGCCGCGGCGAGGGGAAGAGCAAGCAAGAGGCGGAGCAAGATGCCGCGAAGGACGCGCTTCGCAAGACAGGCTGGTAGGGATTAGTGTATACATACGCGATATGGCACAGATACCAGAAAATATGGTGACCCAGGCGTTCGATTTGCCGGGCTATCGCATCGTTACGAATCACGGCGTGGTGCGGGGCATCGTCGTGCGCTCGCGCAACCTCATCGTGAACATAGGCGCGGGGCTCCAGACCTTGGTGGGCGGCAATATCACCGCCTACACGAACCTCTGCGAGCGCACGCGCACCGAATCGTTCGAGAAGATGCTCGACCATGCTGCGCAGCTGGGTGCCAACGCCGTCATCGGTGCGCGCTATGACGCGAACGACGTCGCTGCGGGCGTGACCGAGGTACTCGCGTACGGTACCGCCGTGACGGTAGAGGAGATTTAGCGAGTCCGCAAACGCCCGCGGCCTTGGCCGCGGGCGTTTGACTTTGCTAAGGGTGAGGCGCAGAGTTTCAGGAGCCGCTGTTATTTGGAGGATAAGACGATGGTTATCACTGAACGAGAAGGTTCATCCCGGACGATTGCCGCCGCAGGATCCGGGGTGGTCGACTTCAAATGGAGTGATGGATGGTCGGTGTTCGATGTCGGCAGGAGTCCGCAGCCCATTCCTGGCTTCGGTGTATGCCGCACCGCGTGCGCAGTAGAATCATTTCGCCTGCTCCAGCGTGCTGGCATCCCTACGCCGTACATGAAAAGGATAGACGAACGCACTGTCCGCGTCCGCGAGTTCCAGGTCCCCGGTCATGAGCCGCTTTCCGGCAAGGCAGAAGGGCTTGTGCTGCCGCTCGAATGGCTCTTCCGCTACGAGATCGGTGAGAAGTTTCGGAACCGGGTCCGCAAGGGCGAGATCTCACTCGACGCGCTCGGCCTTCCGCCAGGGACCGACATCAATACGGTGATAAAGTTGCCGCGCATCTTCGTCGAATGCTCGACGAAGTTCGAACGGCGCGACCGGTATCTGTCCGACGAGGAAGCGCGAAAGAAGGCGGATCTCGATGAGGGGGCTTGGATGGTCGCGCGCGCCTGTGTAGTGCGCGCCGCATTCATTCTGCAGCAAGAACTCAATCGCTGCGGATACGACCTGCTCGACGGAAAGTTCGAGCTCGGCCGGACATGGGACGGGCGCATCATGCTCGTCGATGTCGCCGGTTCGCCGGACGAGATTCGTGCGCGTAAGCGCGTGGATGGTCGGCTCTACTGCAAGGAGCCGCTGCGCGAATACCTCGAGACGCTGCCATGGCGCGAAGAGCTGCGGATTGCACAGGGCGCATATCCGGACGACTCGTCTCACTGGCCGTCGTATCCGGTCTTGCCGGACGATATCGTCGATTACCTTTCGGATCTGTACCGCGAGTTTACCCTGGATTACACGGGGAAACGCGTCGAGGCCTGAGGGGCCGTCGCCATACACAAAGAACTTGCCGCAGGCTCCCAAGCCTGCGGCGTTTTCTTGTATACTTGCCATAAATGCTGAAGCGGCTTGAAATCGCCGGGTTCAAATCCTTCGCCAAGAAGACCGTCTTGGACTTTTCGACCGCGACCACTGCAATCGTGGGGCCGAACGGTTCCGGTAAATCGAACGTAGCCGAGGCGTTCCGTTTCGCGCTCGGCGAGCAGTCCATGAAGAGCATGCGCGGGAAGCGCGCCGAAGACCTCATTTGGGGCGGTTCGCACACGAATCCGCGCGCGAACCGCGCGGGGGTCGCCATCGTCTTCGATAATACGAAGCGCATCTTCAAGATCGATTTCGATGAGGTGGTCATCGAGCGCGTCGTCTTCCGGGACGGCTCGAGCGAGTATTCCATAAACGGTTCCCGCGTCCGCTTGCGCGACGTAGCGGAGCTTCTCGCGAGCGCGAATATCGGCGAGACCGGTCACCACATCATCTCGCAAGGGGAGGCGGACCGTATTCTGCTCTCGTCCTCGCGCGAGCGCCGCGCGATGCTCGAGGACGCGCTCGGGCTCAAGATCTATGAATTCAAGAAGACCGAAGCGGAACGGAAGCTCGAGAAGACGGAGGAGAACATTCAGCAGGTAAATAGCTTGCGGCGAGAGCTCGCCCCGCATCTGCGCTTCCTCGAGAAGCAGGTCGAGAAGCTCGAACGCGCGGAGGAGCTTCGGACGGAACTCGTCTCGCTAGCGCAGACCTATTTTGCGATCGAGGACGGCTATCTCGAGCGCGAGAAGCGCGCGCTCGGCGAGGCGAAATCGCGCGCGACGGAGCGCTTCACGGCGGCGAGCGCCGAGCTCGTCGAGATTGAAGAGCGTGCAACTACCGATGTCGAAGGGACGAAGCGTCTCGCGAGCGTGCGGGAGGCTGAGAAGCGCATCGACGCGTTCACGGCGGAGAAGAGCGCGCTCGCGCGCGAGATGGGCAGAGTCGAAGGAGGACTCGCTGCTGCGAAGGATCGCAGCGCAAGAGCGGCACGCGAACCGTACGCAAAGGTGCCTCGCGAGGATCTCACCTCGCTTGCCGAAGAGATCGAAAGGCAGACGAAGGGAGCGACGGCTCCTGAGGCAGCGCTCGCCGCGCTTGCAGCAATCCGTACCGCGGTCCGCGCCTTTGTCGAGCGCTATGTCGGGCACCGGGATGATCTTCTCGAAGAGGAAGAGCGCCTTGTCTACGCTCTTGAGCACGAACGGGATCAGCTCGCCGCTAAAGACCGCGAGCTCTCTGTACGTCTCGAGGATGCGCGCGCAGCGCTTTCGCGCGCGAGAGAGGCGCTTACCGCCCATGATGAGACCGGAAAGGAATTGCGCCGCCGAATCCTTGACCTTGCGCAGAAGAAGGCGCACGAGGAGGGCGAGATCGCTCGCCTCGAAGCCCGCGAGCGAGAACTGCATCTCTTGCGTGAGGCGCTTGAGCGCCAGAAGGGAGAGACGCTCTCGGTCGCGGGTACGGGAGCCGTCACGTATGCGCCGCTCAACTCGCTCCCAGACGAACCCCGTACGGTCCAAGAAGACCGTTTGCGGCAGCTCGAGCGGATGAAGATCCGGCTTGAAGAGGCTGGCGGAACGGGCGAGGATATCCGTGCCGAGTTCAAGGAGATTTCCGAACGGGAAGCATTCCTCGGCCGCGAGCTCGACGATCTTGATCATTCCGCGGCAGGCTTGAGGCAGCTCATAGACGACTTGAATGCCGAGCTTGCGAAGCATTTTGCGGATGGCCTTGCGAAGGTGAATGCTGCGTTCAGCGAATACTTCGCGCTTATGTTCGGCGGTGGCGCAGCGCGCCTCTCGCTCGAAGAGCCCGAAGAGGAAGGGGGAGAGGAAGAAGAAGCTGAGGACGACCTTGCGCAGCCCCAGAAGAAGCAGGGAATAGAGATCGCGGTGAACCTGCCGAGAAAAAAGGTGAAAAGCCTCATGCAGCTCTCGGGCGGAGAACGCGCGCTCACCTCGATTGCGCTCATCTTCGCGATGAGTCAGGTAAACCCTCCGCCGTTCCTTATCCTCGACGAGACTGACGCCGCGCTCGACGAGGCGAACTCACGGCGCTACGGCGACATGATTGAGAACCTCGCGAGGAAGTCCCAGCTCATTGTCATTACGCATAACCGCGAGACCATGAGTCGCGCCGGCATCCTCTACGGCGTCACGATGGGGAACGACGGCGTTTCGAAGCTCCTCTCGGTCAAGTTTGAAGAAGCCGTTCAAGTTGCAAAATAATACGGATTTTCCTGCAGGCGCTCGGCCGGCGCGATTGTGTGACGAAGAGCCGGCGCGCCAGCCGGCTCGCCGCTGCACGTTTTTGCCGCGCGGGGCGTACTATAGAGCGAACCCTAACTTTCCCTTATGGCTGCATTCGAGCATTTCAAGGAGCACGTAGATTCTGCCGCCCGCTTACTCGGACTTTCTGACACGGAGCGACAGGCGCTCGAAAAGCCTGACCGCGTGCTGCGCGCGGATCTCTCCGTAGCGCTGGACGATGGAAACACGGAAACCTTCCCCGCGTATCGCGTGCAATTCAATAACGCACGCGGACCCTACAAGGGTGGCATACGCTTCCATCCTGAAGCGGACGAGGACGAGGTCTCTGCGCTTGCGGCAATGATGGCGGTGAAGTGCGCGGTGGTGGGCATCCCGTTCGGAGGCGCCAAAGGAGGCGTTACCGTAGACCCTAAGAAGCTCTCGGCGGGCGAGCGCGACAGGCTCGCCCGCGCGTATGCGCGCGCATTCGCGGATCATCTCGGTCCGGACAGCGATATTCCGGCCCCGGACGTCTACACGACGAGTGAGACCATGGCGTCGATGCTCGACGAGTACGAGCGGCTCATCGGGAAGAGCGCGCCCGCGATGATCACCGGGAAGCCGCTCTCCCTGGGCGGCAGCCTCGGCCGTGACACCGCGACTGCCGATGGCGCGATCGCCGTGCTTGAGGCGCTCCTGGAAGACGAACAGCTCGATGCGGCGTCGCTTTCGGCTGCCGTGCAAGGCGCGGGCAATGCCGGCGCGCACGCCGCACGCCGTCTCGCGCATATGGGCATGAATATCGTCGCACTCTCCGATTCGTCGGGGACGCTCCTCTCCCCCGAGGGGATCGAGGTGGAAGCGGCGCTTGCTGGGAAGCAGGCTCATAAGGAATTCGCGGCGTGGGGCGAGGTTGCAGGCGTTGAGAAGGTCATGGAGACGGAAGCGGGCCTCTTCGTACCCGCGGCGCTTGAGGAACAGCTCACGAAGGATACGGTCGAGGCGTTGCGCGCGAAGTATGTGCTCGAGATCGCGAACGGTCCGACGACACCGGAGGCCGATCGTGCGCTTTTTGCGCGCGGCGCCACCGTCATACCTGACGTACTTGCGAACGCGGGCGGCGTCACCGTCTCGTATTTCGAGTGGATCCAGGGACGCACCGGCGAACGCTGGGAACTCAATCGCGTGAGCGCTGCGCTTTCACGAACGATGCAGAGCGCGTACCGCGAGGTCGCTGATATCGCGCGCGCGCGCAGCGTATCATTGCGCGACGCGGCGTACGTCCTCGCTCTGGGCCGCCTCACAGACGCGATGCGCGCGCGCGGCCGCTGCTAGGATCGCCCGTAGGAAGAACCTCCGCGCTGAATTTCCTCAGCGCGGGGGTTCGACGCAAGTTGCTGCAATCCGGACATCTCGTAATCGAGAAGAAGCTGATCGCTTGGCGCGAACGGGAGCCTGGCGAGCTTGCCGGTCCTCTCGGCGAACCGTATGGCGCGCAAACGGAGGACTGGGTCACGAAAGCGGTGCTACAGAATCTTAAGCGTCGTCCGCAGCGGGTTAAAAAGCGGCCGCGCAGAGAGGCCTCCGGCAACCGATCGTTGCATGAAATCCACTCCTCGCGTTTTAGGGAGGTTGTAGCGCACGAACCGGCCTCGTGCAGCTACACCGGTACGAAATCGAGCTCCTTGTCCGCGACGCGTGCCGCCTCAAGGCGCACCTTGATAGGATCCCCGAGCTGATACACGGCGCCGGTTTTCTTGCCTACAAGCCGGAAACGCTTCTCGTCGAATTCGAAATAGTCGTTGCCGATATCCTTGATGCGAATCATACCGTCGGCGTGCGTCTCGCGCTCTTCCACATAGAGACCGCGATCGGTCACTCCGGAGATGACGGCGTCGAAGACTTCGCCGATGCGCGGCGCGAGGAATTCGACTTGCTTCATTTTGATGCTGTCGCGCTCGGCGTCTGCGGCCGCTACCTCGCGTTCGGAGGAATGCCGCGCAATCTCGTCGAACTCGGCCATCTCCTTCTTCGTGACGTTCTCGCCGCCCGCGTGGCTCTTCACGAGCCGGTGGATGATGAGATCGGGATATCGCCGGATCGGGGACGTGAAATGCGTGTAGTAATCGAACGCGAGGCCGAAATGCCCGATGTTCTTCGTCGCATAGGTCGCCTTAGCCATCGAACGCAGGATAGCCGTCTTCACGAGATACTCTTCCGGCGTGTGCTTCACCTCATCGAGCACGCGGTTCAGTTCCGCTCCGGATACCGACCCGCTTGCTGCTTTCAGGTGGTAGCCCATGACCTGCAGGAGGTGGGCCAAGGTTGCGATACGGTCGGCATCCGGGGTGTCGTGGATGCGGTAGAGCGTCTCGAAATGCGGGCCTCCGTTAGCGGTCAGCTTCGAGAGATACTCCGCGACGTTTTCGTTCGCGAGCAGCATGAAATCCTCGATCATGAGATTCGTCGCCTTGCGCTCCTTGAGATGGATTGCGACCGGATTGCCCGTCTCGTCGAGTTCGACCTTCACCTCCGGCGTATCGAATTCGATCGCGCCCTTTTGCTGCCGGCGCGCTCGGATCCGCATTGAGAGGTCGAGGAGAATCGCGAGCTCGCCGTGAAGGTCGCCGTGTCCGGAATCCAAGGTTTCCTGCGCATCCTCGTAGGTATAGCGACGGTCGCTATGGATAACCGTCTCACCGAACCACGTGTCGATGACGTTTGCCTTCTCATCGAGCGTGAAGACTGCCGAGACCGCAAGCCGGTCCTCGCCTTGCACGAGGGAACAGAGGTTATTCGAAAGCACTTCGGGGAGCATCGGGATGGTGCGATCCACGAGATACACCGAGGTCGCGCGTTCGCGCGCTTCACGATCGAAGGCGTCGTCGGGCTTCACGAAGAAGGAGACGTCGGCGATGTGAATGCCGATCTCGTAGTGCCCGTCATCGAGTTTCTTTACCGAGAGCGCATCATCGAAATCTTTCGCATCGACGGGATCGATCGTGCAGGTGGGACGATCGCGGAAATCCCGCCGCGGGCTCGACCCCAGGCGCCCCACCTCCGCTTCGATGAGATTCTTGCCCGTACGTTCGTAGCGTTGCGCTTCCGTCTCGACGCCGGGAGGGAAGTCGCTCGCAAAACCTTGGTCGAGCGCGAGAGCACGCATCTCGGTCTCATGGATGCCGGCCTTGCCGATTATTTCCTCGACGTCGCCCCAGGGTGCGGCAGCGTCTTCCGGCCAGCCCTTTACCCGTACAAGCACCTTGTAGCCGGGCTCGGCACCCCGCGCTTCCTTCACGGATATCGGGAGATGCATCCGCTTGTAGTCGGGCTCGATGAAGAGTCCATGCTCATCCTGTTCCAGCGTGCCCACGAAGGTCTCGCGAGCGCGCTTCACGATCTCGATGACCCTTCCGCTCTCGCGTGGCGGCATGCGGTTCAGAGGGTCACGGTACAGGCCGACCGGTACGACTTTCACGAGGTCGCCATGGAGCGCATGGAGGGTGTGCTCGGGCGGAATCAGGAGATCTTCCGCCTCGTCGCCTCTCTTGAAGAAACCGATGCCTTTACGGGTTATCGTGATGGGCCCTTCGTACGTCGCTTCCGTCATGCGTCCCACTCTAGCAGATACGGTTCGGTTTGCTATGCTTAGGACGTCAGGAGCTTTCTTCAGCCTGGCCAATCCGGAGGCGCAGCGCCCCCTGCGCCTCCGTTCTGAGATGGAGCTTCACTTAGGCCCGCGCTACGCGGGCCTCTTTTTATTTATTATGGCGGACTCGGCCCCTACGCATTGCGGTTTACCACTCGGTCTGGTATGGTTACGCCCACATATGTTGATGATCCGTTTCCAGCGCATCGGCCGGACCAATGATCCGGCGTTCCGCATTTCTCTCCTCGAGAAGCATCGTGCCGCCAAAAGCGGCAGCGTGATCGAGCAGCTCGGCTCGTATAACCCGAAGACCAAGGCTTTCTCGGTTGACGAGGCGCGCGTGAAGGAGCTCATCGGTAACGGTGCCCAGCCGACTGACACGGTACGGAATCTCTTCATCGCCAAGGGCATCATTGAGGGCAAGAAGGTGAATGCACTCCCGAAGAAGACTGCGCCGAAGAAGGAGGAGGAGCCGGCTGCCGGGGCCGCCGCCGCACCGGCTGCCGAGCCGACGGAGGCCGAGGTCGCTGCCGACGCCGCGCCCGCAGAAGACGTTCCGGCAGAAGAGCCGAAGACGGACGAGACGCTCGTTGCATAAAATCGCACGGGCACCTCTAGGCGCCGGTGCTATCATCGGTAGGTCAAGGACGCGTTTCCTTTATCCGCTATTTCCGTACCGCTGTTATGGAAGCTGACCAAGCATTTCTCGAATACGCCGTAAAAGCGCTCGTCGACCATCCGGAATCGGTGGAGACGAGCCGCACCATCGATCCGATGGGCGTGCTGCTCACGCTTACCGTGAATCCGGAAGACATGGGCAAGATCATCGGGAAGAACGGTAAGACCGCCGAGGCGCTCCGCATCCTTCTGCGCATCGTCGGCATGAAGAACAACGCACGCGTGAATCTGAAGATAAACGAGCCGGTGGGCGGCAAGCGCGAGCAGGAGTTCCATTCCGTCGACGAGGCGGTCGATAACCTTTAATGTAATGGGAGCGTTCAAAAGTCTCCTCTGCGGCGTTGCGCGTTCCGGTGCTCGCTCATCGTTCGCTTCAGTACGGCTCTCTTCGCTCCTCACGCACGCCTTGCATCTGAGTCCTTTTGAATCGCGTCTTAGCGCTTGCAAGTCTTGAGCGAGTCCTATCGAGTCCTATGAGGTTTCACCTAATTACACTCTTTCCGGAAGCGTGCGACGCGTATCTCGACGCGTCGATACTGGGTCGCGCACGCAAGGAGAAGAAGATCTCCGTGAACTACCGGTCGCCACGCGATTTCGTCGATAATCGATGGGGCAAGGTTGATGAGCGCCCCTACGGGGGCGGACCCGGAATGGTCATGCAGGCGATGCCTGTGGTGAAGGCCGTCGAGAAGGTCCTCGGTCGAAAATACGGACTTACGAAGTCTATGAGCGGGAAGAGAGAGGGAAAGAAGGCGGCAATCGTGTGGTTCACGCCGGCCGCGAAGCAGTTTGACAACAAGGAAGCGGACAAGCTCGCGAAATTCGAGGACGTCGTGCTCGTCTGCGGCCGTTATGAGGGCATTGACGAGCGCGCGAAGAAAATCCTGAAGACGCTCGGCACACTCAAGGAGTATGCGGTCGGCGAAGCGGTCTATACGGGCGGGGAGATTCCCGCGATGGCGATTGTGGACGCGACGACACGCCGCCTGCCGGGCGTACTCGGCAAGAACGCGTCGATCGAAGAGCGCCGGGTGGCGAGTCGTGCCGTCTACACGCGCCCCGAGACTCTTGAATACAGAAAAAAGAAGTATAGGGTCCCGGCGGTGCTCAAGACCGGTCATCACGCGAACATCGACTCCTGGCGCACTACGAGCGGGAAGAAGGCGTGACCGGTCGCTCCAAGGCCGCCGGCTTTATCTCCCTTGGTGGGGTTGCGCCCGTGGGCTACGGCAGGTATACTCGAAGCAACAGATACGAGTGAGTAACGGGGGGCGTCAGCACATAGGGGCGAAATAGGAAACGCGAGAGCGAGAGCGAAAGCGGATTGTGTCCGCGCGTTTACATTTACATATCGTTCATCTTAGAAGCTTCACGGAATTGCCACATGACGAAGAAGGAAATCGTCCAGAAGACATTCGGCGCGTACCGTGCCCCGTCGGTCCCATTCCCGGACCTGGTGGGACATCAGCGCGGCTCATTCGACTGGCTCATGAAAGACGGATTGAAGGAACTCTTTAAGGAATTTTCTCCGGTCCCCGATTATTCCGGAAAGAAATTTGAGCTCACCTTCGAGGAGTTCGAGATCGGCGAGCCGAAGTATGACGAGGTATTCGCGCGCGAGAATATGCGCACCTACGAGGCGCCGGTGAAGGTGAAGGTGAAGCTCCTCAATAAGACTTTGGGGAGCGAGAAGACACAGGAAGTGTTTCTCTGCGATCTTCCGATCATGACGCCGCACGGATCGTTCATCGTTTCCGGCGTCGAGCGCGCGATCGTGCCGCAGCTCGCGCGATCCTTCGGCGCGTTCTTCACTTCGGAACTCATCCGTGGCAAGCAGTTCTTCGGTGCGAAAATCATTCCTTCCCGTGGCGTATGGATTGAGATCGATTCGGAAGCCGATGGCGCTATCTTCGTTAAGATCGATCGTAAGCGGAAGTTCCCGATCACCCAGCTCCTCACCGTCTTTGGCGCGGGCGTGGGTGAAGCGCTCCTGAAGCACTTCAAGGACGATTCGAAGGCGCTCGCGGCTATCCAGGCGACCCTGGCACATGACGAGGCGAAGAGCGTCGAAGAAGCCTACATCGAGATTCACCGCCGCATGCGCGACGGCGACCTCGCGACCCCGGAGAACGCTAAGAACTTCGTGCAGTCGCTCTTCTCTGGAGAGCGCTACGATCTCTCTAAGGTGGGTCGTCATCGCCTGAACGCGCGATTCGGACAGCCGACGACGGAGAAAGCGCTCGAGAAGCGCACGCTCTCGCTCGCTGATTTCACCCGTATCATCGCGGAGGTCGCGCGTTTGAACGCCGACCCGAACGCGCTCCCGGACGATATCGATCACTTGGGCTTCCGCCGCGTGCGATTCGTCGGCGAGCTCTTGCAGAGCCGCATGCGCGTCGGCATGTCGCGTATGAAGCGCAACATACAGGACCGCATGTCGACCATCGAGAGCGAGACGACGCTCCCGATGGCACTCCTCAATCCGCGGCCGTTCCAGGCTGCGGTACGCGAGTTCTTCACCGCGAACCAGCTGTCGCAATTCATGGATCAGCAGAACATTCTCGCGGAGCTTGAAAACATGCGTACGCTCTCCGCGCTTGGCCCTGGCGGGCTCACGCGCGAGCGTGCCGGTTTTGAGGTGCGCGACGTGCACCCGTCCCATTATGGCCGGCTCTGCCCGATCCATACGCCGGAAGGTCAGAACATCGGCCTCATCCTCCGCCTCGCGACCCATGCGCGCACGAACGACTTCGGCGTCATCGAGACCCCGTACGTCAAGGTGTCGAAGGGCAAGGTCACGAACGATATCGTCTACCTGAACGCGCTTGATGAAGAGCTCGAGTACGTCGCGCATGCGGCAACGAAGCTAGATGAGAAAGGCATGATCATCGCGGAGACGGTAGAGGCGCGCCATAAGGGGGAGCCGGTCATCGTGCCGAAGGAGCAGGTGACCCTCATGGATGCGTCCACCTACCAGATGTTCTCCATCGCGACGTCCATGATCCCGTTCGTAAACCATGATGACGCCAACCGCGCGCTCATGGGTTCGAACATGCAAAAACAGGCGACCCCGGTCCTCATCCCGGAGGCGCCTTTGGTCGCAACGGGTGTCGAAGGCCATGCGGCTCGCTCGACCGGCCGTCTCGCGATCGCTGAGGAAGCGGGCGACGTTACGTACGTCGATGCTCGCAAGATCGTCGTGACGAACAAGGAGGGGAAAAAGAAGGAATACCATCTCGAAGGCCTCACGCAGACGAATCAGAACTCCGCATTCATGCAGCGCCCATCGGTGCGGCAGGGCGACAAGGTGAAGAAGGGAGACGTGCTTGCCGACAACTCTTCGACCGCCGATGGCCAGCTCGCGCTCGGCCAGAACGCCCGCATCGCATTCATGAGCTGGAACGGGGCGAATTATGAGGATGCCATCATCATCAGTGAACGGCTCGTGGAGGAGGCGAAGTTCACCACGCTCCACATCGAGGACTTCGAGTGCGTCGTGCGGGATACGAAGCTCGGGCCGGAAACGACCACCCACGACATTCCGAACGTGGGCGAGCTTCGGCTCAAGAATCTCGACGAAGAGGGTGTCATCCGCATCGGCGCAGAAGTGCGCCCGGGCGATATCCTTGTCGGCAAGGTGACGCCGAAAGGCGAGACGCAGCTCACGCCCGAAGAACGGCTTTTGCGCTCGATCTTCGGCGATAAAGCGAAGGATGTGAAAGACACTTCGCTCCGCATGGAAGGCGGGAAGCGCGGCCGCGTCATCGGCGTGCGCGTCTTCAGCCGCGAGCGCGGCGATCAGCTCGAGAGCGGCATTATCAAGAAGATCGTCGTCACGGTCGCCCAGGTCCGCAACGTCTCGGTGGGCGACAAGCTCGCCGGCCGTCACGGCAACAAGGGCGTGATTTCCCGCGTGCTCCCGGTGGAGGACATGCCGTACGACAAGGACGGCAACCCGGTCGACGTGATACTCACGCCGCTTGGCGTCCCGAGCCGTATGAACCTCGGCCAAATCCTCGAGATGCATCTCGGTCTTGCCGCGAACGCGCTCGGCTATCAGGCGGTCGTTCCGCCGTTCGCCGGTGCTACCGTGGACGAGATTCACGGCGAGCTGAAGCGCGCCGGCCTCCCAGAGAGCGGGAAGATGCAGCTCTTCGACGGCCGCACGGGCGAGGCCTTCGCGCAGCCGATCTCCGTGGGCTACATGTACGTGTTGAAGCTTCATCACATGGTGGAGGACAAGATCCACATGCGTTCTATCGGTCCGTACTCGCTCATCACCCAGCAGCCATTGGGCGGTAAGGCGCAGAACGGCGGGCAGCGCTTCGGTGAAATGGAAGTGTGGGCGCTTCTCGGCTATGGCGCAGCCTACATGCTCCGTGAAATGCTCACCATCAAGTCCGACGATATTCAGGGCCGCTCTGCCGCCTTCGATGCCATCGTGCGCGGCGAGCCGATCAGCCACGCGGGCACGCCGGCATCGTTCTCCGTCCTTACCAATCAGATCCGCGGTCTCGCGCTCGACGTCGAGCCGAAGACCGTGTCGCCGTCTGCGCTCGATGCGGACGAGGGATTTTCCGAATAAGCGTTTAATCGAACTACACTATGGCACTCACCCCCCGAAAACCCATCCCGCAGGAGCGTAATGCCTGGAACGCGCTTTCGCTCACGCTCGCGTCTCCCGAGCGCATCCTCGAGTGGTCGCATGGCGAAGTCACGAAGCCTGAGACCATCAACTACCGCACGCAGCGCTCGGAGAAGCACGGTCTCTTCGACGAAAAGATCTTCGGTCCGGAAAAGGATTACGAATGCTACTGCGGCAAATACAAGGGCATTCGCTACAAGGGCATCGTCTGCGACAAGTGCGGCGTCGAGATTACCCGCTCGATCGTGCGTCGCGAGCGCATGGGTCACATCGAGCTCGTCTCGCCGGTTGCGCACATCTGGTTCCTCCGCTCCGTGCCTTCGCGCATGGCGCTCATCCTCGGCGCATCGGCCGCGGACGTCGAGAAGGTCGTCTACTTCGCCGGTTACATCGTTACGAAGATAGAGGAAGAGGAAAAGAAGCGTCTCCTCGCTGAGCTCGAGAGCGAATATAAGAGCAAGTACAAGAGCGCGAAGGATGATAAGGAGCGCGACGCCCTCAAGGAAAAGATGACGACCGCGAAGAGCGAGATCGAGGGTATCGTCGTAGGCAAGGTCCTCGATGAGCTCGAGTACCACCGCTACTCGGTGAAGTACGGCGGCCTCTTCTCGGCCCGCATCGGCGCCGAGGCTATCTACGACCTCTTCCGTTCGCTCGATCTCACAAAGCTCGTGGCGGAACTCCAGGCGCGCTATGAGCACGCGGGCGCAGCCGAGCGCGAGAAGCTCGCGAAGCGTATCAGCCTCATCTCGGGCATGGTCGCGGCGGGCATACGCCCGGAGTGGCTCTTCATGACGCGCATCCCGGTCATACCGCCGGCGCTCCGTCCTATGGTCGCGCTCGAAGGCGGCCGCCACGCGACCTCCGACGTTAACGACCTCTATCGCCGCGTCATAAATCGCAACAACCGGCTGAAGAAACTCATCGATATCCATGCGCCGGAGGTCATCCTGCGCAACGAGAAGCGCATCCTCCAGGAAGCGGTGGACGCCTTGCTTGATAACTCGATCCGGAAGGGCGGTGCCTCCGCAGGCGCGATGACGCCTGCGCAGCGCCGGCCGCTCAAGTCCCTCGCGGATTACCTGAAAGGGAAGCAGGGCTACTTCCGCCAGAACCTGCTCGGCAAGCGCGTCGACTACTCGGGCCGTTCCGTGATCGTCATCGGTCCGGACCTCGAGCTCGACGAATGCGGTCTGCCGAAGCACATGGCGCTCGAGCTCTTCCGCCCGTTCGTCATCGCTGGCCTTCTCGAGCGCGAGCTTGCGTTCAACATCCGCGGCGCCGGACGCTTGATCGAAGACGGCGTGCCGGAGGTGTGGGAGATTCTCGAAGAGGCGATTGAAGGAAAGTACGTCCTTTTGAATCGCGCGCCGACCCTGCATCGCCAGGGTATCCAGGCATTCCGCCCACAGCTCATTGAAGGCGACGCCATCCAGCTCCATCCGCTCGTCTGTAACGCGTTCAACGCGGACTTCGACGGCGACCAGATGGCCGTCCACGTGCCGCTCTCGGAAGAGGCGCAATGGGAAGCGGCGAACGTCATGAGCGCGAACAAGAACATCCTGAAACCGGGTTCCGGCGAGATGATCGTGCTCACCGGAAAGCCCTTGGATATCGTGCTCGGCGTCTATTGGCTCACGAAGGTGGCCGAGGGCGCTACGGGTGAAGGGCAGCATTTCAGCGCGCCGAACGCCGCGATCCTCGCGTCCGAATACGGCGCAATCGACATGCGCGCCAAAGTGCATGTGCTGCCGACGCCGGAGAAGACGAAGTACGCCGGATTCGACGGCCAGCCGTTCGAGACCACGGTCGGCCGCCTCCTCTTCAATACGGTCCTTCCGAGCGATTATCCGTTCGTGAATGAGACCATAACGAAGAAGGTGCTCGCGCGCATCGTGACCGATTGCATCGCGCGCTACGGCCTCGATGCCGTCCCAACGATTGTGAACAAGGTCAAGAAGTTCGGCTTCGAATACGCAACGAAGTCGGGCGTGACCTGGGCAATCGACGACGTCAAAGTTCCTGCGGGCAAGAAGGCCGTCGTGGGCGACGCGGCCGAGAAGGTCGCGAAGATCGAGGAGGACTACCAAAACGGTCTTCTCTCCGAGGATGAGAAGCGCCGTATGGCGATTGAAATCTGGCAGGGAGCGAAGCAGGAAATTGAAAAGCTCGTCGCCGCAGAACTTGATCCGATGGGGCCGGTCGCGGACATGGTCACCTCCGGCGCGCGCGGTTCCATGGGTAACCTCACCCAGATGGCGGGCATGAAAGGGCTCATCCAGAACACGGCCGGTGAGACCATCGAAGTGCCGATCGCTTCTTCCTTTACCGAAGGACTGAATCCGGTCGAGTATTTCATGTCGACGCACGGCGCGCGCAAGGGTCTCACCGACACTGCGCTCGGTACTGCCAAGGCGGGCTACCTCACGCGCCGTCTGTTCGACGTGGCGCAGGATTCGATCGTCACAGAGAAGAACTGCGGCACGAAGCACGGCTTGAAGATCAACCGCGTAAGCGCGTCCGGAATTCAGGTGGACTACGCGATCGCGCTCGCAGGGCGCGTGCTCGCCGAGGACGCGAAAGATTCGACGGGTACGGTGCTCTTCAAGAAGGGACATTATCTGAGCTTCGATGATGCGGCGGCGCTCGCAGCAAGCGACATACAGAGCGTTATTGCGCGTTCTCCGATGACCTGCGAGACGCGTTACGGCATCTGCCAGACCTGCTACGGCATGGATCTCACGACCCAGGATCTCGTCGATCTCGGCGAGGCGGTCGGTACGGTCGCTGCGCAAGCTATCGGCGAGCCGGGCACGCAGCTCACCATGCGCACCTTCCACGCTGGCGGCGTGGCGAGCGTGGGCGGCGACATCACGCAGGGTCTTCCGCGCGTCGAAGAGCTCTTCGAGAAGCGTTCGCCGAAGAATCCGGCCGTGGTCTCGAAGTCCGACGGCATCGTCATGGAGATCAAGGAAGCCGGGAAGGAGAAGGTCATCGTCGTCGCGCCGGCTAAGGGCCAGGGCAAGAAGGACGGCTCTGCGTACGAGTACCTCGCGCCGTATCCGCGCGTGCCGCTCGTGAAGGAGGGCACGGAGGTAGTGAAGGGCCAGATCCTCACCGACGGTTCGGTGGATCTCGACACCCTCTTCGAGTACGCCGGACGCGCGGCCGTGCAGGAGTACATCATCGCGGAGACGGCGAAGATCTACGAGCTCCAGGGCGCACCGGTCTCGAGGAAGCACCTCGAGGTCATCGTGAAGCAGATGTTCAGTCGCGTGAAGATCACCGATGCCGGCGACACCGACTGGTCGGTGGGCGACGTGGTCGAGGATTGGGAATACGCGGTCATGAAGAAGCGCGCCGAAGCGGAAGTGAAGATGCCGCCTACGGCGAAGGAGATCGTGCTCGGCATCAAGGAGAGCGCGCTCTCCCGCCGCTCGTTCCTCTCAGCCGCATCCTTCGAACAGACGACGAAGATTCTCATCAACGCGGCGCTCAAGGGTTCCGTCGACCGTCTCCGCGGACTCAAGGAGAACGTCATCCTCGGCCGCCTTATCCCGGCAGGTACCGGATTCGCAGGCTCCAAGAAGTCTGCGGCCATCGCGAAGCTCCAGGCAGAGCGCCCGACGCCGGTGGTGGATGAGGAGATGGTGCGTCCGGGCGTGGTCATCAACACGCGCAAATAGGTTCGCCCTCCCGCTGAAAACCGCGACCTGCTGCGTTGCGCTTCGCGAACCGGCGCTCACCGTACGCCATAGTACGGCTCGTACCGCTCCGCTCGCGCGCCTTGCATCTCACCGGTTTGCAGCAGGCTCAAATACAACAGCAGCGCCCACTTTCGTGGGCGCTGCTGTTGTATAGGGGCTCATACTGCAAGTTCGAACCTTGTAAATGGCATGCAAAAACACCATGCACGAACAAGCTCCGCAACTACTCGGTTTCGGCCGCACTCGCTTTGAGGAGTGAATGCCTCCGGTTTACGCTTCATACGCTAGGGTAGCTTTGTATATAGTTCCCCTCTAAAATTGGGGTAAAATAGCAGGGAAATGGCGCGGGATACCGTAGGGGAGATAAAGGATAAGCTCATGATCGAGGACGTGGTCGCGCCCTACGTAAAGCTGCGACGAACGGGTCGGTCGCTTACGGGACTCTGTCCGTTCCATAAGGAGAAGACCCCGAGCTTCCATGTCTCGAGCGAACGCGGTACGTTCCATTGCTTCGGCTGCGGCGAGGGCGGCGACATGTTCACCTTTATCGAGAAGGTCGAGGGTGTGGACTTCAAAGGCGCCATGCAGCTACTCGCGAACAAGGCAGGTGTCGAGATCGTCTACAATCCGGTAGCGAAGGATGCGAGTGACAAGCTCGAACGGTTACGCGAGGCTCTGGCCAAAGCGCAAGCGTGGTATATGAGTCAGCTCGCGGGCACGGAGGCGCTCGCGTATGCGAAGAAGCGCGGCCTCTCGGACGTATCAATAAAGGAGTGGGGTATCGGGTTCGCACCGGATTCCTGGCGAGGCCTCCTCGAGAACCTGACGGGAGCAGGATTCTCTGTGCAGGAGCTACTCGCCGCCGGACTCGTGAAGGAGGCGGACGGGAAGCCGGGTACGTACTACGATCGGTTCCGGAATCGGCTCATGTTCCCGATCCGCGATACGGCGGGACGCACGGTCGCGTTCACGGGCAGGGCGCTCTCCGCGGAAGAGCAGGCCAAGTATCTAAACTCTCCCGAGACCGAGCTCTACCATAAATCCGATCTCCTCTACGGACTCGATCGTGCGAAGGACGCGATACGGTCGCGACAGTTCACCATGTTGGTCGAAGGGCAGATGGACGTGATCCACTGCCATCAGGCAGGGTTCGAGAACGCGGTCGCGCTCTCGGGCACGGCGCTCACGGGACGGCACGTGAGCATCATGAAGCGGTATAGCGATAATCTCATGCTCGTCCTCGACATGGATCAGGCAGGGCTCGCGGCGACGGCGAAGTCTGCGCTCATGGCGCTCAAGGAAGGCTTGCGCGTGAAAGTCGCGCGCCTTCTGGGCGGCAAGGATCCCGCGGATCTCATGACCGAACAGATGGACGGCGCGAAGGAATTCGCGCGTTGCGTGAAGGACTCCAGACCCGTCGTCGACTTCTTCCTCGGTGTGCTTTCTGAGCGCGAGCCCGATGCGGAACGTCTCATCGCGGCCGCCGAGCGCGTGGTACTGCCGCTCATCCGCGCCGTCCAGAGTCCTCTCGAGCGCGAGCACTTCATGCTGAACGCCGGCCGTGCGCTCGGGCTCTCGACCGAAGCGGTGCGCGAAGCCGTGGGCCGAGTCCCCGATGGCGCGCGCGAGCCGGCAGCATCCCGCACCGCGGACGCGCTGAGCGCGCGGACGCCGGCAGAACAGCGCGGGAATTTCCTGCAGGCAGTTATCAAGGCGTATCCTGATTCGCCGCTTGCGAAGCGCGTGGCGGCAGAGTATAGTCGTATTACCGGCGTTCACCCGCTTTCTTCGGAGGCGCTCCCAGAAGCCGTCGTGTTCCAAGCGGAACAGACATTCGGCGAGGAGCCATCGGAAGAGGCGGCAGATGAACTGCTCAGCGCCTTTGAAGAAGCGGTCATCCGCGAGGCGTATCAACAAGCGATAAAGGAACTACGAAGAGCCGAGGCCACGGGAGACGCGGCCGAAGTCGCACGTACGCAAGAGGTCTGTGCCGAACTCGGCGCCCGGCTCGCTCGATTCTGATATTCACCGTATTTTCAGCGCTGGTTCATAGTGTGTTTAGTGCGTCTTTCAAAGATTGTGAATCTTACCCACACCCCGCATGGCCAAGAAACCCCTCGCAAAGAAGAAGGCAGTGAAGAAGGCCGC
The DNA here is from genome assembly GCA_027451665.1 of Candidatus Kaiserbacteria bacterium. Taxonomy (GTDB): domain Bacteria; phylum Patescibacteriota; class Minisyncoccia; order Phycocordibacterales; family Phycocordibacteraceae; genus C7867-001. The sequence goes on from DAIDIW010000002.1 coordinate 44,209, forward strand.
CAAGAAGCGGTCGAGCGCGTCGACCCGGACAACCGCGTCGAAGCCGAAGAAGGCTGAATCTGCAGTCTCGCGTTCCGCGCGCACGAAGAGCGTGGTCAAGAAGGCCGCCTCGAAAGCGAAACAGAAGGCCTCCGCCGCAAAGGAGCTCACCGCCGAGGAGCTCATCGAGAAGGGAAAGGAGCGCGGCTACGTCACCTATAACGAGATCCTGAAGTCGTTCCCGCACGTCGAGGAGGACGTCGATTTCCTCGAGACGCTCTATGAGCGATTTGCGACCGCCGGCGTCGACGTGCTCGAAGGCGGGATGCTTGAGGATAATGCCGATGAGTATCTCGCGACGAGAAACATCAAGGATCGTCATTCGACAGGCTACGATTCCATCCAGATCTATCTACGCGAGATAGGGCAGTACCCGCTCCTCACGGCGGCTGAAGAGCGCGAGCTGGCGAAGCGTATCGAGAAGGGCGACAACGAGGCGCGCAACATCCTCGCGCGTTCGAACCTGCGCCTCGTCGTCTCAATCGCGAAGAAGTACGTGGGCCGCAGCCCAGACCTCACACTCCTCGACCTCATTCAGGAAGGGAATCTCGGTCTCTTCCGCGCCGTCGACAAATTCGATTGGAAGAAGGGCTACAAGTTCTCGACATACGCGACGTGGTGGATTCGCCAGGCCATCACCCGCGCGTTGGCCGATCAGTCACGCACTATCCGCATCCCGGTCCACATGGTAGAGACCATCGCTAAATACAAGCAGGTCTCGCGCCGTCTCGCGCAGGCGCTCGGCCGCGATCCGCAGCCGGAGGAGGTAGCCGTCGAGATGGGTGTCGAGCCGGAGAAGATCTATCAGATCGAGAAGATCAATCAGGACACGCTGTCCTTGGAGAACCCGATCGGTTCCGATGACGATGAGAAGAGCACGCTCGGTGATTTCATCGCCGACGACAAGATCCCGTCGCCGGTCCAGGAATCGTCCGAGCGCATCCTCGGCGAGCAGGTACGTGCCATCCTCTCGGACCTCTCGCCGAAGGAACGCAAGATTCTCGAGATGCGGCACGGGCTCCAGGACGGCATCTACCATACGCTCGAGGAGGTGGGGAAGGAGTTTGGCGTCACCCGCGAGCGAATCCGCCAGATCGAAGCGAAAGCCCTCGAGAAGATCCGCCTCCACGAGCGCGCGCGGCACCTGAAGAGCTACTAAGGAGCGTGTCTAGACGCAAAATTCAAAGCACCTTGCAAGGTGCGGGGGATTTCGCGTATAGTCGGCTCCAGACTGTTCAGTCGTTACGAGTAATTATGAGGCTTGCCGCACGCACGCGTCTCACCCGCGACGCGGCGTTTTATTTTGACCGCGTACGGGAGGTAGCAAGATGCACACCACCATGACCACACACACAACGGAGCAGATGACGATGAAGAAAATGATGGGGGTTCCTGAAGCGGACGCATACGTTCGGCGCAATCTCTCACTGGTGCAGACACGGAAGGTCGATGGCCACTACGCACCGATTATTCGCTGCATCGATGGGCGCCGTACGGCGAACCCGGATCAGCTTGGAGCGGTGCTGAGTCTGCCGCAGGAAGGAGCGATCTCATTTCCGGGAGGCGGTATCGGTGTCGCGGCGCTCATTTTGAGCGGGCTCAATGTCGCATTCATCGAGCCGTGGGCTAAAGCCGGTGATGAGCGCGCGGAGTCGGCGCGGCGAGCCTTCTCGTTCGATCGCCTCATGGATTGCCTTGAGCGAGCCATGGGCGGGATGAGTTGTCATACTGACGACCATGCGGTCGAGGACGAGCTCGCCTGCGCCGGATGCGGCCATGCCATGGCGCTCCTGAACGGCGGCTATGGTCTCGGCGACGCGTACCGTGCCGAGATGACCGAATACCTGAAGAAGCTCAAGCTGCGCGCGCTCCAGGACGAAGAGGGGGTCTCGGTCGAGGTGTACCATGGCTCCCACATCGAGTCGGCAGTCCTGCGCTTGAAGTGCATGCTCTCGTTCGGCGAGTTCCTGTCGGTGCCGCCGAACGACGGCGAGATGTCCGTGTTTGTCTTCAATGAGCACATGGCGCTAGAGGTGCTTAACAAGGTGGCGAGCATCGTGTACGAGGAGTTCCGTAGCGACTTCAAGGAACACGGGATCTCGAAGGAGGAGCTTACGGCGCACGTGATCTCGCTTTACTTCAATCACGTGCGGTCGAGCGCTTTCAAGCTCGCGCACGATCTACCGGTGTTCGACGTCGTGCATGTCGCGGCGGGCATGGTAGAGGTGCACCGATCCGACTTGCGCTACTAGCAAACGGCGGGCCCGGACGAGATGCCGGGCCCGTTTTCTATGCATACGGTACACTGGAGTCCATGCATACGACCGAGGCGTTCAAGGATGCCTACGCGAATCTGGATCCGGAGCAGCGGATGGCGGTGGATACGGTCGAAGGACCGGTCATGGTGCTCGCGGGGCCAGGAACGGGGAAGACTCACGTGCTGACGCTCCGCATCGCGAACATCCTGAAGGAAACCCAGGCGAACCCGGATGCGATCCTTGCGCTCACGTTCACTGATTCGGCCGCACGTACGATGCGGCGCCGGCTCGCGAACGTCGTGGGCGAAGCCGCGGCGCGCAAGGTCACACTCACGACCTTCCATGGTTTCGCCGAGCTCGTGCGCGCAGACTATCCGGAAGCCTTCGCCGATCGCGGCGAACGACGGCTCATGGGCGATGTCGAGCAGGTGCTCCTCATGCGCGCCGCCCTTGATCGCGTTGATATCGATGCGCTCCGTCCCGCGAAGGCGCCGTATACGTACCTGCGCGACCTCTCCACGCTCTATGATACTCTCGTGCGCGAAGATATCACGATCGACGCATATCAGGCATGGGGGAAGGATGCAGCGGCGGCGCTCTCCGCGGATGAATCGCTCACCTATAAGCGCGGAGCAAACGCAGGACAGCTTACGAAGGCGGGACTCGAGAAGGTGCGCCGGTTCGAGAAGGTCGACGAAGCAGCGCGCGTGCTCGAAGCGTATCGCGCGCTCAAGGATGAGCACGGGCTCGAGGATTTCGCGGACCTGCTTGCAGGAACGATACGGGCTATCGAATCGAATCCGGCGCTGAGGGCGGACCTGCAGGAGCGCTATCAGTACGTGCTCGCCGACGAGCATCAGGACGCGAACGCGCTCCAGCACCGGCTGCTCGAGCTCTTCGCGATCGATGATTTCCCGAACCTGTTCGTCGTCGGCGACGAGAAACAGGCAATCTACCGCTTCCAGGGAGCTGACCTCGCCGGCTTTTCGAGTTTCAAGGCATTATTCCCGCGGACAACCGTCATCACTCTTCGTTCATCATTCCGTTCCTACCAGCGCATTCTCGATACGGCGCACGAGGTTATCGCGGAGACGGGCGACCACGAGGAGCTCACGGCGACGCGTGGGGAAGGGAAGGAGGCGGTTACGGTCATCAGAGCAAAGGATCCGCTCGATGAGCGGGCGAAAGTCGCGGCGCTGGTCGAGGCGCGCATTGCCGCGGGCGTGCCGGCGCATGAGATTGCAATCATCGCGCGCACGAACGATACGGCCGATCTTTTTGCGAACGTGCTTATCGGCAAGGGCATACCGACCTTGCGCGCCGGTGACCTCTCGCTCACCGGTACGCCTCTCATGCGCGCGCTCTTCGCGCTCCTTGCCTACCTCGGCGACCCTACACGCCTCGGATCGTTGCGTGAAGCGCTTCTCGCGCCCTGGTGGCCCGAACCGATCGAGAAGCTCGCGTTTTTCCTCCGGACTACGAGCGACCGAGAACTCGCGGCTCGTCTTCGCGAGATATTCCCCGCGATAGACGACGCGCTCGAATCGTCGCTTGCGGCGAGCCGATCGATGCTGCCGGCCGCCTGCTTTTCGCAGGCGCTCGTGCTCACCGGCGCGCGTGATTACCTGCTCTCTCACGGAGAGCATCTGGATGATATCGCGCTCGTACGTAAGCTCATGCAACACCTTGAGGAAGCATCGCTTCTCATGCGGGGCGCACCATTGCGAGACGTGGTCGGCGCGCTTCTCTCGGCGCACGAAGAAGGACTGTCGCCGGTGAAGGTATCAGTTACCGAACGCGAGGGCTTCGTGACCGTCATAACCGCCCATAAGTCGAAGGGCATGGAATTCGCCGAAGTGGTCATTCCGGATGCGACGGAACAGGCCTGGGAGAAGGGAGGTCGCGCCGGCATGATCCCGAGCCCGTTCGAACGTGCGCAGTCGCTCGAGGATGCTCGGCGGCTCTTCTATGTGGCGCTCACGCGCGCCAAGGACCGGGCGTATCTTTCGTATGCCCATGAGAGCAGTGCCGGCCGCGAACGCGCGCTGACCTCGCTTGTACCGCGAGGGCTACCGGAGATAGAAATCGAGAGTGAGGTGCTTCCGCTCCTCCATGCAAAAGTCAACGCGCCTCAAAAGGTACGCGCGCTCGTCGAAACCTATCTTCAGACGGACGGGCTCTCGCCCTCGGCCGTGAACGAGTTCCTCTCCTCGCCGCCGACCTTCTTCGTGCGTCGCGTTCTGCGTATCAAGGAACCGCCCGTTCCCGCGCTCGTGTACGGCTCGGCCGTCCACGCCGCGCTTGCCGTCGCACTCTCGGACAAATCGCTTCTCGCCGCCTACGCGGCGCTCGAGCGCACGTTCTCACGCTCGCTTCTGCCGCGAGGCGCCGCTTTCGACAAGCTCCTCGCGGATGCGCGCCGCACATTCGATGCGGCTCGCGATGAGCTTGCGTCGTTGGGTGAGCCGGTCGCTATAGAGAAGAGCCTCTCGATTGAGATACGCGTCGCAGATAAGCCGATAACGCTCAGCGGAAAGATTGACGCGGTCTTCAAAGGCCCGCACGGCTTCATCGTCGCTGATTTCAAGACGGGCAGCGCCGTATCAGCAAAGAACGAAGAATATGCGCGACAGCTCGCATTCTATGCGGAGCTGCTTGCAGCGAATGACCTGCCGGTCGTCTCAGCACTCCTGCTCGGCGTCTCAGAGGACGGCATAAAACGGGTTGAATGCTCGATCGGGAAAGACGACCGCGGGGCGGCTCTGCAGACGCTCAAGGGGATGGTCCAAGAACTCCGCTCAGGCGCGTGGCATACGGGTCAGCCGTCCGAATATGATGCGCTTCTGAAGCTATTCGAATCCTAGTGGTCAAGAGACTGGAGCGCGTGGTCCACGAGCTGCTTAACGGCTTCATAGGAATACGCGCCATCCATGACGATGGGCGGTTGGCCGGCTACGAGTATGAGGGAATAGGGCGTACCTTGCGCACCTGCAGCGAGCGCATTCGAGCGGTCGGCAGCGATGCGGGCGTCGACGGTTGAAGAGGCGTCGGCGAGACAGGTCGCGAAGGTATCGCTGCTGATGCCGGCGCGCGCCGCATACGTGCCGTAGTCCTGCGGATCTGCCGGCTGATTCGCGAACAACAGGTCGGCGAACTTCCAAAACGCTTCATTGCCGCCAACTTTCGACGCACATTCGGCGGCTTCGGCATCTTGTTCGGCGGTCGGGTGCAGCTCCATAATGGGGAACTCACGGAACACCCAATCTACCGCGCCATTTGCGCCCTCGTTCGCGATGATCGCGTGCAGTGTCGCGGAGAAGTTCTTGCAGTATTCGCAATCGAAATCGGCATACTCGACGATCTTCACTGGCGCGGCAGGATTACCGAGGATATGATCGGCCGGCCCTACCGGGCGTACTGCTGCGGGATCTCCTTGCCCCGAGCTCGTCGAAGGCTCAGATCGATGGACCGAGAAATAGACCGCCGCGGCCACGATCACGCCGCCAAGGAGTATGGCGAGGGGAATCGTGGTTGAAGGCTTCATACGCGTAGGATACCGCGGCGACGGTCGTCCTGTCTCCTGCTAAAGCGGGAGCGCGTGCGTGAGAGAAGGAGCGCCGTTTAACGCTTCACGCAGCCACCCGCTCGTGTCGAGCTTCACCTCGCGCTTTTCACGCAAATCCTTGTAGCGGAGCGAGCCTTTCTCGAGCGCGTGGTCGAAAAGCTCTTTCGTGATACGGACGTCCTGGATGCAATAGGCGCGCACCTTCTCGATTTCGCCGGCGGCCCACCATTCCTGGGCCAAAAGGCCGTCGGCGGACTTTCCCTTACCGAGCGTCGCTTCCGCGAGCGATTGGAGGCGCAGACGCCGTCCGAGCACGGCGTATACCTCGGCCATGAGATCGAGCGAACGGATGCGCGTGAGGTCACCTGGGTAGTAGCGATTCAAGAGCGGTATGTCGAAGCTGTCAGAGTTATACCCGATGAACAGATCGGTTGATTCGAGTATCGGCCAGAGCGCGGGTAATTCTTCGCGCGTGTAGGATTTATAGGTCGCATCCGCCGAATCGTAGAGTGCGAGGAGCGTCAATTCCTGATCGTCGAGATCGATACGACCGCGTACCAGAGTGCCGCTTTTCGAAATGCTCTCAATGTCGAAGACGAGATAGCGCATTATCGTACGAAAGAGGGGAGCGCGTCGATCGAGAATGCCGTCTCCACACCGGTCGACAGCGTCTTCACGCGCATCGCATTATTTGCGAGTTCATCCGCTCCATAGGCGGCAAAGAAGGGTATGCCGCGCTTCACGGCATCTTTTACCTGGTCGCCGAGCCCCCTCTCGGTGAGATTCACGAATACCCGGACGCCGCGCGTGCGTAACTTCGCAGCGAACGCTTGGGCTGCGGGCACATCCTCCTGCCGAGGTGTCCCGAGATAGAGCTGCGGACGCGCTCTCCCGGTATCGAGCGGAAGCTTGTGCGCTTCGATGAAATCCGAGAGCGTGACGTCACCGAGCGCGAAACCGATTGCCGGGATGGGATCGCCTCCAAAAAGCGCGACGAGACGGTCATAGCGGCCGCCTCCAAAAAGCGCGCGCGGATTAGCGGGATCGGTGTCATAGAGCTCGAATACCATTCCGGTGTAATAGTCGAATCCGCGTGTGATCGTCGGGTCGAAGACGGCATTGCTGACGCCGCGTGCGGAAAGCGCGGTGAGCCGGTCGAGGAGTCGCTTCTTCTCTTCCGCGACGGCCGGGTCCCGGCCGGCGTCCACGATGAATGCGAGCGGATCCTTGCTCGTAATCGCGCTTCGCGCCGCATTAAAGGCTTCAGGCGTCATCTTGTCCTTCTTATCGAGGAGCCGAAGATACGCGCGCACGCCGTCTTCGGTAAGACCGGCAGCGGTACACGCCGCGTTCAAGAGCGGACGTGCATTCACGCGGATTACGAAGTCGCGCTCGGCCGCACCAAGATCCTTCATGAGCGTTGCGGCGAGCGCAAGCGTTTCGATGTCCGCTTCGCCCTCAGGAAGCCCGAGGACATCGATGTCGCACTGGTAAAACTCACGGAGCCGTCCCTTCTGCGGTCGCTCATAGCGGAAACGGTTGCCAATTGAGAACCAGCGTAGCGGAAAGGCAAGTTCGCGGCGTTTGCCCGCGACCATGCGCGCCAAGGTCGGCGTCATCTCAGGGCGAAGCGTGACGCGGCGATCGCCGCGATCCGTAAAGGTATAGGTCTGCTCGTTCACTATCTCTTCCGAGGTTTTCGCTTCGTAGAGCTCAGCGCGCTCGAGCGGGGATGCCTGGTATTCCTCGAAGCCGGCGAGCGCGAGCGTTTCCCGGAGCCGCGCGAACATAGCCTCCATTCGCGCCCAATCGGCAGGATAGAAGTCGCGCACCCCTTTGTACGGTTCTGTCGTAAGCTTTTCGCTCATTCGACGATTTTATCACGGCAGGTATCAGTCCGCAGTTTTCTGCGGCTGGACGCTTTCGCGCGCGCCGCTCGTCAGACCGACGGGTTCGGGCCGGCCTTCTCGGCGACGTACTTCAGGATGAGATCCCGCATCTGCATAGGGCGCGGTATGCCGTTCATGAGGAATTCCTCTTCCTCTCCCGCGGTCTGTACATGGATCGTACCGAGGTCGAGTAGCGAGGACAGGACGCCGGTTACCTCCGTGCTCACGTCCTGTACGCGATTGAGAAGGAGCGACGAGACCCTGCGATCGAAATAGCTGCGCTGCCGCACCTCCACGATGCGGCGGTCGGTAAGCACCCAGAGATTGAGGTAGTAGCGGGTGAACGCGCTGAAGGCGCCCGTCCAGGCCGCGAGGAGCCAGATGCCGAGTGCGAGCCGCATGAGCGGCTGCCGCACGTCGAGTGCGACCGCGTAAGGAGCGAAAAGTGGTGTGAGGCGTAAGAGCCCCGGAAGCGCGAAGGGGATGGCGAGCAGTATCGCGTAGGGAAGCAGGGTCGCAGCGAAGAGAAGCCAGTGCTTGCGCGCCTGCTTCACGACGTGTTCGCCCGGTTCGAGCTCGAATTCCTTCATACGAGCAGCGTTCCTGACAGGGCGTACGCCATGAGCGTAATCGAGAGGAAGATATGGACTGCGATCGCGGGGAAGGCAACGCGCGAGTCATGCGAGTACTTGAGCCAATGATAGATGATCACAATCGAATAGAACGCCCAGAGGCCGAATACGGCATAGAGGAAGTACTCAAGCGTGAGTCCGGCCGGTATCGTCCCGATCGGAAGATGGGCGAGGAGCGTCGCAGGCGACGATACAGAATGAAGCGGCTGGTTCATCTTGCTTTTGAGCGTACCACCAAGAGCCGGAGGATACCGTGCTGGTCCGGGGATAGCTCCGTCGCGAAGCCCTCCGACTCGAAGAGCGCTCGCGCGTTCTTGGCGTTCGCGTGATCGCACTCGATCCATGCCTGCCCGTCCGGCGAAAGATGCTCGGGCAGCTCGCGTGCGATGCGTCGCAAGATCGCGAGTCCATCATTCCCCGCGAAGAGCGCGGCGGGCGGCTCGAAGTCAGCGACGCTAGGGTCGAGTACGCGATGGGCAGGGATGTACGGAGGATTGCTCGCGATGACCTCGAAGCGCAGCTTCGGAAAAGGCTCGAACAGATCGCCGATCCCTACGTGCGCGCGCGAGCCGTCGAGCCCGTTCTCTCGTATATTCGCGCGGATGGTCGCCTCGTGCGCTCCGTCGAGTTCGCCGAAGTGGACATCCGCTTGCGGGAGTCTCGCGAGCGCAGCGCACCCGATCGCGCCGCTTCCCGAGCACAGGTCGAGAAACCGAATCTTGCTCGCTCCCCATTCATCCCGCACAGCCTTGAGCATGCGTTCCGTCCACCACTCGGTCTCGGAGCGGGGTATGAGCGGATGCGAATCGAGACGGATCGTAAGCCCGAGAAAGGGTGTGTGGCCGATAACGTAGGCCACTGGCTCGCCGGCTGCAAGCCGGTGCCGGTCCTCTTCGAAGCCGGGGTTCGGCGTGCCGCCGTATTTCTCATCGAGCACCCAGCGCTCCTCGCGCGAGCCGTCCATGGGCATGCACGGTAGCACGCGTGGTAAGATTCGCCTATGCGTTTCCACGTCTGGCACACGCTGCTGTCGGTCTTCTATGCGGCGCTCGCCGTCCTCGCGTATCTCTGGCTCGCCGCCACGCAGCGTCTCACGGGCTACCTGTCTGCGGGCGAATTCATCCTGATCGCGCTCGCGATACAGCGGCTCGTGCGTCTGTTCACGTACGACGCGATAACGGCATTCATCCGTGAGTGGTTCGCCGGTGCCGATCCCCGCAGTTTCCGCGGTTCGCTCGGGACGCTCATAAACTGCCCCTGGTGTACCGGTCTCTGGTTCGCGCTCGTCGTCGTATTCTGCTATTTCAGGTGGCCGACGGCGAGCTGGTATGCCATCCTCGTCCTCGCGCTCTCCTCGGTCGCTTCGATGCTGCAGCTCTTCGCGAACTATCTCGGATGGAGCGCCGAATCGCGTAAGCAAGCGTGCAAGCCGATGCCGCTCCCGCGCTAGCTTCCGACTGGTCTCGCGCGAGTCGCGTCTCTGTGCTCTACTGTGTGCAGCTTGTGAGATTCACAGGTCTTTGAGCGTAAGCTCTACGAGAGGGGGGCAGGTATGGCTTGGACAGACGAACAAGTAGAGCGGCTTCGTTCCTTGTGGACCGAAGGACTTAGCGCGAGCGAGATCGCGGTGGCACTCCACCCCGTGACTCGGAACGCGGTCATAGGTAAGATACATCGCCTCGGGCTTGCGGGGAGGCGAGTCGCATCTCTCAGTGAGCGACCGCGGCTCTTAAGAGCTCCGCGGCTGCCAAAGCTCGGACCGCAGGAGCTTCCTCCGTCTCCGGCGCTTCCAGTCACGTATGACGAGCCGCCGCCAGTGCGGCTTGATGACGGTGAACTGGTCGGCATCCTTGCAGTCAACGATCGCACGTGCCGATGGCCGATTGGCGACCCGAGCGAGGATGGTTTCCACTTCTGCGGAAGAAAGCCGGAACCAGGCTCGCCGTATTGCGATCACCATAAGCGCAGGGCGCATCAGCCGCCGAATGAGAAGCGGCTGAAAGGGACGATGCGCTCATGAACATACGTGCCGGCGGGGAGCGTTGCTCCCTGCCGGTTTTCTTCTGGGCATGCTGCGGATGTACGCAAGACGCCCGCGCATATGCGCGGGCGTCTTCTGTTCCCAGCGAGGGAGCGATTAGTAACCGCCGCGACCGAAGCCTCCGCGATCACCGCCGCCGAAACCGCCTTCGCGGCGCGGGGGGCGATCACCCTGCGGGCGAGCGAAGGAGACCGAGAGCGTGCGCCCGTCGAAGTCCTTGCCGTCCCAGCGATCGATAGCCGCCTGAGCCTCCTCCGGAGAGGACATCTCGACGAAACCGAAACCGCGCGAACGGCCGGTCATGCGATCGCTGATAATGCTCGCGGAAACGACCGAGCCAGCCTCAGAAAAGGCCTTCTTGAGGTCATCTTCCGTCGAGCGGTAAGGGATACCGCCCACGTAGAGCTTGTTCCCCTGGACTGAATTATCCATGTGGATGTTGGGTGTGAACCGAGTAACCTCGCTGAAACTGAGCACTTGGGAGCAGGAGCGCCAAAGTTCGAATACTCTGCGAGTGCCTACAATATGCCAGAAATCCCTAGACCATGCAAGGGGAGTCGTCAAGAGTGGGGATATCTAGCATTTGCGACCCATTCGTAGCGTATCGCCCTCGGCCACGGGGAGCGCTTCTCCGTCTAGTGCGTGGTAAAGGCTGCAGGGAGCAGCGTAGCGATCATGCCGATGCCGAGAAGCACCACAATAATGATGGCGAATGCCCGCTTCATAGGGCGAGCATAGCAGAAATCCCGTCCGGCCGCATGCAGCCGGGACGGAGTCTGTGCTACTGCAGGCGCGGCGTAGGGATCATGGGCGCGTTCGTGCCTGGTGCCATTGGTGCCGATCCTGCAGGGCGGATATCGATCGTCTGTGCGGAGATGCTGCCGTCGCTATTGTTTGATCCGGTCACAAGGACGTTCTCTCCTACGATAAGATCGGTCGTAGTCCCCGCGACGCTTTTAAGGATGGACGTGTCGGGCGCGAGCAGCACGAGATGTGATGAGCCGTCGCGGGTCGAGAGGGTGAGGCTGCCGTTGGCGGTCTTCGCGATTGAACCCACGAGAATGCCGCCCGATACTTGCGAGCCGAGACGCGCTGTGAAGCCGCCGCGGGCGGTGCCTGTTTGAGAACCGGCCGGGAAGGTCGGTTGCGCCCTCCCGCGCGGAAGGGCATAGCCGATGCCGCCGCCCATGAGGAATACCGCTATGAGCGCACTAATCACTTTTGCGTCGAATTTCATACGAGGATGGACAGTCTAAGAAGAGTAATGCTGCGTTCCCAGAGGATATCGCACCAGGGCGGACCCCATGCTCCTTTGGCGGTACGGGTATCATTCATAGCGCAGCGCGTCGATGGGGTTAAGCGCGGCAGCTCGGCGCGCGGGATACCAGCCGAAGACGATGCCGATTGCCGCTGAGACGCCAAAGGCAAGGAGTACGGATTGCGAGGTAACCTGCGCTGTAACGACGCCCGTGGCAGTCACGAGATAGCTCGCGCCCCAGCCGAGCGCTACGCCGATGGTGCCTCCGATGAACGTGAGTGCGACCGCTTCGGCGAGGAATTGCGTATTGATATCGGCACGTGTTGCGCCGATGGCCTTACGCAGACCGATCTCGCGCATCCGCTCGGTCACGTTCGTGAGCATCATGTTCATAATGCCGATACCGCCTACGATGAGCGAGATGCCCGCGACCGCTGCCAGAAGGGTAGTGAACGTGCTCGTGACCGAGGAGGCTGCGGAGACGAGATCCTGCTGGTTCAGGATGCTAAAGTCGGCCTTTGTCGGATCGCTTATCCCATGGCGCGAAAGCAGTAGAGCCGTGACGTCATTCTGCACCTGAGTCATCGATTGCTGCGAGGCGGCCTGGATGTCGATTGTCGAAAGGTATTGGTTGCCTTCGCCGGCAAAGTACTGAAGCGCGGTGCCAAGCGGTATGAACACCTCGTTATCCTGGCTTCCAAAGCCGGAGCCGCCTTTCGTTGACATCAGTCCGATAACCGTGAACAGGAGATTATTGATGCGGATCTTGTCCCCGACGAGATTTGTAGAGGTCGCGTTCGGACCCCAGAGATCAGTCGCAACTGTCGAACCGATGACCGCGACCTTTTGGAGCGATTGTGACTCGACGTCATTCAGGAATGAACCTTGCGCCATAGTGATATTGCGGATCGTCGCGTAACTGCCGTTCACGCCATCGACGGTCGTGTTCGTATTCGCGCCGGCAACGGCGATTTGATAACGCGCCGCGTATTCTCCGGAAACGAGCGAAACATTAGAGACGCCGGCGATAGCTATCTCGTCGCTCGGCGTAAGCGATTTCGCGCTCCCGCGGCCGCCTGAAGCACCGAAACCAAATGTGCGTGCGGCACCTGGCATGACCTCGAGCAGGTTCGATCCGAGGGAATTAATGGAGTTGGAAATCGTATTTTGCGCGCCTTGGCCGATCGCGGTAAGGGCTATGACCGAGGCGATCCCGATGACGATGCCGAGGATGGTGAGACCGCTCCGCACCTTGTTCGCGGAGAGCGCAGCATACGTCTCGTCAACCAGGTCGTTCGTGGTCATGAGAGCTTGTTCGTTACCGATTCGTCGGTGCCGTCATAGAGCTTTGTTTCCTGCGTTGCGTCGCGCGGCGTCGGATTCTTCTCATCCGCTACGACGCGGCCATCCCTTAGGCGTATGAGACGGTCAGCGTGCTCGGCGATGTCCGGTTCGTGCGTGATGAGGACGATCGTGCGCCCATGCGCGCGGTTCAACTTCTGGAGCGTGCCAAGCACGACGAGCGAGGTTTTTGAATCGAGGTTGCCCGTGGGCTCGTCCGCGAGAATAAGAGCCGGATCGTTTACGAGGGCGCGAGCGATCGCGACACGCTGTATCTGCCCGCCCGAAAGCTGATTCGAGAGATGGGAGAAGTGGTCCTCGGAGAGTCCCGCTGAAACGAGCGCCGCGCGGGCCCGGCGCTCGCGTTCCTCTTCCGGGACGTTTGCGTAGACGAGAGGAAGCATGACGTTCCTCAGTACTGTGGTGCGGGGAAGGAGATTGAATGCTTGGAAGACAAAGCCGATTTTGTCCTTGCGCACCTCCGCGAGCTCGTCGTCAGTCATGGTCGATACGTCGCGATCCTCGAGCACGTAGGTACCGCTCGAAGGTGTATCGAGACATCCGATGATATGCATCAGAGTCGACTTGCCGGAGCCCGAGGGCCCCATAATGGACACGAACTCGCCTTCACGGATTGTGAATGAGATGCCCTTGAGCGCCGTGTACGCCTCTTGTCCCTCCCCGTAGGTCTTTGTGATGTCTGAAAGCTCAATCATGTTAGCCGCCGATGGCCCGGAAGGCCCCGCCGCCCCTGAAGCTTCCGTTTCCCCCGAAGCGCGAGGTGGCATTGGCAGCAGCTGACGGGACCGCTGCCGCGCTCGTCGTAGTCTCGGTCACTACCTCCTCACCGGCGACCAGGCCTTGTTCGACGATGGTATTCGTATCATCGGTGAGTCCTGTGCGCACGAACACGCGTTCGGGCGGCGTCGCGCTTGGCACACCGGGTGCGGTCTCGCTGCCGGCGAGCGGCGTTTTGAATACCTCCACATAGCTCTGACTGCCGGATGTCTTTATCGCGCTGCTCGGGACCGTAAGCCCCGTCTCGGTGCCGGTTACGATCTCGGCGGTCGCACTCATACCGGGCAGAACCTTAGCGTTCGGCGTATCAAAAGTGATGATGGCGTCATAGGAGACGACGCCCTGGTTCGCCGATCCGAGCGTATCGACCGCGGAGACCGTGCCGGCAATCGTGACACTCGGCAGCGCATCGAAAGTGAGCGTTGCCTTCTGTCCCGTTTTCAGCTTCGCCGCATCGACCTCGTTCACGGAAATGTCGACGGTCTGTTGTCGGGAGACCAGCGTTGCGACGGCAGTGCCCAGCGCGGCTTCATCGAACCGCTTCACGTCGACTGAGGCGATCGTGCCGGAGAATGGCGCTGTCACCGTGTAGTCAGCTACCGTTTGTTGCGCATTTGTCACCGCCTGTTCAGCCTGCTCGAGCGCGAGCTGCGCCTGCTGCACGGTGAGGGCGTTACTACCGCCCTGCGTCACCTGCAACGTATTCTGCGCCTGGGCGAGAGATTGTTCTGCAGAAACGATGTTCGACTGTATGGTAAGCGCGGTCGCGAGGTCGTTGCTCATGGTCGTCGCGTCGGATGCGGTTGTCGTGAGCAATGCATTCAGGACCGTACTCGACTTCAGATTGTAAGTCGTGTAGTCGTTATTTACCCGATCAAAAAAATCGTGCACGTTTTTCACTGCTTCAGCCATCGCTTGGGTGGCGGTATAGGTGGTTTGGGCGAGCGAGACGAGCTCGTCATTGGTGGCGGTGAGCGCGGTGGCCTTATAGGAAGAGGCAGCCGTGTTATAGGCCGCTACGGCCGCGGTGTAGGACGTCTGTGCGGCATTCTTGTAGATGCCGATCGAGTTGTCATATTGCGAGACCGTATCGGCGAATGCGTCCACATTGTCCTGGGTCGTACGGCCAGGCACGTTCTGGTCGTTCAGCGAATGGTCAAGGTCGTTCTGGACCGTCGACAGATCGCTATAGATATTCGACAGGGAAGCGTACGACGCGTCATGCGTCTTTTGAAGCGCAGTCTGCGCATTCGTAACGCCGTTCTGGGCCGTGAGCAGGTTGAGCGAGAGCGTGGAAGACGCGGTCGCCTGTTCGTAGGAGAGCTGCTCGTTCTTAAGCGACAGCTCGGCGTTATGAAGCGTTTGAAGCGCATCGGTCGCGTCAAGCTGTGCGACGGCTTGCCCGGCGATCACCTGTTCACCAGGCGTGACATAGACGGCCGTCACTTGACCCGAGGCTTTCGGCGTCAAGGGAAGCTCGTCCGACGCGCTTACCTGGCCGGTCTCGGTCATGCTCGCGACGACCGTACTGGTCGCGACCCGGGCGGTCACATACAGAGTCTGCGACGGTGCGGCGGTAATCGCGACATACGCTTCATACCCGCCGTACAGCAACGCGATTGCGATCAAGAAGCTCCAGAAAGGATGTGAGCGGGCGAAGGCGCGGGCGGCCAGGTATGCTGATTCGGGTACGCGGGAGCGCGAGGCGGCGGCCATAGGAGTTAGTAAGGTTATTTAAGTATCGGCTTTCATAGTACTACGTTTCCCGGCCCTCTTTCCTTCAGGAAAGAGGGAGCCCGTAGATCCGCATGATCGGATCTACGGGCTTGTTCATTTACGCGATTGCCAGGGACCTTGCTTCTTTTCCTTCCGCCACATGACACGAGCGGCGATGCACAGAGCGAACGCCGCTGTCATCCCGCCCACGAAGGCACAATCGCTGTACCGCCATCCTTCGATAATCCCGACAAGTAAGCTGAAGCTGAAGCCCACGGCTAGCGCCGTGAACGCCAGGAATGCGAGCGCGATCTGCTTCGCACGCACATGATTCCATACGAGCAGAAATCCGCAGAAGCCGACCGCGAAAGAGATGGTAAGCGCTTCGTGCGGCCGCGTTGCCTCGTAGCGCATGACGACCGTCAGTATCCGGTGAGCTTCCATAGCCACCTCCTTCAATTTCTGCACCCATAGTGCCACGGACGGCGCGGGAAGGGAACCCAGGTTCCGGTCAGACTCCGGTGATCATGTCTTTCCGGATATCCTCGAATGTGCCGCCCACTTTTTTCCCCGGGTTCAGGATGTTAAGCGGATCGAACGCGTTTTTCGTGCGCTCGAAGAGCGCTTCCATCTCCGGCCCGAAAAGCTGCGCGAGATACGGGGTCCGGATAATGCCGTCGTTATGTTCGCCGGTCGTCGTCCCGCCCGCCCCGATTACCAGGTCGTAGACTTTCGGCGCAAGCTCGAGCACTACCTCGCGATTTTCCTTCCTCGAGAGATCCATGAGCGGAATGATATGGAAATTGCCATTACCGATGTGGCCCGCGATCGTATAGATGAAATGACTCTTGTATTGATCGAGCAGCGCGTCGAGTTTCGGAAGAAAGGTGGGATAGGTCTCCGGCGGGACGACGAAGTCATCAATGAACGGGCTCGCATAGAGGCCATGCAGGTTCTTGCGCAGCAAGGAGAAGGATTCTCGTCGCACGATCCAGAATTTCTCAGACTCCCTCTCGTTGCGCTCGATCTTCGTGCGGATAGGCAGTCCAAGCAGAGCATTTTTCGCCGCGACCGCCTTGCGGTCGGCTTCAGCCGTCGAGTCTTCGGCAAATTCCGCCATGAGCACGAGTTTCGGCACGCCGCCTGCGGCCACCATGGCGGCCTCCGGTATGAAATCGATGCCAAGCCGTACCGCGCGCGTCCAGCCCATCTGGCGGAGCATATCCGGAAGGAAACGGACGGCGAGTTCGAACGTCTTATCGTCGTAGCTCTCGAACGACTCGGGCTTCGTCGGGAGCACGCGCTTCACCACTTCGGGCAGGATGGCAAGATCCGAGAGGAAGATGACGAGCATCGCGCGGTGCTCCTTCGGTGTCACGAGTCCGAGTCGCGCCTTGGTCCAGAGCGCGAGTGTCCCCTGGCTGCCGCACACGAGTCGCGCGAGATTCATGTTGCCGGTCGTGAAGTCGCGTACATTCCAGAGGGCGTACCCGGCGGAATTCTTCGATACGCGCGGCGTATGGGCAGCGATGACATCTGCGTGTTTTGTAAGCAGCTCGTCCATTTCGCGATAGATCGCACCCTCGAGATCCTGCTGACGCTTCTTGTCCCCGACCTCTTCGGGAGAGAGCGGTTTGAACGTGGTCTGCGTGCCGTCAGAGAGCACGACATCCATCTCCTCGATGTAGTTTTCCGTCTTGCCGTATTCGAGCGTACGTTCGCCGCCGGAATTGTTGGCGACGATGCCGCCCATGGCACAGAGTTCGCGACTCGCGGGGTAGGAGGGAAGGATGAGATTTTCTTTGAGCGTCTCCCTCTCAAAGTCACGATAGTAGACGCCCGGCTCGGTAACCGCATAGCCGGTCGGGTCGGTCGGTGCGTGCGCCTGCGCGCCGCTACGCGCGACGTCAAGCACACGATTCATGTGCTCGGTGAAGGATATGACGACGCCGGGCGTGAGCGGTCCGCCGCTCATATCCGTGCCGGCCGAACGACCGGCGAGGCAGATGTTGGCGCCTGCGCGTTTCGCGTCATATATCTCCTTCACAACGGCTGCCACATCAGCTGCATCTTTCGGACAGACGACGAGCTCCGGCCGTACCTCAAAGAGCGAGGTGTCGCGGCTGTTTTTGGCGAGCGTGGCCTCATCGTCCTTCACCTCGCCTTTCACACGACGCGAGAGCTCCTGCTTCAGGTCGTATTCCGTCATTTGTTTGAGTATACCCCGGGAGTAAGGTACGAACGTGTGTACAGCGCGCAGGCGCTTTACGCGCACGTTATGAGACGGCGAGCAGGGTGGGAGGAGGCCTCCAATCGAACATGCTTCGTGTCGTATACTCTGGATGTTGCGATACGCGCACGGAAATCCTCATGAAGCACCTAGTCCGTATCCTGGTCTATGCCGTCGTAACCATCGCGGGCCTCACGCTCCCCTATTATGGGCACGATTATGGGCACGAACAGGGCCCGCAGCCGGTTGTGCCGAGTATGTCGCGCGCTACGTCGATCGCTACAGGCGTGCGCGGTTCCGTGCTGCTCGGAGCAGCCTGCCCGTTCCCTTTGGGCGCCATAACCGGCACGCCTTACCGAGCTGCAGTGACTGCCGTACGCCGCGGCACCACGAAGCCGATTGCAAACGTGCGCGCCGGCGCTGACGGGAGCTTCTTGCTCGCGCTTACGCCTGGCGCGTATACGCTCTCCGCGTATACCGCGAAGACCTCCCCGGTCTGTCTGCCGCTCGAACTCACGGTGCCCGCGACAGGCTATGCGCTCGCAACAATCTGTTGTACGGCCGCCCCCTGAGCCCTCGACCACTTTGTTACAATCGGGAGCATGACGCAGGCGGAAGCGCTTTCCATACTGAAGACCGGCGCGAACGTCTTCCTCACGGGAGAGCCGGGGAGCGGGAAAACGCACACTGTAAACGCGTTCATCACCTGGCTGCGCTCCTGCGGCATCGAGCCGTCCGTGACTGCCGCGACCGGCATCGCCGCTACGCACGTCTCGGGCATGACGCTCCATTCCTGGAGCGGTATCGGCATCCAGGACGCGCTCTCGCCCGCGGATATCGATCGCATCGCGTCCCACGAATCGGTGGCGCGCCGCATAACGAAGGCAAAGTTGCTCATCATCGACGAGATATCGATGCTCTCTGCGTCTACGTTCGAGGCCGCGGATGCGGTCTGTCGGGAGGTCCGGCGCGATACACGTCCGTTCGGCGGCCTCACACTCATCCTCGTCGGAGACTTCTTCCAGCTGCCGCCCGTATCGCGAGGCGCGGACGCCGCATTCGCGTTCACTTCGGAGACCTGGCGCGCCCTCAATCCGATCACGTGCTACCTCACCGAACAGTACCGCCAGGATGACGACGTGTTCCTCTCGGTGCTCTCCGCGATACGCGAAGGCTGCGTCGAAGAGCTCCAGTACGAAGTGCTCATGCGGCGGCAGGTGACGGACGGACCGCCCGCAGATGCACCGAGGTTGTTCTCCCATAATGCTGACGTGGACCGTCTGAATGCCGAGGCACTCGCGGCGCTGCCAGGCGCTTCCCGGAAATTCCTCATGAGATCGAGCGGGAAGGAGACGCTCGTCGAAGCCCTGAAGCGCGGATGCCTGTCGCCGGAAGTGCTCGAGGTGAAGGAGGGCGCGCGCGCGATGTTCACGAAGAACTCGCCGCAAGGGAAGTTCGTCAACGGCACTCTCGGCACTGTCGTCGGGTTTGCGCCGGGGAGCGCGCTTCCGATCGTTGAGACGTCGACGGGACGCACGGTTGAAGCTGAACCTATGGAGTGGCAGATCGAAGAGAACGGAAAAGTGCGGGCCACGGTGACGCAGGTGCCGCTTCGGCTCGCGTACGCGATGACCGTTCATAAAAGCCAGGGACTCTCGATGGATGCGGCCGTCATTGACCTATCGCGCGCCTTCGAGTACGGGCAAGGGTATGTCGCCCTCAGCCGCGTCAGACGTCTCGACGGGCTTCACCTGCTCGGCATGAATCAGCGCGCGCTCGAAGTGCACCCGCAGATCCGCGAGCAGGATTTTTCCTTCCGGCAAGCGTCAGAAACCGCTGCGGAGACATTCGCGGCGCTGCCGCGCGCAGAGCTCGAAGGGCTTCAGAAGCAGTTCGTGAAGGCGTTCGGTGGCGCCTGGCCCAAGGAGGGTTTCGCGACGCCGGCGTCTAAAGGCCGCATCCGCATGGACGGCGGCTTGCCTGGGCGGCTCGCGGAAACCTTGCAGACCGTGCGCGACACGAAGGATCTGAAAGAGGCCGCACGAGCGCGCGGCCTCGCGGTCTCGACCATTCTGCGCCACCTCGAAGAGCTTAACGAGCTCGGTCAGCTCGCGCGCGCGGACTTCGAGCACTTGTTCACTGATCGCCGCGGGCTTCACGAAATCCGTGAAGCGTTCCGGCAGGAACCGGGCGATACGCTCTCCCCGGTATTCCACGCCCTAGGCGGGAAGTACTCCTTTGAGACCATCCGTCTTGCGCGCTTGCTGAGATCCTGAGCCGCCCGGCTCCTTCAGGTGACCGAGCACGGCGAAGGTCAGCATCTTGAATACCTCCGCGCTCTGCATCCAGAAGAACGACCAGATCCATACGAATCCGACGACCCAGAGTGGTATCGCTGCCGTGAAGAACCCGGCAAGCGCCCAGGCGGTCGCCAAGAGTTGTGTGGCGCTCGTCGCGGAAATGACCTGCCAGGAGGGGAGGTAATCGAACCAGCGCCGTTCGGTGTGCGCGACGTAGATGAGCATGTGGCCTGACACGACGAGCTGGAGGAAGAAGAGCGTTTGGATCCATGGCCACGGCAGGTGCAGGTAGTAATAGACGATGACCAGGAGCAGCACGCTGTTCAAGACGCCGGAAAGCCCGTAGAGGAACGAGAGCACCGCGCGGCGCATGCGATCGATGGCGGCGGGTGCCCGCGGGACCTTCACGCGATCGAAGGCTATGGAAATGATCGGTACATCGTTCAGGAAGGCGAGCAAGAGCACCTGGATCGGCGTGAGCGGATAATTGCCGACCCACACGCCGATGATGAGTATCGTCATGACGAGCGCTGCACTCTCGGACATACGGTAGAGAGAATAGTGGTACACGCGCATGAAGACCATGCGCGCCTGGTGGATTGCGGTTGCGATCACGGAGAGCCCGTTCGTGAGGAGCACGATATCCGCCGTCTCGCGCAATGCGTCGACCGAGTGTGCGACTGCGATACCGACGTCCGCATCGGAAACCGACGGGATATCGTTCGCACCATCGCCCGTAA
Source organism: Candidatus Kaiserbacteria bacterium (assembly GCA_027451665.1). Classification (GTDB taxonomy): domain Bacteria; phylum Patescibacteriota; class Minisyncoccia; order Phycocordibacterales; family Phycocordibacteraceae; genus C7867-001. The sequence goes on from DAIDIW010000002.1 coordinate 65,016, forward strand.
CCGCGACGCGGTAACGTTTCTTCGCCGCTTCGACGGCGGCGTATTTGTCCTTCGGCAGTACTTCGGCGAATCCTGCCGCGTCGGGAAGTGCTTCTTCGAGGCGTGCTTCGTCGGCAAAGACCGAACGGTCGTAGATTTTTCCTTCGAGCCCAAGTTCGCTCGCGACTTCCCGCGCGATCGGAAGGCCGTCGCCAGTGAGCATCTTCACTGTTATGCCGCGTTCGCGCATCGTCGCTACGGTGGACGACGCGTCAGCACGCAGGGTATCCGCAAGGAAAAGGACGCCGACCGGTTCCATCCCTTTCTCCTCGAGGCCGTGCGCATTCACCGAGACGAGGAGAGATCGATCGCCGCGGCCTGCCGCCTTATCAATCGCCTCCTTGAACACTCGGCTCGTGACTGAGGTGAAGCGCGAGAGATCCGCCACGGTAGGTGGCGCGCCGAGGGTCACGATCCAGGTCTTACCCTCGCGCTCGATCGTCGCGGTGCTGCGTTTGCGTACCGAGTCGCCCGGGATGAGCTTCTTCTGGAGCGGCAGCGCGAGATGCCTCTTGGCCGCCGCTTCGCGGATCGCGGTCTCGAGCGGATTCGTTTCTGCGGCGTCGGTCGCAGCGGCTGCAAGCGCAAGCGCGTCATCCTCCTTCCAGCTCCCGAAGGTGACGAGCGAAGCCACCTTTATCTTATTTTCCGTAAGCGTCCCCGTCTTGTCAGAGAGCAGGAGATTCACGTTCGCAAAATCCTCGAGCGCCGAAAGACGCCGGACGGCAGCGCCCCCTTCCGCGACCTTAATGACGCCTGCGGTGATGATGAGGGACATAACCGTCGGGAGAGCGACCGGAATGCCGGCGATAAGGAGCGAGATATCGAGCGTCGCGAGGTCCGTGAGCGAACTGCCGTGGAGGAGCAATACGACCGTGAGCAGGGCGATCGCGACGAGCGCGAGCGCAGCAAGGAGCTTCGAGATGGAGAGGATGTCTTCCTCGAGGAGGCTGCGCTTGCGCGCAAACTCGAGCGTCTTCACGGCAGCGCCGAAATAGGTGCGATTGCCGGTCTTTGTGACGAGGGCTTCCGCAGCGCCTGCCGTGACGAACGCCGCCGAATAGACGGTATCGCCCTCCGACTTGTCCTTCGGGAGCGATTCACCGGTGAGCATCGATTCATTCACACTCAGGTTGGTCGCGGTGAGGAGCTGGGCGTCCGCGGGTATCCTCGTGCCGACACGCAGCGCGATTCGGTCGCCCGGGACAATTTGTGCGGCCGGGAGCTGCTTCCACGCGCCATCGCGGAGCACGCGCGCGGTCGCTGCGAGATGTTGTTCGAGCTTCTCTACGGCCTGATCGGCCTTGTGCTCATGCCAGACCTGGATGCCGTAATTGGCGAGAAGCAGGAAAAGTATGAGACCGCCGTCCGCTTCCTTCCCGGTTGCGTAAGAGAGTCCTGCTGCTGCGAGCAGCATGAGCGGGATGGGGGAGAAGAACCAGCGCAGGAACTTGAGGATAGCGCTTTCCCGTTTTGTGGCGAGCTCGTTCGGTCCGTACTGTGCAAGACGGCGGCTCGCCTCGGCCTCGGAGAGACCGGTAGAAGCGTCCGCGTGCGAGCGCGCGGCGTACGTGACAGCGGCAGTACTCACGATTCCCTGAAGCGATTAGCGGCGCGCGCGTGCGAAATGGAAGCTCGAGTACGACAGATACGCCGCGACGAATACGCCAACCCACGAGAGCCAGAGCGGGATCGCAAAGCCGCCAAGTATGAGATTCCAGCCGAACATGAGGCGGCAGAGATGCACGAGAGCCACGATAAGGAAGATGAGTCCGGCGAGATTGAGGAGCGTGCGCTCGGACGGGGAAGAGATGGGGAGCTTCATGTTCCAGCCGAAATGTATGAGCAGGAGCAGCAGCGCACCATCAAAGACAACGATCTCAGGGATTGCCTGGCTGGTCCAGGTGACGCCGAGGAGCGTCATGGGCAAAAGTCCGGTGGCCGAGAGCCAGAGCGCGCTGATAAGGTCTGCGAGCACGAGACCAGAACCTACTTTCGCGATCTCACGGAGCGTTCGATGATTCATAGATGGCATGCTGAGCGGATATGCCTTCAGTATGACGTACTCATTGACGCAGGAAAGCAGTGAACGTGCATAACTTTGCTACGGCGCGGGATTGCAGTCGTCGCAGATGCCGAGCCGTTCGAGCGCGTCGAGGTAATCGAGCGTCGTGTTCACGAACGCGGCATGGCTCCACGCCAGCGGTGCGACCGAACGCTGCGTGCGTGTGTCGAAGTCGAGCTGTTCCGAGAGAACGCCGGAATCCTGTGCATGCGCAGCCACCCAGGCGAGAATGGCACGGGCTGGTTCGAGATCGGCATCCTCTTTCGCGCGCGCGATGAGAAATTGCGCGTGCCAGAGGGTCGCGATGAACCAGGGATTCCCGCGCCCTCCGCTCCGGAAATACTGATCGCCTTCGTAGCGCATGAGGCCGCCAGCTGCTGTGAGACGCTGCGTGGTCGCGGTGAACGCATCGACGAGCCGCGGATCGTCCGGCGCGAGTACGCCGAACGCGAAGAGCCCGTATACGCTCGAGATATCAGGCGTCCGATCATAGACGGTCTTCTCCTCGAACGTCTCGATGAGCTTCACGAATCCGCCTGCTTCTTCGGAAGCGAAATGCGCAAGGATCGCCTCGCGTATCTCTCGCGCAGCGCGTTCGTACTCCTGCGCGCGGTCTTCTTTCCCAAGCACGCGCGCGATCTCCGCAGTCGCCGTGAGCGCGCCGAACACCGCCGCAGAGGTGAAGGTGGAGATGCCGTGTTTCTCCTCCCAGAGATCGTAGGAGGCGTGGGGCAGCCCGGTCGCCGCGTCGCGGTAGCGCACCATGAAATCCGCCGCCTTTGCGATGAGCGGGTTATAAAGCTTCTCGATGAATTCGAGATCCTTGCTGTGCCGGTACTGTTCCGTGATCGTCCATACGACGAGCGCGGTCTCGTCCTCCTGGATCGGCAGCTGGAGTTCGCCGTCGCGAATCCAGGGATGCCACGAAGAGCCGAGCGAACGGTCCGGAAGATACTTGTGCATGAAATAGCCTTCGTCCGAGATGACTTTCTCGCAGAACGCAAAGAACCGCTCGGCGACGTTCGGATCGCCCGCGCGCAAGAGCGCGCGAGCCGCGAAGCTCGCGTCGCGCGGCCAGACGTAGGCGTAGGTGTCCTCATTGTATTGGAGCGTCTCCGCGTCTGCGCTCGCGATGATGCCGCCATCATCGTCGGCGTGCGCACGCACGAACATGAGCGACCTGCGGAAGAGGGCGGCAACCGCCGGTGAAAGGCCATGGAAATCCCAGTCGTACCGATGCACCCATGCCTTCCAGTAATCGCTCGTGGTCGTGAGGAGGTGCGTGGGGCTCTTGGCGAGCACGTAGGCATTGAGGGCTGTGGCTTCAGGGATGCCTTCGGCGGCGGTGAGCCAATAGTGGACGGTGCCCGACGAGTCAGGCGCGAGCGCAAGGGTGAATCCCATGACCGAATCGACGGACCCGTGCTCGACGGCGTTCTTCGAGAGCACCCCGTCTTCCGCATCGCGGAAGGTGCCATCCTTGCCGGCGATGCCGAATAAGCCGACGGCATACTCGTCGAATGGTGTCTCACCCGCGCGACCGTTCGCGAGGAAGGCGCGGGCGCCCTTGTAGTGGATGAGGGAATGGCTCGCGGGGTCGAAGTAGGCGGTGTCGCCTCCCGGCGAATGGCTGATCTCGAACTCGTGACCGAGGAAGAGTTTCACCGTGCGCGGCTCATCGCGAAGATTGCGGATCTCGATCTTACGCACGAGTATAGGACGTTCATTGTAGACGACATCGGTAAACGATAGGCGTAGCCCGAGCGCCTCGTGTTCGGCGGTGATGCGGCTCTCGAGGGAATCCTCAGCACTGCCGACGCGCACGCGCCAGCGGGTATCTTCCGAGAGCCAGGAACAGCTTCCGTCGGCGTAGATGCCGATGCGGTGCCGCATCGCGCCGCCCGCATGATTCTCGAGTCCGACGTGAGGAAAATAAAGGTCGCGCACCTCGCCTCGGTCATCGAGCGTCACGAGGAGCGAACCGTTGCCGAGGATGAGCGATCTCATGAGCTATACGCCGACTCCGACGGCCGCTTCGCGGGACGGCTGCGTACGCGCGGCGGTCGCGGATCCATGCGGGGACGTTTGCACGGAGGATTCGTTCACGCGCAGGCGCCACTCGAGATCCTTGAGCACATGCATGTAGATCTTATAGGCCTCATAGGGCGATCCATAGGGGGAGAAGTACGCATGTACGTCGCCGTCCGCAGACCACTTCGTGCACAGATAATAGAAATGATCAGACGTCTGAAGCCGTCGCCAATCCTCGAGGAGCGACGCGTCCGAGGCCGCATGCACGCGCGCCTCGAGGCCGTAGAGCGTCCCGATCGCTGCTTGTTGCAGTTCGTTCCCGAGCCAGGCGGTGAGATCACGGTCGGTGTCGGCCCAGGTAGTCACGTGCGGTACGTCGATGACGCCGCGGTCTGGAAGTGCGGCGATAGCGCCGGATGGCGTCATGAACGTGATTTGCGGGTTCTTGAGCAGTTCGCCCGGAAGCGCCGAGAGGAAATCGAAGATTCCGGTATCTTCCCATTGATGCTCGCCGAACGTTTCGTAATCCATAAAGAGATTCATGGTCTCGCCGTCGGCTGCGGAGAGCCACTGGCCAAATTTCTCCGTCGTAAGCGGCCACTCGTTCCAGTCGCGCGAGGAGAAGCGGAAGGCGACATCATCTGAAAGCTTGTAGTTTTTGAGTAGGAGTTTCGTGCGGCGCGCGTTCATCGGGCGATACACATGATTCGGACTTCGTCCGCCGAGTACCGGATCCCACCCCTCGGCGAGAATGCCGAGATAACCGTGTTCGTCGGCCCACGCGCCGAGTGCGTTCGTATACGATAGTTCCGTATTGCGGAAGACGCGCGGCGACTGCTCGAAAAGCCGTTCGATCGTCTCGGCATGCATGCGTACTTGGCGCTCGAATTCGGGGCGCGAGTAGAAGAAAGAAAGCGAATGGTAGTACGTCTCGCCGAGGAATTCGACGCGCCTGCTCTTCGCGAACAAACGGAAGAGATCGATAACGTCCGGGGCATCGCGCTCGAGCTGCTCGAGCGCGATGCCCGAGATGGAAAGCGAGAATCGGAATTGCGGATAGCGCTCAAGCAGCGCGAGCAGACGCTGAGCGGTAGGCAGGTATGACTTCGCTGCTACTTTTTGTAAGACGCGAGCATTATTCAGGTCGTTCTCTTCATCGCCGCCGAAATATGCGTGGTCGTGTCCGATATCGAAAAGGCCGTACCGCTTCACGCGGTAGGGCTGGTGCACTTGCAGGTAGATGCAGACGTTCTTCATATGCCCGACAGCGCGAGCTCGTCCATGATCGCGCGAATCTCGCTCGCGGCGCGATCCCAGGACAGCCGCGCGGCCGCGTTGTGTCCGCGCACGGCATGGGCTTCGCGTTCCTTAGGCCGTGCGGCGAGCACCTGCTCGATCGCCTGCGCGAGCGCATCGGCATCCCAGAAATCGACCTGTATCGCTTCGGGTACTGCTTCCGCGACACCGGACTGCTTCGAGATGATGACCGGCGTACCGAGGCGCATGGCCTCAAGGGCGGATATGCCGAACGGCTCCGAAACGCTCGGCATGACGTAGACGTCGGCAGACGCGTATGCTTCATGGAGATCGTGGTCGCGCAGGAAGCCTGGGAAGAGCACGCGGTTCCCGATGCCAAGACCCGCCGCTTGCCTCAGGAGTTGAGCTTCCATGTCGCCCGAACCTGCCATAACGAACAGCACGTCCGGGTCCTTTGCTGCCACTTTTGCCGCGGCGTTCAGGAAGTGATCCGGACCTTTCTGGAGCGTGAGCCGGCCGGCGAACAATACAAGCGTATGACCAGCGCGAGTCAGCTGGGCGAGGCGTCCGGCACGCATTTCGTCATACGCAGGTGCCGTCTCGTCGTCTACACCGTTCCACACCGCGTGCGTCTTTTCTCTCGGAACGCCATAATGCTGTATGGCCATGTCTCTAGTGCGACGCGATACCGCGATCACCCGATCGGCGGCGTGCATGCCCTCGCGCTCGAGATCGTATACCGTTTGGTTCACGCGCCCGCCGCCCGAGCGATCGAATTCGGTCGCATGCACGTGCGAAATGAGCGGCTTCTTTGAGATGCCCTTCGCAGCCTTTCCCGCACCGAACGCGAGCCAGTCATGCGCGTAGATGATGTCATGTGGTTCTCGCTTTGCGATCTGCGCGCCCGCTTTCGCATACCGCTTCACCTGGCCGATCATGTCCTCGCCGTAGAGCGGCGTGCCGTCAGCTGCCGTTGCAGAAGGGTAGGCATACGTCACCTTCGCGCCTGCTTCCTCAAGCTCGGCAGCGACCATCTTGGCGTAGGGAACGGAGAGCGGGTACGCTTTCGGCAGGACGAACGTGATATCGACGTCTTGCCTCGAGAGCGCCCGCGTAAGGCCAAGAGAAGCGACACCCAAGCCGCCGCTGTTAAACGGGGGGAACTCCCAGCCGAAGATGAGCGCCCGCAGGCGACGCCTAGCGCCGTCTACAGCCGCGCGACCCGAGCGCGTATGCGTGAAAACCGCACCAAGCAACGCTCCGGCGACGAAAAGCGAGAGGAAGAGTGCCAGAAGGTTAGCTATGAAAATAGTACTCATGGCCGACGAGCTATTTCCATCGTAACACTGTGTACATGCTCGTAGTGCTAGAAATGCACAAGCTGTTGCACAAATATTGACAATTTTCGCATGGCATGTATAGTATTCTCAGAGTTTCCAGGAGGCAACCATGTCGAAATGGTTCACACGCATACGTTCGTTATGTTTGATCAGCATGATTACGACCGGGGCCCCCTTGCTATCCCTGGCGTGCTTCTGCAGGGCTTTTCACTGTAGGGTCCCTGTGTCTGAACAGGGATACCTCGTCATCGCAATTGCCGTTATGACTATCTCGGCAATCTTATGGATGACGCTTGAGTGGATCGCTCAACAATACTGACGGGAACTAAGCCGGCTTCTGCGTAACAGGAGCCGGCTAAACATTTTATTTATAGGTGGACCGTGAGGCTAAAGGTTCCGCGCCAGGGGAGGACCTCCTCGATGATTGGATGCGCGTAGCGCGCGTTACCGGGCGCCTCGACTGCGGTAGGGAGCTGGGAATCGTAACAGAGGAAGTCGAGCGCTTCGGGTGTTTCTTCGTGGCCCCACGAGCTTATCCAGTGTAAGTCGCCGTTCCCCCAGATGGAATCGATGACGAAGAGCGTCGGCTTATCCTCATGGATCGCTTCAACGAGGCGGTCCTTGAATTTCCGGCGCGTCCAGAAGTGCACGTCGGAATCGATGCCGAAGCGGCCAAGTATGTGCGGCATGAAATAGGGGAGCGAGATGTCGTGCTTGCGGAAGAGATCGTTCAGGTACAGCTTCTCGACTGCTGCGTCGTGCCCGAACGCACGCAACACTGCCTGTAGCTGGTAGGCGCCGCACTGCTGATGGATATCCTCGGCCATCGGGAATATGTTCGGTTGCTTCGAGACGAGTACCATTGCGCGCACTATATCATATGGTGTCAAGGATTCTGACATGGAAGCGCTATACACGGGCCTCCCAGGTGGTCATACGGATTCTGCTCGCCGCAGGGTATACTGCTTTCACCTTCATGGTGCTCACGCATTTCATTGATTTCATCGTGACGGGTTCCTTGCCGCACGTCTACCTTATTCCGGTTGCGATTATCGTCGGGACCTTCATCCTCGAGGACGCGACCACGTTGCTTGTCGGTGTGCTCGCCGCTGACGGGTCTATCGGGATTCCGCTCGCCATCATTTCGCTCTACGCCGGAATCATTCTCGGTGACTTTTGGCTTTATGGCATGGGCTATCTCGCTGCGAACCATAAGTGGGCGGTGCGTCTCGTGAATCATCACCGGTACGACCATATCCGGAGTTGGCTCGAAGAGCGGTTTGAAAGCGCGGTATTCACGAGCCGCTTCGTACCGGGTATGCGGCTGCCCACCTATACGGCCGCCGGTTTCCTGAAGCTTCCGTTCCGGCGGTTCGTGCCTCCTGTAGTCATCGGGACGCTCATCTGGACATCTGCGTTCTTCGGAACGGCGTATCTTTTCGGTAATCTCACCGAACAGTGGCTCGGCGTGTGGCGATGGCCGCTCGCGTTCTCCCTCATCATCGGCTGGTTCCTTTTCACTCAGTGGCGCATTCGCCGCAAGATGCGCGAGGAGGATCGAGAAAAGCAGCGGTAAGCCTGAGATACGGTATACTGGCGGTATGTTGCTGAATGTCTGTATAGCGAAATTGCATCGCGCGACCGTTACCGATGCCGACCTGAATTACATCGGCTCCATAACGATCGATGAGAAGCTACTGGAAGCTGCGGGTCTGCGGGAAGGGCAGATGGTACAGATCACGAACGCGAGCAACGCCGTGCTCTGGCGCACCTACATTCTGAAAGGGGAGCGCGGCAAGGGCCAGATTGTGCTGAACGGCCCGCCGGCCCGCCTATTCCAGAAGGGCGATAAGGTGGTCATCCTGGGCGAAGCCTGGGTCACGCCCGAGGAGGCGGACGCCATGAAGGGTCCGACGGTCGTCTTCTTTACCGAACAGGGTCCGAATCCGAATGAGATCAGGGAAGTGAAGAGGGTTGAGCGTCCGGTCTAATACCGGCTGGAAGCCGGCTGTGCAGCGGCTTCCAGCCGCGGCGTTTGCTTTTCCAACAATCCGGCGTAGAGTCAAATCCGGATGGCCTTTTAGGTAAAAGGCTGTATCGTGTAACTACACCTGCGAAGGGGAATGCAATGCAAACGACTTGGCAACAGGAAAAGCTTGCGGATCCGGTCTTTGATCCGATCCGCTATCACGAGCAGATATTGCTCGCGACTACGTCAGATCCGTTCCTGCCGGCGTTCGTCCCTCCGCATCACGCTGCACTGGGGGTCGAATATAAAGCGGTGAGTGCCGCGCGTGGCACGAGCAGCATGAGCGGCAAGCGCATGATGGCGCTCTTCGCGTTCTTCGACGCGATCAAGGAGGGTCTTCTCGGCCCTGGAATGACCGGCGTTGAAGCGTCGAGCGGCAACACAGGCCCGGAGATGCAGATGGTCGCGATGCAACTTGGCATCACGTTCATCCTCATCCTGCAAAACTCCATGCCGCGTCCAAAGCTTGAGCGCGCAAGCGTTCTCGTGGATCGAAACGTACAAACCCTAAATGTCTCGGGCGGGGGCGCAAAGCTCGCGCGCGAGATGGGGAACGATGCGGATAAGCATAACTTCGATCAATATCGTGGCAATGCTAACGGGTGGAATGCAACAGCGCAGGGCACATTCCTCGCGCCACAAGTGTTCGCTGGCAATGAAGATGCTGCTGCGATTGTCCTCGTTGGCGGTTCTTGGGGTACGGCGCTCGGCTTTCGTAACTACGTGAAAGCCCAGGGTCTCCGCACCAAGGTGGTGCCCGTGATTGCGGCAGGACGTCAAGATATCTCTGGCGGGAAAAACATGGAACAGACCGAGCAGGACATTCTCGAGAGCGTGTTTCCGATTTTCCCGAAAGAGAGCATTCTGCGTTGCCCGCGCGATCAGGCCACACTGCTTTCGTGGTTATCGTGGCCGTACGTTGTGAGCCGCAAGCGCGGCGTACAGTTCATGTTCGGACAATCATTTGGTGCCACGGTTCGTGGTGCGTATGAGTGGGTCGAAGCGCGTATCAAGGACGGCACGCTCGATAGCTATCGCAACGCTGAAGGCAAGGTTGTCGTGCTTACGTTCGGCATGGACGACTTCCAAGGCTATACGAATATTTATCTAAGCGAACTTCCTGACTTCGTGCTCAATGGGTCGCGGGTACTTCCGTCTCTCGAAGAGCTGTTCCAGTTTGGTCGGGTAGTCTGACTTGTTCTTACCCGTTACTCAATAGATAGATCCCCGGCGCCGTAAAGGCGGTCCGGGGATTCTTTTTACGCACCGAGTGCGCAAACGCGTTCACGATGACGGTTATGTCGATGATTTCCTGAAGGCTGACAGTGATGACCAGCCGATTTTCTTACGTTGTATGATACGCTTCATCCCATGAAGCGCTCATTCCCGCTCTATCTCGGCACCATCATCTTCGGCATCACTGACGGCATCGTCTCGACCGTGGGACTCCTCGCCGGTATCACGGTGGGCGGCGCATCCTCGCGCATCATCATCCTCACGGGGATGGTGTATGCCTTTGTTGAAGCGTTCTCGATGGCGGTAGGGAACTTCCTTTCCGAGGAATCATCAGAAGAATATGTCGCGAAGGCTGACGTGGCTGATGGTTTGCCGATTCTTGTCGGCCTGCTCATGTTCATTGCGTTCGTGCTCGCATCGCTCATACCGCTCGTGCCGTATCTGCTGCTCTCGTCCGCTACCGCCCTGCCGGTTTCTATAGCCGTGTCCTTCGCCGCGCTCTTCGTTGCCGGTGCAGTGGGAGCGCGCCTCTCACGCCTCCCGCTCTTCTGGCGGGGCGTCCGCATGGCGCTCCTTGGCGGATTCGCGATATTGCTTGGTATCGTGATCGGCCGCCTGTTCCCCGGGGTCTAAGATTAATTAAAGGAAGAGCCACGCGGCGAACACGAGCGAAAGGACGATACGGTACCAGCCGAAGCTCTTGAAAGAGTGGCTGCGTACATAGCCGAGAAACCAGCGCACGATCGGCATGGCCACGAGGAATGCGATGACGAATCCCACGCCAAGCGCGGTCCACTCGTGTGGGGTATAAGAGAACGCATGTGATTTATAGAGGGAATAGAGGGTAGCGGCGAACATGGTAGGCACGGCAAGCAGGAAGGAAAATTCGACGATCGCCGGCCGCGAGATACCCATCGACATGCCGCCCACGATAGTGGCGCCGCTGCGGGAGACGCCCGGGATGATGGCGACCGCCTGCGCGAACCCAATGCCGACCGCTTGCGGATAGGAGATCTTGTCGAGCTCGGGCACTTCAAGGCCCGGAGCAGCCCCAGAGCCTTGATCCGCAGCCGCCGCATCTTCTCGCGAACCGTAGAACGATTCGAACGCGATGAGGATGATGCCGCCCACGAAGAGCGTCGCGAGCACGACGAGATCGCTCCCGAGCAGTTCCTTCACGAGGTGATAAGCGAGCAGTCCAATGATGCCGGTCGGGACGAATGCCGCGATGAGCTTTCCGATCCGATCCCAGTGCCAGAATTTCTCCCAGAAGACGATAACAACCGCGAGGATCGCGCCGAGTTGTATTGCGATATCAAAATTCTTCGCGAAGTCGGTCGCCGGGACGCCGAGCAGGGAAGAGGCGAGGATGAGGTGTCCGGTCGATGATACCGGGAGGAATTCCGTGAGCCCTTCAACCAGCCCGAGGATGACCGCATGTAGGATAGTCATGACGGAATCGTAGCATGCAAAAAGACGGCTCTCGTGAGAGCCGTCTTTTTTACTTGCTTGCGACGACGATACTGACCTGCGCGGTTCCTTCGGTGAGGAACCGAAGATCCTGCGCAGCAGCCCGGGTGAGGTCGATGCGACGACCTTTCCGTACCATGGCTTCCGACGGCCCGAGATCATGCGAGACGGTTCGCACTTTCTTACAATTCCGTAGATTCGTCACGATGAGCTCGGTTCCGAACGGGAAATCGACGGTCGCGGCAATGTGCGGATTGTTCGCATTGAACCGCGTGCCGTCCGCCGTATGAGCATTACAACAGTCGTACCATGATGCCTGTGTAATGAGCGCACCGCGTGGCGGAGGACAGGACGTCTTCGTGACCGGATCCGTGGCGAGAGCCGCCGGCACGCACACGAGTACGCCGAGTAGAATGAACAACGGTTTCATTTGCACCTCAATTCGTAGGTTTAGGGCGTCTTTTCATTAAGACGCATACCTGCAGGCTTTTCTTTCGCGCTCGCCGGAACCTCCATAAAACGGCTATTTTACAAGCTTTTATGAACAGCGCGCAGGCCTGTCAAGGTATAATAACTATTGACTTTTGTTTGTCAATGTGCTAGCGTATAACCACGGAAGCTAGCTTCCTCTAATCCAAATCGATGCCTATCCTTGGAGCCCTAGTGGGCTTTTTTGCTTTGTCTGGCGCTATTGCCGCACTGCCGGCCACGGCAGTAGCTCTTGCGCCAGCCCCGGTACCGGTTGCGCATACCATCGCGCTGCCGATGAATCTCCCGACTTATGCCGTGACAATGACTGGCTATAATGCGGTCCCGGCCCAGACGGACAACAACCCGACCATCACGGCGTCCGGCGCATTCGCGAACCCGCAGGTGGTAGCGGCACGCTCACAGGACCTCGGGAAGGAACTCCCCTTCGGCACCATCATCGAGGTGGAAGGACCGTCCAAAACGCCTGGCGGCGGCTGCGGGTACGGCATAGTCCAGAACGATATCGGCTATCGCGTCATCGCCGATACCATGAACCGTAAATTCACGGATCGCGTCGATGTCTTGTTCGCCACAAAGGATAACTATCTTCTTATGGGTAACGGTCATGTGTTGAACGCTGCGACTATCATGGGCGTCTGTCCGGCGATGCGGATTCGGGTGGTCGGATTCGTGAACATCAGCAATCCGGCGAACTTGCCGACAAGTCAGGCCGCGCTTGCCGCGCTAGTGCGAGGCAGGACGGCGTCAAATTAATCGTCGTCCTTAGGATAGGAAGAAAGCAATAAGAAAACCGCCGTTCGGCGGCCTTCTTACATCATGACCTCCGCCTCTTCGGATTCGATTTGGTCGACAATCCTCCGGGCGACGGCTTCAGCGGTATCCACCTGCATGCCGGGACGCCCTGCGGACGAGTCGTAGGTGGTGCCGAGCGCGTTCGCCCCAAAATCAGTCGCGGTCATCTTCGGGTGAAAGACGCAGACTGCGATGCCTTCATGCGAGAGCTCTGCGCGCGCCGTGAGCGAGAGCGCGTTCAGGGCGTATTTAGTCGACGCGTACGCGGCAAGTCCGGGGAAATAATTCTTCGAAACGAGGGAACTGACGTTCAGTATGACTCCGCGCTCCCGTTCTCGCATCACAGGGATGGTTGCTTGCATTGCCTCGAGTACGGCGAAGACATTAAGCTCGACGATAGCGCGGTACGCCTTGAGGTCGATGGATTCGACCGGTGCGAGGAGGCCCTGTCCGGCATTGTTCACGAGAATGTCGATCCGCCGGAAGATCTCGTGCGTGCGGCTGATAAGGCGGGTGACCTCTTCAGGCTTGCGTAGGTCAGTAACAATCGCGGTTGCGCCCGGCATCTCGGCGGCAAGCGCTTCGAGCCGTTCGGCAGATCGTGCGGCGAGCACTACCTGTGCTCCGCGTTTCGCAAGCTCCCTGGCTGTGGCGCGTCCGATTCCGCCTGAAGCTCCGGTCACGATCGCGACTGCGTCACGTACTTCCATAGGCAAAAGCTTAACATCGCGCCTGCATAGGTGCGGTGGGGAAAAGCACGGCTCTGCTATACTCTGCGCATATGTTTCAGACGCTTTTCAATACGGTGACCGGGGAGCAGAAAAAGGATGCAATCGAGAAGATCATCTCGCACGCGAGCCCGCGGCCGGATTTTTTCCTCATGATAATGCTTGCGGTCGCGATGGCGGCCATGGGGGTCGTCACGAATTCGGTCGTCGTCCTCATCGGGAGCATGCTTATCGCGCCGATGCTCTATCCGCTGCTCTCGTTCTCGCTCGGGATCGTTATAAGCGACCAGGCTGTGCTCGGCCGCTCGCTCTATACGATCGTGAAGTCAGTGATGCTTGCGCTTGCAGCCTCTTTCGTCATCGGCGTCTTCTTCACGAGCGCTGATCTCTCCTCGTCTCTCATTAACGGCAGCGTGCCGACGCTCGCGTACGCTCTCATCGCTGGCATCGCTGGATTCGCCGCGGCGTTCGCCATGACCAAGGAGAATCTGAACGAGATGCTTCCCGGAGTTGCCATCTCGGTGGCGCTCGTGCCGCCCCTTGCTGTGGCGGGGATTGGGCTCGCGCACTTCGACTGGGCCGTCTTCGTGAATGCCATCCTTCTTTTCCTCACGAACGTCATCGGCATCGTACTCTTTTCGACGGTGGTCTTTTCTCTCATGGGCTTCTCGACGAAGCGTCATGTCGCACGCGAGGCGGTGAAGGCAGACGAGAAGCAGATACAGCAGGAAGCGCAAACGGCATCTGCCACGTCCGCCTCGAAGAGCGCCGTCTAGCAGAAGTCAGACTTCTGCAGCAGGCGTCAGGCCTTCCGGATGAGCATGAATGGCGTCATCTCGCTGTCCTGTCCTGCGGGATTATCGCGCAACAGCTTGTAGATGAACGCCTCCGTGATCGCGGACGTGGATTTCCCGAGCGAGATGGCGCCGCGGTAGTTCGCGTCGACGACGACCGTTTCAACTCCGTAGCGCGTTTTGAGCGACCGTGCGACCCCGTCTGGATCATGCGGCGCAAGCTTTGCCTTATCCTTATATTCCTCAATTGTCCAACTCATCGGACAATCGATGGATTTCGCTTGCTTGCCAACAAGGTAATAGAAGGCGCCATTCACGCCGAGCGGGCGCGTGAGCGCTGAAACGAATGCCGCGAAGAGCACACGCGGGTAGCCGGCTTCATCGATGAGCAGTTGCATGGCGGGCGCCGTCCCGTGTCCGAGACCGCGGAATTGAGGCGTACCGACATAATTGCGCACCTTCGACGCGAGGAATCGCGCGAGCTTGCCGGTCTTCACGTCCGCCGTATTCACGATCCGACCTTGCGTGATACATACGATCTTCTCAGAGACGAAAAGATAATCGCCCGAGCGTATGTGGGGCCGGACGAATTCGTCGAGAAGCGCGAACAGGTCGTCACCCGGTTCGACGAGGCGCGACTTCAGGGGTATGCGAAGATAGCACGTCCCGTCTACCTCCCGGGCGAGTTCTTTGCCGGGATTCGGCGCAAAGCGTTCGTTCATGCCGAGCAGTATACCGCGGGAAGGTGTCTATGCGCACAAAGAGCCTCGTGGCGGGACGCGCAATCGTTGCAAGGGCGACGAAGCTCGAGGCGCTCGCGTGCCGATTGCACCGAATCGGCGGTAAAACCGAGACAGTAGCTGCGTCTATCTGCTAGAATGCCGCGGCTATGGCTCACACACCTAAACATCCCCACGCACGCGCGAGACGCACCGCGGCTGTGCAGGTCGGCATGGCCGTACGACGTTCTTCGGCCGGGCTCGGGCTCTTTGCGACGCGCCCGTATAAGAAAGGAGAGACGGTAATCGAGTACGTGGGGCGCGAGCTTCCGGAAGCGGAGTGGTATACGAGCCGCAGCCGCTACCTTTTCGAAGTGAATGCGAGAAAGACGATCGATGGGAAGCCGGCGTGGAATATTGCTGGATACATCAATCATTCCTGCCGTCCGAATTGCGAGCCGGTGATCCGTAACGCGCGCGTCTTTATCAAAACGCGCCGGGCGATCATACCGGGTGAGGAGTTCACCTACGATTACGGTAGGGAATATTTCGACGATTACATCAAGCCGTTTGGCTGCCGTTGCGCCGCATGCGCACGTAAGCGGCGAAAGGGGAGCTAGACAGTTGTTCGGGACGCCTCGTTGCAGAATCTCGTGCGCGTCCTACCATGGGGGTGGCGGGCTCGCCCGCTCGTGCGGATCGGAACCTTACCCGCTAACAATTTCGATTATGTGGCAGGATTGGGTTAATGGCATCCTCGGTCTCTGGGTCATCCTTCTTCCGTTCATCGGCATGACGGACCAGACGACGCTTATTATCACGGGTATCGTCATCGCGATCCTCGGATTCTGGGCAGCCGCTTCCGGCGGTTCGTCGAGTTCGAAGTCTATGGGCGGCGGAGCTCCGATGAAGCAGAGCTAGGACGCTATCGCACGTTCAATCGCGGCGCCTCCGGGCGCCGCGATCATTTTCGTTTTCCCCTTGTCCTTGTATGGTGAACCATGGTTCACCTATAATGTATCGTATGTCATACGAAGAACAACGCGGGAGATTGCTTATGTTCTATGCGCGGCACAGGCGTATGCCGGGGTATCAGGAGCTCATGCGGCTCATGGGATTCCGCTCGAAGAACGCAGCCTACAAGCTTATCGGTCGATTCGTTGAGGACGGCGTTCTCGACAAGGACGCGAAAGGACACATTGCGCCGGGTAGGATCCTCCGTGGCGCGCGATTACTGGGAGTGGTCGAGGCTGGATTCCCGTCGCCGGCGGAAGAAGAACTCCTCGACATCATGGATTTCGATGAATATCTCGTTCCGAATAAAGAAGCCGCGTACATTCTTAAGGTGAAGGGGGATTCGATGATTGAGGCCGGCATTCAGCCGGGGGACATGGTCATCGTCGAGCGCCGGCAGACGTATAAGCCCGGGCAGATCGTCATCGCGAACGTGGACGGTGAGTACACCATGAAATACCTGCGCCGTGAGCGCGATCGTTATTATCTTGAGCCGGCAAATGCGAAATATAAGCCCCTCTACCCGGCGGAGCACCTCGACATCGAGGCGGTCGTGACCGGGGTCGTGCGCAAATACTGACGAGTATGCGCGCACTGCCTCCGGTCCGCACCGTACGCCGTATTTTTCCTCCAGGGGATCGGTTCGCTCTATGACGTGGGGAATCTCGCAATCGTATCCGCGCGCGATACTCCATGTCGACGGAGATGCGTTTTTTGCGTCCTGCGAAGTGGCGAAGGAACCTGCGCTACGCGGGAAGCCGGTTATTACGGGGAAGGAACGCGGCATCGTTTCGGCTGCGACCTACGAGGCGAAGGCGCGCGGCGTTGTGCGCAGCATGAAGCTCCATGAGGCGAAACGGGTCTGCCCGGACGCAATCATCCTGCCTTCCGATTATGAGACGTACGCGCTCTTCTCGGCCCGCATGTATGCGGTTGTCCGTCGCTATACGAATTCGGTCGAGGAGTACGGCATCGACGAATGCTTCGCGGACATTACGGGACTCAGGCGCACTCATCGTATGGGGTATGCGGAAATCGCCGCGGCGATTAAGCGGGAACTCGAAGCGGAGCTCGGCATGACGTTCTCGGTGGGACTCTCCTGTACGAAGACCTTGGCGAAGGTTGGCTCGAAATGGCAGAAGCCTTCCGGGCTCACGTGCGTCCCGCTGTTTGCCGCGTCGCGCTTTCTCGATGGGCTCTCGGTAGGGAAGGTTTGGGGTATCGGCCCCAATACCGCTGCGTTTCTCGCACTGCACGAGGTCACCACCGCAGGACAGTTCGCGAGGAAGGATGAGGCGTGGGTGAAGGCAAAACTCACGAAGCCGTCCATCGAGACCTGGCAGGAATTGAACGGCGTCGTAGCGCTTCCGCTCGATACAAAAGGACGCGAGGGCTATCAATCCATCTCGAAGACGAAGACGTTCACGCCGCCGTCAATCGATCCGGTCTTTATCCTCGCACAGCTTTCTAAGAACGTAGAGAACGCGTGTATCAAGGCACGGCGCTGGAATCTCGCGACAGCGAAGGTCTTCTTTTTCCTGAAGACGCAGGATTTCCGGTATCACGGTTGCGAGGTGCGGCTTCCATACGCGACTAATCAGCCGCATGAGATACTCACCGAGGTGAAGCAATACGTGCCGAAGGTATTCAGAAAGGGAACCGCCTATCGCGCAACCGGCATCACGCTCTGCGAGCTCAAGGAAGCAGCGAGCGTGCAGCTCGACCTTTTCGGTGCAGTGGCGACCTCGTCAGCGCGCGCAGCGGTCTATGCGAGTGTCGATGAGATCGCGGCGAAGTACGGGAAGCATGCGGTTTTCCTCGGCTCTTCCTGGTACGCGATGCAGCATGTCGCGCATGAAGGCGCGCGCGGCGATACGCCCGTCCGTACGAAGAATCTTTTCAAAGGCGAGACCGCACGCAAGCGGCTCAACCTGCCGCTGCTGGGGGAGGTTTGAGCGGTCGCCTTTCTCGTTGAATGGATTCCACGATGCAGTTCAGTCGTTCGCAGTCGGTACGCGCAAGGGCGATCGGGGGATGCGAGGATTTTGCCTCTGGACGTGCGGTATCATGCAGGCATAGGGTGCCGACTGGAGCCCGTTCTGTTCATGAATCGCTACCTCTTCCTTATCATCCTTGGGATCATGGCCTCGATTGCGCTCTTCGCGCTCTCGCTTGGGGGCAGCCATATCGTGCTGTTCTCTCCGCAGGGTTATATCGCGAAGCGCGAAGTCGCGCTCATGGCGCTCGCACTTCGGCTCATGCTTATCATTGTGATTCCGGTGTTCGCGCTCACTTTCGCCATCGCCTGGCACTATCGCGCGGGGAACGCTAAGGCACGCTACCTTCCAAACTGGGAGCATAACCGGCTGGAAGAAGCGATCTGGTGGGCAGTGCCGTTCCTCATCATTATCGCGCTCGCGAGCATCACCTGGACTTCCTCGCACGCGCTCGATTCGTACAAGGGGATCGCAACGTCGACGCCGGCGCTCGAAATTGATGTCGTTGCGCTCGATTGGAAATGGCTGTTCATCTATCCCGCACAAAGGATCGCCACCGTGAACACGCTTACAATCCCGACGGGCACGCCGATTGCCTTCAAACTCACTGCGGATGCGCCCATGAATGCGCTTTGGATACCGCAGCTCTCGGGGCAGGAGATGGCGATGCCCGGCATGGTGACCGAGCTTCATATCGAGGCTGACGCGCCCGGAGCGTACCACGGGCTCTCTGGCAATTACAGCGGCGCCGGGTTCGCCGGGATGCAGTTCACCGCGCATGCGGTATCGAAGTCTGCTTTCGGCGCTTGGGTCGCCGAGACGCGTATGTCCACCTCGACGCTTGATCGCGTAACGTATGCGTCGCTCGCCGCGCCGAGCGAGAATGTCGCGCCCGAGCGCTACGTGCTCGGTGATCCGGGCTTGTATACTTGGATCGTGATGAAATACATGACGCCGCCGGCCGCCTCGTCGACGCCGGCCTCCGGATGACTATGCTTGGAAGACTCACGTTTGCCGCCCTCGAGCAGGGCCCCATCGTCTTCGCCGCACAGATGCTCGTGCTTTTCGGCGCGCTCGGTGTTGCTGCGCTCATTACCTATCTGAAACGCTGGAAGTGGCTCTGGAACGAGTATCTCACATCGCTCGATGCGAAGAAGATCGGCATCATGTATCTCGTCGTTGCGGCCGTAATGCTCGTCCGCGGCGGCATCGACGCGCTTATGATGCGCGCACAGCAGGCGGTCGCGGTGGGGAATAATGCCGGCTACCTACCGCCGGAGCACTTCGCGCAGGTATTCACCGGGCACGGCGTCATCATGATTTTCTTCGTTGCGATGCCGCTCATGTTTGGCATCATGAACGTGATCCTGCCAGTCATGCTCGGGACGCGCGATGTCGCGTACCCGTTCCTGAACTCGGTCTCGTTCTATCTCTTTACCGCGGGTGCGGCGCTTGTGATGGCTTCGCTTGTGATAGGGCAGTTCGCGACGACCGGATGGACTGCCTACCCGCCGCTCTCAGAGCTCGCCTATAGTCCGGGCGTCGGCGTCGACTACTACATCTGGGCGCTCCAGATCTCGGGCATCGGGACCCTTCTCGCCGGCATCAATTTTATAGTGACGATCCTTAAGAAGCGTGCGCCCGGCATGTCTCTCATGAAGATGCCGATGTATGCCTGGACGGTGCTCGGAAGCATGATGCTTGTCGTCACTGCGTTTCCGGTGCTTACGGCTACGCTCGGATTGCTCACCCTCGATCGCTATCTCGGCATGCATTTTTTCACGGCGGGCGGCGGCGGCAATATGATGATGTACGTGAACCTGTTCTGGGCGTGGGGCCACCCTGAGGTCTATATCCTCGTACTTCCGGCGTTCGGCGTCTTCAGCGAGGTCGTTGCAACGTTCTCTGGGAAGCGGCTCTTCGGCTATACCTCCATGGTGATCGCAACGATGGCGATTACGATTCTTTCGTGGCTCGTCTGGCTACATCATTTCTTCACCATGGGCGCGGGCGCGGATGTGAACGCCTTCTTCGGCATTATGACGATGATCATTGCCATTCCGACGGGCGTGAAGATCTTCAACTGGCTCTTTACCATGTATCGTGGCCGCGTACGCTTCACGACGCCGATGCGCTGGTTCCTCGGATTCGTCGCGCTCTTTACGATTGGCGGCATGGCGGGCGTGCTTATGGCAGTGCCGCCGGCAGATTTCGAGCTCCACGAAAGCCTGTTCCTTGTCGCGCACTTCCACACGATGATCGTCTCCGGCGTTCTTTTCGGCGATTTTGCGGCGCTCGCGTACTGGTTCCCGAAAGTGTTCGGATTCACGCTCTCGGAAAAGTGGGGGATACGCGCGTTCTGGGCCTGGACGGTGGGGTTCAT
Organism: Candidatus Kaiserbacteria bacterium; assembly: GCA_027451665.1. Lineage (GTDB taxonomy): Bacteria > Patescibacteriota > Minisyncoccia > Phycocordibacterales > Phycocordibacteraceae > C7867-001. The sequence goes on from DAIDIW010000002.1 coordinate 85,402, forward strand.
GCTCGCCTTCATCCCGCTTTATGTGCTCGGCTTCATGGGCGCCACGCGCCGGCTTGATCACTATCCGGCCGGGCTCGGATGGAATCCGCTCTTCATCGTCGCTGGCGTTGGTGCGCTTGTAATCGCTTCGGGCGTCGTATGCCAGGCGATTCAACTCTATGTGAGCATTCGCGACCGTCGGAAGAATCGAGACTTGACCGGAGATCCGTGGGACGGACGGACGCTCGAGTGGTCGACTCCCTCTCCCGTCCCGTTCTATAACTTCGCAAGGACGCCAATAGTCGCTATCCGTGATCCGTTCTGGGCGGTGAAGTACGGTCTGGCGCCTCAGACGCCGGAGAACGACTATCTTTCCATCGAGCTGCCGCGCGGGAGCGGTCTTGGGCTCGTCATTGGCGGAGCCGCCTTCGCCTTCGCCTTCGCGATGGTCTGGCATATCTGGTGGCTCGTGATGCTCGGCGCGCTCGTGATGCTCGGCGCGCTCTTTGTGCGCTTCCTCGACGAGGATACCGAGTCAATCATCTCTGCCGATACTCTGCGCCGCTTTGATACCGCTACCGTATGACGCGCGATCTCCTCGTACCGTCCGTTCAGGTCACCGTGCCGCCGTTCACGGAACGTCGCGAGATAACGCTGCTCGGTTTCTGGATCTATCTCCTCTCGGATGCCATCATCTTCGCCTGTCTGTTTGCAACCTATGCCGTCCTGCACGTCAACACATTCGGCGGCCCTGGGGCCCGCGATCTCTTCTCGCTGCCCTATGTGCTTCTAGAGACCTTCGTGCTTCTCGTCTCAAGCTTCACGGCTGGGCTCGGGGCGCTTGCCGCCTATCGCGGCAATGCGCGACAGGTACTCGGCTGGTTCTCCGTGACGCTCCTCCTCGGGCTCGCATTCCTCTCCCTTGAGGCGCACGAATTCGTCGGCCTTGTCGCGGGAGGACACGGACCCGCGCAAAGCGGATTCCTCTCTTCCTACTTCACGCTCGTCGGAACGCACGGGCTTCACGTCGCCCTCGGATCATTCTGGATGCTCTTTATGCTCATCGCTGTCTACCTTCGGGGGCTTACGGAAACGAACGTGCGCCGTCTCACGATGCTCTCGCTGTTCTGGCATTTCCTCGATGTGATATGGATCTTCATCTTTACCATCGTGTATCTGCTCCCCTTCATTAAGTGAATATGGATTCTTACCGCGGCACATTTGGGACCTATATCGCCGGCTTCGTCGGTTCGCTCGTGTGTACGTGTGCCGCATACTATCTTGTGGTCGTGCATCCGGCTGCGCCCGCGCTCATTCTCGCAGCGGTAATCGCGCTCGCAACGTTCCAGTTTGGTGTGCAGCTCGTACTGTTTCTTCACTTGGGACGCAGTGCGAAGGTCTGGAATGTCGTCGCCTTTGCCTTCGCGTTCATCATTGTATGCATCGTGGTCGCCGGGTCGCTTTGGATCATGCAGAACCTGAGCGGCCGGATGATGCCGTCGCAGGCGCAGATGATGCAATATATGAACAATCAGGATTCTCTGTGAGTATGCCTCGGGACTATTACGCGCTCCTGAAGCCGGGCATCATCTACGGAAACGCGATCACCGCGGCAGGCGGCTTCATGCTTGCGGCAGGCGGGCATCCCGATTGGCTGCTCCTGCTCGCAACTCTCGTGGGACTCTCGCTCGTCATCGGCAGCGGCTGCGTCTTCAATAATTGCGTCGATCGCGATATTGATGCGCTCATGCAGCGGACACAATCGCGGCCGCTCGTGCGTGGCACAATCACGTTCCGCGCCGCGTTCGTATATGGGGCGGTCGTTGGCCTCGCCGGATTTGCCATCCTGCTTACATTCACCAACATTCGTGCGACTCTCGTCGCGCTGTTCGGATTTGTCGCATATGTATTCGTCTACAGCCTCTGGGCGAAGCGGCGCACCGTATACGGAACGCATCTCGGCGCGCTTTCAGGCGCGGTACCGCCGGTCGTTGGATATGTGGCGGTGGCGAACCGTCTCGATCTCGCCGCGCTCATCCTGTTCCTTATACTATTTTTTTGGCAGATGCCGCATTTCTTCGCGATTGCGATTCGTCGTGAGGAGGACTATCGTGGAGCGCGTATTCCGGCGCTCCCTCTCGTGCGGAGCGCACAAGAAACCCGTCTACAGATACGGCTCTATATCTTTGCGTTCCTCTTTGCGGCGCTCTCGCTCTGGTATGCGGGATTCGCGAGCGCGACCTATGCGGTTGCTGCGTGCCTACTCGGTCTTTTCTGGCTCATGAGTTCGCTGTTGCCGGCAACGAATGAACGCGTGTGGGCTGCGCGCATATTTTCCTTTTCGCTCATTGTGCTCACGCTCCTCTCGGTCGCGTGGATGCTCTCACCAATCACCCCTTGAAGGGTCCGCTGAGCGGGAGTTCGAGGAATCGCGCTACGCGAACCGCGGGCGCCATAGGGTGCGTTGTAAGTCGCGGTCGCGCGTCGCCGATACGTATTCGGGTGCCGTCAGCGAGCACGAGAAATGCTTCGACGCGCGATACGAGGGGGGTCGCCGTCATGCGCGCTTCCCGAAGCTCTACACGTGTAGCGGCAGCGAGAGGATAGGAGTGTGTCCTCGTGAGCAGGAATCGCCGTGTCCGTCTCCGGATTTGGCCTCCGCGCTTATCGAGCTCTACGGTTTCGGCCATGTTCGCGAAAAGTACTACCAGCCCGAGCGCAAACAGGGCTGCCGCTGCTTGCGCCATGGCAAGTGCATCGCTCGTACCGAGCACGGATGCCGTAAATAGCACCATGCCAAGAATGGTCAGGCTGCCTCCCGCGGTCAATTGCGCCACGCTCGCATGGATGAGCGACAGTTCGTCTGTGGTCTCATTGAGTACCCTCATTACGCCATATGATAGCGCATGCGCTCGGCGTTACAGATACGTGCGAGTATAAAAGAATCCCGCCATTTCGGCGGGATTCGTAGCACCTCCACGGGATTTAGGCATGGGTGGTATACCGTGCGCGTAGGCGTTTGGATCGGCGCCGCCAGAGTGCGTGCGTAGCGAGCAGTACGATGCACGCAATGACGCTGAGCATGCGCGTCGCACGGCCAAGCGCGGGGAAGCTCGCGATGCCGTAGAACGCGGCAAGAAGCGAGATGCCCCAGACGATTCTCCTGAATCGGTCGCTACGGATAAAGATCCGAATCCGATCCTTTCTACGTACCCCGTACGGGGAGGATGCAAGGAGAAGCGTCACACAGACGATTCCAATCGACCACGAGCCCGTCCACGGAAGTCCGGTGTTGAGGGAAAGCACGGGAGATAGTATGAGCATACTGAGTCCCGCCGTGATGATTCCCGCAGGTATGTTCTGCAAGGTACGGTCCATCATTTGTACACTCCTGATGGTGTTTCGTAGTGCATAGTACCCATCGGTTAAGGAAGACGTCAACCGCAGTGCGTGCTCGCGCGAGAACACGCCTAGGTGGTGTAAGCTTTGTACATGCAGCGAAAGCGCTTCCAACTGTGGCACTCCATCCTGGGTGTCGGGATACTTCTTGTGGGCGAGGCCGTCGTACTTTCTGTCTCGGCGAATTTTCCAGGCGAGATAATGGTGCTACTTGGCGCGAGCGTCGGCGGAGCGGGCATCATATTCGTGGCCACAGAAGTTATTGAAGAAGTGCGTAACGCGCGCCGCATGCTTTTTCTGCTTTCGGCGATTGTCTTTGAGTTCATTCTTTTCTTTGGCTTTCAGTACGGGTATCTCATCAATGTGCTGCCGGGCGCGTTCCAAGGTCTTTCCGCGGATCCCATGAGCATTTTGCTGCAAAGTGTGATGGTCTTCGTATTTAATCCGCTCTATCTGCCGATAACTGCTGCTGGAAAGGCGCTCATGCTTCTCAACACCGCGGAGGCGCTTATTCTGGTTTTCTTCGTATTGCAGAATATCTGGCAATTTCGTACGCGCACGTTCATCAGTTCCTAACTATCCTCATGATGGCGGATGGGCGGCGAGTGACGCTTCTTGCGCAGCCGTGAGATAGCGGTTGCGGCGTAGGGTAGAAAGCACGTGGAGATAGCGTGCGGCCGCAGCTGATGGGTGGGAACCGAAATAGCTCGGTGCTTGCGGCAGGCCCGTGAGGTAGTAGCACTGCGCACGCGAGAGCTGCGCAGGCGACTCATTGAAGTAAGTACGCGCCGCTGCGGCAAACCCCAGCGCACCGCGGCCGTAGTAGACGCTGTTCAGATAAAGCTCAAGTATCCGTTGCTTGGAGAAATCGTGTTCGAGTATGAGCCCGTATTTAACTACCCTCAGCTCGCTCCATATCTCGGCAGGGAGCGAAGGCTGTGCGCGGGGTTCGTCGATTATAATGCGGGAGAGCTGTTGCGTGATCGTGCTACCACCGTGATCCTGGTGATCGTTCTTGAAGGTGGCGAATCCGGCGCGCACGAGCGCGATCGGATCGACCCCCGGATTATAGAAGAATCGTTTGTCTTCGACCGAGGTCGTTCCCTGCACGGCACAGTGGGGGATTGCGCTGAAGGGCAGATAGGTGCCGCCGCGCTCGGCATACGCGGCTTCGAGCTGCGCGGGGTATCGCGCGACGATGCCGCCGCTCGTAAGCGCAAAGATCGCGCCGAAAAAGTATGCCGCGAGGTAGAAGACGGCGACGCATCCTGCGGCGCCCGCAATCGCGTACACGGCAAAGCGCAGTGCCGTATATATCCTTTGCATCGGCATAAGATTCCTTACGATACCGAACCAGACGATGATAGGGAAGGCGCGTCCCGCTTTCAGCGTCGCGTTCTTCGCCAGATGAACGGGGCGAGGCCAATTTTCTCGGGGAGGCGGTTGAGGTACGGTATGTAGGGGAAGGTAATCACCACAATCATAAGCAGGCCAAGTATCTCCGCGGCGTCTCTATCGCCGTACGCCTTGTCCGGCAGATCGAAGACGTAATTCGAGAGGGCTAGCGGCATGAGCCACCACGATCCTGGAGGCAGCTTATAGACGCTCCCAGTTTCGTCTTTCACCATGCCCCATTCGACAGTGCTCATGTGGAGCGCCGCCGCGCGCTCTTCGGGAATTCCCATGTCGTCGAGAAAACGTAGGCTATAGGTGTAGTTGATGCTCGGGTTCTCGTTATCCAGGATCGATTCATAGAGGCCGCTCTTTGTCATAGGAATGAGCGTTTGCAGCATCTCAATAACCGGGTTCGAGCTCGTCGCGTACCTGGTCTCGTCTGAGGACGATGCGAACCGATATGCCTGTGCGATATACGCGCGCTGTGCGTCCGGGGAAGCGTGCGTAAATGCCTCCCACGCATCTGGCGTGACTACGGGCGGCGTCCCTGATGCGGTCAAAGCAGGCTGCCTGCTTTGGAGGTACGTCTCATAGGGAGACACCACATATACTCGCCGCGTATCGAAGGAGTATGGGTCAATAGAGTCAAGATAGGTTGCGGTATCGGAGGTATGATCGAATTCCTGGAGGAGGGTGGTCGTCACGAGTGGCTGGCGCACGCGGGCAATGTCTGCGATACGTACCGACGGTACGTACGGCGAATGGAAAAAGAAGGCAAGCGTAAGTATGACGAGCAAGAGCGCAAGTCCGCGCTCATACATGATGCGGTGATTCGCCGCTTCCATCGTATAAGAAATGTCCGACCGGTATGGTTTTGCGATGCCGTACGTATGTTCAAGCAAATAGTGCGCAATGAAGAGTACGAAGATCGTGAGAGGGATAAGCGCGACGTGTATCAGGAACGTCTGCGAATAGTTTAAGGGGTTCAGCCAATAGCCGAGGTATGCACCGTTCCAGAAATCAGCTCCGGAGACGGCCCGGAATTGCGACGCGAAATCTCCGCGTAACCCATAGCCGAATTCCGTCTGAATGAGCGCTAGACAGAAGATGGTTGCCCCGAACACCCAGACCATGCGCCGCGGCTTCCGAAAGCCGCTCGTCGTGAAGCCTACGAGCCCATGCAGGATAAGGATGAAAATAAAGGCCTGGACTGTCCACAGATGCACGCTGCGTACGTAAATGCCCCAAGGGTTAAAAAGCCACCAATTTTGACCCATAAAGGCCAACGTGAGACCTGAAATACCGAGAAGGACGAGACAGGTGAGCGCGAGAAAACCGAGACCGTAGAATATGGTGTTGCCGTAGGAGGGAAGTCGGTGAAAATAGACTTTATCGAGGATTGTATGCAGCGCATTGGTATCGGGACTATACTCGTGAACCTCGTCGGGTGTCATACTCGAAAAATATCACAGACTAAGGGGATCCGGCGCGGAATTCACTCGCGACTCAAAATGTGCATCGACGTGGAACAACGTAACGGAGAAGGGTCCGAGCCTAACGGGGAGCCGCGATACATCTTTGCGTTCAGACCTGCGTCTGCTTGCTAGCGTGTTTTTTGCCCCGGAGGAGAAGAACAAAAGGATGCAGGGAACTCGTTACCGGCCCAGGCTGAACGCATAACAGCGTACGGAGCACGCCAAAGCAGACCATGACTACAAACGAGAGCGCTTCTACCTCGCGAACGTGCGGCAGTTGCTCGCTATTGACCCAGACATGCCAGTGCGTGAATTGCAGCGGCAGCTTGCCGACAACGGCATCGAACTGAGCCGCGAATACCTTACGAAGCTCGTGAAGAAGCAGGAGCGCGGGCTCGCGCACCGCTTCGACTGCGCGACCGCGAAGAAAGCCGTCGCGCAGATCCATGACGTCCTCACCGAGACCACGCGGCGCATCTGGCCGATCCTCCTCGCGAAGACTTCCACGAACAAAGAAAAAATCTCGGCAGCGGCCGAAATCCGCGGGGCGCACATGACTGCATTCAAGCTCGCGCGGCTCGCAAACATTCTCGAAGAACCCGCACCCGGCAGCGCCAGCACGAGCCTATGGAGGAAGGAGGACGAAACCACCGAACAGCTCGTTGCCGACCTTCGTAAGCTGTGGGGTTACCCTCCCCAGGAGAGCACTACCGGCTCGCGCTGATCGCGCGATCAAAACCCGCAACCACCCGCAATTCTCGCGCTACTTCGTCTCGATTACCACGTCCGCTTTCTTGAACTTGTTGCCCGCGATTGAGCCGAGGATCGCATAGACGATGCTGATCAAGAACGCAAAGGCTATGCCGCCAGCCGTGTGCGCGCTCGCCCCTCCCGTTGCCTGTGACAAGCCGCCGCTGATACCCGCCCCGATCACGCCGCCGATTACCCCGAGGAACATGAGTATGCCCGCCGTGATCGTGAGGCCGATGGCCCGGTACCCGGTGAAGAGGACGATGAAGGCGAGAACGAGGCCGATGAGGTACGTGAGCGAGAACGGCACGACGTAGTTGAGGCCGGTGTAGGTCGCGGTGCCCATGCGGCTCCATGGCGAAAAGAACGCCCAGAGCGCGAGCAATGAGAGAATGCCGTACGTGATGCGCCATTTCATATGGAAGCCATTATAACCTCTGGTGCTAACCTAAGTGGCGGGCGCTTTACTTTACACAATAGGTTTGCTATCTTAGCAAGTAGCAATCCGCTCCTTGGAAACGAGATTCACAGGGCATGAGACGAGCTTTTTACGGCTTACTTTTTACAATCTACTAGGCCGTAGACAGCTCGTCTCATGCCGAGACAGCCGTTCTCTCGCAGCGCAATGCGGGTTCACCTATGGAGGCATCCGATGCCAGACATCGCACCCCTCAGTCTTGCCAGCAACGCACTCGACACCTTCGCCAAGTGGGCGCGGGTCATGGAGAGGGCGGGCGTCACGTACGACCAGCTCGTGCTGCCAATCAACAGCCGGACGGCGCGCCGGAACCTCGCCGAATACCTGAAGGCGGGCTGCCCGAAGCTGGGAAACGCAACCGCAACAGCCGATCCCGCACCGCTCACCGGCTACGACCTCGCCTCGATCATCCTCGGGAAGGATTTCATTCGTCCCGACGAGGTCGCGGCGAACCGCCCCGGCGTCGTATACAGCGACGAGCAGTTCGAATCGTTCGAGAACATGCTGCCCGGCCGCGAGGAACTCGAAGAGCTTCGCGACGATGGCTATATGCTCGTCCCTGGTCCCGCGCAACCGATGGCGCTCCTCGACATCCGCAGCCTCAAACCCGGCTACTTCTACACGAAAACGGGCGGCTGGTATGCGGAGGAGAAGCAGCGCTTCTCGCGCGAAGATCGCGCCCCGACGAAGTGGCTCAAGCTCCGCAAGGGGCCGGTGCCGAACTCGACGGGCAAGAACTGGGACGAACAAAGCCCGCTCCTCTCGGCCGTCGAGCACGTCCCGAACGACGCCGAAGTCGAATGGGCCGTGACGACGTACAAGGCCGTCCGGGGCATCTACCTGCTCCCGAACGTCTACGTGCGCACGTCCAGTCGCACCGCTGGCGGCAGTCGCGTCGACGTGGGCCGCTTCGACGCCGAGGGTCTCGACGTCAACGACGTCTGGGGCGACGGCCGCTTCTCTTACTTGGGCCTGGCGTCTGCTCGGGAGTGAATCTCGAAGCCTTGAGGGCTTGTCCCTCTTGATCTCTTGACTCCTTGAGCCCTCTCGTTTTTTGCGGATACAACTGCAAAAGCGCGAGGGCTTTTTCTTTGGTCACTTTTTGGGCAACCCGTGGGCAACCGCGGGCATTACCAACCAACGCAACGCGGACAAAAAGTGGCCAGAGAAAACGTTACACCCTCCCAACTTGGGAAGGGTGTTTCGCTTTGACTGCTTCAGAGGCAGAACAGTCCGGGAGCCTTTTGAGGACTGCGTAACGTTCACGATGCGCACTTGTTCATCACCTCCTGTATGCGATCTGATTGGTGGGAATCCTGACCATTTGGGATATAATCAACACGTGTCCGATATAAAGAAACTAACTAAGGACTTGGTCAAATTTCGAGATGCGCGGGATTGGAAACAATTCCACAACCCCAAGGACTGCGCCATCTCTCTGTCGCTCGAGGCCGCAGAGGTACTCGAGCATTTTCAATGGAAGGATACGAAAGAAGTAGAGCAATACCTAAAGACAAACAAGGCTGATATTGGCGAGGAACTCGCAGACGTTTTGTACTGGGTACTGCTCATCTCTCACGACCTAAAAATTGACCTCGCGCGGGCATTCGAGAAAAAGATGGAAAAGAACAGTGCCAAGTATCCCGTTGCGAAGGCGAAAGGGAAGCATACCAAATACACTGAACTATGAGATTGTTCTCGGGCTCGTCAACAGAGTTTATTAGCGACGCGATACATAACCAGATTGCTGACAAACTCAAAAACGCATTCTTCCAGTACTACCGATACAATCCCTCGCCCGGCGAGATCCGCTCTTGGCAGAACTCCTTACGAGCCCTGTCGCAGGTTTTTACATACTCGAATCTCGACGACAACGGGGTGATTCTTGAATACCAGCTCCCGCTAACCTCGAAGCGGCTTGATTGCCTCATTACGGGTCACGACGAGGAGAGATCAAATGCAGTCATAATCGAACTCAAACAATGGGAGAAGTGTGAAATGTCCGAAAGCGAAAATGAGGTCCTCACTTGGGTCGGTGGAGCAAAGCGCGAGGTGTTACACCCCTCCGTTCAAGTCGGTCGCTATCAAATGTACCTAAAGGATACGCATACAGCTTTTAATATCGATAACCCGGTACAGCTCGAAGCGTGCTCTTATCTACACAACTACACTCCGCACCCCCACGACGAGATATATTCAACGAAATTCCAGAATTTGCTCGAAACCTTCCCGGTCTTTACGGCTGACGACGTAGATCCCTTCCGGGAGTACCTAACTTCCAAACTCTCTCGAGGCGGCGGGATGGAGATTTTGGATCGTATCGAAAAAAGCGAGTACAAGCCGAGCAAACAACTCATGGATCACGTGAGCAAGATTATCCGCGAACGAAGCGAGTACATTCTGCTCGATGAGCAACTCATTGTGTATGACAAGGTACTCTCCATTGTAAAAAAAGGACTGGATAGCCAGAAGAAGACGGTCGTTATTGTCCGTGGAGGTCCAGGGACAGGGAAATCCGTGATAGCTATAAACTGACCCGTACCCCAAATTTTGCACACCCTCTTGGGAGGATTAACCTGTGCGCATAACCCTCCCGCCATATGAAGCAGCGACGCATCGCTCCAGAACTCAAGGAGCAGATACTTGGGCGCATTAAGAACGACGGCGTCTCCGTCTCGCAGGCGGCCGCCGATCACGGCGTGAACCCCACCACCATATATGAGTGGCTCAAGGCAGGCATCGAAAGCGGTCCCTCATACGCAGAACGCTCCCGCCTGAAGAGGGAGAACCTCGACTTGAAGCTCCTCGTGGGCGAGATGACGCTCCGCCTCTCCGAGGCCCAAAAAAAGAGGTGAGGAGCGCATACCGTGCGAACACCGCGCTCCTCGCGCGGCAGCTCGGCGTGTCTCGCCGGAGCCTGTACCACCGCCCCCGCATGGAAGCGAAGGATTGGGCGCTCAAGGTGCGGATCGAAGAAGCGCTCAGAGAATTCCCCGCATACGGGCACCGCCGCTTGGCGCTTCACCTTCGCGCCAACAAGAAGCGGGTGCGCCGCGTGATGAAGAAGTTCGGCATCAAGCCGTATCGAAGGAGGGTACGGCACTGGAAGAAACCGAGGAAACTGCTCGGTATCTATCCGAACCTCCTCATGACCATGCGGCCGTCCTTCCCGCACCACGCCTGGGCGGCAGACTTCACGCATATCCTCTGGCGGGAACACGACATCCGCATGGCGACCGTGGTGGACATCTTCACGCGCAGGATCGTGGGCCTCGCGATTGGGACCCGCGGCGGCACCGCCCTCGTGACCGCCGCGCTCTGCAACGCGCTCCTGGCACATCCCCGCCCTGTCCTCTTCCACAGCGACAATGGGGTTGAGTATGACGCATGTTCCTTCCGGAGACTTCTCGATTCGCTTGACATCCGCATCTCACGGAGCAAGAAGGGCTGTCCCTGGGAGAACGGGTACCAGGAGAGCTTCTATGACAAGTTCAAGATCGACCTCGGGGATCCGAACCGCTTCGAGACGCTCGGCGAACTCACCGCAGAACTCTATGCGGCCGTGCATGCATACAACACCCGCCGCATACATTCCACGCTTCGCATGCCGCCACAAGAATTCGCAGCAAGGCACGCACGTGCTACGCTATTAGCAATCCCAAGTTAGTGTGCAAGAAAAGGGGTGCATTCCAATTACCGCTGGAATGTCCTTTGTTTCCCTTACGCATTACTCGCGATAGGACTCGAACCGCGTATATTCTCCAGAAATTGCTCCCAAGATTCCTGCGAGTTAATGCCAAGGATTTCTTGGTATGCTCGCTCGTTCTCTTGCGGAGTAGATTTTCTTTGAAGAGTTTTATAGAGCAGAAGATACTTTTCTTTCCCGAAATTATTGAGGAGGTATTCGGAAAAAAGAGCTGCGAGTGCGTAGTATTGGCGAGCGAGGTCGTCATTGGTTGCAATCCAAGCATCGTGGCTCGTTAGTAAATCAGGAGAGATGACGAAACGTTCATTTGTGAACGCTTCTTTTACAACATCTGCAAAGTCATTGCCGTACCAGTCGTGTCCGACCATACGCTCCGCAAGTCCTTCTTGAAGGAAACCGATTGAAAGGCCAAGGGGAAGCGAGAGAAGGTGGGTATCTTCGTGAGGTCCTATCACTCGGTCTTTTTCGGTATAGAGCGCATGCACGGCAAAATCATTGTAAATAGATTGAGCGAACCATGGAGTGCCCATTAATTTCTCCTTTGTCTCGGCGTCAGGATAAAGATAGTAGGAGATTTTCTTATCAACAGATGGAAGTTCAAGAAATGCGACTATCTGCCGGTACGCGCGTTCCTGAACCTCAACGATTTTCTCGATTTCCTTCTCGGCCAAGGAATTTTTAAAGTAATGAAAGCGATAGTGCGCAGAATCTCGTGCCTCCCACGGGGCATCTTTAAATGCAGTGGTATAGCCGGGTAACTGCTGTTCGTACATGGACCCACTTTACTACAAGAAGAAAACGGCCGCATGTCTGTGACATACGGCCGCCAAGTGTGAAAGACCTCATGAATGCACGATCCGGAGGAGACCCCGATTCATACGGTCAAGAAGCGCTTTTTGACAGAATCGTCGCGCACCGCCTTGCTCGGGTCCGTGTTCGACCATCGCCTCGAACGTGCACCCACCACCGCAGACCGGTAGATATGTGCAGCGTTCTTTGATGCAGTCATCGGTTCGTTTCCACTGTTCAAACCGCGGATCCTTCGTATACGTCGTCGGTTTTGCGGCGACGTTCGCGAAGTTGAACTCAGGTCGACCGCTGGTGCAGAAGCATTTTTGCAGGTTGCCATCCGGCTGTAGAACTGCTGCGTGTTTTGCCACGGCTACACAGAGCGGACCGGCGATGAACTCATCCGGAACTTCGAACCCCTTAGCTTTCGCATACTCCCACGTGGAGAGCGCTGCGTCTGCCAGTTGTTCTTGCGTCATGCGACCGGGCGTTACCGAAAGCGATGGCGTGGTGAGTCCGAGCGAAAGGCGTATGCGAGAATGCCTCCCGAGCGCATCAAGCTCGTCGATGAGACGGGCCAAGTGGTTCTTAGTTCCGGTGTCGAGTGTCAGCCGGATGTCGACGGCCGGAATGTAGTCAGTCGACAGCAGCATCCGAACGTTCTTCATGATGTTTGCGAATGTCGGACGGTTCTTCCGCCCGAAACGCCGCGTGTCATGAATCTCCGCCGGTCCATCCAGCGTAATCTGTACTCGTCGCCAGTTATAGCGGGAGAACATCTCGGCTGTTTTTTCGTCGAGTAGTTCACCGTTCGTCGTAATTTCGACCCAGAAGTCGAGACCAAGTTCTCGACAGAGCGATTGGTAGGCTTCAAGAGCTTGGGCGATAACCCCCTTGCAGAGAAGCGGTTCGCCACCGAAGAACTTGAGACGCAGCGAATCGACCTCTGGATGGAGCCGAACGTATTCTCGGAACCACGTGAGCGAGTGTTCCAGGATTTCCGGCCTCATTGGACGGCCCCTGTCAGCGCCATTCTCGAAGCAATACGGACACTCGAACTGGCACTGAATGGTTGGTTCGAAATGAAGCGTAAACACATGCGCTTCATCGTTCCGGGTCGTGAGCATGAGTTTGTGCCACTCGGCGATTTCGTCGATATCGCCTTCGACGAGGAAGCCGTTCTCGATGAGGTCGTCAAGACCTTTCGGGACCGGATTCTCGTCTTGTCGGGCGAGCCATTGGTCGAGTTCAAGCTTGGCCTCGTGACTCATCAAGATGGCCGCTTCGGTGAAGGTGTTCTTGGCGAGCACTCCTCGAGGTAGATTTTCAAAGATCGTGAACGCACTGAGTAACCACATGGAACATTCTCCTTTTCGGTTTGCATGAATAGTGCCCGGAGCTAAAAAGCCCCGGGCACTAAGGTGAAGGAGGTAGGCCTGGCTTCAGTAGCCGCAGCCGTCCTTGCCGAACTTGGTGGCGCCGACGATGCGACGCTTCCCGGGTTTCAGCACCTGCACCGCAGGCTTGGCTTCCGGCTCGATCGCCTTCGTGGCAGTCGAAACGGAGGAGGGGATTGCATTCATGGCAAAACCTCTCTATTGAGGAGGACCATTCCTCCACGATACAGAGTGCCACAAAAACGTATGCTTTTCAATAGAAAAAGTTCGAGTCCTATCCGCGAGCGGATGGGACTCGAATTTTTTGACTCATTTCTAAGTCACGATATGTTGCATTTCCTCACTATTTTCTGGACGGGAATGGGTCGGATGCACAGGAATCATCTGCTCTGGGGATGCGATCCTAACTCTCAAAATATCCTTGCTTTATCTCGCACTCGATGGCGATGGGATTCGAACCTGGATCATAAAAAAGAGCCACTGGATTCCCAGCGGCTCTCAAGTCTGTCGACGGTGCTATTCGCCCGGAGGCTCGAGCACCATGTCGTTTATCGGTCCAAAGACAGTTTTGCGTTCGCCATCTTCGACGCAGCCGACTTCAAGCGCTTCGTAGCCGGCCGTTTTCGCGATGGCCAGAACCCGATCGGCTTCGTTCACTGGAACGAAGACGTAGTAGCCAACGCCCCAGTTGAAGGTGGTAATGCAATCCTTGTCCGAGACCCCGAGCTCCCACATGAAGCGGAAGAGCGGCGGCACCTCCGGCCAGGAGTGGATGCGGTAGGTGTGCGGGCGATGGTCGAAGGCGACCTTCGCGACGCCGCTCCCCGTTCCTGGCAGGAGCGCGTGGATGTCCACCCCGTGATTGAGGAGCGTCTCAACGAGTCCGACATAACACCGCGTCGGAATAAGCGCCTCATCGCCGAGCGTATTGCCACCCGGCAGTTTAGCGAGGAACTTATCCGGAAGATCCATCGCCCGCTTGATAACGAGCGATACACCATTGGCGTGCAAGCCGGAGCTCGTAATGCCGATGATGCGATCGCCGGTCGCGAGCTTGCTGCCGTCAATCAGGTTGCTAAGCGGCGCGATGATGCCTGTGACGCAGCCGCTCAACGATGGCGCACTCTTGACCGGTTCCTGCGCACGAACCAGATATTTGAGCGCAGGAGATTCGCCGGCGACGAGTGCCATGCCAGACATCTTGCAGGCCTCGTAAAAGCCCTGCGCGAGGTCTTGAGCACGCTTCACATCTTGGAACCATTCACTGTCTCCGGCGGCGACCTCGTCCACATACGCCACGGGCATTGCGCCCTGGGCGATGCAATCGTTCACCGCCATCATTGCGTTGTCGATGCCGATGCCGCGATAGTGCGGGTCGCCGGTACCGTCGTTCTGCTACATCCACTCGGCGATCCAATTCTTGTTCCCGAGGCCTTCCATGGTATTGCACCAGGCGTGTTTGTAGTTGCCCTCGTAGCGGAAGATGCCGCCGTGTGAGTGCAGCACGCTGGTGTTGATGAATACCTGTCGTGCTTCGGGGAAGCCGACAGTACGTTTGGCGGTCGCAATCATTGCGTCCTTGAAGGGCTCGATCTTGGTGTAATCGACTCCAGCCTTCGCATATTCGCTCATTTTTACTCTCGCTTTCGTTGAGTTTTGGTGGTTTGTGCTGGTCTGTCGGTCATCCTACAGACGTCTCTCGGGAAGGCAAGCAACGACACAATATCGGGCGGGGGAATTTTGTAATCCGGACTCGGGATATAAAAAGTTCGAGTCCCATCCAAGGGCGGATAGGACTCGAACTTTCTTGACTCTTCACGAATCTAGAATGTGTTGCGATTGCTCGCTTTTTTCCGGACGGGAATGGGTCGGTTGCACAGAAATCATCTGCTCCGCGGGTAGGATTCGAACCTACGACCAATCGGTTAACAGCCGACCGCTCTACCACTGAGCTACCGCGGAATATCGAATCGAATATGTACGCCTCCCAAAGGAGGCCAGGGCATTGTAGCGGAAAAGGGGAAGGAAGTGAAGACACACTGATATACTGGCAGATAATGTACATCCTGTATTATCGACCCACGTGCCCGTACTCGAAGAAGGTGCTCGCCGCCGCAAAGGAATATGGCGTCGGTATGGAACTTCGCGACGTGGCTGAATCTTGCCATGCCGATGCACTCAGGAAACGTGGCGGGAAGCTACAGGTACCGTACCTCATTGATACCGCGCGAGGGAAGGAGATGTATGAATCGGATGACATCGTCGCCTATTTGAAGGGTGAACCGCTTCCTCATACGAAGGATGAATCGAAGGTCTGTGCATCGCAATAACGTAAGACCCCACGATGAAGTCGCGGGGTCTTACGTTATTGTGCATCGGATCAGCTTACGCTGCTGAGCCCTTCACGTAGGCGAGTATGGTATCGGCATCCGAGACCTCGAACGGATCGTCCGGACAATTGTCCGTGAGACCGGGCTCGATGAAGAGCTTCTTGATCTTGCCGTCCTCAACGAGCATGGAGTAGCGCCAGGAACGATCGCCGAAGCCGAGGTTCTCCTTCGAGACGAGCATGCCCATGCCCTTGGTAAACGCCGCGTTGCCGTCGGGGAGCATTTTCACCTTTTTGATGCCGAGCTTATCGGCCCACTGCTTCATCACGAATGCATCATTAACAGATAGACAATACACTTCGTCGATACCTGCGGCCTTGAAGTTGTCATAGCGCGCTTCATAACCCGGCAGATGGGTGGATGAGCAGGTGGGCGTGAACGCGCCCGGCAGGCCGAACACTACGATCTTCTTTCCGCCGAAGATCTCATCCGAGCTGACGTCCTGCCAACGGTACGGATTCTCGCCGCCCACGGATTCGTCGCGGACGCGCGTCTTGAAGACTACGGAAGGGACTCGCGTGCCTTCTTTGAGGGGTTCTTGCGCCATACGGTATACTTAATCATGAGTAAAGGATGCTTGTACTATAACGGTAGCTGCGGTTGACGCAAAATCATATGAAAATCTCCATCAATGCCACTCAGTTCATTGCGCTTCCGCAGGCATCGCGGGATGCCGTGGAAGAGAAGCTCACTCCGATCGCGAGACTCCTCGGGACGGATGAGCCGGTCGCTTTGCTCGAGGTGGAAATTGCAACCGCTCCTCCCGAAGGACGAAGCGCGACGCCGACGCGGATTACCGCGCGTCTCGCGATAGGCAATGATGTTCTGCGTGCCGAAGCGGTGAAGCCGACCGCTGAAGCAGCAGCCGATCGCGTGCGGAGCACGCTTGAGCATGAGATTCGGAAGACGCGCGGAAAGGGAAAAAGCGTCTGGAGGCGCGGTGCCGAACGTCTTAAGGACATGTTGCGCGCCGTAGATTAAATTAATAAGAGCCCCCATGGGCTCTTATGCTTTTAGGTCGACATACGCGATCTCGCGCCTGC
This sequence comes from Candidatus Kaiserbacteria bacterium, assembly GCA_027451665.1. GTDB lineage: Bacteria > Patescibacteriota > Minisyncoccia > Phycocordibacterales > Phycocordibacteraceae > C7867-001. The sequence goes on from DAIDIW010000002.1 coordinate 102,203, forward strand.
CTTCGGGGATGACGCGATCGATCACGAAGCGGTCACCGTCCAGGTGCGCGGCAGTAATCTTCACGCGCGTACCATCTGCCGTAAAGAAATGCGTTCCGATGGTATCGAGATAGCCACGGTACTTGTTCCAATTTGCGATACCTGACGCACCGAGGTCAATCTGCCCGTCTTCTTTCTTGAATTTCCCCGAATGGGTGGCGAGCGCCGGGTCCTGCGGGATGGGCGTAAGCTCGCCGCGCTCGAAGCGCGGCAGAGCCTCGACGAGTAATTTCGAGCCGAGCGAAATGAGCCGCGGCCGCAGCTCGAGAACGGTCTCATTGGGCGCGATGGGAAGCTTCTCCTGCACGAGAATATCGCCTGCGTCGAGTTCTTTCGTCATTTTCTGGACGGTAATGCCGGTCTCGATATCGCCGTGTAAAAGAGCAGCTTCGGTCGGAGTGGCGCCTCGATATCTCGGAAGGAGCGAATAGTGGACGTTCAATACGCCCTTTGGGAACGCCTGTATGAGCGCCTCGGGAAAGATCTTCCCGTAGGCGACGACTACCGCGTACTCCGCACCAAAGGCGCGGATTGCTTCTTGCGTCGCGTCATCAAGCTTTACCGGGGTGCGCACTTCGATGTTGCGCGCGAGCGCGAGTTCCTTTACCGGAGAAGGCGCGAGCGCAAGTCCGCGCCCCTTGGGAGCATCGGGGTTCGTGATGACCGCGTGCGGCACGAAGCCGGCATCGAGGAGCGCGCGCAAGGTCTCCGCGGCTACGTGCGGCGTTCCGAAGAAGAGGAACGGTACGCGGGAATCATTCGGCATGGTCACGAGTGTCTTGTAGATGCGACGGCTGCACATGCACGAGATCGGTCGCATGATCGATGAAAAGCGCACCGTTCAGGTGGTCGATCTCGTGCTCGAAAATCTGCGCGAGCAAGCCGCCGCCGCCGCGTGTGAAGGAGGAACCGTCTTCGCGACGCGCCCTCACCATGACGCGCTCATGCCGGTCGGTCGTACCGTAGACGCCGCGCACGGACAAGCATCCCTCGTCTGCTTGCTGTCGCCGCCGCGACGTCTTTATAATTTCCGGGTTGATGTAGACGTCATTCTGCGGCGCGTGAGGCGGCGCATTCACCGGCGGCGGAAGCGTCCGATCGGTACGCACGATAAAGATGCGGTAGGAAATGCCGATCTGAGGCGCAGCGATGGCGACGCCATCCGGCTCCGCGTCGAGGGCCTCGGCCATGTCCGCAATGATACGCGACAGATCCTCGGTGCCGAACAGGCCTTCCGGGATCGGTTTTGCGCTCTGTCGCAAGACGGGCGCGTCCTGCTGCACGATCGGCTTCATGTCGAAACAGTAGCAGATTCGGTGAGTAATTGCCGCTCCGCATCAGCGGCGTGCGCGCATCGCAGGTCAGAACGGATTCTCCTGGAGGTGCTTTTTCGGATCAATCTCCCACCAGAAACGCTTCGAGAAATTCTTCGCCTTCGAGCAGACGCTCTGGAGATAATACAGGTCTTCGGTGGGAATGGATTCGAGGATGAATCCCATGCGCGCCATACTTATCTCGGGCAGCCCGTCGAGCTTCCGTGCGTGGTTCAAGTGCCGGCAAAAAAAGCGCATGAGCTCGCCGCGTTCGGTCTTTTTGCCGCGGCCCTTCGCGACCGCGAACTTCTTCCGATACTCGCCTGAGAGATCACCGAGCGGCTGCATGTCTCTATGATACCGGAATGCGGAGGGCGGGAAAATTGAAAGCGGGCCGTGCGCGCGTCACTCCCCGGAGGCGTCGATGGACGCGCCCAAGGATTTCAGACGTGCGACGATGTCTTCATATCCGCGGTTGATGGAGTAGACGCTCCGCAGTACTGAACGACCCTGCGCTGCAAGCATGCCGACCAGAATGATAGTCGCCGGCCGGAGCGCGGGTGGGCAGATGACCTCCGCCGCTTTTAGGCGCGTCGGACCTTCGATACTGATGCGGTGCGGGTCGTACAGATGGGTAGTGGCACCGAGGCGGTCAAGTTCGGTGTAGTAGATGGCGCGTTTTTCGAATACCCAGTCGTGGATGACGGTCGTTCCGTCCGCCTGCGTGGCGATCACGGCGAAGAAGGGGAGATTATCAATGTTCAGTCCCGGGTAAGGTCGGGGATGGATCTTCTCCGGGAAGGCGGTGAGCTCTGACGGCTCGAGGTGGAGGTCGACGAGGCGGGTAATGCCGTTTTCACTCGTCCGCTCGTTTGTTGCGGCATAGCGCAGCCCCATCTTCTCGAGGATGAAGAGCTCGATCTCAAGGAAGTCGAGTGGCGCGCCCACGATGGTGATTGCTGACTTCGTGACGATCGCGGACGCGATGAAGAACATCGCATCGGTCGGATCTTGCGCTACAGAATAGGACACATTCATCTCGATATGCTCCTTGCCGCGCACACGCAGGGTTGACGTGCCGATGCCTTCGACCGAGACGCCGAGCTGCTTCAGAAACCCGCAGACCTCCTGCACCTGATAGTTCGGCGACGCATACTTGATGACCGTCTCGCCCGGGATGCCCGCCGCCGCGAAGAGTGCATTCTCCGTGGCCGTATCGCTTGATTCGTGCAAGATGATCTCTGCCGCACGCAATCCGTCATGCGCAACGACGTAACGGTCAGAGCGCGCCTCGATAGAGACGCCGAGCTTCTCGAGTGCGTAAAGATGCGGCCGCACCGTTCGCGTGCCGAACGAGCAGCCGCCGGATTGGGGAATATCGAATTCCTTGAACCAGTGGAGGAGTGGGCCGATAAACATAAGGATGCTCCGCGTTCTCGTCGCGGCCTCTTTGTCCATAGCCTCGAGATTGAGCGAGGCGGGCGGCGTGATGACGACATCATGGTCCGTGCGCGCGACTGAGACGCCGATTGATCGGAGCACTTCAATGAGACGATTCACCTCTTCGATCTTCGGTACGTTTCGGAGCGTCGTGATGCCGCGGTTAAGGAGCGAAGCGGCCAGGAGCGCGACGGCTCCGTTCTTTGAGCGACTCGTCTCGACCGCGCCAGAGAGAGAGTTACCGCCGTCAATTACGAAATTCAATCCTTCCTGCATGCCCGTCCATACTACCACTCGCGGCCCGCAGCCTTCGGGATAACGCCGTTTTGCGCCGCGAGCGGGAAACGCGGTAGAATGCGGCTAATGGCATTCTTCTCGCCCAAGCTCGGCATCGATCTCGGTACCACGAATGTGCTTGTTTTTGTCCCTGGCAAGGGCGTCGTCATAAACGAGCCGTCAGTCGTCGCGGTCGGCAAGGATCGCGGGAAGGGCGGCAAGAGCAAGATCCTCGCCATTGGGAGTGCGGCGAAGGAGATGATAGGCAGGACGCCCGAAGACATCATCGCGTACCGTCCGATGAAGGATGGCGTCATCGCAGATTATCGCGTTACGGAAGCGATGCTGCGTTACTTCATCCGCAAGGCGCTCGGCTGGAATCCCTTCAAGCCGACCGTGCTCGTCTCGGTGCCGGCGGGTGTGACCTCTACGGAGAAGCGCGCGGTCATCGAGGCTGCGATCAAGGCAGGGGCGAAGAACGCGTATGTGGTAAAGGAGCCGATCCTTGCCGCGATTGGCGCAGGGATACCGATCCACGAACCTATGGGACGAATGGTCGCGGACATCGGCGGCGGGACGATCGACGTCGCCGTGATATCGCTCGGCGGGATCGTCGCAAGCACGTCCGTCAAATGCGCAGGCAACCGCCTTGACCGCGCCATCGTGGATTACGTGAAGCGTCAGTACAACCTTGCGATAGGCGATAAGACCGCAGAGGAGATAAAGATCCGAATCGGCGCCGCAGTGCCGATGAACGAGGAGCTCACAATTGCCGTGAAGGGGCGCGATCAGGTATCAGGACTGCCGCGCACGGTTGAACTCTCAACGAACGATATTGCGCAGGCGATGGTGCGCGAGTTGCGCGAGATGACGCAGGCGGTCCGGAAGGTCCTTCAGGATACGCCGCCGGAACTTGCCGCGGATATCATCGACAATGGCATCATTCTCACAGGTGGCACCTCGCAGCTCCGCCAGATTACGGAACTCATCTACCGGCGGACTGGGGTCATCGCGAAGCTCGCGAACGATCCGTATTACTGCGTGGCGCGCGGCACGGGCATAGCGCTGAAACATCTCGATACGTACGAGAAAAGCGTGATGGCGAAGGGGTAAGCGCAAAACAAGTGCGACTCAGATAAAAATGCGGCGGCACGAATGTGCCGCCGCATGTTTTGAGACATATCCTCTTTACCATCGCGCGGTGAACTGGAATGCGAGGATAAGACGATAGCTTCGTCCCTGGCCGAAACGCGTGTCCGCCGGGACGAGCCCAAACGGATCGGGATGTACCGGCTTGTCGGCGACGGCATACACCGTGAATCCGCTGCCGACGTAGTGCACGAGCTCCGCGTGCATCGAAGAATCGCTATATCCGAGACCGCCCGGAAGCTCGGCGAGCAGCGTATCCCGAAACGGCAGGATCCGTGGTTGCAACCGGTACGGATTCCTGTCGCTTAACGCCGGATTCTGATCGCTTATGACGACCTTCGTCGTCGGAATGCTGAGATCGAGCGGCTGGGTCCTGGATGGATAACGATTCAACAGTGCGATATCCTGTGAAGCATCTTCCAGAGTGAACGGGTAATGGGTGGGTATAATGAGCTTCAGCGGGTGGGCGGTCGCGATCGTTGCCGTGAGGCTGAGGATACAGAAGATAAGCGTATTCAGGGCATTCGCACGCATGATCTCCCCCTTTCGCGCATGAGTCTCGCGCCATACTCGCACATCCCGCACGGGCGTCAATCGCGCTATGCACCGGCACGGTATACTGGCCGTATGCGGCATCACGCCACCGTCATCGAGGCGAAGAATGAGGCAGGCATAGCCGAGGCGCTTCGGATCGTCGAACGCGAGCTCGGGCTTGCGGTGAAGGGGAATCCGGACGTCCTCGTGCGAAGGTATGGATTGTTTTCCGTTGAGGATGCGCGGAGGCTCCGGGAACGTGCGCACGACGCTCCGTTTTCGGGCGAAGCACGGGCGCTCATTATCGCTGTCGAGCGGTTTTACCATGAAGCGCAGAACGCGCTCCTGAAGCTCCTTGAGGAACCGCCGAAGGGCACCTACGTTTTTCTCGTCGTACCGGCCGCCGGTACGCTCTTGCCCACTATCCGATCGCGCGTACATCTTCTGCGCCTCGATGAGGAACGCGATGCGAGATCAATAAAACCGTCTGTCGGAGAAGACGCTGAGGGCTTCATCCGGGGAGGGAAGGAGATGCGCGCGAAGATCATAAAGCGCCTCACCTCCGGGACCGACGACGAGGATCGGCGTAAGAAGCGCGATCAAGCAATCGCCCTCGTGAATGGGATCGAACAAACCGTTCACGTGCGTGCCGTCCGCGTTGGATGTACGGAACCGGACGTCCGGCTGCTTGTGGAACTTCAAACCATGCGCGGGTATCTCTACGACCGCTCATCGCCCCTGAAGCTCATGCTCGAGCATCTGGCACTCGTGACGCCCCGTGTTACTCGCGAGGCATAGGCAACGGAAGCCAAATCCAGGCCGCCATGGCGGCCTGGATTTGGTATCATTTCCGTACCCTTTACCCGCTTTTCCTTATTACTGCACATGGCCTACGATTTTTCCGGACTCAAGAAGCAGATCGCAGATACCGAGCAATGGCTTTCCCATGAGCTTGCCGGAGTGCGTACGGGACGCGCGACGCCGCTCCTTCTCGATAGTGTGAAAGTCGCCGCCTATGGCGCCCTCACGCCCTTGACTCAGGTGGGGAATATTTCCGTAGAGGATGCGCGTACGCTTCGCGTCATTCCGTGGGACGCGTCTCTCGTGAAAGACATCGAGAAGGCCATTACCGATGCGAACCTCGGTGTCGGCGTCTCGACCGATGATCAAGGCCTGCGCGTGTCATTCCCGGAATTGACCGCTGAACGCCGCACGCAGCTCGTGAAGCTCGCTGGCGATAAGACGGAGCAGGCGAAGGTGACGCTGCGCGGTCACCGTACGGAGGCCGTAAAGGAGATCGAGGCGCTCAAGAAAGAAGGCATGAGCGAAGACCAGGCGAAGCGCGATAAGGAGGAACTCCAGAAGCTTATTGATGCCGGTAATGAGGCGCTCGGGAAGCAGCTTACGAGGAAGGAGGAGGAGATCTCGCTCTAGACCTTCGGATGAGGCACAGACGGGACGCGGCATCGGACGCGTCCCGTTCCCCTTCGTCCTGGCGTGTCGATACCGTGTAGTACACTGCTCGTCATGGAAGTCCTCATCTTCGTCATCGTCATCATCGCGCTCATCGTCGTGCATGAGTTCGGACACTTCGTTGCGGCGAAGCTCTCGGGGATGCGGGTGGATGAATTCGGTATCGGGTATCCGCCGCGGGCGCTCACGATAGGGAAATGGGGCGAAACGGAATACACCCTGAACTGGCTCCCGTTCGGCGGATTCGTGAAGATTTACGGAGAGGACGGCGAGGACCACGGCCCGCGTTCGTTCGCCTCGCGCCCGCGCATCCTGCAGGCGATCGTATTGGTGGCCGGGGTGACGATGAACCTCGTGTTTGCGTATGTGCTCATCACGGGTGCTCTCGTCTCCGGTACCCCCCGAGCGCTCTCCGTAGTCGAGATTCCGCACGCGACGGATCTGCAGATCGTGGTTGCCGCCGTCCTACCGGGCTCTCCTGCCGCCCGCGCGGGACTGAACGAGGGGGATTTGATCAACGCGGCGGCGGACGCGCATGGATCCTGGACGGCGCGTTCAAGCGAATCGTTTCCGGATTTCGTGACGGCGAGCCAGGGTGCGCCGATTACACTCGCGGTCGAGAAAGCGACTGGCGAGAAGACATCGATAGTCGTCCGCCCTACAACCGGCCTCATCCCGCATGATCCGTCGCGTTATGCGCTCGGCATCGACGAAGGTATCGTTGGCGTCGTACCGGTCGCGCTCGGGGCGGCTATCATCCAGGGAGCGAATCTTACGTGGGGGATGACCATACTCACGGCACAGGGGCTCTGGCATTTCTTTTACGGTCTGTTCACGCTGCATGCGAACCTCTCGCAGGTTTCGGGGCCGGTCGGCATCGCCGGTGCGGTGGGTGCCGCAAGCCGACAGGGGTTTGGAGACCTGCTTTCGCTTATGGCAGTCATTTCCGTCAATCTCGCTCTCATAAACCTTATTCCCGTGCCGGCGCTCGACGGCGGTCGTCTGCTCTTCGTCATTATCGAAGGCGTCTCCCGCAGGCGCATTAAACCCGTCATCGGGCAGGCCGTGAACAGTATCGGCTTTGTAGCGCTCGCCCTGCTTATGGTGGTCGTGACGGTCCACGATCTCCTGAAGCTCGTCCACTAAGCGCGGAGGGGCGTCTGGTTACGGGATTTTTAGGGTTCAGGTATACTGGTGCGCATATGCGGCAATCGAGACTCTTCACGAAGACGCGGCGGGAGGCGCCGAAGGATGAAGTATCGAAGAATGCGCAGCTCCTCATCCGTGCGGGGTTCATTCATAAGGAGATGGCTGGCGTGTACGCGTATCTGCCGCTCGGGCTGCGCACGCTCGAAAAGATAAAAGCGATCGTTCGCGAAGAGATGGACGCGCTCGGGGCGCAGGAGCTCATCATGACGAGCCTCCAACGCAAGGAAGTGTGGGAAAAGACGGACCGTTGGGACGAAGCGAAGGTCGATGTGTGGTTCAAATCGAAGCTCGCAGCTGGCGGTGACGTCGGCTTCGGCTGGTCACACGAAGAGCCAATCACCGAGATGATGACGCAGTACCTCTCGAGCTATCGGGACCTGCCGGTGTACGTCTATCAGTTCCAGACAAAACTGCGCAACGAGCTGCGCGCGAAGAGCGGCATCATGCGCGGCCGCGAGTTCGTGATGAAAGACATGTATTCCTACACGGCAGACGCGGCCGAGCACAAGAAAATCTATGATGCGGCCATCGACGCCTATCTTCGCATATACCGCCGCGTCGGACTCGGCGATCGTACCTTCCTCACATTCGCTTCCGGTGGGGCGTTTACGGAGTTTTCGCACGAGTTTCAGACGCTCTCCGATGTCGGCGAGGATACCGTATACGTGCATCGCGGGAGGGGCATCGCCATAAACGAAGAGGTAATGCGCGACGATGTCCTTTCAAAGCTTGGGGTGGCGCGGAACGAGCTTGAGAAAGCAAAAGCCATAGAGGTGGGCAACATTTTCGATTTTGGCGGCGCAAAATCCGAGCAGCTCAGCCTCTTCTTTAAGAATGAAGCGGGTGAGAACGTGCCGGTTCACCTCGGTTCCTACGGTATCGGCGTCACGAGACTCATGGGCGTGCTCGCCGAGGTATTCGCTGACGATAAAGGTCTCGTGTGGCCGGCGACGGTGGCGCCGTTCCGGATCCATCTCATTTCGCTTGGCAAGGACGGCGACGAAGTCGCGCGCGCGGCGGAAGACCTTTACGAGGTATTCAAGAATGCTGGCCTAGAGGTGCTCTTCGACGATCGTGATCTGCGTGCCGGCGAGAAATTCGCAGACGCGGATCTTATCGGCATCCCGACGCGCGTCGTCGTTGGCCGGGACGCGCTCGCGAAAGGAGCGCTTGAGGTCACAGACCGCGCGACCGGCGCAGTGGAGCTCATTACCCGGGAAGAAATCCTCCGCACCTACCATGCCTAAGTTTTCGAAGAATTCGCTCTTCTCGTCAGACATCGCAATCGACCTCGGTACGGCGAATACGCTTGTCTACGTGCGTGGGAAAGGGGTCATCATCAACGAACCGTCTGTCGTTGCCGTTAACGATAAGACCGGACAGGTGGTAGCGGTCGGAAAAGAGGCAAAGCAGATGCTCGGCAAGACGCCGCCGCATATCCGCACGGTGCGGCCGCTCTCGCATGGCGTCATCAGCGATTTCGAGGTGACGGAGGAACTTCTCACGTATCTCATCAATAAGGCGCAGGGAGGTCGCGCGCGTCTGTTCGGTCCACGCGTGGTAATCGGAGTCCCGACCGGTGTGACGAATGTCCAGAGCCGGGCGGTACGCGATGCGGCGAAGAACGCCGGTGCGCGCGAGGCGATCATTCTCGAAGAGCCGGTCGCGGGCGCAATCGGCGCGAAGCTTCCGGTTTCCGAAGCCGTCGGCACCATGGTGCTCGATATCGGCGGGGGCACGACCGATATCGCAGTGATCGCCCTTAAGGGTTCGGTTGCCGCGAAAAGTTCGCAAGTCGCCGGGGATCGGTTCAATGAGAACATCATCGATTTCGTACGCAGCGAATTCAAGCTTGGTATCGGCGAACGGACCGCTGAGGAAGTAAAGATAACGATCGGTGCGGTCATGCCGCTTACGGAAACCTTGACCCACGCCGTCCGTGGACGCGATCTTGCTACCGGTCTCCCGCGGGAGGTCACGCTTACCGACGCGCATGTGCGCGAGGCGCTCGCCCCATCTCTCGACGCGCTCATGGATGCGATGAAAGAGGTCATCGAAGTAACGCCTCCGGAACTTCTTTCAGACGTGCTTGAGCGCGGCGTCACCGTGTTCGGTGGCGGTGCACTCTTGCGGGGGTTGCCGCAGATCCTCGCGAAAATGCTCGGAGTGCCGGTAAAGGTCGCACCGGATCCCTTGACAGCGGTCGTGCGCGGGGCCGGCATGGTGACCGAGAACCCCACGCCGTTCGCTGATTTCTTTATCGATGAAGAAGACATACTTAGCGAAACGTAATGCGCTCCTGTCGCCCTCAGGTTTCTCGGGAGGCGTGCTAGCGCTCATCATCATCGGACTCCTCGTGGTCTGCCGGTTCCTGCTGCCCGGTCTCTTCCTCACCGCCACGATGCCGTTCGTGCGCGCCGGCGATTCGGTCAGCCGTTCGTTCGGTGATGCGCTCGGCGGTTTCGGCAACCGAGTTGCGCTTACTGTCTCGAACGAGCACCTTACGCAGCAGAACGAAGCGCTCGCCGTCGAGAATCGTACGCTTGCGGATAAGATCGCGAGCCTGACGGCGCTCCTCGGCGCGACGAGCGCCCCCGCCGCGCAACCTGCTGTCGTGGCGCCGGTGGTTGCGAGACCGCCGATTTCACCGTATGACTCGCTCGTCATCTCGGGAGGGACCGATGCGGGCATTTCCGACGGGATGGAAGTCTTCGGTACTGGCGGCGTTCCGATCGGCGTAGTCTCCTCCGTGACGAATGCGTTCGCACGCGTAACGCTGTTTACTGCGCCTGGAGAATCGCTGGCCGCATGGGTCGGCACTGCGCACGTACCGCTTACGATTTCGGGCGTGGGTGCGGGTGCCTTCACGGCCGAAGCGCCGCGCTCAGCGGGTTTTACGGAAGGGGAGACGGTCTACGCGCCGGGACCGGGCGCCCTCCCGGTCGGCACGATCGGCAGCCTTACGGGAGCAGCGGCTTCGCCCACGGTTACGGTGCATATCGTTCCGGCAACAAACCCGTTCTCGATCGCATACGTCGTGCTTCGCGACGCGGGTACGTCGCTCACGAGCGCGCTCACCTGCGCAAGCTCGACCGCGCTATGAGTGTGACAGCGCGCGGCCTCTCGCTCGCCGCGACGCTTCTTGCGGTCTTCGTGCTCCCCTGGGTGATTCCTGCGCTTGCATCGCTTGCGCTCGCACTGTGGGTTCCGCTCGCACCGCTCTCGACGGGGCTTCTTTTCGATGCACTCTACTACGCTCCGCATGCCGCCCGCATACCGTGGGGGACGGTGCTCGGCCTTAGCGTCACGATTCTGGCATATCTCGTGCGTGGGCGGCTTGCGGCGGGTATCATCGCATGATGCGGTTCTGGAGACCTAAGCGCCGTCATGATCCGGAAATCGCGCCGGACGAGATATTCCTCGACGCTTCGAATGCGCCCGCCTTTGACCGGAGCCGTTTCGAGGGTAGGCTCGAGAAGCCGCTTCCGCCGTCTACCTATCGTCTCGTGGGCCTCGGGCTCGGCCTCCTTTTTCTCATACTGAGCGTACGCAGCTTCACGCTCGAGGTGCTCGACGGCAGAGCCTACGCGGCAGAAAGTGCGCAGAACTCGCTCGCCGCGGAGACGCTCTTCGCGCCTCGAGGCGTCATCGAAGACAGGAATGGCGTCATTCTCGCACAGAATATCCAACTTGCCGATGGCAGTGTGCGGCGCTCCTACTCGATTCCGGGCATGGGCCAGATCATCGGGTACGTCTCCTACCCAAAGAAGGATGCGAGCGGAAACTATTACGACACAAAAGAAGTCGGTCTCGCAGGACTCGAAGCGGAATATAACAGCCTCTTGTCCGGGAAGAACGGCGAGATGCTCGTCGAGAGGGACGCGCTCGGTCGCGTGCGTTCGCAGGGCGTCATCGTGCCGGCACAGGACGGCAAGACGCTCACGCTTACGATTGACGCCGATCTCGAGAAGAAATTCGCTCAGGCCCTCAAGGATATCGTGCAGCAGGACGGATTCGTGGCCGGCGCAGGAGTCATCATGGATGTCCATAACGGCGAAGTGCGCGGCATCGTTTCCTATCCCTCCTACGACCCGAATGTCATGAGCCTCGGTGGCCCTGCAGCTACGATCGCCTCTTATAACAGCGACCCCGGGCATCCATTTCTCGATCATGCGGTGCAAGGCGTCTATACGCCGGGCTCTATCGTGAAGCCTCTAGAAGCGGTTGGAGCGCTTACTGACGGCGTCATCACCCCGTCGACGATTATTGACGATCCCGGCTATCTGAAAATTCCTGACCCGTATCATCCAGGAAAGTACTATCTCTACACCGGTTGGAAGGTGCTCGGACTCCTTGATGTGCGTCACGCCATCGCATGGTCTTCGGACATCTTCTTCTATACGGTCGCTGGCGGATACAAGAATCAACAGGGACTCGGGATCGATCGTCTCGACCATTGGTATTACGAGTTCGGGCTCGGCAGCACGACCGGTATCGATCTTCCGGATGAGGCTTCAGGCGTCGTGCCGAGCCCTGCGTGGAAGGAGAAGGCTTTCGGACAACCGTGGTACCTTGGCGATACGTACTTCACCGGCATCGGACAGTATGCCATGCAGGTGACGCCTATGCAGATGGCTCGCGCGACCGCGGCCATCGCTAACAACGGGACGCTCTATACGCCAACGCTCCTCAAAGGGCAGCAGACTCCGTTCTCGACCATACCCGGTGACCCGTGGGCTTTCCAGGTGGTGCGCGAGGGCATGCGTCTCGGCGTTACGACTGCGCTTGCACAGGCGATCAATCTCCCGTATCTCGCGGTGGCCGCGAAGACAGGCACCGCACAGGTGGGCGCGCAGAACCAGTATGACAACTCATGGGTGGAGGGGTTTTTCCCGTACGACAATCCGCAGTACTCGTTCTCGGTGGTGCTTGAACGCGGGCCGAATGGCAGCGGCGAGGACGCGGTGAAGGTCATGGCGGACCTCTTCGCGAAGCTCCACGCAGAAAACTCACCGTATACTGGCGGGACGTCGACCACGACTGACCAGATCGCCTCATCCACTTCCTCGTAAGGCATCCTTGCGTATCCTCGCGGGGCAAGTACAATATCCACGAATAAATCGCTACTCATGGCCGAATCCCCAGAAACCGTCGTCTCGCAGGAAAAATTCGACGAAATGGTGCAGGAACTTGAACATTTAAAGACGGTGCGTCGAACCGAGATCGCGAAGAATCTCGAGTACGCGCGTTCGCTCGGCGACCTGTCAGAGAATGCCGAGTATCAGGAAGCGCGCGATCTACAAGCCGCTACCGAAGAACGTATCAAGAAGCTCGAAGAGCTCGTGAAGCACGCGAAGATCACGACTGAGAATAAGAAAAAGAATGAGGTCGGTTTCGGCTCGAAGGTTACGATCCGGAAGGAGGGGAGTCCGGATGCCCACGAATACACCATCGTAGGCAGCGAGGAAGCCGACATGCGCGTGAAGAAGCTCTCGCATGTCTCTCCGCTCGGCGCCGCGCTCATGGGCAGAAAGAAGGGCGACTCGTTCACCTTCGAGACGCCCGCAGGAAAGCAGACCTATACGGTCGAGAAGGTGGCATAGCGTCACTTAAGGCGCCGCTATTAGCCGCCGAGAGCCGTCCGCAAGGGCGGCTCTTTCATGTGTGTGTCGGTTCGTCGTGCGGGTTGTGGTAGGATTTGAGCGATGTTTTGGGCAGACCGCATTGCGAACGAGATAAAGGACTCTCGTAAGCCGAAAAACGGCTCGCGTTTTGTTATACGAGACGAGAAGACGCTCTCGGGACGCGTCCATGTGGGCTCGATGCGCGGCGTAGCCATCCACGGTCTTGTCTCCGAGGCTCTCGCCGCGCAGGGAATCGAAAATGAGTATCGCTATGAGCTCAATGACTTCGACCCGTTCGATGGCGTGCCGAGCTATCTCGATGCTGCGACGTACGAGCCGTATCTCGGCCTCCCGCTCTACAAGGTTCCGAGTCCGGAGGAGGGATTTGCGAACTACGCAGAGTATTTCGGTGCTGAGTTCGTGGACGTGCAGAGGAAAGCGGGATTCTTTCCGTCGTACTATCGCGCAACTGAGCTCTACCAGTCGGGCAGGATGGATCCGTTCATTCGAATGGCGCTCGAAAGGGCGGCAGACGTGCGCCGTATCTTGAGGGAGGTTTCAGGCTCCGAGAAGGATGAGTCGTGGCTCCCTGTTTCGGTGGTATGCGAGAACTGCGGCAAGATCATGACGACGCGCGCGTATGATTTTGACGGCGAGACTGTCGGTTATGCTTGCGACTGGAATCCTGACGGCGCCAAGGCATGCGGGCATAAGGGCCGCGTGGCGCCGTGGAAGGGAGCCACGAAGCTCTTTTGGAAAGTGGATTGGGCGGCCAAGTGGGCGGTGAACGGCGTCGATATTGAGGGCGCGGGCAAGGATCATTCGACCAAAGGGGGTTCGCGCGATGTCGCGGCGCACATCGCTGCTGAGCTTTTCGACTACGAGAATCCGTTCGATGTGCCGTATGAGTTTTTCCTTATCGGCGGCAAGAAGATGTCTTCCTCGAAGGGGCGTGGCTCGAGCGCGAAAGACATGAGCGACCTCTTCCCGTCAGAGGTGTTCCGTCTCGCGCTTATTGGCAAGGATATAAATCAGCAGGTGGATGTGGACCCGGAAGGCGAGAGCGTGCCGCGTCTGTACGACTGGTACGACGAACTCGCCGATGGCGTGAGTGCAGGCAAGGAGGACGATTACGCGAAGCTTTTCACGTATTGTCAGCTGCCTGACAAACGCGGAGGATTTGCGGTGCCATGGCAAATGCGCTTCCGCGAGGTCGCGTTTGTCGTGCAGATGCCGCATCTGTCGCTCGAAGCCGAAGCCGAACGCGCGAAAGGTTCGACGATTACTCAGGACGAAGTTGACGCGTTGAACGTACGAGCGCAGTACGCTCGCCATTGGATACGTACCTACGCGCCGCAAGAATTCTTGTATCAAGTGCAACTTACCATGCCGGACGTCCAACTCACTGAAGCGCAGCGGAAGGCGCTCGGGATGCTTGCGACGTTTATGGAGGAGGGAACGAAAGACGGCGATGTAATCCACGGAAAGCTTCACGCTCTTAAAGAGGAAGCGCCTATCGCGCCGAAGGACCTCTTTCAGGCGATATACGCGGTATTCCTCGGCCGCACCTCGGGACCGAAGGCCGGATGGTTCCTTGCAGGCCTGCCGCGAGAGTTCGTCGTCGCGCGGCTCGCAGAGGCGGCCCGATAAAAACGGCGGCCCTTAGGCCGCCGTTTCGTTATGTTCAGGATTCTGCTATTCGATCGCATGCATCGCGGCTCCGATAGACGGATGCCAGATACGGCGTGTCGAGGCCCTGAGGCGCCGTTCCGTGCGTGCAAGACACTCATTCGTTTCTCGCATAGCGCTACGCAGACGCTCCAACTGTTCGCTCCGGATGAGTGCGCTTCTTGCATACTCTGGATTGAGCGCCACATGATATCGGGCGTCCGCTGCTTCCTTCGGGATGCGGATACCGCTCCGAAGGAAGCGTTGCGGACCCCAGCAGAGCATCTGGTGCCGGTAGCGGCCGTCCGGATTCCCGGTAAAGATCGCCGCCGCGCCATCGGGGAATCGCGCGCCTCGCTCAAGCTGCGTCGTAACCGATATGAAATGCTTGCATGCCGCAAGCACGTCGGTCGCGTACAGGTCGTCATCGTACGCGCAGAACATTATTTCAGACATTTTTCTCTCCCTGCTGATCAGATGAAAGGACAATCTATGACGAAGCGAGCCCCCGGTTTGGTCGGGGGCTCGCTTCAGATTTCTTCCGTCTAATTCCCTGGAGAAAGCTCAAGTGAGGCCCCGACCGCCGTACCGGCGAGGAGCGTAAGGGCGATAAGCCAGAGATAGCGGTTGGCGAACGCTTGCATGTCGCCTAACCATACGCCACGCGCCACGCATCGTCAAAATGCGCGTGGCCCGGGCTGTGGATAACCGGGCGAGGAAAGTGGGTGGAAGTGTCATATACTTCTATATCAGTGGGACGAAGTGGAAAACGGGTGGTGGCCCGATTCCTGCTCCTCCTCACGTCCACCACTATGTTCATCGGCGAATACACGCATAGGCTCGATCCGAAGAACCGGCTATCTCTTCCGGCAAGGTTCCGTAAGGATCTCGGGAAGTCAGTCGTGCTCACGCGCGGTCTCGATCACTGTCTGTACGTGTACCCGAAGAAGGATTGGACGGAAGAGGCGAGACGCCATGCGGCACATGCGAGCGGTACGAAAGCAGGACGTGGACTCGCGCGTCTTTTTCTTGCTGGCGCGATGGAAGCAGAGGTCGACAGCGCCGGGCGCATCCTCATCCCGGATCATCTGAAGGGCTTCGCGGATTTGAAGACTAAGGCAGTTGTCGCAGGCGTCGCGAGCCGGGTAGAGATCTGGGACGAGAACGCGTGGAAGAAGTACACCGCGGCAATTGAGCGCGATGCGGATTCGTACGCCGAGTCGCTCGGCAACTGATCATATGGAAGCGAAACACGAGAGCGTACTCATGGAGGAAGTCCTTAAGGCGCTCGACGTGCAACGTTCCGACGTGGTCGTAGACGGGACGCTTGGCGGAGCCGGTCATTTCGCGCGACTCCTCGCGCAGCTTGGGTCCGATGGTGTCATCGTTGGCATCGACGCCGATCCCGAAGCGGTTCATCGCGGACGGGCGGTGTATGCCGAAGATCGACGTGCCGACCGGCCCGTCGCGCATCTCGTCAATGATAATTTCCGGAATCTGACCCATATACTCGAGCGCCTTGGCCTCGGTTCGGTAGATAAGGTGTTGCTCGATCTCGGCTGGAGCGGTTTCCAGATCGCAGGCACGCGGGGCTTCTCGTTCCAGAAGGATGAACCGCTCCTTATGACGTACGGCGCGGAAGGGGAGACAGCCGCTGATATCGTGAACGGCATGGAGGAGGACGCCCTCGCCGACCTCATCTACACCTATGGGGAAGAGCGCTTCTCGCGCGGAATCGCGCGCGCGATCGTTGAGCAGCGTAAAGCGGAAAGAATCTTGACGACAAGCGCGCTCGTGGCTGCCGTCACGAAGGGTACGCCACGCTGGTACCACGAACGCAAGGTGCATCCGGCAACGAAGACCTTTCAGGCGCTGCGTATCGCCGTAAACGACGAACTTGGAGCGCTTCGCGAGGGAATCGCAGCCGCGCTCACTGCACTTACGCCGGGCGGCAAGCTCGCAATCATCACGTTCCACTCAATCGAAGATCGCGTCGTGAAGAACGCGTTGCGTGACGCGGCCTATGCGGGTCTTGGATCACTTTCGCCAAAGAAGCCGATCGTGCCAACTCGAGGTGAAGTGGTAGCGAACCGCCGTGCGCGCAGCGCGAAGCTTCGCGTGTTTGAGCGCTGTAACGCCAGTACCTGTCACGAAGCCGCAATGAACGCACATGACTATGCCTATGTTTGATATCATCCGAACCGCGCCTGTTTCCGCCCCATCTGTCCGCTTTACGTCGGCCATACGCCCGCCGGAACGTCGCACCCGTTCGCGCAAGCTTGCGCAGATGGGTGGAGCGTTCCGTACCGCGCTTTCCCGAATGACGGCTTTGTCTCCAGTGAAGGCGGCTGCCGTGCTGGTTGCTTTCCTTGCTATCGCATATATCGGACTCATTGCCGTCGTGATGAGTTATGCGGCGAGCACGATTGATTTCGCGCAGAATGTGCGAAACGACGAAGCGCATGTGTCGCAGCTCGAAGCGAGCTATCTAAATCAAATCGCCTCGATTACCGATACGAATTACACGGCACTCGGCTACGTAAAGCCAGCGGTCATAGCCTATGTCCCCTCGGCACAAGCCACAGCGCTTAGATAATGTGCGAGAATAGCGGACATGCGCGCGCAGTTCCGATTCCGCATCAGGCTCATCCTCGGCGGCATCATCGTACTCGCGCTCCTCGTGCTGTTGCGCCTTTATTTCGTGCAGATCGTGTACGGTGCAGATTACTCGGCTAAGGCTGACGCGCAGTTCACGTCGGGCGACAGCGGCCTCTTTGACCGTGGTTCCATATACTTTACGCGCAAGGACGGCACGCTTATAAGCGCGGCAACGCTTGCGAGTGGTTTTCTTGTCGCGATCAATCCGCAAACGCTCACAAATCCGGAGGCGGCATATCAGGCGATCTATCAGGTGGCTTCGTCGACCATGCCCGCACACGGTGCGTTCATCGCGGACGCAGCAAAGACGCAGCAGGTATACATTGAGGTCGCGCATCATCTTTCTGACGCCGCCGGCACGCAGCTTGCGCAAGAGAACATTCCGGGCGTCGAGGTGCTGCGTGAACGCTGGCGCTACTATCCGGGCGGCGACCTTGCGGCGCACGCCATCGGCGTTGTGGGATACGGTGCTGGGAATACGCTCACCGGCCAGTCTGGGCTAGAGGCTGAGTACAATGAGACGCTAACGCGCAACGGAAACAATCTGTATAAGAATTTCTTTGCCCAGATATTCTCGAATCTCGGGAATCTCCTCGTGAATGCGCGCAGCGCGCGCGAGGGCGACATAATCACGACTATCGAGCCTGAGGTGGAGACGAGGCTCGTCGCCGATCTTGCGGCGGCGAATTCTCAATACTCGAGCAATACCACGGGCGGCATCATCATGGAACCGAAGACGGGCGCAATCATCGCCCTCGGCACCTACCCGACGTTCAATCTGAATGACCTCACGGCCACCGATTCTTCCCAGCTTGCCAATCCGCTCGTCGAGCATGTGTATGAATTCGGCTCGATCATGAAGCCGATTACGATGGCAAGCGCGCTTACCGCGGGCGCCGTGCAACCCGATACTACCTACAATGACACGGGGTGTATCCATGTTGACGGCGACCGCATCTGCAATTGGAATTATCACGCCTATGGCGTAATCCCGATGCTTGACATCATCAAGTATTCATTGAACGTTGGCGCCTCATTCGTCGCTGAGCAGCTGGGGCAGGACCGTTTCCGCCAATACTTCACCAAGATATTCGGTACGAAGACAGGCATAGATCTGCCGAATGAGACCGATGCGCTCATTAGCAATCTGTATAAGCCGCAGCAGATCTACTACGACACGGCCTCCTTCGGCGAGGGTATTGCAGTAACGCCGATACAGATGATCCGCGCGCTCGGCGCGGTAGCGAACGGTGGTACCATGGTCACGCCGCATCTGGTTTCGGCCATTCAGCTCGACAATGGGGTCACTCGTACGCTCGACTGGAGCAAGACCGTACCAATCTTCACGCCGGCAGCGGCGCGGGAGACTACGGTTATGATGGACGCGCTTTGGGACGACGAGCTCGCGGGCGGGAAAGTGAAGATTCCTACCATGAGCGTTGCTGCGAAAACCGGAACCGCTCAGTTGCCGACGCCGACCGGCACATACTACAACAATCGATTTCTTGATTCCGAAGTCGCGTTCTTCCCCTCGTTTAATCCACGATTTATCATTTTGCTCTATACGGTGGATCCGAAGCACACTATTTATGCAGCGGACTCGCTAACCCCGGCCTTGAACGACCTTGTCCATTTTCTCATAGACTATTACGCTGTACCTCCTGACCGCGGCTTCGCGACCAGTACCCCCCCTTCATGATGAAACGCATTCTGAAATCTATGGTTGCCGCTTTACTCGCCGTTTTCGCGCGCGCGGTTGTCCGCCGGTACAAACCGAGGATAGTCCTAGTGACGGGCTCGGTGGGGAAGACGACTACGAAGGATGCCGTGGCAGCGGCGCTTTCTGCGCGTTTCTTCGTCCGCAAGAGTGAAAAGAATTTCAACACGGAGTTTGGGGTTCCGTACGCGATTTTCGGCATCACCTCAGACCCGCTACGGAATCCGCTCAGTTGGTTCGGAGTGGTGAAACGCGCGCTCGCGCTTACACTCCTCCCGAACCACTATCCGAATATGCTCGTGCTCGAAGTCGGTGCGGAGCGGCCGGGCGATCTTGCCAAACTCGTACATATCGCGAAACCTGATGCGGTTGTGGTGACGCGACTGCCGGAGATTCCAGTGCATGTGGAAGCGTATGAATCACCCGAAGCAGTGCGCGAGGAGGAGTTCTCACCAGCCTATGCGCTCGCGGCGGCATCCCCGCTCATCGTGTCGTCTGAGGACGACTATGCGATAACGATGGCACAACGGACGCAGGCGCGCATTCTCTCGTATGGCACGGATTCCCACGCGACGGTCAGGATTTCGGATATCGGCTATCACATGAGTGGCAGCGTGGTCGATGGCATGGCCGCACGCGTGGCCTGCGGTGGGAAGGAGAGTCTTCTCGCCGTGAAGGGCTCGGTAGGACGTACGCAGATATTGCCCGCCGCTGCCGCCATCGCGGTAGCGCTAGCCTTCGACATAACCATTGATGAAGCACTTGAAGCATTGGAGGCCTTTCAACCGCCCGCGGGGCGCGGCAGGCTCTTTGCAGGTGTTCACGGCACCGTCGTTATCGATGATTCGTACAACTCCTCTCCGGCGGCAGTAGAAGAAGCGCTCGATACGCTTGCGAACTTTCCCGCTTCTGGCCGCCGCATCGCCATCCTCGGCGATATGCTCGAACTCGGGCGGTATTCGGTGACAGAGCATGAGCGGGTAGGGCAAATTGCGGCGCGCAAGGCCGATCTCGTGATACCGGTCGGCATCCGAGCGCGCGCTTTCCTGGCTGAGCAAAGGTCGTCCTCGGAGGAACCGCCGCCGCTCGCTTATGACAATGCAGAGGCAGCGGCGCAGGCACTCCCATCCCTTCTTAGAGACGGTGACGTGCTCCTCATAAAGGGATCACAATCCGTTCGGATGGAGCGCGTAGTTGCGTCTCTGCTTGCCGACAAGAGCGATCGGGCACGGCTCGTGCGTCAGGAGCAGCAATGGCTCCGCAGACAATAACTATCTTTTTCTTTCACGGTTTTTCTGGTATAAGGGAACGCATCGGCCCTATCGTCTAGAGGCTAGGACGCATCCCTCTCACGGATGAAACCGGGGTTCGATTCCCCGTAGGGTCACAATTCCAGGATGACGTCAAATTCGCGAGCTCCGAAAACGGGGAGCGCAGCGTAATTTCTATCTTTTTCCCGGTCACCGTTGAGTTCGAACATGTCGCTCGCACCAAATCGCGCTTTTCGACGGGATTCGCGATTTTATAGCGCAACGATGCGGACTCTGCGAGTTCGAGTGAACGCATGATGGTGTCATGGTTGCCGGGCATGGTATTGAGCGATTCGAGCGCCTCGACGATGTAGCGCTTCTCGGCCAAGAGCGCAGAACGCCTCTCCTCGTACTCCTCCTTATCGACTAAGCAGTCGATCAATGCATCCGTGAGACGTGCTAAGCGCACGTCGAAATTCCCAAGCTTGAGCCTAAGGCTCTGCTCGCGCTTTGCGCGTTCGGCTGACTCGTCGCCTTTTAGCCTCTCTACTACGTCCCTCAAGTCCTTGAAGTCCTCGGGCGCGAACCGGAACCGCGCCAGCGTGCCGTTGATCACGGCGTCAAGCTTGGCTTCCGAAATGCAGGTGCCTGCACAGGCCGGGCCGTGGCAGCGATAATAGATGTACCGGCCCTTCTGCTTCTCGCCGATGAGATGTTTGCCGCAGTTGCCACAACGAACCATCTGCTTAAACACGAAGTCGTAGCGCAATGGAACAGTACCTGCGCGGCGTCCACGCAGGACCATTTGTACGGCGTCATAGAGCGCCCTCGAAATAAGTGGTTCGTGGACGCCCTCGAAGCTCTCGCGGGTTTTGCGAAGCTGTATGAGCCCCGTGTAGAAGGGGTTGTTCAGGATTGTGGTTAGGCCTGCCTTGCTGATGGGCCGGTTGGAATAGCTGTGCATACCTCGGCGCCGCATCTGGCAGCGAATCACGTCATTCCGAAAATGACGCCGACACTGTCTGGAGCTACGCGCCTTGGGCGCGGCGTGCAGAAACTAGGCGAGCAAAGAATTTCGCTGGCCGCCAAAAGAAGAAGGCCCCCCTAGAGCACATCCTGCAACAGGATGTGAGGGGGGCCTCAGCTTGTGGATAAGCCCACTAGAGCGGCTTCCGGGATGCTCCCGAATTACCGAGTCGGCTCAACCAAATATATAGTAAACTATCCTAACTTCTCGTCAATATCTGGGGCTTCGGCCTGATGCTGGTGTTTAGAGTAGAGTACCAATACTAATGTATCGTGAATTCGTTGCCGGACATCGTTTTGTTCGCCAACGTGCTTGGTTACCCGCAAGATGCAGAAGCCGTTCAGAATTCTGTGTCTCAGCGGAGCCGGAAACCTCGGATTGTATTCTGTCGGTTTATCATCGCCGCATTGCGTGTTATAACATGATGATGTCTACGTTTTTCATCCTTGTGGCGCGCTATTTCTTCATCCTGCCAATCCTCGTGCTTGGCGTATATTTTTTCCTGCAGCCGCGCAAGGAATGGATGCGGCTCGCGCTGTTCGCTATCCCTGCAGGCGTGCTCACGTATCTGCTCGGCTTGCTCGGGAATCATCTGTATTTCGATCCGCGGCCGTTCGTGGTCGGGCACTTCCAGCCGCTCATCGCGCATGCGCCCGATAACGGTTTTCCATCGGATCACACGCTCCTTGCGTCGGCATTCGCCGCGGTGGGTATGTTCTGGAGCGTGTGGCTCGGCATCGTGCTGTGGGCGCTTGCGATCCTCATCGCTGTCGCGCGCGTGTACGTCGGCGTCCATCATTCCATCGACGTCATCGGCAGCATGGTGTTCGCGCTTCTCGCCACGATGCTATGGTGGGCGCTGTTCCGTCGCTTCAGCAGGGCATAGCGGCGCATTTTCTGCATAGTTTCAGAAGTAGTAGCGGATATATACGTATGGAATTTGATAGTCTCGATGCGCTTCAGCAATGGATACGCGATCTTCCGCGTGCCGCGATGGTGTATCCGCGCGAGCTGCGTCATCGCTTGAAGTATTATTTCTGGCGCGTCTATACCCCGTACCATCCCATGGTGCGTGACCTCGCGCTCAAGCTCGGCATCATACGGCATGAGGGGCGGCAGGATTATCTCCTCGGGCATATCTCGCCCGGACAATCTGTACGTGATTTCATCGCCGACTGCATAGAGGCCGGTTTTGGGAACCATTTCGTGGCCTGGCATGACGATGGCGAGATAGCGAGCCTGCGTTTCGTGGAGGATTTCGCCCGACAGTACCACTTGCGCATATTCGACGACGGGGAAGTACGCGGCCACTACGAATACACGCCAGAGTGTTATCCGCGCCGCCATATGAAGAAGGTCGGAATGGAGGACCGTCGCGCGTTCTTTTACGACGTTCTCGGGGACCGGCTTACGCCTTCCGCCGGTTGACGATGCGCACGCTGCACGCTAGCCTCATACGGGATAAAAACGGGGCATAGCATGTGCGATGTAAAGAGAGGCAGAGAGCGGCGCATGAGACGGCCGAGCCGGCGTGCGAAGACGAAGCAGAGCGGTCGTACGAAACCGTTTGCAGCGGCACGCCGTACGCGCACAGCGATAGCACGGATAATACATGTGCACGCTGACCGCGACCCTACGGAGAGCGCTTCATAGTCATTTCTCGTCTGCATTAGCGGCGTCTTCGGACGCCGCATCTTTTCCTTGCCTCCTTCGGCATGAGCGCATACCATGCCCGTATGAAAGATCGGCTGAGGAGCAATCTACTCGAGTACCGAACGCGCGCACAGCTCACGCAAGAAGAATTGGCTCGGGAGACCGGCGTCACTCGTCAAACTATCTTGGCGATCGAGAAGGGAAATTACGCGCCCTCAGTGGCGCTCGCGCTCACGCTTGCTAAAGTATTGAAGACTACCGTCGAAGAGCTTTTCACCATCTGAGTATGTCTACGCTTGCCGAATATCTCATTGCCATCGCGCTCGTAATCCTTCTTGGGCTCCTTACCAACCCACTCATGGTCTGGATGCCGACACCTACGCAGACGGCTATCGTGCTCGTTGCCGCGCTCCTCGCAGTCGTTTATGGTGGTTTCGTACTGAAGGAAGGGGCAGGCGACGAGCGTGAGACACTGCACAAGATGCTCGCTGGACGTGCGGCCTTCCTCACGTCTGTGTGTGTGCTCACGCTCGCGCTCATCTATCAGGGCGCGACGCACACCATCGATCCTTGGATCCCGGCCGCACTCGCGCTCACCATCATCGCGAAGCTCGCCGCGCGCGCATGGGCGTCCCGCCATCAGTGATTGGGAGACATTGTGTAAAAGATGTTTTACATACTGAAACGGAGTGCCTAGAATAGGCGCATGGCTTTTTTCGTAATCTCGTATGTTGCCGGCGTGCTCACGGTGCTCTCGCCCTGCGTACTACCCTTGCTGCCGGTCATCGTGGGCGGCTCCTTGGCAGGCGGGAAGAGTGTACGGCGTGCGATAACGGTAGTCGCCGCGCTCGGCATTTCGGTATTCGCGTTCACATTTCTCCTAAAGGTGTCGACGCTCTTTATCACGGTTCCGCAGGCGGCGTGGAACTGGCTCTCTGGTGGCATACTTTTTTTCGTGGGCGTATCCTTCCTTTTCCCGCATCTGTGGGATCTAGTGCCTTGGACGGCGAAAGCGAATCGCGATTCGTCGAAGCTCATGAGCAGTGGCTACCTGCGTCAGTCCTTCTGGGGGGATGTCCTCGTGGGCGCCGCGCTCGGGCCAGTGTTTTCCACTTGCTCGCCGACATACTTCATTGTGCTTGCGAGCGTACTCCCGGTATCAGTTGCCGCGGGTGTTGCGGATATCCTCGCCTACATTCTTGGGCTGTGTCTCATTCTGCTCGTTATCTCGATCGCGGGGCAGCGGCTTATGGGGGCGCTCGACATCGCCGCCGATCCGAACGGCTGGTTCCGCAAAGGTCTCGGTATCCTTTTCATTGTGCTCGCAGCGCTCGTCGTGACGGGTTCGTTCGCTCGAATCGAGGCGCCGCTCTATAACGTCTTCGACGAGACGAAAGTCGAGCAGCAGCTCCTCCCGCAGCACGCGAGTGCCGCCTTCATGCCGGCAGATACGACGACCGCGAGCACCACGGCGACCTTAGCAGGCTATCTCACGCTCGCTGAAAAGGCGTTGCGCTACCAAAAGGCGCCGGAGCTCGTCTCGCCGGACGGCTACCTGAATACGGGTGGCAGGCCGATCACGCTCGCATCACTCAGGGGGAAGGTCGTGCTTCTCGATTTCTGGACCTACAGCTGCATCAATTGCGAGCGTACCATCCCATATCTCGAGGCTTGGTATCAGAAATATAAGGACGAGGGATTCGTCGTCATCGGCGTGCATACGCCTGAGTTCGCTTTCGAACATGTGGAATCGAACGTGGCTAAGGCGCTCGCGCAGCTCGGCATCACATATCCCGTCGTGCTCGATAACGAGTACCGTACATGGAATGCCTATGGCAACGAATACTGGCCGCACGAGTATCTCATCGATATGGACGGTTATATCGTGCACGACCATGTGGGGGAGGGCGGGTATACAGAGACAGAGAAGGCGATTCAAGCGGCGCTTGCGGAACGCATAGCGCGCATGGGCATACCGGACACTGTCGCAACGACTACGGTCGGCATCGTGCCGAAGAATCTCTCCGAGATCCAGAGTCCGGAGACGTACTTCGGAGCTGCGCGGAACGAGTATCTGGCGAACGGCACAAAAGACCTTATGGGAATGCAGACGCTTACGATCCCCGCTTCGACCTACTTGAATGCACTCTATCTCGGCGGCCCCTGGGATTTTGCTAGCCAATATGCGAGCACCGGTGCGGGAGGGACCATTTCCTACACGTACGACGCGAAGGACGTGTATTTCGTTGCGAGCGGGGCCGCACGTGGAACGAAAATCAAGGTATTGCAAGACGGTACCCCCGTGGGCGCCGCCGCGGGATCCGACGTGCAAAACAGCGTCCTTACCGTAAGCGCAAGCCGTCTCTACCACGTGATCGCGAATTCCGCAGGCGGCGTGCACACGCTCGAACTGGAGGTGCTCTCTCCGGGACTCAAGGCATACACATTTACCTTCGGTTGAATCCGGAAGGAAATGGAACAGACGCCCGAGTGGGCGTCTGTTCTCGCACTAAAACGGTCGGCTACTTGCGCTTCTTAGCGGTTTTCTTAGCCGTCTTTTTCGCAGCCTTCTTCTTGGCCATGGCGTAGGAGTTATGTTGCACAACTAACGGCGCAACACCGGAAGTATAGAGCCGGATGGTGCGTCATAGTGCGTGGTGACGCGCATACCTGTGCATAAGTCCGTCCGCATCGCGAGATGATGACGTGCGAATCACGGATCTTAATCTCGATCTTTCCAGAATGGGCCATGCGGTCCGTAACGCTTCGCAAGCTCCGCATCGGTAGTCATGTCTGAAACATGCTCGCGCGATTCCAACGTCGCACGCAGATGAGCATGATCGAGATTCTCAAGACGTTCTTCGTGCGGTAGGTCATGCCCACGGCCGTAGAGCGCATAGAGGAAAGCGCGATAGACAGGCATTTTGGGAGGCGCGTCCACATACTCTTCCAGCGCCTTTGCGACAGCCTCATCGAACGCCTTTCCGCCCCCTACGAGCCGGTCGATAGTACGCTCCGCTTTCATAAGAACGTTGATGCGCAGTATCGGATTCCCCGGATTGGCGGTATTCACTCCCTGCGCGGCCATGGTCTCTTCAAAGCGCTTCTTCCTTCCCTCGGGGGTCATTCGCTCGGCAGCGATGGCTCGTGCCGCTTCGTCGGCCGCGAGCATCGGCTCGACGTTGTCTAGCGGCTCGGCATACCGATTGTGCCACGCGTCCGATCTTGGGCTTTTCGGAGGACGAGGACCTTCGATACCCATACGCTTTTACGAGAGAAGCGAATCGACGACCGCCTTGACGTCGCCACCGTCGGCCTGACCCTTGAGATCCTTCATGACCGCGCCCATGAGGCGGCCCGCGTCGGCTTTCGAGCTCACGCCGAGTTCCTCCATCTTTGCCTTTGCTACCGGTTCGATCTGTTCCCGGCTCA
Organism: Candidatus Kaiserbacteria bacterium; assembly: GCA_027451665.1. Taxonomy (GTDB): domain Bacteria; phylum Patescibacteriota; class Minisyncoccia; order Phycocordibacterales; family Phycocordibacteraceae; genus C7867-001. The sequence goes on from DAIDIW010000002.1 coordinate 128,665, forward strand.
TGGTCCCCGGAAGGTATGCCTCGATGATCGCGAGCTCGAACTTCTCAGGCTCGGCGAGCTCTGGACGGCCTCCCTTCGTAAACTGCTCGATGGAGTCCTTCCGCTGGTTCGCAGCGCGCTTCAATACGGCTATCGCGTCCTCATCCGAAAGAATGCCGGTGGGCCCGAGCTTCTTCGTGACCGCTTCGTTCGTCATCGCGGCCACGAGCGAGCGGAGCGTCCTGAGGCGCACCTCGTCCTTGGCGCGCATGGCGTCCGGAATAGCTTTCTTCAAGGTTTCGTGGATGGGCATGCGCGGATTATACTATGGACATATGGAAGGACCAGCCGACGATAACGAGCAAGGAAAGCAGTGGACGGAGGTCGAGGCTGTTGCCGAGATTGACGTGCTGCGCCAGCAGGTTATGCAAGGAGGATCGGTTGATTCCGAGAATGACCTGTTCACGAAGCTCATCATCGATATCCGCAATGGCCTCATTACGCCGAAGGAGGGCGTAGAGAAGGCACATGCCATCGTAGAGAGCCGGCAGGACTATCACTAGCCCATGGACCCGCTTTCGATTGCACTCATCATCATCGCACTCATCATAGTGCAGCTCGTGAGCCTCTCGTTCATATTCGGGTGGCTGAAGAAGAACAATGCGGCAGTCGAGACGCAGACCTCACCGTCGGAGGGCCTTGTCATGCTCCAGCAGCAGATGCAGGAGCTTTCGAAGACGCTCGATGCGCGCGTTTCGGAAAGCTCTAGGGCGATGCAAGAGAGCGCCCATCGGCAGTTCTCCGAGTCGACGAGGCTCATTAAGGAGATAACCGAGGAGGTGACGAGTGTGAAGGAAATCGGCCGACAGACGCAGAGCTTCGCTGAGCAGCTGAAGGGTCTCCAGGACATCCTGAAGAACCCGAAGCAGCGCGGCGTCCTCGGCGAATACTACCTCGAGACGGTTCTTAAGAACGTGCTTCCGCCCGGCATGTATGAGATCCAATACCCGTTCGAGAACGGGGAGATTGTCGATGCGGTCGTGTTCGTGAACGAGAAGGTTGTGCCAGTCGACTCGAAGTTCTCCTTGGAGAACTACAACCGTCTTGTGAACGCGCCCGAGAGCGAGAAGCCTGCGCTCGAGAAGGCGTTCGTCAACGACCTCAAACTCCGCATCCAGGAGACCGCGAAATACATCCGTCCGGAAGAGAAGACCATGGACTTCGCCTTCATGTTCATTCCGAGCGAAGCCATCTACTACGACCTGCTCACGAATCAGGTTGGTGGCGGAGAGGACGAGAACCTCATCCAGCGGGCAGCGGGGAAGTATAAGGTTATCATCGTCTCGCCGACGTCATTCCTCGCGTACCTCCAGACGGTCATGCAGGGCCTTAAGGCCATGGAGATAGAGAAACGCGCCGAGGATATCCAGAAGCGGGTAGGTGAACTCGGAAAGCACATGAGCAAGTATGAGGATTTCTATAAGAAGCTCGGCACCTCGCTCGGCACGACCGTCTCCCATTACAACAGCGCCTACAAAGAGCTCGGGAAGATAGATAAGGACATCTACCGAATCGCGGGGAAGAAGAACGGCACCGAGCCCGAGCTCCTCGATAAGCCGTCGCTCGACCTTGACGATAGGCAGTAGATATGTTATCCTGCAACCAGTTCAACCTGGCGTAGGCACCGAAACTTGGAAGGATCAAGAGAATGCGTGACGCAGTGCAGAGTCTCACGAATGTCGGGCTCACCGCCGCCGCCATCCTGACAGGCTGTTATGCGGCAAAGCTGATTAGGATTGGCCCGGTGGTGCCCCCGATGGCGCAGGCCGCCTCCGCAGCCTTCAGCTGCGGAGGCACAGCGAACGGTCACTCGCGCGAGCGGCCGATCTCTAACGGCTCCCCTCATCTGGGACGGCAAACACCGCTGTTATTTCTGGCCTTCCAACGGCCGATTGCTCAGCCGGATAACATACGCCTCCCTGCTAAAGGGGGTCAATGAATCTAGGGCCGCGAAGGAGAACCTCTTCGCGGCCTTGTCTTTTGGGGGCCTGGATGCTATATTTTGCCCACTATGGAAGTGGCCGTAATCAAGACCGGTGGGAAGCAGTACGTCGTCTCTAAGGGCGATGTGGTGACTATCGAAAAGCTCGCCGGTGAGCATAAGAAGGGTGACACCGTTACCTTCAGCGAGGTTCTCCTCGTCGACAACGGCTCGGACACGACCATTGGCGCGCCCACGATCAAGGGCGCGGAGGTCAAGGGCACCATCGAGTCCGTCAGCCGTGCGAAGAAGGTTGAGGTGGTTAAGTACAAGCCGAAGAGCCGTTACTTCAAGCGTCGCGGCCACAAGCAGCCTGTCCTCAAGGTGAAGATCGATTCGATCTCTTAATATCGCGGCGCTGATCGTGCGCTGCACACAGGTCCTCAGAAGGGACCGCTAAAATTAGATTCAATGCAGATAGGTAGATGGAACCACCAAGGTTCTAACAGTTCTGGTGCGAATAAGCAGAGAGGACGCAGGAACTCCGACGATCTCCGTCCGGAGGATTTCGCACAGTATGCTATTCCCGCACGCGGTGGCCGTAGTGGCGGGCGTCGCGGCTTCGGCGAGCGTCGAGGCGCCTTCAACCGCCCGCGTCGCGCTACGCGCGGCGGATTCCGTGCGTTCGGTGAGACTGAGCACGAGATCCAGAAGTTTATAAATCGCGCTCCTACGCAGGTAGAGGAAGAGGCGCCGTATGAACCGAAGCATCGCTTCGGAGACTTCCCGTTCCTTCCGAAGCTGAAGGAGAATATTGAGAAGAAGGGCTACGACCTCCCGACGCCGATCCAGGATCAGACTATTCCTGAGATTCTTGCGGGTAGGGATGTTGTGGGTCTCGCGGAGACAGGTTCGGGAAAGACTGCGGCCTTCCTCCTGCCGCTCATCCAGAAGGTGATGCTTCTCCCGGGTGAGCGTGTGCTCATAATGGCCCCGACGCGTGAGCTTGCGGTGCAGATTGAGCAGGAGCTCGCTTCCTTTGCCAAAGGTCTCGGTTTTCGCGGTATGGTCGCCGTCGGCGGCGCGAACATCATGCCGCAGATTAAGCAGCTCAAGTGGGATCCGACCTTCGTCATCGGTACACCGGGTCGCTTGAAGGACCTCATGGAGCGCAAGGCACTCGACCTCTCGAACTTCGGTACGGTAGTGCTCGACGAAGCAGACCGCATGCTGGACATGGGCTTCATCGACGACATGCGCTTTATCCTTGGCAAGATGCGCGCGGAGCGCCACACGCTCTTCTTCAGCGCGACGATGGGGAAGGATATCGAGGCGCTTATCGGTGACTTCTTGAAGGAGCCGGTCACCATCTCGGTGAAGAAACGCGAGACGTCGGCGAACGTGGACCAGGATGTCATCCGCATCGGCGGCGCAGACAAATTTGAGAAGCTCACCGAGCTGCTTCAGGATCGCGACTTTACCCGCACGCTCGTCTTCGTGCGCACCAAGCACGGTGCAGAGCGACTTGCGAAGATGCTCTCGCGCGAACGCATCTTCGCGGATTCGATCCATGGCGATAAGAGCCATAACGCACGTCTACGCGCCTTGGAGGCGTTCAAGCGCGGCAAGGTGCAGGTCCTGGTCGCCACCGACGTCGCCGCGCGCGGTCTCGACATCCCTGAGGTCTCCCACGTCATAAACTACGACCTCCCGGGTACCTACGAGGACTACGTGCACCGCATCGGCCGCACTGGGCGCGCGAGCGCGAAGGGCAAGGCGCTCACGTTTGTAGACTAGCTCCGTTATACACGAAAATGCTGCTTGACAAGGCAGCATTTTCGTGTACTATAGAACGCAGCAAGAAATGGTCATTACGCACTGCTAAACGATAGGAGAGTACCATGCTGACTTTCAATGTCGTTGTAAATGTCCTGTTTTGGACCGGTTTCCTCGTGGGAACTATCGGAGGAATGATATTCGGACAGAATTTCCGGCCGAGCCGGGAGCGCAGAGGCCGCTTCATTGGTCGCGCTCTTGGCGTCCTAGCTCTCTTGAGCGGCATTGCAAATATGGTCGCGATCCACAGCAGACTGAGCAACACGCTTGATATGTTTAATTATGCTTTCCTGATATTCATACCTTTCGTGTTCTGGATCATGGCTGCGCTTATAACCTGGGTTGTTACAGAAAGCAATGCCTTTGGCAGATGGGGCCGTTAGCGTGAATCATTTCCGCCCGCTGGACGCAATCCAGCGGGCGTTTCCTTTGCCTCAAAGGCGTTTGGAGAAATGATCGGTGAGAGTGTATAAGAAATGAAGTGCGTGCTAAATGAAGGGAGTGTGTCATGTTACACAGCGTGCTTACACCTGGCGTTCTTCTAGGAGGGTTAACCGTCTTTCTTCTCGGAGTACGCCTGATGCAGCGTCTACCACGATTGCGCGGGTCGCTACTAGTCTTCCTGATGTATGCGAGCATGATTGGGATAGGAATATACGCCTTTACGGTGGGGTATCGTAATCTCCATACTCACGGCAGATGGTCGCCTAAAAACAGATACGTCGCTTCCGCAGGATGGGAGAGCTCAGTGCTCGAACGATTGCGATAGGAATCACGTTGCAGCCCGCCCTTCACGGGGCGGGCATTTTAGTGCCGCGGCTGCCGTACCGCACCATGGGCAGAACCAGCGCTTCTTGCGTGGAGCATCCGCAATAGTCCACCAGCCATCACAGGCGTCGCAGTTGAAATGGGATAGACGTTCGTCCGAGCGCCTATGCATCATGTCGATTCGAAAGCGCGGCGCGCAGAGTCTCCGCGTCGGAGTACTCAAGTTCGCTGCCGGTCGAGAGGCCGCGTCCGAGCGTGGTGATACGTACCTTCCCGCGCAAAGGCGCAAGCAGCTCACGGATGCGATCGGCCGTGTGTTCGCCCTCAGTGGTGGCGGAGAGCGCGAGCACGATCTCCGTGAGCCCATGCTCAAGGCGTCGCTCTACGACCCCAACGAGCTCGCGCTCGCGGATCGCACCTTTGCCCGAGAGCGTAAGTACGCCGCCAAGCACGAAGTAACGTCCCTTGTAGGTACCGGCGCGCTCGATGGAGGCGAGATCCTGGTCCTTTTCGACGATCATAAGAAGAGAGTCGTCGCGTCGAGCGTCCGCGCAATAACCACAAATCGTCCCTCCGGTTCCGTTGAAGAATCGAAGACATCCCGGGCACTGACGCACGTCCGTTGCGAGGGAAGCGATGAGCTCCGCAAGCTTCGCGCGCTCCGTTGCCGGCACTGCAAGAAGATGGTATACGAAGCGTTTGCCCTGACGCGGGCCGATACCCGGGAATCGCGCAAACGCAGAAGCGAGTTCATCAATCCGGTCCATATCAGGGGAGATGAGCGAGTATATTCAATAGCGCGATGAACGCGATCAAAGCCCATACGAGATTCAGCCAGAATGGCTGATAATCGCGGCGGACCCAGGTCTCGATCGTGACACCGACCGCGCCTGTGAAATTAAGGCCTTGGTACAAAAAGCTAGTGGCGGAAAGAACGAGTGCTGACACAAGCGCATATGCGACGAGTGTCGCAATGACGCCATACCATCCCATCCAACTGATCGCGCGATGGCTCATGCGCCGAAATTGTCTGCGCTTGCAAATGCGTCACCGAGCTCGCCATACCCCGCCTTGTCCATCGACTGGAAGCTCGTGCGCTTCTCATCAAAATAGAGATCAACCTTGCCGGTAGGGCCATTGCGGTGCTTCTCGACCAGTATCTCGGCGATCCCCGTGCGCTCGCTCTCGCGGTTCGCCTTGTCTTCCCGATGGATGAACATGACAACATCGGCGTCCTGCTCAATAGAACCGGAATCGCGCAGGTCTGAAAGCCGCGGTTTCCCGCCGCGCTGCTCGACGGCACGAGAAAGCTGTGAGAGCGCGATCACCGGCACGTCGAGCTCGCGCGCGAGGCCCTTCAGGGAGCGCGATATTTCTGTTACCTGCTGCACCATCGAGTCAGAGGACTTCGTATTCGTGGGGCTCATAAGCTGCAGATAATCGACGATGAGAAGTCCAATGCCTCGTTCGCGCTTCAAACGCCGCGCGACCGCCCGCATCGCGAGGATATTGTTACCCGGCATGTCGTCGATGAAGATGGGCGCTCTCGAGAGATTTTCGAGCGCATCGCGGATCCGCGAGAAGTCCTCCTCGCTATTCACCTGTCCGGTGCGCAGCTTCCATGAGTTCACGAAGGATTCTGCGGCGAGCATACGATCGATGATTTGTTCCGAGCTCATCTCAAGCGAGAAAATCCCCACCGGGACGTTATGCCGTACGGCCGCGTTGCGAGCGATATCGAGTGCGAATGACGTCTTACCGACCGACGGGCGCGCGGCGAGGATGACGAGATCGGAAGGATGGAATCCCGAAAGGAGCGCGTCAAGCTCCGCAAATCCGCTCGGAACGCCGCGGATGCCGTCTTCTCGCTTTGAGAGCGCCTCGATGCGGTCCCACGCCTCGTGCACCTTGTCGCCGATTGCCGTGAACGCGTGGGATGCCGAGGAGTCGCCAATCGCGTAGATGGATTTTTCCGCCGAATCGAGGACCTCCATGGTGTCGCGTGCCTCGTCATAGGCGCTTTCGGTGATGCCGTACGCGGCGTCGATGAGCGAGCGGAGGACCGCCTTACGGCCCACAAGCTCGGCATAGTGCGCATAGTTACCCGGAGCCGGTGCGGCAGCGACCAGCTCCGCGAGATAGCTGCGGCTTCCCGCACGGTCGAGAAGCCCCTGGGTCTTCAGGCGTTCTGAGAGGGACAGTTGATCGATCGGTTCTCCGCGATCCGCGAGCTCTCGCATAGCGGCGAAAATAAGTCGATGTTTTTCCGCGTAAAAGGAGTCGGGCTTTATCGTGTCGGAGACATCATGAATCGCGTCTGGCTTCAGAAGCAGTGCGCCGAGCAGCGCGCGTTCGGATTCAAGCGATTGAGGAGGGATTCGGTCCGTACCGGCCATCCCGATAATCTTAGCATTAAGGCTTCTCCGTCAATACGGGCCCGGACGGGCCGTCATCCACACGATATCCACGGTTATCCATCTCATGGCGCAAGGCGTCTGCCTTCGCGAAATCCTTAGCGGCACGGGCTACCTCGCGTTCTTCAAGGAGTGCTCTAATCTCTGCGGGCGCCGCGAAAGAGTGTAGGGGAGCCTTGAGCGGCGGCGCAAGGAGCTCGAGGCCGAGATGTGCATCGGCATCCGCGAGGAGCCCCCACTTCTCCTCAGGCGCGTATTCTTCGCTGCGCAATGCATCCCAAAGGATGCCGAGCGCCTGCGGCGTCGAGAGATCGTCGCGCATGGCGGCGAGGAATCGCTCGCGCGCTTCGGAAGGCGCTTCCTGAGCGTCAGATTCAGCAGCAATTTCCTGAGCGTTCTTCCAAAGCCGTTCAAGCGCACCCGCTGCGGCGGAAAGCGCATCCCACGAGAAGGAAAGAGGGGTGCGGTAGTGCGCCTGCAGAAAGAAATAACGTAGCGCGAGCGGGTGGATCCCTTTCTCCTCTATATCCGAGAGGTACACATCGTTCCGGAGGGATTTCGAGATCTTGTCCTGGTTCATCGTAAGGAATGCGTTGTGCATCCAGTACCGGACGAAGGTGCGTCCCGTTGCCGCTTCTGACTGAGCGATCTCATTATTGTGATGAATCTGTATGTGGTCTTCTCCTCCGGTATGGATATCGATCTGCTGACCGAGCAGCGCGCGGATCATAGCTGAACATTCGAGATGCCATCCGGGATTGCCTTTGCCCCACGGGCTATCCCACTGTTGGAGGTCTCCCTGCTTCGCAAAGCGCCAGAGCGCGAAGTCGGTCGGATTACGCTTACCGCCGTGTATGGCGACTCTTGCGCCCTCTCGCAATTGAGCCCCCGAGAAGTTACCGAGTTTGCCGTACCCTGGGAACCGGCTCGTGTCGTAATAGAGGCCGTCACTCGTACGATAGGCGAAGCCCTTCTGCTCGAGCGTCTCCGCAAGCGCGATCTGTTCGCGGATATAATTCGTCGCGTGCGGGAAAGTGACCTCTTCGGTATGCACGCCAAGCGCACGAAGGTCGTCGATGAAGAGCTTCGCGTACCGGTCTGCGATTGCACGGGGCGTTTGTCCTTCGGTACGTGCTGCCACCGTCATCTTGTCTTCACCCTCGTCCGCGTCTGCGACGAGATGGCCGACGTCGGTGATGTTGATGATGCGGCGGACATGATAGCCTGCGAACTCGAGCGTGCGCGCAAGCGTATCGGAGAAGACGTATGCGCGGAGATTCCCGATGTGCGCGCGGCTATAGACGGTCGGGCCGCACGAATACAGGAGCGCCTGCCCGGGTTTAAGCGGGATGAATGCCTCCTTCTTTCCGGTGAGCGTGTTCGTGAAGAATAGCTGCACGGGGACGGCCTTCGACGGTTCTTCGTGATCCTTACGCAACAGGTCAAGCCAGCCCATAGGTGATTCTCAGTATACCTCGCGACGCGGTCGCTAGAAAATCCAGCGCTTCCTGGCGAAATAGACGGTAAGGACCGCCACGATGACGAGCATGAAGGCCATGATGATCCAGAATGCGTCCGGATTGGCCTCGAGTGGCGTGCCGAGCGCATGCATGCCGAAGACAAAAGCGATGAGCTCGAGCGGAAGGAATATGAAATTCGCGACAGTCAGCGTCTTCATGATCTCATTCTGTCTTGATTCGAGGAGCGCCTTGTTGGTCTCTCGCAGCTCAGCGGCGAGTGCGCGATGGGTCTCGACGAGACGGCTGACGAGACGCTGTTCTGCGAGAATGCGCGCGGCACGCTCCTTGAAAGAAGGACCGAAGAAGTCCTTCTCCGATAGCGTATGGAGGAAGCGTTCGAGCGGCTCTTCCTGGGTTTTCAGAAGCGATTCGAGATGAAGGAATCCACGGCTCACGTCTGAAATGGCATGCACGCAGCGCCGCTCATGCCCCGCATACATCTCGCGCTCAATGGTCGCAATGCGGTTCGAGAGATGGTACGCATAATCGCGTACTGATTCGAAGAGATGCGCGAATAGCACCTCAAGGAGTACGTCGGTCGTAAGCGGCGTGCGACCAGAAAGAAGCTCATCGGTTTCGAGCACTTTCTGCAACTCGCGCAAGGGCGCAATGACTTCATAGCGTACCGAGATGAGAAAATGCCGTCCGACGACGAAGTCGATCTCCTGCGCGCGCGTCGCCGACTCGTCCTCTCCCTTCACCGGGAAGTGAAGCGCGGAAAAGGCCGTATCGCCTTCGCCGGCAACGAGCGGCGAGGGGGTAGGGGAGAGGAGCTCTGCTTCGACGCGTTCATGGACCCCGAACTCCCGCGAGACCGCGTGTATCTCTTCGGGCGTCGGCTGCTCAAGGTCCACCCATACGCCGTGTCGGTGCGCATGACGGTAGATCATGAGGCTAAGGATAGCATGCACGCTACGACGAGACGCAGCGCGCATGCGCGATGTGATAGACTGTGCGTCATGAGTGACGAGCCTCAAGAGCTATGGAACAAGAAGGGGACGCTCGCGCGAGGCGTCTCCTTCGTCCTCGTCGCTATCGTTGCCTTCATCGCGGGTCTCGCGCTCGGCGGGAACGGTACGGCAGCTGCAGTCGTGTCTCAGGTACCGCTTGTGGGGAGCGGGCTCTCGGCATCTCCCGATCCGAATGCAGACCTCACGGACTTCTGGGAAGCATGGAATGCGTTGCAGCAGAACTATGTCATTACACACGCATCGACAACCCTGCCGACGACCCAAGACAAGATCTATGGCGCGATTGAAGGGCTCGCAGCTTCCTACGGCGATCCGTTCACAGAGTTCTTCCCGCCGCAGCAGGCGCAGGCATTCAACGAGAATATCTCGGGCAGCTTCGCTGGCGTTGGGATGGAGATCGACGTAAAGAACGGCGTATTGACGGTCGTAGCGCCGCTCAAAGGTACACCGGCGCAGCAGGCTGGCATACAACCTGGCGACCAGATCATCGCCATTAACGGAAGCTCAACCAGCGGCATCTCCACGAACGAGGCCGTGAACGAGATTCGCGGTCCGAAGGGGTCAATGGTCGACCTCACCATCATACGCAGTGGCAAGCAGCTAGACGTGAAGATTACGCGAGAAACGATACAGGTGCCGGAGACGAAGGACAGCTATGATCCGACTACTGGTGTTTACACCATTGCGCTCTATGAGTTTACGAGCGACTCCGCATCATTGTTTGACGAGGCGTGGACACGCTTCAAAGCATCCGGTGCGAAATATCTCGTGCTCGATCTGCGCGGTAATCCGGGAGGGTATCTCGATGCGGCCGTCTCGATCGCGAGCCATTTCCTCCCGAAGGGTGAGACCATTGTGACGGAGGACTTCGGCGGCAAGCAGCCGAACGAGGTCCATACCTCGCTTGGTCCAGACGATCTGCCTGCGGGGACTAAGGTGGCGGTGCTTGTCGATGGAGGCAGCGCATCCGCGTCAGAGATCCTTGCGGGCGCCTTGAAGGACCACCATGTCGCGACGCTCATCGGTACTCAGACGTTCGGTAAGGGGTCAGTGCAGACGCTTATCCCGATTGACGGCGGGCAGCTGAAGGTGACGGTCGCGCGCTGGGTAACGCCGTCAGGCCAGTGGATCATGGAGAAGGGGATCACGCCCGATATCAAAGTGCCGATCGCAACCTCGACGCCGCCGTTCACGCCGGACACGAGTGCGGATCCGCAATACGAGCGCGCCGTCCAGTTCCTCACCGGCCGCTAAACGAATTGGGAAGGAAGACGCGCCTGTGCCGGCAATTGGGACAGGCGCGCTTATCATACGTGATGGGCTAGCATACGAGGGCAGTGACCGTACTGATTGAAGGACGAAAGTCAAATTGCCGGATACGCGGTTATGCGGTACGATACGAACCACTATGAAAGTGATACTGCAACGAGACGTGAAGGGCATGGGTCGCGCGCACGAGGTCATCGAGACCTCGGATGGGCACGCCCTGAACTTCCTCATTCCCCAGAAGCTCGCCGTAGCCGCCACGAAGGGAGCGGCGAAGACGGCTGAAAGTCGCCGCGCGAAGGCGAAGGAGCGAGGCGACGTGGCGGTGAAGCTTATTCTCGAGCGCCTCGCCTACCTCGGGGAGAATACTCTCACGGTGAAGAAGAAGGCGAACGAGCAGGGCCACCTCTATGATGCGCTCGATTCGAAGGAGATTGCCGTTCTTGCGCAGCTGCCCGAGGATGCGATCCGCATCAAGAAGCCGTTCAAAGAGCTCGGGACGGTTGAGGTCCCGGTCGCTATCGGCGATGACTTCGGTTCGTTCTCGATCGTTATCGAGGCAGAGTGAGTAAAAACGGTGGAAACCGCGGTAAGAACGAGGCCGTGCAGCGTAGCTGCACGGCCTCGTGTCGCACATGTTATGTTCACTGAATCGAATCCGTATCGCTTGATTTGCGATGAGTCACTAGCGCCCTGGGCAGTCCGCACTGAAGAAGAGAGAAGGGGAGAGAAAGGTCAGGCGACGTTCGCAACCTTCTTCACTACGGTGCGACCGTCGAAATTCTTCTTGCGCTTTTGCGTGAATGAGACGGTTCCAGCCACCATAGCGAACAGCGTATGGTCAGAACCAACCTTTACGTTTTTGCCGGCCTCGATCTTCGTGCCGCGCTGGCGGACTATCACCATACCCGGGAGCGCTGCGGCGCCGTCAGCGAGCTTAACGCCGAGGTACTTCGGATTGGAATCGCGCAGGTTTTTTGTTGAGCCGCCGGCTTTGGTGCTTGCCATAGTGGTATATAGTTGACCGCATCACTATAGCAGAAGCAAGACTGTTCTGCAAGACCGCCCTAGCCCCATATGCCTAAGGAATACGTGGTCGTAACCGTGCTCCTTCTCGCTTCCTCCGGCGGCTCTATGCATTTGGTTATCCTGAGGGGCGCAGCGTAAGATCGACTGCGGTTGGATCCTCCGGGCGTTGCGACGTTGTCGCAAAGCGGCATGGATGTAGTCGGACGCAGCACGTGTTGCTGGTGACAGGCCTGTGTCTGACTGCGACGGTCTCTGAGCAGAGGCGGAACGCTGTTTGCTTAGTCACAACACCCGTGAGCACAGGCCCGTAATGAGGTGAAGTTCTTGCTACACTACGATAGATGAATGAGGATCTTACGCGCGACGTACCGACGCCTATTGTGCATGCGCCCACCGGTTCAGATACGGGCCTCGCTGCGGATGCCGAGCGTCTCGCGCGAGTAGTACATGAAGGACGCCGCACAATGCCTGAAGACCGTCCGCTCCTCGTGTGCAAGCCGAACAAGGTCGAATCATGGCGCATCTTCAAGATCATGAGCGAATTCGTAGAAGGATTCGATCTTATTCGTCGGTACGGGCTTGCTGCTACGTTCTTCGGCAGCGCACGGGCCACCCTTGAGGATCGCGTATACCAAGATGCGACCGCGCTCGCTGGACGTCTCGCTCAAAAGGGATTCGCTATCGTGACGGGCGGGAGTGCGGGGATTATGCAGGCCGCGAACAAGGGCGCATTTGAGGCAGGGGGCGCCTCCGTGGGTCTTAATATCAGCCTTCCGCACGAGCAAGGCTACAATCCGTACCTGACCGATAAGTTCGAGTTCGATCATTTCTTCGTACGCAAGGTCATGCTGACCTATGCCTCAGAGGTATACATTTATTTCCCCGGAGGATTCGGCACGCTTGATGAATTCTTCGAGATCGTAACGCTTGTGCAGACCAAGAAGATTCGCCGCGTTCCAATCGTACTCTACGATAAGGCGTATTGGGAGCCTCTCGTAACGGATTTCATTACCGCGAAGCTCGATACCGTGGAACACACGATCGACCCTGCGGATACGCAGCTTTTCCACATCGTCGACACCGTCGACGAGGCGTACGAGTACATCGTCGCGAACGTCAGCTGCTGACACCAATGCACGCAAAAGGATCATGCACGTGAATGCTCGGGCTAATCAAAAAAGACGATTAAAACTATATGCGGTGATAACCGGCTTCGTAAGTCTCACCATATCGCTCGTGTCGCTTGTCCTGCGACTGCGAGGGTAGGGAAGAGGCGACAGCCGCGAAGACGGCGATACCCTGCCGGCCGTGCTATCCTCTTCCCCATGAAGCAACGCAAGCATAGATTCCAGGTCACAGAGAACCTCGAACTCTACGCATTTTGGACCGGATTCATGAGCGCTCTCATAAGTCTCCTCCAGGTTATACTCATCGCCGCTCGCGGAACGGGAAGGGGGTAAGCGGGCTAGCTGGAAGGCGCTTCTTCTCTACGATAAAGTGCGCACAATATATCTTTTGCGTAAATACGCAGCGGATTCCAATCCTAGTCCTAGTTTCCGTACATCTCGTCCCGCGCTTCCTCAAGCTCTTCTGTGAGCGCAGGATCGATAATGCGTTCGAATCGTGGAACCTTATTTCCTTCCTTTATAACGGCCTGTAGAGCACATAAAAGCCCTTATTCTCAGTGTCGCGCGCTAGGCCGACAACCTCATAGAAGTAGTTATGCCTGGCACCGGATGGCTCATGCTTATAGTGACGATAAAAGCAAGGTTCAGGCGCGTTCATGGCCATAGTCATCCGTGGATGGTTAAGACAATCTGAGCCGGTAGGACGACGGTAAGCCAGTGCCAGCTGACAAGTATCCAGTGGATTACGAACCCAAAATTCTCTTGCCCGGCATGACTCATGACGATACTGCGTATCGAGATGCCGAAGAATGAAAGGGCGAGGAGAAGGACGAATGCCCAGAAGATCGTGCGGATCATAGCGGTTATCGTAAGTATATCAGGCGATTGTGGAGGGATACGGTGCCGTCCTGGGTAGCGTCCATGGAAACGGGGCCGAGTACGAGACTCGACTCCCCTGTCACTTCTCTATACTCGTCGAGACGAGATATGGCGTATCTGAAGGCTCCTGTGATGGGGTATGTCCTATCGTCAGCTGAGGAGTGCGAGCGCTGCGTCAATGCGCCTAAGTGTGTCTCCCTTTCCAAGAAGCGCGATAAGAGTGAATGGATCGGGTGAACGCTCCTGGCCACTGAGCGCGTAGCGCAAGGGCCAGAGCACGGCACCGCGGCCACCCTTCCCTTTCTCTTCTTCAGCGTCCGCGTAAGGCATGAGCGCAGATTTGGCGTCATCGGCCGTCGCGTCGTCAGCCAGCGAAGTGATGTGTGCCTTGAGCTCGCTCAGAGCGATCTTCGTAAGACCAGCGCGATCAACAGGCTCCTTCTTCACGAGCGCCGTCCGATCGAGCGCGGGCTCCTCGAAAAGGCATCTGAGGTCCGCTTCGAGCATATCGTGCGCTTCCTTGAACGTGTGGGCGCGCTCCTTGAGTAACGAGACGACCTTGTGTATGGAATCAATGTCGAAGTCGCCCATCCCGTGCACTTCCTTAGCGAACATTGCGTCGTCCATCTCGCGCATCCAGTGCTGGTTTACGGAAAGGAGCTTCTCACGGTTCCAGACGCCGCCGCTTCGCTGGACACGCTCGAGCGAGAATGCCTCGCAGAGCTCTGGAAGCGTAAAGTACTCCCGTTCATCTCCAGGATTCCACCCGAGTAGAGCGAGATAGTTATTGAATGCTTCAGGCAAAAGACCCTCAGCGCGGTAGTCCATGATCGCGACGGTATCGCCACTGCGTTTACTCATCTTTGCACGCTTCTCATTCAAAATGAGTGGAAGATGTGCATATATCGGTCGAGGTGCCCCGAGCGCTCCCTGGATGAGGATCTGCCGTGGCGTGTTAGAGATATGATCTTCACCACGGATGACGTGCGTGATACCCATGTCCATGTCATCTACGACGACGGCGAAGTGATAGAGCGGGTCCGAGATGCTGCGTGCGATGACGAAGTCGCCGAGCTCGGTCGTATCGAACGTGATATCGCCGCGTATCTCGTCGCGGAAGGTGATCTCTTTGCCCGGGTTCTTGAGGCGGATAACCTGAGTCCGAAGATTCATCACTTTGTTCATGTCGCGTCGCGGGCGATCGATAGTGTCAAATGCCCTTTCGTGGCTTAATTCGTCCGAAATATAGGCTTTACCCTCATCAATGAGTCTCTGTAAGAGTTCTGCGTGGCGCGGTGCGCGCTCGCTTTGTCGGACGAACTCGTCGGCTTCAAGACCGAGCCAGGCGAGCCCCTCGAGAATCTCAGTCTCATATTCAACCTTCGAGCGTTCCTTGTCGGTATCCTCGATACGTATGCAGAAGCATCCACCCGTCTTCTTAGCGTAGAGGTAATTGAAAAGCGCGGTGCGTGCGGTCCCGATGTGGAAGCGCCCCGTGGGACTGGGCGCGATGCGCGTCTTCACATTCATGATTCGTGCGAGAGTCCGATGGAAAGTAATGCGGACGCTAGGATACGCGCGGCATCGGAATCCGTAAAGCCCGCAGATTTTGTGCTCATTTCATGTGCGAGAGCCGCATCGTCGGCAATGCGCCTTGCTTCTGAGGCAAGCAGGTGCGGCGTAAGATTCTCCTCCTCAAGCACGACTGCCGCGCCAGTGCGGGCATAGGCATAAGCGTTTGTACGTTGGTCGTGACTTATGGACTCCGGGATCGGTATAAGTATCGCCGGCTTCTTCCAGACGGCGATCTCTGCAATGGAACCTGCGCCCGCGCGCGATATGACGAGTGTCGCCGCACCTGCCGCACGCTGCAACGCGAGCTCGGACAGATAATCGAACGGATGATAACGGTCGGCGTGTGATACGCCGGCGAGCGCAACCTTCGCGAGCCCCGTGATTTCCTTCAGGTGCAGGGGCCCAGTTTGATGGATGATATTCGCAAACCCCACAAGTTCGGGCAAGGCAGAGATGACAGTATCGTTAATCCTTTTTGAACCCTGTGAGCCTCCGAGTATTAGAATAGTCGGCACGCCGCGTTCGAGCCCGAGATACTCTGTGGCGCCTTCCGCCTCGACGCGCATGAGCGCCTTGCGGATCGGGATTCCCGTACGGGCGATGCGAGACTGTACCTGTTTCGGGAAATAGGGAGCTGCGCCATCGAAGGAGATTGCGATCTTCGTGGCGTACTTGGCAGCAAGGAGATTCGCGCGGCCCGGCTTCGCGTCCGATTCATGTATCACAATCGGAATGCGCAGTATGCGCGCCGCTAGCACAGTGGGGACGCTCGCGTAGCCGCCTTTGCTCATGACGACATCCGGATAGGTCCGGAAAAGGGCGACGAGTGCGGAAAGCGTGCCAAAGAGGGTTTTGACCATGTCGGTCACATTGGCAGCGGAGACATAGCGGCGGAGCTTCCCTGCCGGAATGCGTATAAATTCGATGTTGTTATCGAACAGGGCCTCTTGATCGAAGGGAGTCGGGGCGAAGTAGTATAGATGCGGCTCAATGAGGCGATCTTCACGGACGAGGTCATTCAGAGCCTCCGCGATAGCGATGATTGGATAGAAGTGTCCTCCCGTCCCTCCCCCAGTAAATACGATCTTCATGAGGCTAGTGTAGCAAGATTTAGGCCGATTTCCTGCTGCCTCCGGCGACGTTGAGAATGATTCCGCACATGGTAAGAACTGCGACGAGCGCCGTGCCGCCGTGTGAGACGAACGGAAGCGGTAATCCGGTAAGCGGGATTATGCCGAGCATCGCGCAGATGTTTATGAAAGCCTGCGTAATGATGAGGAATGAGAATCCAAGCGCGATGAGACCGCCGAATAATTCCCGCGAGTCGCCCGCGATCACGATTCCTCGCGCGGCGAGTGCGACAAAGAGCCCAAGCAAAATTGCAGCGCCGATGAAACCGGTCTCTTCCGCGTAGACTGCGAAGACCGAATCGCCATCCGGCTCCGGAAGATAGTTGAACTTCTCCACGCTCTGTCCGAAGCCTCGACCAAGTACGCGCCCGCTTCCAATCGCGATGAGCGACTGCTGGATCTGGTAGCCCGAAGAAAGCGAATGGGCGTCAGGATGGAGAAAGGTTTCGAAGCGCTGAAGTACATACGGACGCGCGATAACGACGATTCCAAGGCCGAGGAGGGCGACGGCGATGATGATGCCGAAATCGCGCCAGGGCGCTCCGGCCGCGAAATACATGACTCCTGCCGTCATGACGATGAGCGCGGTCGTTGAGGTGTTCGGTTGCATGAGGAGGAGAAGCGCCGGCACCGCGATGATGACGAGGAACGGGATGAGCCCCTTACGGTAATCGCGGAGCTGCCGGGAGCGTGGCGCGAGCCACCATGCAAGGAAGATGACGAAGCCAATCTTGAGGAATTCGGCCGGTTGGATCGTGGTGAAGCGCACGTTGATCCATCGGGTCGCGCCGTTGGCATGGAGACCAACGCCCGGGATGAACACGAGGGCCGTGAAGAGGAGCGAAGCGACGAAGAGGTGCGGCGCGTAGCGCTTGTACCAGCTAAGCGGGAGGGTGCGCGCGACTACGAGTGCCGCGAATCCGAGCCCAAGCCCAAGCCCCGCCTGCAGCAAGATGTCCTTCGTGATTGAGGAACCCTGGCGCGCAAGCAACCCCAAGGTCGCGGATGAGAAGATAGCGAGCCCCGCGAGCGCAATAAGCAGTACGAGGGATACGAATACGCGATCGCCTTCAAGGAGCTTCTTCATCGTCTCATTTTAAGAGCGCGACCGTCATCCCGAGGATGGCGCAGATGACCGAGATGACCCAGTAGCGCATCGTCACCTTATAGCTTGGCCAGCCGATAGCCTCGAAATGATGATGCAATGGCGCGATACGGAAGACCTTCTTTCCACGAAAGCGCTTCGAGAGCACCTGGATGATATTGGCGAGCACGGTGATCACGAGTAGGAACGCGATGATGGGCAGCGCGGCAACGCCGTATCCGCCGCCGAGGGTATCCGTCATGAATGCGATCGCGGTCAAAGTCATGGTGAGTCCCATGGTACCGGTCTCCGTCATCCAGAAGCGCGCGGGCGGAATATTGAACCACAGGAACGCGAGAATGGCGCCAGCCAATGTCGCGCAAAAGGCAGCGAGATTGACTTGGCTCTGGAAATAGGCAATGCCCGCGTATGCCATGAAGATAGAGCCGAACACGCCGCCTGAGAGTCCGTCGATGCCGTCGATCACGCCGCCGGCATAGATGCCGAGCGAGACAAATACGAAGAGCGGCACGATGAGGACGCCTAGATAGAGAGTGCCATCTGCCGGTATGCCGACCGATACCATGCCAAGCTTCGCATAGAACCACCAGCCAATGAATCCGGAGACGACTGTCACGAAGAGGAGTCGCGTGCGCAGTCGGACTCCTCGCTCCCCTCCTGGCTGTACGTCGAGCAGATCATTAAAGAACCCCATAAGTCCGCCCGCGAGCAGCGCGAAGAACGGAATCCAGGTCTGGCTGCGGGAGAGGAAGTCGAGCTTCGTCATAACCGGCAGGCCCGTAGCGCGCGCGAGCACCCAGAAAAGCACCGTGACGAACGCGACGGTTCCCCAGATTAGTATCCCACCCATGCGAGGGGTCTTCGTCTCCGTACCAGCATGCACAGTCGCACGCAGGCGTTCAAATTCAGTCGCCGCGGTTCCGTCGAGCGCCGTCTTTCCAGCCGATTTCTTCCAGACCTTGTACTTGTAAAGGTAGTGCGTGAGCAACGGGGCGAACGCAATGCCGCAGGCGAACGCGAGCGAGGCGGGTATAAAGACCTTTATGATATTCGCGCCGATCATGATCACAGCGACTTGATGTGGGCAAAGTGCGCGTAGGTAGCTGCCACGAGCGCCGCACCGTCTGTAAAGCGCGCCTTCAAAGTGGATCCAAGTATGACGATCGCGACTGGATGGTTAAGTCCCGCATCGAAGACAAGCGCCAAATTACCGCCGGCGAGATCGGTGTAGCCCGTCTTCGAGAGCATGAGACCAGGTATAGCATCGACCATAGGATCGGTATTCTTCACGGTGAACGAAACACCTTGTTGGGAGACCGCGCTCGTCGTGGGGTGCGTTGTCGCGGAGACGATTTCCTGTGCATGGGTCGCGAGCTCGCCCGCGACCACTGCGATGTCATGTGCAGACCCATACCCGCCGGAAATCGCAGTATTCATATCGAGCCCGTTCCCGTTCACGGCATACGTCTGCGCAAGATCAAGCCCGGCAGCTGCGCTCGCAATCATCTGATGGATGGTGAGATGCTCCTGCTCTGAGGCAGCCTCTGCGATCGCTGCCGCGCCGTCATTCAAGGAAGCCGTGAGCGTAATGCGGGCAAGGTTCTCGAGCGTGAAGGACTCCCCCGGCGTAAAGGCGTGGGGCTCGGAAAGGCCCATGACATTCTGCGGGATAGTGATAACGGTGCTCGGCGAAAGCTCCTTCAAGGCCGAGTAGAGCGTCAAAAGCTTTGTGAGCGACGCGAGCGGCAACTGCGCGTATGCATTTTTCGCGTAGAGCGTCTTGCCGTCCGTGAGGTCATAAACGATCGCTGCCTTCGCCGTAAGCGGCACATTTGTGAAGAGCGCATCAGCCCGCGTCGAGGTGGCGATGGTCGCCGCTTGGGCAGCAGCCTGGTGCTCTGGTTCGAGCGGTATGAAGAGGAAGCCCGCAAGCACGAGCGAGGCAAGCACGAGCGCAATACCCGCCTCGCGCATGAAGCGGGTACGGTTCGCGAGTTGTCGAAGTTCAGAGATCTCCATACCTCATTCGGGCGCTTCGCCCTCGCGTGTAGCAGTCTCGGCGGCCTCGATTATCGAGGTAGCTCCTCGCGCAAGTTCCTCGTAGCGCGGAAGACCCGTGGCGCTCGTAACTCCGAGCGTGGCGAGCGCGTCCGTGGTGAGGCGATAGCGGACTCGGCGTTTGTCCGCAGGATCCTCGCTGCCGTCAATGAGCCCGCGTAGGAGGAGCGTACGCATGGATGCGGAGGAATTCACGCCGCGCACCCAGTCCACCTCGCTTCGCGTCGCGCCACCTTGATATGCGATAACCGCCAAGGTCTCGAGGCTCGCTCTGCCGAGGTCGCGGCTCAGTTCGCTCTCGCGCAACTTCTTGACGATCTCAGAGGCGGCGGCGTTCGTGCGGAGTTCGACCGCGTCGTCAGTCTCGACGAGCGAGAGTCCCCTACCCTCGAGCTGATTCGTGAGCGCTTTAAGCGCTACGGCAAGATCCTCAAGCTTGACCTGAAGCAATGAGGCAAGGCGGTTCTTCTCGAGCGGTTCCCCGGCGGCGAAGAGGATGGCTTCGATGGCCATCGGCGGCGTCAACATGTATCCATAATAGCTGCGCGGCACTCCTGAGGCAACGCGTGTTTTTGGGTATAAGCAGCCCCGCCGTTCAGCCGTAATGAGGAATTGCGCTCGTGGCCCGATTCTCGATGCGAATATCCCCGTACTGTTCGAACTGCTCCGCAGCGACGATGCCATCCTTCACAAGCTCGAGAAGGGCGAGGAAGGACACGATGACCTCCACCTTCTCCTTTGCGGCCCCCGCAAATTCTTTGAAAGAGAGCGTCATCGCACGCTGCACGCGCTGCGTAAGGCGGTCCATCATCTCCTCGATGGTCACCAAAGGTTTCACTCGGTGCTCGGGCAGCTTTTCCGCCTCTTCGCGGGCAGCGAGTACGCGGGCGAGGGTCTCGGCGAGCGCGTTTATGGTCATGTCGCGCGCTGGCGAAAAGGTGGGCTCGGGAGCTCGCAGACCCGCCGGAAACATGACAGTCTTCCCGTAGATGCGACCGAGCTCACGCGCAGCTTCACGTATCTTCTCATACGCCTCGAGGCGACGCTTCAGGTCGTCCACGTCGCCCTGCTCTTCTTCGGTGAGGGTGAGATCAGGAATGAGCGATTTCGATTTAATGAGCAGCAGAGTCGCCGCGATCTGGATGAAGTTCGCAGTCTCCTCGACCGGGAATGATTCCTGCGCCCGTACGTGCTGTATATAATCCTCGGTTATGGAGGCGAGCGCGAGGTCGTTCACTAGGAGCTTCCGCGCCTCGATGAGGTCGAGGACGAGCTCGAACGGTCCTTGGTAGGACTCGGTCTCGATTGTGAAGCCGGTCTTTGGGACTACGGTGTCCATTGTTCTAAGAAGTGTAACAGGAGCCGCACGGGTGCGCCGGCTGCCCCGTTGCCTAATAGATCGGCACTATTGCTAGTCATGCGCGGCGCGATATCGAGATGTGCCCAGGGTGCCTCAAGGTCTTTGGCGAACTGCCACAGGAACATACCGCCTTCGATCGCACCGCCATAGCGAGCATGGGCTCCGTGCGCCACATTCGCGACGTCGGCGAAGTCGCTCTTCAACATGGTCTCATACTCGTCCCAGAGCGGAAGACGCCAGGCATAGTCGCCGCTTTGTTCAGCGCTGTCGAGGAGAGCGTCTGCTAATGCGTCATCCTTTGCGAGTAGAGCACTTGCATGAAGGCCGAGCGCGACCATGGCGGCTCCGGTGAGTGTCGCCACATCAATGACCGCTTCCGGGTCATAACGCTTCGCGTAGGTCAGTGCGTCTGCCAAGACGAGCCGGCCTTCGGCGTCAGTGTTTAAGACCTCGATGGTCTTCCCGGAAAGCGATTTCAGGATATCGCCCGGTCGGTAGCTCTCCCCGGAAGTCGCGTTCTCTGCTGAAGGGATGAGTGCGACCACGTGACGCTTCACCTTAAGGCGCGCTGCGAGCGCGGTTGCATGGATCACTGCTGCCGCGCCGGACATATCCATGTGCATCTCGTAAATGCCGCTCGACGGCTTCAGGTTAAGACCGCCGCTGTCGAAGGTGATGCCTTTGCCCGCGAGCACGATCGGCCTCCCCTTTCCGCCCTTGTATTCCATGATCGTGAAGGTTGGCGGCTCTGTCGCGCCCTTACCGACGCCAAGCAATGCGCCCATGCCGAGCTTCTCGATTTCCTTCACGCCAAGCGTCTTTACGGTGATAGGAAGGCCCCTGGCGGCCGCCTTCGCTGCCGCAGCAAGCGTCTTCGGGGTCATGTCGCTGCCCGGCGTATTCGCGAGCGTGCGGGCTTTGTTCACTTCGAGGGCGATGACAAGTCCTCGCTTGAATCCCGCTTGCATCTCCTTGGGTGTATCGCCGCAGATAAGCACTTCTTCCACATCCTTCCAGCCTTCCTTAGGCTTCGTCTTGAAATCACGGAATTCGTAAACGGCGAGACCGAGATTCTCGGCTATAAGCGAGCCGAGCTCCGGAAGCGGCACGCCGTTCATCTGCGGGAACGGTGAATCGGAGAACTTGAGCGCGAGTTTCGGCAGTTCATGTTGCATCGCCGTGCGGATGACGCGCCGCGGGATGAGCTGGAACTTCCGTCTGGTGACGTCCTTCCAAGGACCAACGCCTAGCTCGAGCCAGCGCGCACCCTCCTTCTCGACGAAGCGCGTCGTACCCGGTTTCTCTTCCGTTATGCGCACGCGCACGTATGTCTTCGGCGCGTCTTCAATGCCCTTCGGGGAGAATGCGATCCTCATGCGTCGTTGCGAGGCTTGACCGAGAGACCGAGTTCGCCGAGCTGTTTGTCCGTAAGCGGCTTCGGTGCCTTCATGACGGCCGTCTGGCCGCTGCGCGTCATCGGGAACGCTTGCACCTCGCGCAGATACGTCTCGCCAGTCAGGTTCATGATGTTGCGTTCAATGCCAAGCGCGATGCCACCGTGCGGAGGGGTGCCGAAGCGGAACGCTTTGAGCATGTGGCCGATGCGTTCCTCCACTTCGTCCTGGCGGTAACCCATCACGTGGTACGTCGCCTCGAGGATCTCAGGCTTGTGCGCACGGATCGAGCCGCCACCCGTCTCGAAGCCGTTACAGACGAGGTCGTACTGCGCGGCCAGGATATGCTCGATGTTCTCGCCTTTCATGAGTGACTCGAGGTGCTCGGGCTTAGGCATCGAGAACGGATTGTGCGTGAAAGTCCACTTGCCCTCATCGTCCTTCTCGAACATCGGGAAGTCGACGACCCAGGCATATGCGAGGACGCCAGCCGCTTTCTCCTCCGCGGTACGCATATCGAACTTATCGGCGCCGTACTGCTTCATGGCGTCCGCATAGCTTACGCGTGGGAACGGCTTCGCCTTCAGCGTATAGCCCATCTCTTCGACGACGGTCGTAATCATGGATTCGATTGTCTGCATCACCTCCTCCTGCGTGACAAATGACATCTCAAGGTCTAACTGGGTGTGCTCGAAACCGCGATCCGCGCGGAGATCCTCATCGCGGACGGCGCGCGCCAGCTGGAAATACCGTTCGAACCCGGCCGTCATGAGGAGCTGCTTATACTGCTGCGGCGATTGCGGAAGCGCGTAAAATTTTCCTGGATGCAGGCGGCTCGGCACGACGAAATCGCGGGAACCCTCTGGCGTCGATTCGGTCAGCAGCGGCGTCTCTATCTCGACGAAATCCTTGTCGAACAGGAATGCGCGGCAGCGGCGTACGAATTCGCTGCGAAGCCGGATATTCTTCTGCATGCGCGGACTTCGCAGGTCGAGATAGCGGTATTCGGCCCGGAGGTTCTCATCGATAGTGCTTGTATCGTCGAGCGAGAACGGAGGCGTATCCGCGGAATTGAGGATTTCGAGGCCTGTGACTTCGAGTTCGATATCGCCGTTCGCTTTGCCTAGCTGAACGTTCTTCTCAGGACGCTTGTTTACCTTGCCCGTAACGGTGATGACATCTTCTTGGCGGACAGTCTTCGCCGCCTCCATCGCTTCGGAGCCCGGCAGCACGACGCCCTGTACGAGCCCCGAGCGGTCGCGGAAATCGAAGAAAACGAGCTTTCCTTGGTCGCGGCGGACATGCACCCAGCCTGAGATGGATACCGTCTCCCCCGCCTTGGCGAAGAGCTTCCCAATCATCGTGCGTTCGTTCATCGGCTAAAAATACCATGCCCGCAGCCGATTTTCATCGGTGCGGGCACGTGCTCAAAAGTCGAAAGCATCGGTGGATCGATGCTTGCGGGCCTCGGTACCTATCCGTTCGAACGGGTCGAATAGCCCTGTTCCTTCGGGCACCTTAGCTGCTTTCTCCTTAGGAGCCTTTGGCTCTTCCTTCCGTGGCTTCTCATCAGCCATCGCTTGCTCCAGTGGATGTTCCAAAGGTGTGAACCTGTCTATCGAAAGAAAGGTTACATAGATTCTTATTGTGTCTCACGCGACGCCTATCGCCTTGCGGACCATCTCCATCTTGGCTTCACTTACCGCGTGCGCTTCCCGGGCTCCATCTTCGAGCACGCGGGCGACGTCTGCGTCGGTGATGCTCGCGCGCCTCTCACGCATAGGCGCGAGGTAGCGATCCAGGTCCTCGATGAGCGCCTCTTTGAGTACTTTATATTGCCCCTTATGTTCTTGGTAGAACTTTTCAAGGCCAGATTTGAAAAGGGCAAGCGAGATTAATTGGTGGATATTGTAAACGTTTGCAGGAACGTCCCCTGAGGAATCCGTCACGATGCTCATGACTGCCTTAGCAAGTTCGTCCTTGCTCCCAAAGAGCGGGATAGTGTTCTTGTAACTTTTGCTCATCTTAGCGCCATCCGTTCCTGGCACAGTGCCGACGTTCGTAAAAATCATTTCGCCAGGCTCCTTAAAGAGCGATTCGTAGGCGTTGTTGAATTTCGTTGCCGCTTCGCGCGCATACTCGATATGCTGGCGCTGATCTTCGCCCACCGGGACGACGTCGGTGTCGTAGAGCAGGATGTCCGCCGCCATAAGCATGGGGTACGTGAAGAGGCCGGCGTTCGCTTCGAGGCCCTTCGCTACCTTATCCTTGTAGGCGTGGCCTTGCATGAGGAACGGTACGGTGACGAGACAATCAAAGATCCATGCGAGTTCAGTGTGAGCCGGCACCGTCGACTGCTTGAAGATAATCGCTTTCTTAGGATCTACGCCGGCGGCAAGATAGTCCTTCACCGCTTCGATGGTGTTCTTGCGGAGCGCCTCCGGATCACGCAGGCTTGTGAGCGCGTGATAATCAACGACCATGAGATAGCTCCGGTACTCGCCGTATGCGTCGACGAACGGGCGCAACGCGCCGAAATAATTGCCGATATGGAGGTTGCCAGATGGCTGGAGTCCGGTCAGGAGAACGGGCTTCGATTCGCTCATGTGCCCTACCATAGCACGAAAACGCCTTGCGATAGGACGACTCCATCGTGTTGAATATGAGGGCGTGTGGGACCATGCTCGGATGGCCCTAGATAGAAAATCATAAAGCGCTGCGATCTCCATACAAGGAGCTCGCTGAACTATCACCCCTCCAAAGCGGTGCACCGTATGGGACGATATTAGAACGATTTTGCCTGTTACTCGTGCATGTTCCGGAACAGCATGGCCGTAGTCTTTTGATGAATAGCAAACCGTTCGTAAAAAGACTGTATATCGGCATCACAGAGAAGATCGACCATGTACATATCGTTCAGCTTATCGAGCATTCTTTTCATAAGTTCAGAACCACCAGTGATGAGAAATTTCCTCGACATTTGCGCCGCTCGGCTCTTTAATGTGCAATCCCCTTTTGCGGGATTACCGCGTCCTGATTCGGTCCGCCGAGCTGGACCTCCGGTCTGAGAGCTCCGCCGCGATAGCGACGGGGCCGCTAGTGTTTCCGGAATGCGGCCATAAGACAGTTGCGCGCAGGGGCCGCTTTGAAGTCAGGCAGAGGCGTGAGAGGATGTGTTCAGGTTTTGTTCTCAGGAGGCACGGATGATCCTTTCAGCTGCAGGGACAATTACCAATGAGGACGTCAGAGAGTTCCGACGTCTGCTTCAGGAGGAAGATAAGCATCTCACTCCTGAAAAGGCCCGCCAAAGCCTGATTGCAAGTGGCGTCCTCGATCAAGACGGCAAGCCGCGCTGGCCCGTCAAGGCGACACGGACGGGCAGCCGAAAGAAGAAATCCACTTCCGTCAAATGACGACCGACGTCACCATTCGACCCCATGTGGTGTTTGCCTACCACGGTTGCGACCAAGATGTAGCGGAACACATTTTGCGTGGCGCTGAAATGACACCGGCTCAGAACCCCTACGACTGGTTAGGGACCGGGTACTATTTCTGGGAAGCTGATCCTTCCCGGGCTATGAAGTGGGCAGTCGAGGCTCGCGAACGACATAGAACCGACGGAGTGAAGCGGGCTCCGGACAAAGTTGTCCGGAGCCCTTTCGTGTTGGGCGCAGTAATAAAATATGGCCACTGTCGTTTCTAGAAGGCAGTAGAGCCGCAGAATCGTACTCCTCCCTTTCCCCTGAAGAAAAGCGTCGGGTGCTCGGAAAACTACTTTCGAACGCTTCCCTTCAGAACGGAAATATCGCGCAGAAGCTATTTAAAAGTCCCTACGATATTCTCGCAAGGACTCCTAAATCTGCTGATATCTCAACAATGTGCGCCGGGTTGGATTCGAACCAACGTAGGGCTATGCCCGACAGGTTTACAGCCTGTTGTAATTGACCACTCTACCACCGACGCAGGCTGGGACAGTATACCGGAAATGCTCAGCTATTTCAAAACCAGCACGAGCACGCCCTGCTTGCCTTTCCGTACGAGTGTGTGGCCCTCCTTTAGGTCGCCAAGGTAAACCTTCTGATCCGCATTCTCGATGGTGAGCCCAGAGAGCTTGATAGCCTTTCCCTCGATGAGCCGACGCGCCTCTGACTTAGAGGAAGCGAGACCGCCGGCGACCAGGCACTCGGCGAGAAACTTTCCTTCACGGGCTTCGGTCTTTAAGATGGTCACCGAGGGTGCCTCTGCAAGCGCCACCGCCCGCGCGTCACGCGAAAGAGAGGCGAAGTCCGTCTTGCCGAAGAGCGCATCTGTAGCTGCTGCTGCAGCGGCGACGGCCGCGGGGCCGTGCACAATCTCGGTGACGAGGCGCGCGAGCGTCTCCTGCGCCTCTCGCTCTCCGGGGCTCATGCGATGTTTCTCCATGATTGTCTCAATCTCAGAGAGCGGAAGGAAGGTGTACGCCTTGAAATATTTCTCGAGCCCGCCGTCGGGCAGATTCATCCAGAACTGGTAGAACTTGAACGGAGACGTCTTTTTCGGATCGAGCCAGACCGCGTTTCCTTCACTCTTGCCGAACTTCTTACCATTGCTGTCCGTCACAAGCGGCATGGAGAGCGCAAAGGCCCGTTTCCCTTCCTTCTTGCGTATGAGGTCTACGCCCGAGAGGATGTTCGTCCATTGGTCGCTACCGCCTACCTGGAGATCGCAGCCATATTTCTTATGTAGTTCAAGGAAGTCGTACCCCTGCAGGAGCGCATAGGTGAACTCCGTGTACGAAATGCTCTCGTCAGGGGTCTCGAGGCGCTTTCTGATGAGGTCACGCTTTACAAGATCGTTCACGGTGAAATGCTTGCCGATATCGCGGAGGAACGGGATAAGGTGCACCTTTGCAAGCCAGTCGGCATTATCCACCATCGTGAACGTGACGCCGCCTAAGAGTCCCTTGAGCTGCCTTTTGATAGCGCGCTTATTACGCTCGATGGTTTTGTCGTCCAAGAGCGAACGTTCCCCTTTCTCGCGCGGGTCGCCGATCATACCGGTGCCGCCACCCACGAGGAATATGAGCTTGTGTCCGGCGTCGCCGAGGCGCTTCATGAGAAGCACGACGGCAAGATTTCCCACCTGGATGGAATCAGCGGTCGGGTCGATACCGAGATAGGCCGTACGCTTCTCAGAAAGGATGACCGCGGGCTCGGTCGAGCTATGCTCGATGAGTCCGCGCGCCTTGAGGTCGTCTGCGAGGTTCATGGCACAGATTCTACACTATTCGTGCAGCCCGATGTGTAGCTCATAGAGGCGCCGATACTCCCCGTCAGGTATTCGCATAAGCTCTTCATGCGTACCCATCTCGGCGACCTTCCCGGCCTTTAGCACGATGATCTTATCGGCCTTTCGCACGGTCGATAGCCGGTGCGCGATGACGAACGTCGTGCGTCCTCGCATGAGCTCTTCGAGCGAGGTCGTGATGAAGCGCTCCGTCTGCGGATCGAGCGCCGAGGTCGGTTCGTCAAGTATGAGGATCTTCGGGTCTCGTAGGATTGCGCGCGCGATTGCTACGCGCTGCTTCTGGCCCACCGAGAGCTTCACGCCGCGTTCTCCTACCTGCTGATCATAACCGTTCGGGAATTGTTCGATGAAGGTAGCGGCATCCGCCTTCGCGCAGGCGGCCTTCACGTCATCGAGGGTCGCTTCCGGCCTACCGTAGCGGATGTTATCGGCGATGGACGCGTTGAAGAGAACAACTTCCTGCGGCACGACCGCAATGTGCCTTCGGAGGTCACGGAGATTCAGTGTGCGTATGTCGTGGCCGTCCACGAGGACCTCTCCCGCCCGCGGAAAGTAATATCCGGAAACGAGCTCTGCCGTGGTCGACTTCCCTACGCCCGTCTGCCCCACGAGCGCCACGACTTCGCCGGCGCGCGCCTCGAATGACACGCCGTTCAGAACCGCCCGCTGATCGTCGCCGTACGCGAAGTGAACGTTCCTGAAGGATACGTCGCCGCGAAGCTCAGAAAGGCGTATCGCCTGAGGCGGATCGTAGAGTTCCGAAGCGGCCCCGAAGACGCGTTCGCTGCGGGCGAGCGCGACAAGGCTGTTCTGTATGGTCTGCCAGCTCGTACCGAGCTGCACGAACGGACCGATGATCATTCCCGCGTATGCGTTAAACGCGATAAGATCGCCCACGGTGATAACGCCATGGCTGATGTAGTAGACAGAGAGCAGAAAGATGGCCGTTTGCGTTACGAGCACGATCGCACGTTGGGCGAAATTCAGATTGCTCCAAAACTGCTCGAGGCGATACCATATGGGAGTCGCTTCCTCATAGAAGCCTCGACGGATGCGCTCCATCTCGATGGGTTCCGCGCCGGCCTGCTTTACTGTCTGGAAATTCGCGTACGCATCAGCGGCATCGCCGGACGTCCGGTTCCAGATTTCGAACGCTTCCGACTGGTACTTCGACGTACGAGGGATGATGAATACGAGCACGAGCAGGTAGAGTGCAATGCCGGCGAGCAACACGAACGCGAGCTGAGGAAGTATCAGGAAGGAGATGCCCACGCCCACGAGGATCGTGAGGAATTGCGGCACGATGGAGACCATCGTATTCGTGAATGAGCCGAGCATCCACGATGCGCGGCTTAGGTTCTCGTTTATCTCGCCGACGCGTGTCGTCTTGAAAAAATTAAGCGGAAGCGTGAGAAGGTGCGTATAGGCCTTGGCCTGGAACCCCGCTTCCATCTCGGTCGTCATGAGGCGCGTGCGCCTATCAGCAATAAAGCTGATGCCGTTCGAAAACACCTGGAGGATGAGCCAGGCGCCGATGAGCGCTTCCCAGAGGGGAACCCGCCCGAACATCGGTACGACGGTCATATGCGGCGCCACGAGGCTGTCTATGAACTTGCCCGTGATATACGGAACGATGCCGTTTGCGAGTGCGAGGAGCATCTCGAGGATGGTGAGGATGGCGATCGCGCGGGCATAGGGAGAAAGCTGGCGTCTGAGCGCCAGTTTCTTCTCCTCCCATGTGAAGACACGCTTCTTTTCCTCTGCCACGACAAAATTATACCACGGATTCTGAGGCTAGGAAATCAGTGTGCGAGAAAGAAAAGAGCGACCGCCGGCGCGGCGAACCACCAAAAGAAATATTGCGCAGGCGCAAAAAGATTCGCGATCGAATTGTTGAAATGATAGACGCTCGTTATGGCAAATGCGTGATACGCAAGCGCGACGAGAAACGCGCCCGTGAGGAAGGATGTTGCAAGAAGGCCGATGAGGCCGATATAAATAAAATCCGAGACTGCGACCCGTCGCAAGATGATGTAAAAGATGAATACGATGGCGAGATAGAGCACGGCATGTACCACGACCGCAGTAAGAGCAGGCGCCGACGGCAGATAGTTCAGATACGCTTGAGGTATCGCCCGGTATACCCCATAGCCGGCATAGAACGCGAGCACGAGCGCGACATAGGGACCGCGGCCGCGGTAACGCGCGAACCCGTAAAAAAAGAGCGTGAGAATGATTAGTATGACGAAGCTTGCGACGGCGCCCCAGACGGTAAGCGCGGTATGGGTCGCGACCGTGCTTACCTGAGAGAGTCCTTGTGTGGCGCTGAGCACGTTCGACATAGTCATAAGTATGCCCTACCGGACGCGCGCGAACGCCGCGTAGTGGTGATAACCTCACCTCGCCCCGCGTGTCGCGGAAGCGGTCAGAGCCCCTCGGCGCGAAGGTCATCGATCGCCTTCTTCGCCTTCCCGGAAAGCTTCTGCGGAAGCGCCACTTCGAGACGGATGAGGAGGTCGCCCTTGCCGTGCGGGGCCGGGATGCCCTTCCCGCGCACGCGCAAGAGCTCTTCGGCGCGCTTCATCACCGGAATCTTCACCTCGATCGTCTTCCCGTCGAGCATTTCCACCGGCACGGTGGTGCCCGTGAGCGCATCAGTGAGCTTCACGGGGAGGTCCATGATGAGATGATTCGCATCGCGTCTGAAGACTGGGTGGGACTTCACATGTATCTTCACGTAGAGATCGCCGGCAGTGCCGTTCTTCACCGCTTCGCCCTTTCCGGGCATGCGGATCATCTCGTCGTTCTCGATCCCGGCAGGGATCTGGACGCGCACCTCTTCCTCCTTGCGGAGCACCCCGTGGCCTCTGCACTCAGAACACTTCTCCTTCGGGATTTTTCCGGAACCCTCGCAGGCAGCGCACGTCCGTACGCTCGTGAACTGGCCGAGAATGGTATTGCGCACCTCATGTACCTGTCCGCTTCCCCCGCAGATCTTGCAGGTCTCGAGCTCCGTGCCCGGCCTTCCGCCGGTCCCCTTGCACGTATCGCATGTCGAGACCTTCCCGAGAAGCACTGAACGTTCGGTGCCGAACACGGCTTCCTGGAATGAAAGCTCGAGATCAATGGAGATATCTCTTCCGCGCGGGGCGCGCGCAGCTTGACGGCCGCCGAAAAAATCGCCGAAGATGTCGCCGAAATCGAATTCAGCTCCGCCGTTGCCGGAGCCTTGCTGGAACTGAGAGAAGTCGAACCCGCCGAAGGGACTGCCACCGAATCCGCCCGCTCCCCCGCCCGGGAATGACTGACCATACGTGTCGTATTCGCGGCGTCTCTTCTCGTCGCCGAGGACGGCGTAGGCTTCGGATACTTCCTTGAACTTGGCTTCGTCTCCGCCGGACTTGTCCGGGTGATACTTGTGCGCGAGCTTCCGGAACGCCTTTTTGATGTCGTCCTGGCTCGCCTTCTTGTCGACGCCGAGCGTCTCGTAATAGTTTTTCGCCATATCGTTCCCGATTATACGCGTGACCTTTTGGTATGCAAAATGAAAATCATGAAGCGCGAAAAAGAAAGCGGCACGGGCTCTCTCCAAAGAGAGTTCCCGTGCCGCCTTCGCCTGCGTTCAATCATCGGATGGGGCTTCAGGAGTCGCATCTACGATGTATCGCGTTGGTGACAGCAGATAACATATAACAAAGATTGCAGCTGAGGGTACTGCGACCGATAGAAGGAACGTCATCAAGCCTATCCTTTTGGATTCGACACGAAGTTTACCACACTCCTCTCAGCCTAGTCCTTCTCCTTGAATTCGGCGTCGGTAGCGCCCTGATTGCCCTCAGACTGCTTCTGCTCTCCAGCGGCGCCCGGCTTTGGCTGGTCCTTCATCATGGCCTCGCCAATCTTCGAAAGCGAGCTGCTGAGTGCGTCGATCGCAGATTTGATGCGGTCTGCGTCCTCGCCGCCCATGGCAGTCTTGAGATCGGTAATCTTGTCTTGGACCTCTTTCACGACTTCAGCGCCCGCCTTCTCGCCGTTCTCCTTGATGGCCTTCTCGGCGCTATAGACCGTTTGCTCCGCGATATTGCGCGCTTCGACGAGTCCCTTGCGCTTCTCGTCCGCGGCCGCATTCGCCTCAGCGTCTGCCTTCATCTTGTCGATATCCTCCTTCGAGAGGCCGGTCGAACCTTCGATGCGGATGGACTGCTCCTTGCCGGTAGTCTTCTCCTTCGCCTTCACGGTCAGGATGCCGGACGCGTCTACGTCGAAGGTTACCTCGATCTGCGGCATGCCGCGCGGCGCCGGCGGTATGCCGTCAAGCATGAACTTGCCGAGAGACTTGTTGTCGGCGCTCATTGCGCGCTCACCCTGCGTGATGTGGATCTCCACTGACGGCTGGTTGTCTGCAGCGGTCGAGAAGGTCTGCGAGCGCGAGGTCGGGATGGCCGTGTTGCGCTCGATGAGCTTCGTCGCGACGCCGCCCATGGTCTCGATGGCAAGCGAGAGCGGAATGACATCCACGAGGAGGATGTCCTTCACGTCGCCCTGGAGGATACCGGCCTGGATGGCAGCGCCGATTGCGACTACCTCGTCCGGATTCACGCTCATGTTCGGCTTCTTACCGAAGAACTGCTCTACCGCCTTCTGGATTGCCGGCATGCGCGTCTGACCGCCCACAAGGATGACTTCGTTGATGTCTCCGAGCTTGAACGGCGAGGCGTTCATGGCGCGCTTCGTGATGTCGAGGGCGCGGGTCACGAACGGCTCGGCGAGCTCTTCGAGCTTTGCGCGGCTCATCGAGACGAGGAGGTGCTGCGGACCGGCATCGGTCGAAGTGATGAACGGGATGTTCACCTCGGTCTCCATCGAGCTCGAGAGCTCGATCTTCGCCTTCTCAGCCGCCTCGTCGAGGCGCTGACGCGCGAGCGGATCGCCCATAACATCCACGCCCGATTGCTTCTTAAATTCGCCCGCGAGCCACGTGATGATGGCCTGGTCGATATCCTTACCACCCAAGTGCGCGTCGCCATCGGTCGATTTTACCTCGATGGTGTCGTCACCCACGTCGAGAATCGAGATATCGAACGTTCCGCCGCCGAAGTCAAAGACTGCGATCTTCTCCTCCTTCTTCTTGTTCAATCCATACGCGAGCGCGGCTGCGGTCGGCTCGTTGATGATGCGCTTCACAGTGAGGCCGGCGATCTCGCCCGCTGCCTTGGTCGCCGAACGCTGATCATCGTTGAAGTAGGCGGGAACGGTGATGACCGCTTCGGTAATCTTCTCGCCCGTCTTCGCTTCCGCATCAGCCTTCAGCTTGCCGAGTATCATTGCGGACACCTCTTCCGGGCGGTACCACGCGTCTTTTCCATCCTTTTGGCCCATCTTCACCTCGATGCCGCCGTTGTCGGCCTTGCGCATCTCGAACGGAACAGCCTCCTTGTCCTTCTGTACCTCAGGCTCATTGAACGAGTGGCCGATGAAGCGCTTGATCTGATAGATCGTGTTTGTCGGATTCGTAACGGCCTGGCGCTTCGCCAAGGTACCGACGATGCGCTCGCCATTCTTCCCTATCGCTACGATTGACGGCGTGGTGCGTGCGCCCTCCGCATTCTCGAGAACGCGCGGCTCGCCGCCCTCAACGATAGCCATCGCGGAGTTAGTGGTGCCCAGATCAATGCCGAGGATCTTTGCCATAGAAATAGCTTACAGGTTACAGCTTCCAGCTGACAGCTTATAAATGCAGGCCCCAAGCGACCCTGATACGTTCATTTTATAGATTCCGTTTTTCTTGCGCAACTACGCAGCGTAGCTGTAGACACGGACCTTTGCTGGGCGCACTACAGCATCCCCGATCTTCCAGCCAGGCTCGAGGACGGTCGACACGGTACCATCTTTCTCCTCTGAGTCTGCCGCGTCCTGGCTGAGCGCGTCGTGAAGCATGGGGTCGAACGCCTCACCCGGAACGCCGAAGGACTCGAGGCCGAGCGAGGCGAAGCCTCCCTCGAGCTGCTTCACGATGCCCACGAAGCCTTCGGGGATATCGCCATGCGTTTTCGCGCGTTCCAGGGCGTCGAACGCCGGCAGGAGCGCCTCCGCAGCTTTTATTACGCCTCGCTGCCTCTCCGCTCTCTTCTCATCATCGAAGCGTTTGAGCACGTTCACGTAATCAGCCTTGGCGCGTTGCCAGCCGTCTAGATTCTGCTGCTTCTCGTCTTGGCAGGCAGCGAGCTCAGCCTTGAGTTTAGCGATGCGCTTTTCAGGATCACTTCCCTTCGGCGCCTCATTGTTCTCTGCCTCGAACGAGACATCTTCATACTCGTCTTTCATCCTCGTAACTATGCCTGATGCGCCGTGACGCGTCAAAAGGTGCGTTACCGGCTTCTCGGGAGCGCTGTTCCATGCCATGCTACGGGAAGCAGCGCGAGGAGTACTCGAAATGCCCTTTGTAAAGCTCGAGGACAGAGTGCATGCCGCATTACCGCAACGTTTTGGTGCCACGATCACCTTCGGCGAGTTAGCCGCCCGCGTGGGACGCGTACGCGACCTGGGCGAAGTCCTGCGGTCGCTTGCCGCACGCAGGGTCATATCGTTCGGCGATCCTGAACCGGCGCTTTTTCACGATGCGCTCGTCATCCTGAAGAATGACCGACTACTTCCCACTGAGTTCTATACCCTGGTAGGTGACGAGGATATCTATCCGCAGTGCATCTGCACCGGCAAAGAGCTCCTTGAGGAGCTTCTCATTCCGGAACGCTCGGCGCTCATCACGGTGGACGCGCGCAGCGGCCATCTCTTCCTTTCGAATATGTGTGACGATGTCGTGGCAGTACTGTCGCCCGAAAATTGGTACCGAGCGCACTGAGATGTACACGATCCGGACCCTAGCGTAGATGTCGCTAGGGTCCTTTTCCTTTGCGTAGTCATACGGAAAAGCCCCCGAGAGGGCCTTTCGTTAGCGCTTAGACCACTGCTTGCGCTTGCGGGCCTTCACGAGTCCCGGCTTCTTACGCTCTTTGGCGCGCGGGTCTCGGGTCATGAGCCCGGCTGGCTTCAGCTTGGCGCGCGTAGCGGGCTCGCTCTTTGTGAGCGCACGCGAAATCGCATGACGGACAGCCTCTGCCTGCGCGGCGACGCCGCCGCCAGTCACGTTGGCCGTAACGCGGTAGTTTTTCGCGGCTTCAGCGATCGTGAATGCCTCAAGTGCCGTGCGTGCGCGCTCATCGGTCTTGAAAAACTCTTTCGGGCTCTTGCCGTTTACCATAAGCGAATTCTTGTCGGCCTCGCTCATGCGGACCGTTGCAATTGCGGTCTTTCTGCGCCCAACAGCGGTGATAAAGGATGTTGCCATACTCATGCTTTAACAATGAGGTTCTTCATGCGTGGGCCGCGAAGCTTATTACGCGGTATCATTCCGTCGATGGTCTTCTTTACGACTTCTTCAATGCCCTTCTTCTCGATCATCTCGGCCATGGTCATCGCGCGCTGACCGCCCGGATAGCCCGTGTAGCGAAGGTAGACTTTCCCTCTCTTGCGTGCGTCAGAAACATGAAGCTGCGAGGCATTCTCGATGACAACCGTAATCGGATGCGTGCGATGCTTCACCATAAGTGCTGAGCGCTTGCCGAGCAGCGCATGCGCGGCTTCGCTCGCGACGCGGCCAAGCGTGCGGCCTGCCGCATCGATGCGGTATGTGGTTGCTGCGGGATTCGTGAGAGGCGTTGCCATGGTGATTGTATTGGTACTAGACGAATGCGATATACGCAAGCTTTGCGGCATTTCCCGTTCCGCGGCGGGTGCGCTTCACGACGCGTGTATAGCCTCCCGCGCGCCCGGCGTACCGTGGCGCAATCGTTTCGAAGAGCTTCTTCACGGCGACATCGTCCCCGAGTCGAGACTTCGCAAGTCGACGGCTCGCGAGCGTGTTCCTCTTCCCGTAGGTGACGAGGCGCTCCACAAAGGGGCGAAGCTCCTTCGCTTTCGCTTCAGTCGTCGAGATGCGTTCCTCGAGGATAAGGGAGCGTGCCTGTGCGCGAAGTAGTGCACGACGCTGGCTTGTCGGCCGATTGAACGCCCTGGATTTGCTGCGTTGACTCATGGTGGATTGCTTATGAGGTCCGAATTACTCGTCCTTGAGGATAAGCCCGTGTTCCGCGAGGACGTTCGAAATGCTCTCAATGGCTGCCGCGCCGATGCCATCGAGCTCCTTGAGCTGCGACGCGCTCTTGCGCGCAAGACCGGCAAGGCTTTTTACGCCAGCCTCCTCGAGCGCCGCGATGACGCGGGCAGAAAGGTCGAGGTCGGTAACCTTTACCTTCGCGGGATCAGCTGCGAAGGATTCCTCAGGTGCGGCCGCTTCGGCCGCCCGGTCGCCCTTCGATGCTGACTCTTGGAAGCCAAGGATTGACTTCAACTGATGAATCATGATCTCGATCGACTGCTCAAGCGCTTCGCGTGGCGATACGGTCCCGTTCGTTTCAATAAGGATGCGCAGGCGGTTGAAGTCCGTACGGTCGCCGACACGCATGTTCTCCACTTCATAGTTCACGCGTCGTATCGGCGTGAACGTCGCATCAAGCGCGATCGTACCGATGTCCACCTTCTCCTTAGTGAGCACCTCACGGGGCACGTAGCCCAAACCGCGCTCGATGGTCGCCTCGAGCTCAAGCGATGCCTTGCCGGCGATATCAGCGATATGTTGATCAGGATTTGCAATCTCAACCTGCGTCGGCAGAATGAAGTCCTTCGCCGTCACCTCCTTCTCTCCTTTCACGGAAAGCTTAATCGTCTGCGGCTCATCGCCGTGCAGGACGAAATGTACGCGCTTCAGATTGAGGAGCATTTCCATGACAGTCTCGCGGACGCCTTCAAGCGTAGCGAACTCATGAGCGACGCCGTCGATTTTGACCTGCGTTATCGCGGCGCCCGGAAGCGACGATAGGATGATCCGGCGGAGTGAGTTGCCGAGCGTGTGGCCGTACCCAGGATAAAGAGAATCAATCTCATAGGTGCCCTGCATGCCCTCTTCGGAGACGATGCGCGGCTTGCTTGGCAAGGTGATGTGATATTCCATAACTCAATCAGTTATCACGTATAAAGCTAGCGGGTGTAAAACGAAAGCACCATCCCGAGATCGCCCGCAGGATCAGCGGATGCCGCCGTCGGACGTTCCTGGATGCCGCCCTCCATGGTCTTCGGATTCCACGACAACCAGGACGCGAGCGGGCGCTCCATAAAGCGATCGTTGAAGCCGACGAGGAGGCCGTGATCCTTCGAGCCCTCGCGGACTGCGACGCGATCCCCAATTGAGAGCGCGTGCGAAGGAATGCGGATCTTTTTGCCATTCACAGTGACGTGGCCGTGCGCGACCATCTGGCGCGCAGCTCGCCGCGATGGTGCGAGGCCGAGACGATAAATCACATTGTCGAGGCGCATCTCAAGCATCTCATGGAGACGCTCTACAGGTTGTGACCCGGCGGCTGCAAGCGCCTTGTTCACGTAAAGGCGGAACTGCTTTTCAGGCAGGCCGTAGGTGAGGCGCACCTTCTGCTTCTCGAGCATCTGCTTGCCATATTCGCTCTGGCGGCCGCGGCGGCGGCCGCGTTTATTGCGTTCAGAGCGCTCAGCCGACAGTGCGAACTTCTGCGACTGCGTCTTGTCAAAGACAGACGGGCCGAGACGCTTAGCGATCTTGTATCGAGGTCCGATTTTCATAGTGAGACGAGCGTTATACGCGGCGAGGTTTAGGCGGGCGCGGACCGTTGTGCGGCACCGGCGTTGCGTCCTTGATGGAACGTATCTGCACCCCTTTGCCTGCAAACGCGCGGACAACGGACTCGCGGCCGGCGCCGACGCCGCGAATAACGACCGTCGCCTCCTTAAGGCCAATTGTCATCCCCTTCTCCCCAAGCAATTCGCCGACCTTAGCGGCCGCATACGGAGTCGATTTTCGCGCGCCCGAAAAGCCGAGGCTTCCGGCTGACGACGAGATGATCGCGTTCCCCTTCTCGTCCGTAAGTACTGCCTTCGTGTTATTGAAGGTCGCCTCCACGTGGAGAATGCCTTTCTCGATGTGTCGCTTGGTGGTCTTCGACAGCGCGCGGTCCTTGCGTCCTTGGTCGAGACCGCGGCCTCTCTTCTTAACGATACGCTTCTTTCCCATGCTGGATGATTATCAAATGAGTATCTAAGAACTACGTCTTCTCGAGCGTACGACGACCGCTCGTCATCGTTTTTCGTACGTTGCCGCGGCGGGTCCGCGAGTTGGTCTTCGTACGTTGATTTCGAACCGGCAGGCCCCGTTCGTGGCGGAGGCCGCGCCATGCGCGAATATCCTTCAAGCGCTTCACGTTGCTGCCGATCTCCCGGCGAAGTTCACCCTCAATCGTGTAGCCCTCACAAAGTGAACGGACGAGCTGTTCCTCCTCAGGACTAAGCTCGCCGCCCTTCTTATTGAACGGTACGCCCGCCTTCGTGAGGATATCCTTGGCGCGTGCCGGACCGATACCGTAAAGAATCGGCAGCGCATACGAGAGCTGCTTGTCGTCTGGAATGGTTACACCTGCAATACGCATAAGTACGAAAATAGTATGACGCCTAACCCTGGCGCGCCTTGCGGCGCGGGTTCTTCTTATTGATACGGTACAGCCGACCACCGCGACGGACGATCTGATCACCTGGCTGCTGCACGCGGATCGAAGCACGTACTTTCATCAGTAAGAAGATTAGATTTAAGACAAACG
Organism: Candidatus Kaiserbacteria bacterium; assembly: GCA_027451665.1. GTDB lineage: Bacteria > Patescibacteriota > Minisyncoccia > Phycocordibacterales > Phycocordibacteraceae > C7867-001. Next base: position 167,079 of record DAIDIW010000002.1, read on the forward strand.
TCGCACGATTCGAGCTCGGCCGCCATACGGATCGAGAACCATCTCGACCTGATCGCCTACGAGCACGCGAATACGATGCAGTCGCATCTTGCCCGCAAGGTATGCGAGGACGAGCTCGCCCTCATCTGCCCCATCAGCTCCCGGAAGGCGTACACGAAATAACGAATTCGGCAGCACCTCTTCGACGATGCCGGTCGCCGTGTTCTGTTCACCTTCCTTCATGCGGATACGTTCATGACTATAGCAAGGGGCCCGGAAATGGTCAAATTACCGGTTCGGATTCGTTACGGTGACCTTGATCGACGAAGGGTCTTGCGGGAAGGATGAGCGCCAGAAGGGGCGCAGAATGAGGACCGCTCGCTTCACCTCCGGATAGTTCGTAAGTGCCACCTCTGCGGCTGACCGGCTTTTCCCGGCCACTGCCGCTGCGATTCTGCCGGGGTCGACGGTATAGGTAAGATTCGCGGTGCCCGCCAGGGTGAATGCGAACTGGGAGGATGCGGGCGTCGGATAGCCCGAAATCGGGGTAAGGGTGAGTCCGCTCGTCGAGGAAAGCGTGAGCGGTTCGCCCTGGTAGCCGAGGCCGGTTATCGAGGTTGCAATGCTTTTCGCGAGCGCGGCTGACGGGAAAATAATAGCCGTCTCGGTCGCCTGCTCCTTCACATCAACCTGGCCAGTGGTGGCTGATGGCGTCGGCGTTAGCTCATCGAACGTTGTAGTAGCAGCGCCCGAGAGAAGCACATACCCTGCAGGTATCTGACTTTGAATGCTGGACACGAGATCAGGCGCGAGCGCAGTCTTAAGCGAAGTTACGGCGGATTGCTCAGTCGCAGGCGCAACCGTTGGCACGGTCCCGCTTGCACCGCCAATCATGGGAGTCGCCGAACGGGCGGTAATCTTCGTCGCGAGCGCGGTACCGTCGAGTCCCGGGACCGTGAACGAGGTGGGCCCAATGTTGTAGGAATCACCGGACTGGTCCGCTGTTACCTCGACCTCGATGCTTCCGGGCGTAGATATCGAGCCGCCTGGCACGGTCACCGCCTTGCCGATGCGGAAGATGAGGCCGGACGGAGTCGCAAAACGCGTGTCTGTTACGAGCCGTTGGGCACGTAGCTCCGTGTTATAGATCGTTATTTGGCCCGTTGCCTTGCTATTTACCTGCTTAGTGCCCGAACCTTGCACGCTCTGCGTCGCGATCTTCTGAACGGTGAGTATTTCGAACGGAAGATCGCCCGTGCTCTTATCAGCCGTGAAGGAGTTCTGGACCGCCGTTGTTACGGTGCTTGGCGTTACCTGTACTTCCGCGCTTGAGAAATAGAAGAGGGCGCCGATGGACACGAATATGACGACAAAGATGCCGATAAGGGTCGCGTAGGGGAATCGTGGGGGCCGCGGGGTAAGGCGGAGCGGCTCGCGAGAGATACCGGGCGACTGCGGGGCCTGCAAGTCGGTCACTGGAGCAGGCTCCATCTCCTTGCGGCGAGACGGCGGGATTATGTCATCGAGTTTGCGCATAGTTTCCAGTATACCTGAGGAATGACGCGTCGCGGCTCCTTTTGCACATACCTCCCCTGCTACTCATCATGACCGTGTTCCTTCCAGTAAAGCGTCATGAGTTGCATCACGATATCCGGCTCCACTTCGGCGCCCTGCTTCATCGGCGGCAACTGCTTCATCCGGATAGGAACGAGTTTCGGAGGGTCATCAGTAAGCCACATTTTTCCAAGATCTGCCCCTTCGAGCGCGCGTTGTACCGGCTCAAGATGATCGTCATCCGCGAGAATGAAGATGATGCGAGGCAAAGGATATCGCGTGGCGAATTCGCCGAATGCGTTTACTACCTCGCCAATCCATTCGGGCGAGCCGGCTTCCCCGTCTGGCAGCTCTTTTACTGCGACCAAAAGTCCCTTCCGAATAAGCGAAATGGCGATTTCAGGGCCGCTCGCGTCAAGCAAGAACGCGTTACGCTCGTGCGGGAATACGCTGCGTACGGCTTGATAGCGCAGTGAGCTCCCCGCGATTGTCGGTATACGCTCCGTGTGGAACAACGAGCGTAATACCCCGGCTATTGCGCGCGCTACAGCCTCATCGATGAAGGATACGAGCATGATGACCTGCGCACGCATGACCTGTTTTCCGAACGGCTCATGCGTCTCATAACCGTTGAGCGTGGTACCGACGATGCTTTCATCGACAAGCAGTTTGCCCTTGGGCGTCACCGCTGCTTTCCGTATAGCAGCGTCAAGCATCCTGCGGGTGAATGTGAAAGGCTTTTTATCCTCAAATTTTTCGTAACGCAGCATGGTCGACTGCCAGGGGGCGCTTATGGAGACAAGAAGCGCTTCTGCCCTGCCGGATCCGGTAAGACGCGCAAGCGCTGGGGCGCCATCGCGTACGAGCGTGTCGCAGAGCTCCTTAAGCGTGCGCGTCATGGCACTCACGTCGTCCTCGTGCTCCTTTGGCTCGATGCTCAGACGACGCGCATAGGCGATCGTCGCCTGCGCATCCGGAGTAAAGTGCGCATATGCCCCCGCAACGGAGCCGGCGCCTATGTCTAGGAGCAGTATTGACTCCGCTTCAGGCTTGTTGAAGAGGCGCGCGAAAAATCCCATGTGGTGACAGTATACGGCATGCGTTTCGCAGAACCGTACACAAGGAGGATAAAATAACACTCACTCGAGCACGGCCTTGATACGGCGCACTCCTGCCGAAGACGCTTCCTCCTTTTTGATCTTGAAGCGCCTCCCTCCTTCGCCGAGTTCCTTGGTATTCGAGACGTGCGGACCGCCGCAGAACTCGATTGAGAACGCTCTACCGAATTTTGGGTCTTCCGGGGTTGCGTCTTTCGGCCCTACCGAGTACACGGAGACGGTGTCCGGGTAGCTCGCGCCGAACTCGTGCTCCGCGCCCAACTTCTCAGCCTCCTCTTTGGGCATCACTGTGCGGGTAACCGGCAGCGCCTCGTCTATCTTCTCGTTCACAATGCACTCTACTGCCGCCTTCTGTTCGTCGGTCATCTTCGCGCCATGATTAAAGTCAATACGAAGTCGCTCGCTCGTGATGTTGCTACCGCGCTGGTGCACGTCAGGCCCGAGCACCGTCTGGAGCGCCTTCAAAAGGAGATGGTGCGCGGTGTGATAGCGTACAGTCTGTTCCCCGTGGTCTGCGAGCCCGCCTGCAAATTTCTGTACAGCTCCTGCGCGCGAGGTCTCACTGTGTTTACGAAGTAGCACTTGCACGAGCTCGTCTCTAATCTCTAGTCCACGTGCGGTAGCTTCCTCGCGGACAAGCTCATACGGAAAACCGTAGGTCGTTATAAGTTCGAACACTGCTTCGGCACGTAGGGTACGGACCTCGTTTGTTCCGCTGATTGAGCTAACGATCACCTTTTCAAACTCGCGCATACCTCTCTCGAGCGCCTTACGGAACTGTGCCTCTTCCCTTTCAAGTGCGTCCTTGATATGGGTCGCCTGCGTAAGCACGTACGGATACTGCTCCGAGTAGGCGCTCCCGTAGCCCTTTGCGACGTCTGCCAATACGGCCTCCTTAATACGGAGTTTGTCCGCTTCGCGGATAGAACGGCGGATAAGGCGGCGGAGTACGTAGCCCTGCTCGCTATTACCCGGAAGGATGCTGCTCGCGAGCATAAAGCTTGCTGCCCGCATGTGGTCGAGAATAATGCGAAACGAGATCGTCGTTACGAGATTATCGTCATAGCGCATGCCTGAACGCTCCTCGAGCACGGCACGCGCCTTATCGAATACGTCGATCAGGAAGACATCAGGATTGCTGCGCGTCGCTGCCGTGAGCCGTTCGAGCCCACCTCCGAAGTCGACGTTTTGCTTTGGCAGCGGGGCAAACGAGCCATTCTCCCGCTTGACGAACTGCATGAAGACGGAGTTTCCTATCTCGATGAAGCGTCCGCAGTCGCAATTGGGGTGACAATGGGGACCGAACCGCTCGTCGTGCTTGGTGCCGAAATCGTAGAACACCTCCGAGTCCGGGCCACCAATCTCTCCCGCCGGCATCTTTGCGGGGACGCCCGCACGGCTCCACCAGTTCTTCTTTGCGCCATAGGCGAAGATACGTCCGTCCTGCATGCCGAGTTCACCTCCCCGTTCTTCAGTGCCAAGTGGTACGAATTTGGCTTCGATGCCCTTGTCACGGAAGAGGCTCTTCCAGATCTCTACCGCCTCTGTGTCAAGCGGCGTGCCAGTGTCCTCATCGCCGGCAAATACGGTGACGTAAAGCCTTTCGGGATTAAGCGCCAACCCTTCCTCTTTATCGGTCAAAAATCCAAAAATCCATGGGAGCTGCTCCTTCTTGAAATAGTCGCCGAGGCTCCAGTTGCCAAGCATCTCGAAGAAGGTAGTGTGGCGGTTATCTCCTACTTCCTCGATGTCCTCCGCGCGGAAGGACAGCTGCGAATCGGCGAGGCGGCGTCCTTGCGGATGTTCCTGCCCCATGAGGTACGGGACTAGCGGTTGCATGCCCGAGCTGGTAAAAAGCGTAGTCGGATCGTTCTCAGGAACGATAGGTCCCGAGGGGATGATGGCATGCCCTCGTCTCCGGAAGAATTCCAGATATCGGCTGCGGACTTCACTAACCGTCATAGAGCAGAAGATAGCATAGCGACACGCTTTCTTATACTATGCACCCATGACGAAACAGGACTGGGGATTCGATACGAAGGACATGGACCGGAAGGTCCGACCGCAGGATGACTTCTATCGGTATGCCGGCGGCGGCTGGATCTCTCATACCAAAATGCCTTCCGACGAGACTCGATGGGGCGCGTTCTCCATACTCGTGAAAAAAACACAGGAGCAGCTGCATGAGATCGTAAAGGAACTCGTTGCGAAGAAGGGAGCGAAAACTGGCACTCCTGAGCAGCTGGTCGGCGACTTCTTCAAGAGCGGCATGGATGAGGCACGGCGGGAGAGGCTCGGCATTGAGCCGCTTCTACCGCTTTTTGGACGCGTCCGGAAGGTAAGGACTCATGAGGAGCTCGTGGACCTCTTGGCGCAATTCGACCGTATTGGCATCAGCGCCCCGTGGGGCGCATTCATTGATCAGGACGCGAAGGACAGCGACCGTACGCTGCTGCATCTCATGCAATCAGGTCTCTCGCTGTCAGACCGTGATTACTACTTGAAAAATGATGCGGAGTCGTTGCGCGTGCGTCACGCACTTGCAAGACACATACCGAAGCTTCTCGCGCTGGCCGGATTTGATGCAAAGGAAGCTAAGCATCGTGCTGACGTCGTGATGCGGATCGAGACTCAACTTGCGAAACGTCAGATGGACAAGGTGGATTGTCGGGATGTCGAGAAGACTTACCATAAGATGAAAATCGCGCAGCTCGCAAAAATCGCGCCTCAGGTGGACTGGCGTCGCTATCTGGTGCGGCTTGGTGCGGATCCTGAGCTCGACCTCGTCGTGATGCAGCCTGAGTATCTTAAGAAGGCGGCGTGGTACTTCGCGCGCGTACCGGTGTACGAATGGCAAGTCTATCTCGAGTGGCAGATTCTAAACGGATTCAGTGGTGCACTCTCAGATGCGTTCGTGAAGCAGAATTTTAACTTCTATGGGAAAGCACTTGCGGGATTGAAGCAGATCCGCCCGCGATGGCGTCGCGTCCTTTCGACGGTCGATGGCGGCCTCGGCGAACTCATTGGAAAGATCTACGTGGAGCGGCACTTCTCGCCTGAAGCGAAGCGTGCTATGGAGGAGTTGGTCGGGAATCTGTTCGAAGCGTATGCTGCGCGTATACGGAGTCTCGATTGGATGAGTGGTACAACGAAAAGGAAGGCGCTCGCGAAGCTCGCACAGATGCACCACAAGATCGGGTATCCACGCAAGTGGAGATCCTATCCGGGCCTTAGGATTGATCCGCGGGACTATGTAGGAAATATCCTGCGTACTGCTGAGCACGAGCACCGGCGTGCGATGAGGAAGCTCCATAGGAAAACAAACCGTGACGAGTGGTTCATGTACCCGCAGACGGTGAATGCGTACTATGCCCCCAGCCTAAATGACATCGTCTTTCCCGCAGCGATCCTACAGCCTCCCTTCTTTAGCGCACTGGCAGACGCGGCGGTGAATTACGGTGCCATAGGCGAGGTTATTGGGCATGAGATGACCCATGGATTCGACGATCAGGGTGCAAAGTTCGATGGCAAGGGAAACCTCAAGACCTGGTGGACGAGGGAAGACAAGGCACGCTTCGAGCGTAAGACGAAGCTTCTCATAAAGCAATTTGATGCGTATACGGTAGCTGACGGTGTCCCGGTGAATGGTAAGTTTACGCTCGGAGAGAACGTTGCGGATCTTGGCGGCGCAGCGATCGCCTATGACGCGTATACGCGCCATCTCGAGAAGCACCCTGAGGAAGACTGCGAGATTGACGGCTTCACGCCGTTACAGCGATTCTTCCTTGGATTCTCGATCTTCGAGCGAGAGATTGTGCGACCTGAGTATCAAAAGCTCGCCGCGATCCATGACCCGCACTCTCCTGGCATCTATCGCATCAACGGACCGCTCTCGAACATGACCGAATTCTACAGAGCATTTGATGTAAAGAAGGGCGACAAGCTCTGGCGCGCGCCGAAGGACCGCGCAAAGATCTGGTAGGTTGTGCCAGATCAAGGCGCGACTTGCACGTGTCGGATGAGCCTAAAGCCAGTCGATCGGCGCGGAGCCATTCGCCTCGAGGTATTCGTTCGCCTTCTTGAAGTGACCGTTACCAAAGAATCCGCTATTAGCTGAGAATGGCGAAGGATGCGCACTCTCGAGCACGAGATGTTTAGTGGGGTCGATATGCGCGCCTTTCTGCTTCGCATAGTTCCCCCAGAGCATAAAGACAAGATGCTCGCGTTTGTCGGAAAGGGCTTTCACAGCTGCATCGGTGAACGTCTCCCACCCTTTCCCCTGATGCGAACCGGCCAGATGAGCGCGAACGGTAAGAGTCGCGTTCAGGAGTAACACACCTTGGGTCGCCCAGCGCTCGAGGCTGCCGTCACGATGGATCATCGACGCGCCGTATTCATCCTCAATCTCTTTGAAGATGTTCTGGAGCGAGGGGGGTAAGCGCTGTCCTTGGTCCACAGCGAAGCAGAGCCCGTTCGCCTCGTTGGGACCGTGGTACGGATCTTGCCCGAGAATGACGACTTTCACCTTGTCGAAGGGACAGAGGTCGAACGCGCGGAAGATAGCGCGCGGCGGCGGGTAGACCGCCTCAGTCTCATATTCGCGCTTCACGAACGCAGCCAGTTCCTTGAAGTACGGCTGCTCGAATTCAGCCGAAAGGCGCATCTTCCAGGAAGGATCTATACGGACCTCACGCATGGCAGCTACTGTTTCCGCTTGCGATGCTCGCGCAATAACGTCTTACCGGCAGCTTCCCGGTAGCTGCAGAAATCGCACGGGCCGCCGCCAAATGAGGTGCCCGATGCTGGAATGTCGTCACTCACGAGCATCGACTTGAGGCTAAACAAAAGCGGTTCAATCCACTCCTGCGCGCCGATATACGGGATCAGCTTCACGTCAAATTCAAGCTTACCGTCGAAGGCCGGCGCATCTGAATTGCCGTTCACATACACGAAATAACCGGTCGGAGAAACGGAAAAGCCGTTCATACGGAACAGCCACTGGTAGATCTCCATCTGTCGCTTATACGAATCGTACAGATCATCTTCGGTAGACGGTCCGATCTTCTTACTCGTCGCCTTGTAGTCAACGATGATAAGCTCTCCAGCCGGTGTTTCCCATACATCGTCGACGCCGCCTCGAATGATGAGATCCGTCGGTTCGTGATGATATGCGATACCTCGCTTCAGCGCGTCGCGCCACTCCTCGAGCCGTTCGTCCGCGCAAGGTACCGCTTCGATGCCATAGGCCTGCATAAGAGGATGCGGCTTGCCCTCGGCGCGATGAACGTCAAATTCGCGTTTGAGAAGCTCGTCGACCGCGTTATTCAGCGTGAACGAAGGTCCAGAAGGTCGCTTAACGCCGAACTTAAGGTCGAGGTAGGCGCAGCGAGGGCATTCAGCGAACAGGTCGAGCTTCGAGCGGCTCACGACGAACGGGCCGCCTTTAGGATCGTACGGCCCCCAGAGCTTCTTGGCTTTTGCAAGAGCGGACGTCGTCATCGTGTCGTGAAGTAAGCGATGACCGGTTGGCCCGTATCGAAATCAACGTAAACGCTATCTGTCGAGAGATCGAAGGTATTACTGCCTCCGTCCCGATAGAGCTCAATAGCGTATGTGCCGCCTGGAACCGTTGCGCGCAAAAGCGGGACCGTAAAATCTGTTCGAGGACCGCCAGCGTGCGCGGCGCCAAGTACGTTTCCGAGCGCGTCGTCATCGACTTCGCGGACGGCAACCCAGACGCCAGGAGGCGGGATGGTAACTGAAGCAACAGTCACAGTATTACCTGCCGGTTGATCGGTAACCGATACGACACCGCTCGGTGTGCTTACAAGCGGGCTCGAAGACGCGGCCGGAGCCTGTGCTGCCGCATTAGGAGGAGTCGCCGGCGTCGCGTAAAACCAAGCGGTAAGAAGCAGCGCGCCGAGGATGAGGCCCCCGACAAAGGATGTGAGTGAGAACTCTCGCATCGTCATACGCACATACCTTAACACATCAGCGCTCGAGAGCCGGAACTCCCTCATGAGGCATAGCGAGCAGCCCTTCGGCCTCGGCGAGCAGCTCGCCTACCCCCTCGGGTGCCAAGTGGAGAGGATCGAGCAACGTGCGGTCCGCGACGATCTGGTCTACTGCCACGACACGAGCATCAATGAGTAGCCGTTTTTCGGCTCTCGAGAGGCTGGTGAGCGCGGTGATTGGGTAGACGCGGGCGCGGTACATGCGCGTAAGGAGGCAGTCCTGCCGCGGATAGCTCCAGCCTAGGAGCTCAACGCCTGCACACTCGGCGTATGCGATCGCCTCGCTCGTGAATTTAGTGTTCGTCACAAGAAGGCCGCGATCGATGGGGCAGGTACGTTCGGCGGGATCACAGGCGAAGATGTCATCGAACCGGCTCTTCACATAGAGCGCAACCTTGAGATCTGTTTTGTAGCCCGGATCGTTGTGATACTTGAGCTCGGCCGCCAGATATTCCCCGCGTCCCGGATGCGACGCATAGAAGTCGGTCTCATGCGTCACGCACTTGCCCCTTATGAGTTTTCGTGTCTCGACCGTCCAACCTTCAGCTGCGAAAAGATGCGAGACGAAGTCCTCGAACGGATGTCCGGAGGGCCCGAATTCCAGCATCGCGCGACGAAGCGCATAGCGCGCCGCTACGGGGCGGCCTTCCTTGCGCAAGAGCGAAAAAGCGCGTGCATAGACTTCTTTCGAAGTGGTGCCCGCAACGATCGTCGAGCGAATCTGCTCCGAAATATCCTCCGCGGCGCGTGTCGCTGCGCCGGCACGGCGCAGCGACGACACGAGACGCTCCGGATCGAATGCCTCGGTCGTCCCGTCTGCCTTGATGATGGGAGGAAGCGCGCTCATTGGACGGTCGTGCTTGCGGCTATCCCGTTCACGGTAACGACGACGGGCGCCCCCTTAGGGGCTACGACGGTCGTCGAGAACGGTATCTGCGTAGGAAGTTCGAGACACACGCCCGAATCGGGAGGCATATCAAGCGAGAGCGCTATCGAGGTGCTGGACGCTTTGGTCGTCGTTGCGTACGCGGTCACCGTCGCGCAAGCATCAGGCGCGAGTACGGCCCCTGCAAGCGTATGCGTGCCTCGGCGGTAGGTATCCGTGTAGGTCACTGAAGGCGTCGTCGTCGCAGGCGCCGGTGCACGGGCCACTTGCCCCAAATCCCTCGTATGCGGTACTGAGAGGGCGAACCCGCCAAGAATAAGTATCCCAATGATTCCTGCCGCGGTCCAGAAGCGCTTTGTTTGCATATCGCGATAGTAGCACAGGCGTCCGAGCCTCCGACAGACGCACTCACGAAAGAATCGCGCCGCCCACGAGCGCGTTGTCCGCGTCATAAAAAACGATGGACTGGCCGGGTGCGTATGGCTCCGACAGGAGTTCATGAGGAATGAAGTGCGAAGTCTCGACGATTCCTCGTATGCGCGGCCCTCGGTAGCGCAGTTGCGCCGCTACGGCGCGGTCCGGATCCTGTATCCAATTTTCATAATCGTAGGAGAGCGGCGCAATCGGTTGTGGATTTCGTTCGTGCGCGACGACGAGACGATTCTGCGTCATATCCTTCGCGCGGACAAACCACGGACCTGGCTGCTTGGTATCGAAAAGCGCGATGCGTTCGCCGAGCGTGTAGAGAACAGCACCTTCGTGGCGGCCGATCCGTATCCCTTCGGTATCGTATGCGTCGCCCGGGTCCGGATGAAAGGTCTGCCGAAGGAATTCGTCCACTGAAATATCGCCGAGGAAGCAAACCCCTTGCGAGTCGGGTTTCTCGGCTATGGGTAAGCCATATGCGCGTGCAAGTGCGCGCACCTCTTCCTTTGTCTTTCCCTTGAGCGGGAACATGAGCGCCTTCCACGTCGTCTTTGGTATGGCCCAGAGGAAATAACGCTGATCCTTTTCGCCATCAAGATAATGGCCTGTCGCGAGGTAATCGGCGCCATGTTCCTGCGCGAATGCGTAAAGCACGCCGAATTTTACCTCGCGATTGCACATCACGTCAGGATTCGGCGTACGTCCGGCTCCGTATTCCTTGATAAGGTAGTCGATCACGGCGCGCTTATAGGCTTCGCGCGCGTCGAGTGTCATGAACGGAAGCTGGAGGCGCGCTGCCACGCGCATCGCGTCGCGGCGATCTTCCGCCCAAGTACAAGGCATGCCGGGGGGGTACCACCCCTTTACGAATACCGCATACACGTCAGCGCCGGCTTCCTTAATGAGCGCTGCGCTCACAGCCGAATCCACGCCGCCTGAGAGCCCTACGAACACGCGCTTTCCGCGGAGGTCCTGCATGGAGCCATCCTACGGAGCATAGGTGTTCCATGCAACCGCGCTATGAGTGGAGATAGAGCCGCTGATTCGCAAGCTGCTCGGGATACGTCCTCGCATAATGCATGAGGCCGTCCGTCCCGGTGAGATAATAGAGATCATCAGTCTTGGCAGGCTCAGCGGCCGCAGTAAGTGAATCGAGCCCCGGATTATCGATCGGGCCGGGCGGGAGTCCCCTGTGGAGGTAGGTATTGTAAGGGGAGTCGACCCCGAGATCTACAAGCGAAGGCGCGTAGGTGCTTCGATTGAAGATGAAACCGAAGACGGCATCAACCTGAAGCGGCATGCCATCATTGATACGATTCCACAAGATACCGGACACCATCCGCCGAGAATCGGGCGTACGCGCCTCCTTCTCTATAAGCGATGCCATGATCACTATTTGGGAAAGAGTGTGTCCGGACGCGTGAATCGCCGACAAAAGTGACGCAATCTTAGCATTAAAGTTATCATGCATAGTCTTGACGATGGTTTGAGCGGTTGCATCCGGCGGAAAAAGATACGTGTCTGGGAAGAGATAACCTTCGTCTGGACCGGCGACCGTAATAAAATCAGATACCGATATCCCCGGATACGCGGCCGCAACCTTCGCCGCCATATCACGCACGGTCTCGCCTTCTGCAAAGGTTATGCGAGTCGGCGGGATACCGAAGATTCCCGCACCGAGGCGCGACGCGACGCGAAACATGTCCTCGGGATACGTGAGGCGGTAAGGGCCGGGGTGAATGTGCGCACTCGCCCCTGTAAACCGTAAGAGATATCGGAACGCAAGCGCTGAGCGCACGACGTGATCTCGCGCGAGCACCTGCGCCACCTCCTCAGCCGAAGCGCCTTGAGGAATTGTGACTAACGAGTCGCGCGGATACCCTGCAGGAGGCGAAGCGAGAAGCCAGTACGCGAAAGCAACCACGAGGACAAAGGCGCACACGATTGCCCAGATCGCGCGGTAGCGGATGAAATGGGCGCTTAAGCTCGACCGCGCAGCGGCGATGATGCGTGAAAGGTAGCCCATGCGCTAGGTGGGCAGATTTGCCGGTGCCTCGCTTGTTGAAGACTCGATCCGCGTGAGGCTTGGGGTTGCGACTGCAGCAGAAGGTATATGGAAGATCGTCGCGAGCTCCTCGGTGCTCATCACCATGGGGTCCGGCATCTTGAACGGGTCATGGAAATACTGACGACGGCGATACGCTTCGACAAGCTCGCGGCGAAAGACGTCCTTACGCTTCTCGTTGCCTATTTCCCAGGGATAATCGCTGAACATGATGCCGAAGTGGGCTGCCTTGAATCCGTTCCGGTCCTCCGCGTTGAACGGTTTCCAAAGCGAAATCATTCCCGTGATATTGACCGGATCGAAGGCATCAGGTTCTGCAACATAAACGCCTCGGATACCGACATCGAACGCAAGTTTTGAGACGTTGCGTTCTATTGCCGCGATCTTCTCGCTCTGCCCCTTCGTCGGGTTTGGGAATCCTTCAGTCTCGCGCATCTCTCCGCTAAATACGTCGCGATACGCAAAAGTACGGACCGTCTCCTTCCGGATATCATCGACGAGTTCGAGAGCCTTATCGCGCCAGGTATACGGTTTGCCGTCAGGCTTCATTTTCCCGTACTTCTCCCCTGCATGGATGCGGAAGATAATCTGGAGCCAGAAGTTCTCGCCCGGCCCCATCGAGCCGAGAAATTCGGTCAAGTGGGCAAACGGGTCAACCTGTTCGTTCTCCTTTTGTGTCTTATCAAGCCCGTAATCAACATAGGTCTTGATGGGTATGGGGTCGTTCTTATCCGTATGTTTGAAGTCGCAACCCCAGACGCCGTATTCCTCGGGTTTCGCGCTTATAAACCGCGTGTAATCCTCCACCTCGACGAGCTGCACACCGGGGTATTGGGCATAGAATGCATTCTCGACGAGCTTCCTAAAGTTCTCGCGCGTCCAGATATAGAAGTGCACTTGTCCACCGAACGAGACGAGCTCGATCGACCAATAGGGACGGACCTGTCCCTGAATATACTTTTGATACCAGTTACTTTCCCCTTTCGTGTAGTGAATCGCGGAGAATACCGCCTCCATCGCAAGCGGCGTTTTCGCCAGATTGCGTGGCGGACGAATTTCAAGCAGTACTACCTTTTGCTTCGCGATGAACTCGGACCGGGCAAGCAGAAGCCAGGTATGCCACGAGGCGTCAAGAATGACGGCAGGGAGCCACAGTGGCGAGAGAAAAAGCGCAAGCTCGATGCCGTGGACGGTGGCGTACGGGAAGAAAACGTAAAAGGTGAAGATTCCAACGAGGCCGCCAATGAAAGGCGGCCAGGAGAATGGTCGCACGCCCGCTTTATCGCGCGATTTGTCGACGAGTTCCTCGAGCTCTTCAAAAAACGGTAGGTGCATGGTTGCGTTGCACCTAGTGTAGCAGAAACGCGCACCGCTTGAGACAAAGCAGCCCGCGTTCGTGTGAATTGATTACGCTACGGTGTACGTGCCGTCCTTCGTGCGCTTGAAATGCTTCGGGTCATTCAGATTAACGAGGATGGTATTGTCTTTCACGATACGCGCTTTCTTCACGCGCTTCACAATGTCTTCCTTCGTGAGAGGGCCGGATTCCTCAAGGACCTCGCGGATGACATCGCGTACGACGCCTGGCTTATAGCCCCATTCGGTGAGCGCATAGAGACCACGACCGACAAGCACGAAACGCGGATCCTTGATGAGCTCGTTGTGCGTGGTGGCGACATGCGCTTTCTTAGAGAAGGTCGTCGTGATTGTCTTTGCTACATCCGCAAAGTGCATGGGCTCGCCTTTTCGCTTAATCGTAAGATACGCGTAATCCCGTATCCCCTTCGTACGTATGGCCGGCGCTGATACGCGGCCCCATTCGGACAGCGGATTCCTGCCGAGCTTTTTCGAAAGCGAGAGCCACCGCTTCAATACTTCCTCGTCGCGGTAGGCGTCATTCACGTTCTTAAGCTCATCGAGGAAGCGGTCGAGAAGTTCCGATTCCGGAACGATCTCGTCATCTTTGAGCGACCCGTAGAGTGCGGTCAGGGCTTCATGGATTTTCTTCGCGGTTGCAGCATCGATATGCCAGCGCGCGAGGAACTCATCAGTCTCGCGTTCGCGATAAAACGCTGAACCGAGCATGAGGAGAAAACGGAACCGGTTACGGCCCTTCTCATCGGTCGCGAGCGATTCCAACAGCTCTTCCTCTGACACCATGGCGCCGAGTTGGTCGATATGATCGGCAAGCTCCTCAAACGCGCCGGACGCATCCTTGAATGCAACACTTGCGCGGATCGATTCGAGGCCTGCGGCCTCGATCTGACGCACGCGTTCACGTGTGATGCCTGACCGATCGCCGATCGCCTCGAGCGTCTCGCGCTTCGTATTCGCTCCTAGCCCGAAGCGGCGCACGAGCACGTCGCGCGGACGTTCTGCGGCAGCCGCAAGAAGTTTCTTCACGACGGCTACGCTGTCAAACGTGAAGGTGGTCCTGCTTCGACCCGGCGTCAGCTTCGTCTTGTTTTTCATAGGCATGTGGTCTAGTTTATAGCAAATGTTTCGAGAATCGTCAATTTTGTGGTCAAACGACGATATTAAGAATACGTCCCGGTACGTACACGGTTCTGTGCGTGCCGGCCGCAAGCGCTTCCGCAACTGCCGGGATAGCGCGTGCGGCCGCGCACGCTTCCTCTTCCGTAGCGTCCGGGGCAAGCGTGACCTCTCCGCGGCGTTTTCCATTCACCTGGACGGCGAGGGTAATGACACGGTCCACAAGAAGCTCCGGCGCGTAGCGAGGCCATGCGTTCGCGTGCACGGATCCCTCCCCTCCAAGCGAAGCCCAGAGCCGTTCAGTGATGTGCGGAGCGAACGGCGCAAGAAGCTGTACATAGGCGCGCATGCTCTGCTTCGAGAGCGTTTGTTCTCGTTCAAGCTCATTGAGCAGTGCCATGAGCGTTGCGACGGCGGTATTCAGCTTGAATCGATCTCCGTCCTCCGCGATCTTCACGCTCGCGCGCGCAAGCCCGCGTTCTTCCCCCTCTGTAGGCGCCGCATCGCTCGCGCGCGCCGCCTGGCGGATAACGCGTTCGATGAATCGGCGCATGGAAGGAACGCCGTCGAGGTGCCAAGGATAGCTGCCCGGCTCGTTATACGGGCCGATGAACGCCAGATAGATGCGTACCGCATCAGCTCCATACTCTTCCACCACCTCATCGGGATTGATGACGTTTCCCTTCGACTTGCTCATTTTCTGACCGTCAGGACCCATGATGAGTCCCCGATTGAATCGCTCCTCGAAGGGCTCCTCGACCGGTACGAGCGCAAGGTCGTGCAATGCTTTGATGAAGAAGCGGGCGTACAGCAGATGCATCGTGGTGTGCTCGCTGCCGCCTGAGTAACGATCCACGGGGAGCCATCTCTTCATGCGCCTCCCGTCTGAGAAATCGTTTGCATCCTTCGGATCAAGATATCGCAAGAAGTACCATGAAGAATCAACGAACGTATCCAAGGTGTCGTATTCCGGCGTCCATCCCGCTCCAAAGATTCGTGTGACCCGTTCGCGCAATTCCTCCGAGGATGCAAGCGGTGATTTACCAGTCGGTTTGAAATCGACATCGGTCGGTAGCAGCCACGGCAAATGCTCCGCTGGAATCGCGTGCGGCTTCCCCTCGGGGTCATAGACAATAGGGATCGGGCAGCCCCAGTAGCGTTGTCGAGAGACGAGCCAGTCACGCAGACGGTAATTCGTGGTGCGTTCGCCGCCCGCGTACTCGATAATGTCAGAGAACGCCTCGCGATTGTCTCTGCCGTCGAACGTGCCGGAATTAATGAGGTAGCCGTCGCCCGTAAGCGCGATTTCTTCGTGCAAGAGCTGCCACATCTGCTTTTGATGCGCCGGCGTAAGCCGTCCAAGCATCTCATGCTCCTCAATCCAGGAGAGCGTATGCTTCTTCGCTTCATCATCCGGAATCTTTCCCTTGCCTTCGAGCGAATCGATCTCGGCGAGGAGCGCATACGTATGCGCGCAGCGATTCTCTCCCTTGTGTGAGGCGCAGTAACGCGCGGCTGTTATGAATGGCACCCGCTTGGTGATGTGCGCGCCCACAAGTGCGGCTTCCTCGCTGATCTCCCTCACGGCTGCTTCTTCCGGTGTCTCCCCAGCGTCGATACCGCCCATAATGGCCGTCGCGATCCCTTCGAGCGGGCCATGCCAATCGAGAATGGCGAACTTGCCGGTCGAGCGATCCCTAAGATGCACCACTACCGTATCGCGCTTCACCTCCTCAAACTCAGGGCGCGGCGGGTTCGATACGTCATCGGCGCACGGGACAACTACCTGCCGAATCGCTAGCCCATGCTTCTTCGCGAACTCGAAGTCGCGCTCGTCATGCGCTGGGACCGCCATGACCGCTCCGGTGCCGTAGGAGCCGAGCACGTAGTCGGCAACATAGATGGGGATCGGTTCGTTCGTCGCCGGATTGATCGCTCTCACACCCTTGAGCTCCACCCCTGTCTTTTCCTTATTTTCACTTCGTTCACGCTCTGTTTTCCGCTTAGTGGCCTCTAGATAGCCGCGCACTTCATTGGCATTCTCAATTCGCCGCGCATCCTCGGTGGCCAGCTGGGTTACGAGAGAATGTTCCGGCGCAAGCACAAGGTAGGTAGCGCCGAAGATGGTGTCCGGCCTCGTCGTGAATACATCGACCACGTGCACTGCCTCCGAGGCGGAGGCCGCGTCACTAATGTCAAATCGCATGCGAGCGCCCTCGCTCTTCCCGATCCACGCTCGCTGCGCATCCTTGATATCTTCGCGCCACGGCAGGCGTTCGAGCCCACTCAGGAGCCGGTCCGCATATTTCGTGATCTTGAGGAACCATTGGGTGAGCGTCCTTTCTTCCACTTCCGTGCCACAGCGCTCGCATCGGCCATCTATCACCTGTTCGTTCGCAAGCACCGTCTGGTCCTTTGGACACCATTTCACCGGCGCAGCTCGCCTCTCCGCAAGCCCGTGCTCGAAGAGTTTCGTAAACAACCACTGGGTCCATTGGTAATACGAAGGATCGCACGCGATTACCTCCTTCGACCAATCAAACGACGCGCCCATGCTCTCGAGCTGCACGCGCATACGTTCGATATTCTGGTAGGTCCATTCTTTAGGATCAATGCCATTCTTGATAGCGGCGTTCTCGGCAGGGAGCCCGAATGCATCGAACCCGATAGGAAAGAGGACGTTTTTACCGCGCGCACGCAGCATCCGCGCATAGATATCGGTTAGCGCGAACGCGTACCAATGGCCAATGTGGAGGTCTCCTGACGGATACGGGAATTCAACGAGGAGATAGTACGGGTCCGCATCGCTCGCGAGATCTGTCTCGTACAGATTAAGCTCCTTCCACATTGCCTGCGCTTCAGCCTCGACTTCGCGATGGTTGTACGTCCCTCCCATATGATCAGTCCTTGAACTGTCTCACGCCTATCGTTAACAACCCGGTAAGCGCTGCTGTCGCGATGCAAAGACGCAGCCAATTCCCAGCAGTGCCCCAATATGCAGCACTTGCGATGATGAGCGCAAGGACGCCTCCGTACGATAGGCCGCCTGAGACGGTGGATGCGCCGAGCGGAAGCAGTCCGATCACGAGCGCGGCGATGCCGAGTATCGTGAGTAGAATGAATGCGTAGAGCGCATGCTGCTCGCTGGCGGACTGATACAGGGAATCGCAGGCCGCCGTAACGTCACAGTAGCCGGACGTCGCCTTTGCAGCAGATTGTGCGGGGGATGTCGTGTCGCTCCAGATGCCGCCACGTGCGTCGCACGTGGCTGCGTCGAGTGGCGCCGACTGCGTTACGAGCGGGCAGAAGTGGTCGAGTGTCGGCGTTGGAAGCGCGAGCGAAAGCATGACAGAAAAAGAGACATTCAAAACAACGACGATGCCGAACATGAGCGCCCCCCGTACGAATCTCGGGTGCCTCTTACCCGCGGCTGACTCCATAGCGATGGATTGTACCACGCTTTCATGAATTTGGAGTTCGGCGTCACCGGGACGGTCAGGCGTGCAGGAATACCATCACGTCGCCATCGCGCACGAGATATTCCTTCCCCTCGGTTCTCAGCTTTCCCGTGTCTCTCGCCCTCCCCCATCCGCCTGCGGCGATGAGATCGGCATAGGCCACCACTTCCGCACGAATAAACTTGTCCTTGAAGTCCGTATGTATCGCCGCTCCGGCCTCTGGCGCGCTCGCCCCCTTTGGTACGGTCCAGGCTCGGGTCTCCTTCTCACCGGTCGTAAAAAAGGAGATGAGACCGAGTGTTGTGTAGGCTCCTCGAATCAGTTCGGCAAGCCCGTCCTCATGCACGCCAAGCTCTTCGCGGAAGGATTGTTTATCGTCTTCGGATACATCGTTCAATTCCCGTTCGGTAGCAGCATCCACCATCACGTAGTTACCCCCTAGCTGAGAAATGAGTTCGTAGCAGCGTTTCGCGCGGCCGTCCGCGAGCTCATCTAGATTGTGGCCACCACTCTTTCTATTGAGCGCGTAGAGAATAGGTTTCATGGTTAAGAGAGCGAGGTGCTCGACGCATGCGCGCTCATCCAGATCGAGCGATGCGTGCAGCGCAAGCTTGCCTGCGGCGAAGGCTTGTTCAAGCTTCGCAAGCGCCACATCTTCCGCAATCGCATCCTTCTGCCCTGCCTTCATATCGCGTGCGAGCTTGTCGCGGCGTTTGCGCACCTGTTCTGCATCCGCGAGCGTAAGCTCGAGGTTGATTACCTCTATGTCCTTATAGGGCTCGACTTCACCATGCACGTGATGCGTATCTGGATCATCGAAGAACCGCACGACCTCGAGGATCGCGTCAGTCTCCTTGATATTCGCAAGAAACTGGTTGCCGAGACCTTCGCCTTCCGCCGCGCCCTTTACGAGCCCGGCGATATCTACGAATTCGATCGCAGCTGGGATCTTCTTCTCGCTCTGCGACAGTTCAGCGAGCCGGTCGAGGCGCGTATCAGGCACGCCGACCACGCCCACCGAGGGGTCGATTGTACAGAACGGGTAATTCTCGGCCGGCACCGACGCCTTAGTGAGTGCATTAAAAAGCGTGGATTTCCCCACGTTTGGCAGGCCTACGATCCCGATTTTAAGCATTCGTTAACGTTACTAGGATAATGAACAAAAGCAAAGTCTACGGCTGACGCTTAGGTCTCCGTCTCACCATAAGGCGACGCCGCTATTTTCCCCTCCGGCCAAGACGTTCGACCTTGCGCATCCAACGCGCGTGGGTCCGCGCCGAGGCGCGTTCGGACGGGCCGAATACGGTCGAGTGCGCAGCGATGCCTGCGAAGCGCAGAAGTGCAAGCTCGAGGACGACCGTAGGCGGTCCGTACATGAAGCGTAACAGCGGCGGCCACGTGTTCGCGCTCGTCACGATCCGTCCGGTCCGTCCTTTGAGAAGCTTCTTCCATGTAAGCCCATGGTCGGCAAAGTTAAAACAAACATGCGGAAGCCACGCGCGATCAAAAAGGCCCTTCAGCATTGCGGGCATGGAGCTCCACCAGGTCGGGTAGACGACCACCACATGATCGGCCCAGCGGATGTTTGCAAGAAAATCGTTTAAATCCGGCTCGAGTTCCTGGATGGTCTTATACCCTTCGTGCAGTATCGGGTCGAAATGCATCTCGCCGATATTCATGCGGCGTACCTCGTGCCCTGCCTCCTTCGCTGCGCGCTCATAGGTGTCTGCGAACGCGCCTGACAGCGTGGCAGGGTCAGTGTGCCCGAGCAAGACGAAGATCTTTTTTCTGGTCATATTAAACGGTTTTGAGGTGATGTGGTAAAACGCATGCGCGTGAACGCAATAAGCGCATACAGTACAGCGCCTACGATGACATACAGCGCGATCGCACTTCCGAACGATTTGATGGGGAGGAGTCCAAGAGACAGGTAGGCAAGGAACCACCAGGCAGTGAACGCCGCAGCGCTCCCGAGCAAGAACGGCACGCGCTTACGCGCGAGCGCCGACGAGAGTGCCACGATAAGCAGGGCAAGGGATACAAGTACCCAGTAGCTTGCTGTAAGCGCGGGTTGCACGGTAGCACGAGCGACGTACGCTCTCACAACAAGCCCAAGGGACGAAAAAAGCACGAGCAGGAGCCCGAAGCGAAGTCCGCGGCCAACGATTCGCAGATGCGCTTGCTCTGCAGCCGAAATCGCACCGTCGGCTGCCGCGCGCAGGTATGCAACCTCACTCCAGACCGCGCAACTGACACCAATGAGTGCGCCTGTGGCTTGAAGCGTGGCGAGCAACGTGACCGCGTGCATACGTTAGCGCTGCATGAGCACCGCGATCTCTTCCCGATGCTTCTTCATGACCTCCATTGCGGCCTTCATCTCGCTCTCTCCTCCTTTCTTCCGCCGCTCAATCTCTTCGCCGATCCGTTTAAAAAGGTCGGGGTCCTTCTGAACAAGCGCAAGCATTTGGTCGCGCTGCGCCTCTGGCACGTCTTTCAGCTTCCAATCCGCGTATTTCTTGAAGAAAAAGCTCTGTAGCGACATGCGTGCATGATACCACGGTACTGAAGCGACCCCAGCTATTCGTTCACCGGACGAAGCACGATGCCGCGCAGCGTGCGTACCGTAAAGTAAAGCGCGATGAGCGAGATTAGCGCAAGCGCCTCGAGGAAAATGAACGATGCGCTCACGGTATTTACGCCGGCCTGATATTTCTCGATCACGGTAGTACCGAACAAAAGCGTGCCCAAGGCTGCAAGAAATGCATTCGTCCAGTGTATCCAGCGCTGGGTCGGGTTCGTAACGCCTGCGGCGACGACGAGAACGACCGCTCCCACGACGGCGCCCGCGGTCGAGAGCGGTAACTGCGCACCTGTAGACTGCGCAACGATGAGGGTGAGCGCAGCGAGAACGAAGAGCGCCCGCACGGCGTCCCCGTGGTAGTGCGGAATACCCCGATGGCGCTCACGCCCGGAGTCTTCATCAAATGCCATAGTGAAAGTATACCGGAGGCTTGGCGAGCGCGTTGTCGGTCAATCGAGCTCCGTGGATAACGAGTCGGCGTCCCTGGTCATGGGGATGTCCTAGAGCAGGATTGTCGCCTCATTATGCGAGACTTCTGCTACGCCGCCGCCTTCGATATCGAAATGGTACGTCTCCCCGTCGGCAGCGACCACGTGGATCTGCCCCTCTGCAAGACGAGAGACGAAGGGTTCGTGATGCGCGAGCACCTGGAACACCCCTTCGGTACCGGGCAGCACAACCGAAACGGCTTGTCCGTCAAAGAGGTTCTCACCAACCCGGGCGACTGTCAGATTGAATGCGTTTGCCATCGGTCACCATCTACTTCACCTCGTCGATTGTGCCTTTCATGTAGAAAGCCGATTCCGGCTTCTCGTCATGTTTGCCATCCACGATCTCCGCGAATCCGCGCACGGTCTCTTCCCGGGAAACGTACGCACCCGGCTGGCCCGTGAACACCTCGGCGACGTTCATCGGCTGCGATAGGAATCGCTGCAGCTTGCGAGCACGATTGACGGTTACCTTGTCATCCTCTGAAAGTTCATCCATACCGAGGATAGCGATGATGTCTTGCAGATCCTTATACCGCTGCAGCACTTGCTTCACCTGGTTTGCAACGCGATAGTGTTCGTCGCCGACGACATCCGGCGTGAGCGCCGCGCTCGAGGAATCGAGCGGATCGATCGCGGGATAGATCCCCAAGGACGCGAGTTGGCGCGAGAGTACGACGGTACCATCAAGATGCGCAAAGGTAGTCGCCGGCGCGGGATCGGTAAGGTCGTCTGCCGGAACGTAAACGGCCTGTACCGACGTGATCGAGCCCTTCTTCGTCGACGTGATGCGTTCCTGGAGCTTGCCCATCTCCTCCGCCAACGTCGGCTGATATCCCACCGCCGACGGCACGCGGCCGAGGAGCGAGGATACTTCAGCACCTGCCTGGATGAAACGGAACACGTTGTCCATGAAGAAGAGGACGTCCTTCCCGCCTTCGTCTCGAAAGTATTCCGCCTGCGTGAGGCCGGTGAGAGCGACGCGCGCGCGCGCGCCTGGTACTTCGTTCATCTGGCCGAACACGAGCGCGGTCTTATCGAGGACGCCGGAGTCTCCCATCTCATGATAGAGATCGTTTCCCTCACGGACGCGCTCGCCGACGCCGGCGAAGACGGAATATCCGCCGTGCTCTTTCGCGACGTTATGAATAAGTTCCTGAATGAGAACGGTCTTGCCGACGCCTGCGCCGCCGAAAAGGCCCACCTTTCCACCCTTGAGGAACGGAATGATAAGGTCTATTGCCTTGATGCCTGTCTCGAAAACCTCTGCTTTCGTGGTCTGCTCATCGAACGATGGCGGCATTCGGTGAATCGGCAGCCTTGGGGTATTGGCCGAAATCGGCTCTTTACCGTCAATCGTTTCTCCGAGCACGTTGAAGAGCCGGCCAAGGGCGGCTTCGCCCACTGGAACGGAAACCGGAGCGCCGGTAGCGACCACAGTCTCGCCGCGCGAAAGGCCTTCGGTCGCGGAAAGTGCGATCGTACGGACGCGATCAAGTCCGAGATGCGATGCAACCTCGAGCATAAGCCGGCCGTGACCGTCCGTCTTCTCGACGACAAGTGCATCTCCGATCGCAGGACGATTCTCGCCGAAGTGCACGTCGACGACGGGCCCGATGATTTCCGTGATGTTCCCGCGCGTTCCGTGCATAACCGGATGCGTGACGGACCTCTCTGTTGCTGTGGTACTCATAAGTGTTCGGTTACTGTATCTGAATTCACCTCGTCGGGCAAAGTGCGATCGCGGTCGTATGGGGGAGGGCCATGCTTAACTCGCGAGCGCTTCGCGGCCGCCTACGATCTCAGAGACTTCGCGGGTGATTGCGGCCTGACGTAGCTTGTTATAGGTTCTCGTGAGATCCCGCACGACTTCCTTCGATTTGTCGGACGCGCTCTTCATAGCGACCATGCGAGCCGAGTGCTCGGACGCCTTGCTCTCGAGGAGCATGTGATACAGAGAGGCGGCAACGAGGCGCGGGACGAGCAGATCGAGCAACTCGGCGTCTTCCGGTTCGATCGTGTATGCAGGGACATCTTGCGAGCGGTCGAGCGTGCTGTACTTCCCCTTTGAGGGGACAATGTCCTCGACCAGCTTTCGCACCTCCTCGAGCGAAAGCGGCAAGAGCGTGCGAATTGTAGGCGTTTGCTCGAATGTCGAGCGAAAATTGCTATAGGCGACGATAACACGATCGAATGCTTCGGCCGCATACGCGCGCGTGAGGTCGGCTACAAGGCGATCCATCACGGAAAGCTCCACCTCGTCGATCCGATTCTCCCAGAAGCCTGTGATGCGATAGCCGCGATGTGTGAAGAACTCCATCCCCTTCTTGCCATACGCGTACACAGAAACCGCTTCGACCGGATAGCCCCGAAGCGCTTCGCGTGCGGCCTTCGTCACGTTCGCGCTTAACGCTCCCGCTAGCCCTTTATCGCTTGTGATGATAACAAGCGCGATGCGTTTCGGCTCGCGCGCGCGGGCGAGCGGATGCCGTACGAGATCGGCACCACCCGAAAGCCTTGAAAGTATCTGAAGCGCCGCGCGCGCGTAGGGACGGCCTTTAAGCGCGCGCTCCTGCGTCTTGCGCATCTTAACTGCGGAAACCGCCTCCATCGCCCGTGTCACCTTATTGGTGCGGTTCGTCGAACCGATCTTCGCTTTGATATCCTTGAGCGCCATGACAGATTATGCGTTCGTCGCGCGCTGAACGAACTGCGTGAGCTTCTCGCGCAGGGACGCTTCCGTCTCCTCGCGGATCTCCTTCGATTCCTTGATCGCTTCGAGGATGCCGCCCGCTTCGCGGTCGAGATAATCGCGGAGCTTCTTCTCGATTGCGGGAATCTCATGCGGCGAGAAGGCATCGAGATAGCCGTTCGTCGCCGCAAAGATGATCGCCGCTTCCATCTGGAACGGCAGAGGCGCCCCCTTGCCCTGGGTCAGCACCTGCGTCATACGTCGACCGTCGTCAATCTGCTTCTTTGTATCAGCGTCGAGGTCGGACGAGAATTGCATGAACGCTTCGAGTTCGCGGAACTGCGCGAGGGAGAGCTTGATTTTGCCCGAGATCCTTTTCATCGCCTTTGTCTGCGCGGAGCTGCCCACGCGGGAGACCGAAAGCCCCACGTTAATCGCAGGCCGCTGACCCTTGTTAAAGAGGTCCGATTCGAGAAAAATCTGGCCGTCCGTGATCGAGATGACGTTCGTCGGAATGTAGGCCGACACGTCATTCTCCTGCGTCTCGATGATAGGGAGCGCGGTGAGCGACCCGCCTCCCTTTGCTTCGGAAAGCTTCGCTGCCCGCTCGAGGAGCCGCGAGTGCAAATAGAAGATGTCGCCTGGGTAGGCTTCACGTCCCGGCGGACGCCGCAGGAGGAGCGACATCTGGCGGTACGCGACCGCCTGTTTCGAGAGGTCATCATAAACGACAAGCGCGTCGTCGCCGCGATCCATGAAGAACTCCCCTATGGCCGCGCCTGCAAAGGGTGCAAGGAACTGAAGCGCAGCCGGCGACGATGCCGGTGCCGTCACCACGATCGTGTAATCCATCGCGCCGCGTTCAGCGAGTTCGGCGACGATCTTTGCGGTCTTAGACTCCTTCTGGCCGATCGCGACATAAATGCAAATTGGACGTCTCTCTTTCGGCTCATACTTTTGCGCAAGAATAGTATCGACCGCAATCGAGGTCTTTCCCGTCCCGCGATCGCCGATGATGAGCTCACGCTGGCCGCGGCCGATCGGAATCATGGAGTCAACGGCTTTGATGCCGGTATGGAGCGGTACGTTCACCGGTGCGCGATCGATAACGCCGTACGCTTCACGCTCAATCGGACGCAGCACAGTCTCGCCGGTCGGCCCCTTGCCGTCTACCGATTCACCGAGCGGATTCACGACACGACCGACGAGTGATTCGCCAACCGGAATCGAAAGCAGTCGCCCGACGCGACGAACGAGCATGCCTTCATACACCTTCGCGGAATCGCCGAGAATAACCGCGCGTACCCCGTCCTCCTCGAGATTGAGCACGAGCCCGAATACGGGATTCGGATCCTTGAGTGCCGCCTCGAGCGTGCGATCGAACGTCGGGTCGAAGATGATCATTTCGCTCATCACTGCGCCCGTGAGGCCGTCAATTTCCGCGATACCGTCGCCGGCAGCGCGCACCGTTCCTGCCTCCTCGCTGCCTGCGTCGGGCTTCCACGACGCAATCTCCTTCTCGATACGTTCGATTATGCTTTGCATGATTAGTTCGTGACCTTCTGATAAATCCCGATGAGCGCTGCCTTGGCGCTCTTGTCGATGAGGCGACCACGTCCGCGCGCTCGCCACCCCTTCACGAGCGAATGATTTACGCTGGCCTCCGTCGCGTCGATCCCTGCGGCGCGCGCTTCGGCAAGCGCCGTTGGCCGTTCCTCAGCGCTCGCTACCTCGACCATCGGCGCAAGTGCCTTGCGGCGCGCTGCAATTTTCCGCAGCTCCGCATGAATCTGAGGCAGCAGCTTCACCCTGCCGGAGGATGCGAGATGCTCTATAAGCCGCTCGATGACTGCTTCAGCCTGCGGCTCGTCATCAAGCGCGGCGACCGATTCGAGGATGTGAGTATAGGAATCAAGCATGATGCTTTGAGAGCACCTTTTCCGCAGCGAGAATCGCAAGACGCGCAATCTCCTTCTCGCTCTCCCGGCGCATCCGCTCGCCCTCCTCTTTGGCACGCGCCTCGGCATCTTTTGCTACCTGTTCAGCGCGCGCTTCCGCATCAGAAACGATACGGGCTCGTTCCGAGGAAGCCGTCTCGCGCGCGCTCGCAACGATGCCGTCGGCTTCTGTCTCTGCCGCACGCACGCGAGCCGCCGCAGTATCGTCCGCCTGCGCAAGCTTCTGTGCCGCCTCGTCAGCATCCTGCACGGCTTTTGCTATTTTCTTCTGCCGCTCGTCGAGGGTCGACATGACCGGTTTATAGAGAAAATACCAGAGCGCGAGCATGACCAGCCCGAAGTTCACCGCCTGCGCGATGAGCAGATTCAACTGGATGCCGAACGCAGAGAAGAGTTGGTGCATGGTGCGGGTAGATAAAGTGGGTCGGAAGGACTATAGCTATGCGTAGCGCGGGATATCGGATCCGCGACGCTCCGCACGGCCCTTCAGCACATGTTTAGACGAACTTAATGATGAACGAAACCACGAGCGCGAGAATACCAAGCGCCTCAGTGAACACGATCGCGAGAATCATGTTCGAGACAATTTTTCCCGAGGCGTCCGGGTTCCGCCCGATGGCCTGCATGGCGCCGCCGCCAATAAGACCAATACCGATACCCGGGCCGATAACGCCAAGACCGGCCGCGAGCGCCATCCCGAGATCCTTTGCCGTATTAATATCCATAGGTTATGAGAAAAGCCTGCTTGGAATTCTCAGATTCCGAACGCCTGCTATACTTAATTACTCTTGATAATAATTGCTCCTGGTTATCCCGGAGCCGCCAGAAGCGCCGCTAGTGCGCCTCTGCCGGATCTGCGATGGCGAGCTTGATGAAGAAGAGCGTAAGGATCGCGAATACCGCCGCCTGGACGAGCCCGATGAACATCTCGAATCCCATAAGCGGTGCCGGAAGGAAGAACGGCAAGAAGTATCCCGCTACGAGCACCATCACTTCGCCAGCGAATATGTTTCCGAAAAGTCGGAACGAAAATGTGATGATGCGCCCAAGGTTCGACAACGTCTCAAGTAAGCCGACGACAAACCCCATGGGCGACCTCAGGTTAACATATCGACTCATGTGCCGGAAAAATCCGAGCATCGAGATGCCCGTAACCTCGATGACAAAGAACGAGATGAGGGCAAGCGCGAGCGTGAAATTGAGATCCGTCGTAGGCGCACGGAAGAGCGGAAGGAATCTTCCCGCATGAAAGAACCCTACCGAGCCGACGCCCGGAAAGAACTCGAGTTCATTAATGAGCGCGACGAAGAGAAAGATGGTAGCGACGAGCGGAAAGAACTTCCGTGCGAGCTCCTCACTTTCCAGCGTCTCGGCCATATAGGCGAGCGCCCCTTCGAAAGCCCATTCAACACCCGCCTGAAGCTTTCCGGGGACCATCTTCACGCGACGCCCAAAGAAGAATGCGAATCCTATCAAGAGCACCATGAGCAGCCACGTCATGACGAGGGCGTTCGTGATCGGAAAACCGAAAACGGAGCCGAGGTGCTCCGCTGCGAGTACCACTGAGATGCCGCCGCTCATGTGCCGCTATTCTAGCAAATTGCGTTTCGAAATGAAAAGGAAAAGGACCGCGATATGTGCGGTCCTTTGAGGGAGATCAGGAGATGTCTAGAGTACGCCCCGCTTATGTTCGGCAATCACGATGCGTTCCGGCCGGAATGCCTCCTTGAGGACGGCGAGCGCCTTGCGCGGCTCGGCGTCCCCGCACATGAACACATCGAAGGCAGCGTAGCCTTTCTCCGGCCAGGTGTGAACGGAGATGTGACTTTCCGCAAGAACGGCCACGCCGGATATGCCTCCGCCGCCAGAGAACTTATGCAGGTGGATGTGCAGCAGCGTTGCGCCGGCCTTATCGACAGCCTCAACCAGCGCTTGTTCAATACGGTTGCGGTCGTCGAGACCTTCCGCATCCCACAGATCGATTATCAGGTGGCCACCTGCGTACGTTATCCCGTTACACGTGATGAAGTGATCCTTGCGGTCTTCCTCCCCAGGAGGAATTGCAACCAGGACGGTCTTCGCCGGCATGCGAGCAGAAACTGCCCCATTGCCATTGATCGCCGCCGCAGTACCGTGAGCCATCCAGGCCTCCTAATGTCATGGTAAGGGCGTTCACACGATGCGAACGCTGTCTAAACCGCGGGCAGTATAGGGTTTCTGTACGAAAACACAATAGGCATTTGACCCTCTGGCAAGAATTATGTGGATAACCCGCTATCAACGGTGCTCGCCTCCCTGCCCTAGCATTCCGGTTCTTACGGGGTATACTTGCCCTCGTTAGCTAGAAACCTAATACCACACGTAATCGCTATGGCACGAAAAGCCAACCCCGCACTTCTGAAGCCTCTGGAGCTCGACGCTGAGCTTGAGGCAGTCGTGGGCAAGGGTCCCATGCCCCGTTCTGAGGTCGTCAAAAAACTCTGGGAGTACATCAAGAGGAATGATCTCCAGAACCCGGCGAACAAGCGCAACATCCTTGCGGATAACAAGCTCCGCCCGATTTTCGGCAAGGACGAAGTTACCATGTTCGAGATGACAAAGCTCGTCTCGACGCACATGAAATAAGCTGCGACTTCGTGCAGCACAGAACCGCCGCCCTTCGGGCGGCGGTTCTGCTATCTCCTCTGCAGAGTCAGACTCCTGTGGACTCGAGGGGACTTGAACCCCTGACCCCCTCCATGCCATGGAGGTGCTCTACCAGCTGAGCTACGAGCCCGTGTGCACCATTTAACCGCATTTCTACGGTACGCGCTACAGGACCGGTCAGTATGAGGCCGGAAACGTATATCGCGGCAACAGCATATGCGGCACCGCCAATGACATCTGCGAGGTAGTGCTGCTTTACGAACAACGTCGAAAGGGCCACGAGCGTGCCGACCGTCCAGATAAGGGGAGCATACGCGGGAAATGCGAGCGCGCAGAAGTAGGCCACCGTGAGCGCCATGAGGACGTGGGTGCTTGGAAATGTGTGCGCCCGATCATCGTGGCGATAAAGCCAGTGGACGAGCCTGCTACTCACGTCGTTGCGCCGTATCTCGGGCTGGCGTATGCCGCCTTTGATGAAATAACGCGTGAGGGAACCTGCAAGCAGCCCAAAGATGAGCGCAACATAGAGCGCCTCGGCGTAAGGAGTCTCAAACATACGGATAAGCGCCACTCCCACGAACGGGAAAAGTCCGAAGTACGGGAAGATGAATTCAGGCACGAAGGGTATCTGCCTGTCGAGCGCGCTCATAAAGTAATACTTCGCCCGCCCGCGATTCAGCGGGAAATACAGATACATGCTCGCGATGACGAGCGCGAGAAGCGCAAGAAGCAAGACGTCGCGTGTCATGGCACGTTGCGATAATATGCGTACGACGCCCACCCAACGGTCACGCATGCGACGAATGCCCCGAATAGAAGGCCAGCGACCAGGACCGCACGTTCATACCGCATGAACCGCAACAGCTCATACCCCGTAGCGAACCCGAGCTGGGCGAATAGGATGTCCGCAAAGCTATTCGTGACAGCTTCTGTCGAAGCTAGTCCGGTGAACCGCTCAATAAGTTCCCAGCCTCCGGCAACAAGCACGCTTATGCCGAGACCCGGCCAAAAGAAGACCGAGTGTTCGAGTAGAAGGAATGCGATGAGTGTACCGGAAATCACGTGCGTGATGCTCCAGAGATCAGCATACTTCCCCTCCCATATCGAACGGTCGCTCATGAAGCGAACGAGCAGAGAATCAGTCATAGGATATGTCACTAAACATCCCTAACTATAACGCAGCCGCTCGAGCGTAAGGGAATACGTGAATAGGAAAGGGCGACGATGTACCGCCTTTTCTCGCGCGAGCTAATCCGCACGCTCTCGACTTACCGAGCTATTGGCGGCTCGCTAAACGAAGCAAGAAATACGCCAGTTCATCGTCAAGGCGGCGGAATTGGACACTGTGTCCGGTTTGGTGGACCCTAGGAGATTCGAACTCCTGACCTCGTCAATGCGAATGACGCGCTCTACCAACTGAGCTAAGGGCCCTGTGCGGGAGAATATAACAAACTTTCGGGCCGCCGGGAATCGAACCCGGTCTACATCCACCCCATGGACGCGTACTACCGGTATACTACGGCCCGCGTGCGCGCAGCATACCACGCACCCACCGTGCTGCGAATCAGAGGAGCACTCCCGCCACGAGATAGACCGCGCTCGAGATGACGGCTCCCGCAAACGTTCCCCACGCCATGTCGACCAGGCTCATTGTGAGCGGCCATGCTGCCGTGGTCGCGAGATTCGTGAGATCGTAGGTACCATAGGCAATGAGACCGAAGAACCCGCCAGCGAAGAAAGCGAACGCGAGCGAGTGCTTCCCTACTGCCGGCTCGATGACGAAAAACACGAGGCCGGCGACGTAGAGTAGATAGAACACGACCGCCGCCCACCACACCGTATGGCTCGCGAGTAACGAGCCGAGCTGCGACTTATAGAACGAGCGTGCGACGCCCACTATCCACGCGAGGTCGATGACCGCGAGCACCGGAAGGGTGATGAGGAAGAGCTTGAGATACATAGTACTAGTTTAGCAGCACGATCCCGAGATTAAGCGTCGCGGCATAACTTACCCAGAGCAGGTACGGCAAGAGCAACCATGCGGATAATGCAGAGAGCGGAATGAATAGCGCAATGAATGCCACGACGCAAAGCCATAAAAGCACGATTATCACCATGCCGGAGCGGGGCCGATGCATGCCAAAGAAGACGATTGACCAGAGCGCGTTTATGATCAGGTGCCCGAAGAAGACATAGAGTGCGAACGCATAGCCAGGACGGCCGCCAAGAAAGACGAGCAGCGCAGCGATACCCATGAGGAGATACAGGATGTTCCAGACGGGTGCGAATACCCAGTTCGGCGGGTTCCAGCTCGGCTTCGTGAGCGTGTCATACCAGGTGCGGATGTTCGGTGTCGTAAAGAGCGCGCCGATGCCGCCAGCAAGATAGGGCGCGATAATGCACGCCGCAGCGATGCCGCAGTATGTGAAAAAGTTCATATAGGCATGCTAGCACTCTTCCGTGCCATACAAAGGGCATACGGAAAGCGCCCCGTGAAGGGCGCTTTCCGTATGCCTATGCCAGATACGAGCTCTGTGTCGGGCCGCCGAGAATCGAACTCGGGTTATACGCACCCGAAGCGTACGTAATACCACTATACCACGGCCCGACACAGAACTTGATCTGTCACGCGACACGCCGCGCAAAGAATGGTGGGCGGTACAGGACTCGAACCTGTGACCCCACCCGTGTGAAGGGTGTGCTCTACCAACTGAGCTAACCGCCCATCTGTCGCCGCGCCCTGGAAGGATAGCAGATATTGGGTAATTTTAAATACCGAGCGACACAAGCGCGCTTTTCACCTCACTAATGGGGAGCGCAAAGCCAACGTTCTGCGCGCCTTGTGCGGTAGCCACGTCAACGCCGATTGCCTCACCGGAGAGGTTTACAAGCGGCCCGCCCGAGTTGCCGGGATTAATGGCGGCATCGGTCTGAATGACGCCCTTCAGGGTTTCCGACTGGCCGGTCGCCGTATCTGCTGCCGTAATGGAGCGATTGAGTCCGGAAATGACTCCCACGGAGACCGAGTTGTTGTATTGGCCGAGCGCATTCCCTACGGCAAACACGCTCTCGCCGAGCTTAAGACTCGAAGAATCGCCGAGCGGAATGGTGGTATACCCGCTACCGGAGACTTTCACTACGGCAAGGTCTTCGCTCGGCGAACGCCAAATAACGGTTCCCTGCTTCTGCGTCCCGTTCGCGAGCAAGACCGTATACAGTGCATTCGTGTCCGGCACGACGTGCTTGTTCGTCACGATATACCCGTTACTCTTCACAAAGAAGCCTGTCCCCGCAGATACCTGCTGCGTCGTGGTGCCCACTTGATGATATACCGGCACCTGGATGCCGAAGCCCTGGAAATTCGGGTCGTTCCCGAACGGATTCTCGTACGTCACCTGCAGCTCAGGTACTTCTTTGCTCTCTACAATTGAAACTACGGCAGGCGTAGCCTTGGCGACTGCGTTCTGCAGCACATTGCTCGAGCCCGGCTGGGCGTTCAATTGCTGCTCGCGTCGCGAGAGCTCAGATATAGTTGCTTGGGTAGACGCTGCCGTCGTGCTCGCCGAGTGCGCAAGTTCTGCGACGGCCGCATTCGTTTCGCTAAGCGAGCTCTTAAGCGCAGTCAGCTCCTTCCCGAGCACGGCAGTCTTGTCCGCCTGCCATGCGAACCCGGCCACGAGTATGAGGAGCGTCACGAGCGCAGCCAGCGCGAACGATTCAGGAATCTGCTTCATACGAAGTAATACGATTAGCCTATTATGGAGCTTTCAAGCCGCGCATGTTCTTGATTCCTCACCGCGCCCTTCCTTTACGCTCCTCTGCAATCCTTGGTGGACCCTAGGAGATTCGAACTCCTGACCCCCTCATTGCAAATGAGGTGCTCTACCAGCTGAGCTAAGGGCCCCGCGGCTAGCATACTAGCATTTGCGGCTTTTAAAATGAAGATGCGCTTAGGCGTCGTAACACGTCTGACGCGTAGACATCGAGATCCTCATGGGAGAGCAGCTCCTCGAGAGTGTACCAGGCATGAGCCGTGTGTTCTCCGCTATGGCGTACAACCTCTCCCTCGCCGTGTACCAAATACGTGAGTCGCACCACATGACGATCACCACCCACGAAAAGGTCCTGCGCCGCGAGCAAGGTCGGCATTTCTGACAGATGAAGTCCGGTCTCTTCGCGTACCTCGCGCGCGAGATTCTCCAGGAGCGGACTGCCTGGTTCGATCCGCCCTCCGGACAAGTCCCACAAACCCTTCATAACGCCGTACTGTTCAGTGTTACGCTTCAGCAGCAGGAATCTGCCCGTCCGTCGTGAAGAAACGCTTTTACGCCCACCTGGAGGGTCATACCTCTCGAAGTGCGAGCCGGACGAGATGCGAGACAAAATCCGGGAGCGCGATTCCGACTGCGGAAAGCGCCTTTGGCATGAGCGATTCGCGCGTGAGTCCCGGGAGCGTATTCGTCTCGAGATAGTAGATACCTCGCGGCGTCACCATGAAATCCGAGCGTGAATAGTGGCGCAGGCCGAGACCGCGATGCATGAGACGAGCGGCGCGCGCGAGCTCCTCTGCATCGACACGGCGGAAGTGTCCTGGCACGATCTCCCGCGCGGCGCCCGAATACTTTGAATGATATGAAAAGAAGTCTCCCGAGGGCGGCACGATTTCTACCGAGGGTAGCACATAAAGCGCCTCGCCACGGATCTGTTCGATGACGCCGGTGGTCGCCTCCTGTCCGCGCACATACTCCTCAATGAGAATGCTTCGCGCACCCTCTGTACGAAGCCGAAAGAGTGCTTCACGGATCGGCGCATAACCGCCAACGATTGAAATACCGAGGGACGAGCCCCAGCCGATCGGCTTTATGACCACCGGCTGATGAAACGCGCGCGTCACTTCCCTTGCGATCGCATCAAGATCATCCTGTGATTCCACATAACGGAATGCGGGCGTCTGAAGTCCAAGCTCACGCGCCTTCATCTTGGCCATAAGCTTATGCATGGCGAGGTACGATCCGAATGAGTCAGTGCCGGCATAGGGTACGCCGAATCGCTCAAGGAGCCGCTGGACTTCTCCGTCCTCGCCGTATTCTCCATGCAAACCGACCAGTACGACATCGAGCTGGCGGAGGATGCGCTCCGGTGTCGAAGGACGGCCGCGATCATGCCAAAGACCTTGCCGGTCTATGTAGATATCGCGGACGAAGAAGCGCTCGGGAGGCAATGCTTCGAGCATGGATGCCCCAGTCTTAAGCGAGACCTCATGCTTGCGACTCGGACCGCCGCGGAGCACCCCGACGATGGTTTGCATGGGAAGATTGTAGCATTCGTTAGGAACGCAACGGTTTGCCGCGAGCGCGTCGGTGCCGAGCGAGAGAAAAGCGATGTGCCTCGGAATTCGCAAGCACAGCATCAGCTTCTGAGATCCGCGCCAGGCGTGCGCCTATGACTTCGCGCGGACGATGACGCTCGTCCTTTATCACGGAAACCACGGGGATGGTGATTCCTGCGTTGACGAGCACGACTTCCGCTGCCTTCTTCTGGGCTCTCCCACCATCAACGATAATGACATTCGGATACGGCCATTCCGAATGGCCGAAACGGCGCGTAAGCAGCTCTTGCAAGGAAGCGATGTCGTCATTCTTCTGGACGCCGCGGATATTGAACGTCCGATACTCCTTCTTTATAGGCACACCATCCTCAACTACCGTCATGACGCCGACCGCATTCGTACCGGAGAGATGGGCCGTATCGTACGCCTCGATGCGTCCCGTAGCCCCCACGGTCCCACGATCCTCGCGGATGAGCGAGACATCCTGGAGGTGATCGAGCGAGAAGAGCTCCTTCCGCGATTCAGCTGCATCCTCGAATCGCTCTTCCTTCGCTGCCTCTCGCATCTCGCGTTCAAGCGTACGTCTGAGCTCCTTGCCGCGTCCCGAAAGAAAGAGCTTCACATTGCGCATCGTGCGGCGATACTCCAGCGGATCATACGCGCGCGGATAGTGTCCGATCTGTCGATTGAACTCTACCTTCGCTGCCTGATGCTTGCTCTTCGCCCCGACGGGCTTTGGCGTATCGTAGAATGGGAATATGCGACGGATGAGCCGGAGCCCCTCGCGCAGCTGCGCACCCGAAGGAAAGGGTCCGTATATATCTGAGACGCCTACGCCCTCACGCGTCTGCTTCTTCGAGCGGTCCAGATCCTTCCCACGGATGGAAAGGATACGTGGGATGTCTTCCTTCGTGACGACCGCATACATGAATGAGGAGTCATCCTTGCCGTCGATGTTGGCGGGCGGCATGTAGTGCTTTATGAGCGCCGCCTCGCGCACCAAGGCTTCGAGCACCGTGGGCGTCGTCTCGTACGAGAGGCGATTGGTGCTCGTCACCATGTCGACAATACGCGGTCCGCGCGTAACGATGAGATTATCGTCAAAATAACTCTTCACGCGATCACGCAGCGATGTGGCCTTCCCCACATACAAAACCTTTCTGCCCTTCTTGAAAAGATAGACGCCCGGGCAGTCCGGGAGTTCCAGTCGCTTCAGATCTGCGCGTTCCATCATTTCAGTGTGCCTGAGAAGGAAGGCAAACTCAACCGAATAAATAAGTGCAGGCCGGAGATTCACTCCGGCCGTGCATGTCTCGCTGTCTCGCGGGCTCTTTCCAATACGCGCCGAACGAAGAAAGGAAGCGCACCGGTTTCCTTAAATTCGACATAATATTTCATACCGTAGTCGGCCGCGATATGCGGCATGCTTTCGTAATAGTCCCTATGACATTCACAAAAGACATCGATCTCCGTGCTTTCCTTCGAAAGTCCGAGAAACGCGCGTAATTGCGCGAATACGTATGCATCGGGCATGGTGCCCTCCCGTTTCTGGCCTCTAAAAAGAAAAGTTTAGCACTTCCGCAGAGGGCTATCCCCACCCTACTTCTTCACAGCACGCTTGCGCTTACCGAGCATCTTCGCAAGGTACTGTCCAGTGTACGATCTCTCGACACCCGCAACCTCTTCCGGCGTGCCTTTCGCGATTATCTTCCCGCCGTTTATGCCGCCTTCAGGACCGAAGTCGATAAGGTAGTCCGCGCTCTTGACGACATCGAGATTATGTTCAATTACGACCACTGTGTTCCCCCGACGCACGAGCTCCTGGAGAATCTCGATGAGCTTGCGCACGTCCTCGTAGTGGAGGCCTACGGTCGGCTCGTCGAGCAGGTAGAGGGTCTTCATCGTATGCGGGCGGTATAGTTCGCTTGCGATCTTAACGCGCTGTGCCTCGCCGCCAGAAAGAGTCGTCGCACTCTGGCCGAGCGTGAGGTATTCGAGGCCGGTCGAATGCAAGGACTGTAAACGCTCGGCGATAGCCGGGATGTCACCGAAGAATTTTTCTGCTTCCTCGATCGTCATCTGCAGCACCTCGTGGACATTCTTCCCTCGGTAGGTAATCTCCAGGGTTTCTTTCATGAACCGCTTCCCCTCGCATACATCGCAGGTCACGTAGACGGTAGGCAGGAAGTGCATCTCAACCGCGATAGAGCCGTTACCCTGGCAGGCCTCGCAGCGCCCGCCAGGTACATTGAAAGAGAAGCGGCCGGGCTTCCATCCGCGCGCTCGCGCTTCAGACGTAGCGGCAAAGAGATCGCGGACGTGCGTCATTGCTCCCGTATAGGTGGCCGGATTACTGCGGGGCGTCCGGCCGATGGGTGATTGATCGATAAGGACGACGCGTCCAAGGTATTCCGTCCCGGTAAGTGTGGAAACATGTTCGAGCTTCGCCTCGCGACGCGCAAAGCGCGCCGCGACATTCTTATGGAGGATGTCATAGAGGAAGGTGGACTTACCGCTGCCAGAGACACCCGTGATGCATACGAGCTTGCCGAGCGGCACATCAACGTTCTGATTCTTCAGGTTATGCAGGGTCGCACCCTTCACGCGTATCCAGCCCTTCTCTGCCGCGCGACGTTCCTGGGGCACTGTAATCTCCGTTTCGCCGCGTAAGTAAGAAAGCGTGAACGAACCGCTTTCGTTCTTCGGCGCAGTAAGAAGGTCATCGAGCCAGCCGGCCGCAACGACATTGCCGCCGTGTACGCCAGCTCCCGGACCGATATCGACGATATAGTCTGCGGCGTAGATAGTGTCTTCGTCGTGCTCGACGACCACGATGGTGTTGCCGAGTTCCCGCAGGCGACCCAAGGTCTCGATGAGACGGTCGTTATCACGCTGATGGAGGCCGATGGTCGGTTCATCAAGCACGTAGAGCGCGCCTGTGAGCCCGCTTCCAAGTTGCGACGCAAGACGGATACGTTGCGCCTCGCCGCCGGAAAGCGTCGCAGCGCTACGATCAAGGGTCAGGTAGTCGAGACCGACATTTAGCATGAACGAGAGGCGGTTCTCGATTTCCTTCAAGACCGGGAGCGCGATATCCTGCTTCATCTCAGAGAGCTCGAGTGAGTCGACGAAGTCCTTCGCGTCCCTGATGCTCATGTCAGTGAAGTCAACGATATTCTTGCCAAGCGTCTTATCCTTTGATGATTTCAGGTACACGCGAAGCGCCTCGGGACGTAGACGCTTTCCGCCGCACAGGGGGCAGGGCTCGTCTGAGAAGAGCGACTTAGTGCCGAGTCCGTTACACTCCGGACACGCCCCGTACGGCGAGTTGAAAGAGAAGAGACGTGGCTCTACTTCCGGAAAGGACGCACCGTCTTCCGGGCAGATGAACTTCGATGACAGCGTCTCGAACGTACCGTCCGCATGCTTAATCTTCACGAGTCCGTCGGCTTCCTTGAGCGCTATCTCGAGCGCTTCTGAAAGGCGCTCACGCGCATCGGTCGTCGAGCGCGTGAAGTCCGTCACGTAAATGCCATCGACGACCGCGTCGATATCGTGCCGCTTATTGCGGTCGAGCGCGATCTTCTCGCGCAAGCTGTGCAGCTTGCCGTCTATCATGACCCGCTCGAATCCCTTGCCGAGGAGGTCGTAGAGAAGCTGGTAGTACTCGCCCTTGCGGCCGATAACCACCGGCGCGTAGATGGTGACCATCGTCTTATCGACTGCGACACCCATGACCGCCTCGTCGCCTTCCTTGCGGCGCTTCTCGATATTGCCGAGCACCATCTTTATCATCTCCTCTTTCGAGAGACGCGTGATAGGCACATCGTGATGGATGCAGTATGGCTGGCCCGCGCGCGCATACAGGACGCGCAAATAGTCGTAAATCTCAGTGACTGTCGCCACCGTCGAGCGCGGATTATTGGAGCGACTCTTCTGATCTATGGAAATCGCCGGCGAGAGTCCCTCGATCTCATCGACGTCCGGCTTACTCATCTGATTCAAGAACTGGCGCGCGTACGCGGAAAGCGATTCCACGTAGCGACGCTGCCCTTCCGCAAAGATCGTGTCGAAGGCGAGCGAGGACTTACCCGAGCCCGAGAGGCCCGTGATAACGCTCATAGCCCCGCGCGGCATCTCCACGTCGATGTTCTTCAGGTTATGGGTACGCGCACCCTTCACGCGGAGCCAGTCGCTCCCGTGCTTGTGATGATGCTCCTTCGAGTTCTTGTCCTTCTTAGTCGCCATCTATAGCCTTTTCCTGCCCGTGGCGGGGCAGGTACAGAATAACTATAACACAATTGAAACTAATCAGCGTCTACTCGCCGCGACGCTCCAAGAGATGTATGGACCCGTACTCCCACTCCCTCCTACGATGCTTAGGTGCTGAGGATTTGGCTGTACAACAATAGCTAGAAAAATTGTCCCCGAAACACCAGCTGCGAGAGAAAGAGTGCCCCAGACTTTGCTTCCCCAATAAGTAAACCGCTTCCAAAAGGAAGGTGCTGCATGAAATTTCCTTTCTAGTCTAGATCCGATTTCTTCGAAGTTTCCTGTCATTTGGATTTTGCCGCGTTACGACAAGAGCTTACGCTTC
Source organism: Candidatus Kaiserbacteria bacterium (assembly GCA_027451665.1). Lineage (GTDB taxonomy): Bacteria > Patescibacteriota > Minisyncoccia > Phycocordibacterales > Phycocordibacteraceae > C7867-001. The sequence continues at coordinate 205,363 of DAIDIW010000002.1, forward strand.
CTCGATTTCTTGGCCTTGGGGCCGTTGCCTTCGAGCTCATAGAGCTCGTCGCGGATGATGGCTGCGGTCTCGAAGTCGAGACGCTCCACCGCTTCAGCCATCTCTTCGCGCTTCGCTTTAATGAACGCTTCCGGGTCATCCTTGTAGGCGAGCTTGTCGAGCGCGAGCAAATCGCCCACCGTCTTCTGATGCTCAGAGCGCATGCTCTCGGCGATGTCCTTGATCTCCTTCTTGATCGTCTTCGGGGTGATGCCGTGCTCCTTGTTATACGCAAGCTGTATCTCGCGGCGGCGATTCGTCTCCCCTATCGCTTTCTCCAAGGAGCCCGTCATGACGTCAGCGTAGAGGATGACGCGGCCGAGCACGTTACGCGCGGCACGGCCGATGGTCTGGATGAGCGATGTCTCGCTGCGAAGGAAGCCCTCTTTGTCTGCGTCGAGGATTCCCACGAGCTCCACCTCCGGAAGGTCGAGTCCTTCGCGCAGGAGGTTCACACCCACAAGGATGTCGAACTCGCCCTTGCGGAACTTCGTGAGGATATCGATACGGTCGATGGTCTTCACGTCTGAGTGGAGATACTCGGCCTTCATACCGCGCTTCTTGAGGAAGTCCGAAAGGTCCTCGGCCATTTGCTTCGTAAGCGTGGTCGCGAGCGCACGGCCGCCGTTCTCTATCGTCTTCACCGCCTCCTCGATGAAATTCGCGACCTGGCCTTTGTAGGCATCCTTCTCGACGACTCCGCGGATGACGAGCTCCGGATCGATAAGACCCGTCGGGCGGATGATCTGCTCGACAACCTGTCCTTCGGGCCTTTTCGAGTGCTCGAGCTCGTAATTGCCGGGCGTGGCGCTCGTGTAAAGCGACTGGCCCACGCGTGTCTCGAACTCATCGAAGGTAAGCGGACGGTTATCGCGCGCGCTCGGCAGACGGAAGCCGTACTCGACGAGATTGTCCTTACGCGAACGGTCACCCGCGAACATGCCGCCGATCTGCGGGATGGTGACGTGCGACTCGTCGATGATCGTGAGGAAGTCCTTGTCGCAGCGCTTGAAGTAGTCCAGGAGCGTGTACGGCGCTTCGCCTGGCTTACGGCCGTCGAAATGACGCGAGTAGTTCTCGATGCCGTTCGTGTACCCGAGCTCGCGGATGAGGGCGATGTCATGGAGCGTGCGGCGCTTCAGGCGTTCGTGCTCCAAGGGCTTCTCCTCGCGCTTGAACTTCGCGAGCTGAAGATCGAGCTCTTCCTTGATGTCTTTGAGCGCGCGCTCACGCTCCTCTTCGTTCGTCACGAAGTGCTTCGCCGGGAATACGAAGATGCTCTCAGGCTCGGCTACTTTGGCGCGGGAGACCGGGTCGAGCTGCTCGATGCTTGCAACGCGGTCGATGTCGAACGAGACGCGGTAGAGTGCGCGCTCATTCACCGGCATGAACTCAAGCGCGTTCCCGATAGCGCGCAGCTGTCCCGGCTCGAGGTCTGCGGTGGTGCGCTCGAAATAGATGTTAATGAGCTTCCGTATGAGCGCAGCGCGATTCTCCTCCTCACCTTTTTGTATCTTCACATGTACCTTCTCGTACTGCTCGGGGCTACCGAGACCATAGATAGCCGAGACCGAAGCCACGATGATGACGTCTTTGCGCGTGAGCAAGGCCTGCGTCGCCGCGTGGCGCAGACGGTCTATCTCCGCATTGATCATCGCCTCCTTCTCGATATACGTATCCGAGTGCGCGATGTACGCCTCTGGCTGATAGTAGTCGTAGTACGAGACGAAATAGTGCACCGCATTTTCCGGAAAGAACTCGCGGTACTCCTGCGCGAGCTGCGCTGCGAGCGTCTTGTTGTGCGCAAGCACGAGTGTCGGCCTATCATGCTCCGCGATGACATTCGCCATCGTGAAGGTCTTGCCTGAGCCAGTGACGCCGAGAAGCGTCTGGTAGCGCATACCCTTCGATAGAGCCTTCGAGAGGGCCTCTATCGCCTTCGGCTGGTCACCGGCCGGCTCGTATGGGTTATGAAGCTTGAAGTTAGCCATAGTAGCTACTCGTGAAGTCTGCACGGTATTCATCGAAACGTCGATCGAGAATTGCCTGCCGCGCACCCTTCACGAGCGAGAGGATGAACTGCAGATTGTGCATCGATGCGATAGTCGCGCCGAGTATCTCACCACTCCGCAGGAGATGCGCCACATATGCCACCGTGAACGCTCCCATGCCTGCAGAAGTCAGACTTCCGCTGCTGCAGAGGTCTGACTTCTGCATCTCGAGGGCGGAAAGCGGCGTGAGATCGCTGCGGCACTTCTCATTCGTGAGGTGCAAAAGCCCGCCCGGCGTATATATCGTGCCATGACGTCCGAGCCGCGTGGGCGCCACGCAATCAAACAGGTCGATTCCATTCGCGATCCCCTCAAGTACATCACCCGGCTCACCGATGCCGAGGAAATGCTTCGGGAGCTCCGCGGGCAGTTCGCCTATAGCTGCTTGGAGCGCGCCGCGCATATCCTCCTTGCTGAATGAGCCGCCGATTCCTACGCCGTCGAATCCCATTTCTGCGATGGCCCTCGCGCTTTCGGCGCGCAGGTCCGTGTGCCGGCCTCCTTGCACGATACCGAAGATCGCCTGCCGCTTAGCGGCATCGATATCCTGCCGATGCGCCTTCAAGGAGCGCTCAGCCCACCGATGCGTGCGCCGCATAGCTTCTAGCTGATATTCGCGTGGCTCGTCCGGCGCCGTGCACTCATCGAACGCGAAGAAGATGTCTGCGCCTAAGTCATGCTGGATTTCGATCGAACGTTCGGGCGTGAAGCGGTGGAGCGAGCCGTCCAGATGCGAGGTGAACGTGACTCCCTCATCATCGATGACGGCAAGCTGCCCGTGCTGCGATGCGACGGACTCATCATAGACCGCCATCTGGTCCTCCTTCTCGCTCATCTCTCCCTGCGCCTCATCTGCGAACTTCGAGACCTTCCGATTGAACGCGGCACCGAGTGAGAATACCTGAAATCCTCCAGAATCTGTAATGGTCGGACCGCCCCACCCCATGAAGTCGGCGATGCCTCCCGCCTCCCGCACGAGCGCTTCGCCCGGCTGCAGGTAAAGATGATAGGTGTTCGCAAGAACCACTTCCGCCCCGAGTTCCGTAAGCGCTCCTGGCAGTACGCCCTTCACCGTCGCCTTCGTACCCACGGGCGAGAACGCAGGTGTCCGTATGTCCCCGTGCGGCGTATGTATGACACCGGCTCGCGCACGCGAGTTCTCTGCGTGCCGCTCGATATCGAAGGAGAGTGCGCTCATCCGGTTGAGGATAACGAGAATGGGTCCATTTGACAATCATCATAATAGGCGTACGTTGATGGCGGGGCAATTCCGGCTCGTGCGAGCCGAAACCAAAGGAGTACCTCATGCAATCCATGAACTTCCGGGGATTACTCCTCGGGATCGCTGCGCTGCTTGTGCTCGCCGGTTGCGGGACAGTACCGGGACCCTTTAACGGGCTCGGTTCCGATCCCATGTCCATGCTCGTGGTATACAAAACAGGTCGTCAGCCGCTCACCTACAGGGAATATCAGGCCGTCCAAGAAATCGCGAAGCAGGACCATCTGATACTCACGGGTCAGCTCTCGTCTCCGTTCGAAGCAGCCGTGACCGATGGGCTCGCTGGCGCCGTCGCAGGTGCGGCTGGCGGTGCAACGCAAGGCCTCTTCTATACAGGCGGAATGGCCGGTCCTGCTGCCGGCTACACCGCGGCGGTCTACGGACTTGGATACTCCGTCAACGGGCTCCAAAGTTATAGTTACGGAGAAGTGTACGACATAGCCGCCATGGTCGAGCAGACGATGCGCGATGACGAGAAGTACGACCACCGCAGAGTCTTCAGACGGCTTCACGTGGTCGCAGGATTCGTCAGGAGCGAGAACGCTACCAACGATCCGGCGGAAAGCCTGCGCAGGCAAATGCCGGACTTCCGAGGTCCGCGTGCAAACTACATCGACAGGATCAAGGAGCGACCTCTGATACCCATGGGCGACGGCGAGCTACAGTCGGGGAGGATGAATTCTCCTCCCTTTCACTCGCACATTCCAAATGGCGTCACTGGCCATTAGGCTCCATGCATTCCTTACAAAATGGCTCGAGGCTTGCCTCGGGCCATTTTCTTATGCCACTCTTTTCCGATAACGCGCGTTCTTACGGTTTCGTAACGGAGAGAAGCTTCACCTGGAAAACGAGCGTCGCGTTTGGCGGAATCACTCCTGAAATGCCTTGCGCGCCATACGCCATGGATGGCGGGATGACGAGCTTACGCACGCCCCCCACCTTCATTCCGGCCACGCCCTGATCCCATCCCTGGATCACCTGCCCCGCACCGAGCGTGAACGTGAATCCATCTTTGGTCTGCGGATGATTCGCGGACGCGTCGAATACGGTACCGTCGGTTAATGCACCGACATACTCGACGGTAACGGAGTCGCCCTTAACGGCGGTCGCCCCGGTACCGATCGTCTCATCGGTCACCTGAAGCGAAGTGACAGGTTGTGCGGTAAGGTCCATAGAAGTTGAAGAGGTTGCGGATTGATCGCTCGTAGTAGTTGCCATTGTGGTTGTGGTCGCTGCGGGAGTCGTCGCAGCAGCACCTGCGGCAGGACTCGATCCCCCAAACGGCCAGAGGCCGGGGAAAATGAAGAACACTGCTATTACGACGAGTGCGAGTGCGACGGCGATTCCAGTCTGTGTCGGTTGCATATGCGGATAGTATACCCCTCGAGGCGAGGATGGGTAGTCTTACGTCTGGGAATTCTGAAAGGCGCGGAAATTCTCGACCTCTTTTTGGACGGCTTCCTTTGCGAGCCGCTCATGATCCGGAACTTCACGATCAAGGAACTCTTGCACGATCTGAGCATCCCCACCCTCGGCGAGTTTTGCAAATTCATGCCGCTTATCCGGCGTGAGCTTCTCAAGCACCGCAACGGTCGCCGCCTTAAGAGCCACTTCACCGAACTGGGCGATAAGCTCATCCTGTTCGTGCGAGGAAAGTTCGCTGATCCCGAGATCGACAGCCACCTGCTTCTTCATGTCATCTGGTTGCATATAGTAAGAATGGTAGCACGCGCTAGAAAGCATCCGGGAGCTCGCGCTGGAGATCATCTACCGAGGGCGCGTGCGGGATCTTTGCTCCCTCTTGAAGCACCGGCGAGATTTGAGGGCTGATATGAATTCGAGCACCGGAACCAAATGGCATACCTGTTGTTCCCTGCATGTCGATCCATTCCGCGCGCATAAGCTGATGATGGGTCTTCAGAATACCGCGAATAGCCTTATCGAAATAGACGACCGCGGTATGGTCCTTCGTCACCCATTCGAACGCAAGCGCTTCGCGCTCTTCGTTCGTACCGCCATAGACGACATCGTGCCCGTCTGTGGAAACGTAGCGGTGCGCGTTTGCAGCATCTACGGTGAGATATTTCCCGGCCTCTAGCTGTTCCGGATGCGCAAGCGGGTGACCCGTTAGCATGCCCTCGTGCGTGGCAGGCGCTGTCGAATGGTTCATCGCCTGGCTCGCATCGGGAGCGGCCGCATGATGCGTATGGAAGCCTATGGACCTGAGCCAGGCACGCATCTCCGTAGGACCTTTCTCGAACGCCATATGCTCAGCATGATTCAGCGTATCGGCCGGTGATAGCGCTGGCGCGCCGTGCATAGTCGGAGCGCTCGTCGCAGGCACGTGACCTTCAGGGTGATACGGCGCTGTCGTGTGCGCATGAGGCGGCGCGGCAGCATGCCCATTCAGCTCGATATTCCCGTGCGCATCGAATGTCATGTGTGCAGTTGGGTTAATAGTGACGCTCTCGCCGTTCTCAAGCACGAAATGATGACTGCGCGCGATCTGATCGACCACGCGATCGATATTTCCCGGGTTGGCCGTGAGAAGCCTATAGAGATCAGATTGCTTATCCTGGGGAATCCCTGGCTTTAAATAATCCTCGGCCTTGAGTCCGGCGTGCTGCAGCTGCTTCCACATGCCATGTTTCAGCATGTATTCGTACCCATGGCCCTTGAACGCTTCCGTCGCGACCGATGGTGCGGCATGCGACAGCTCCGGCGCAGCACCGGGAGCAGCCGTCGCGACATGGTTGGCATGCAGCGTTACCGCGGATGCATCGAGGTGCTCCGGCGCGGGAACGGATCTCGCAACCGCTTCCGCGCTTACACTCGACAGCGGCGAAGCAGGATGCGGCGCATGGGATTGCGACGCGTGTGACACAGCTACAGGCGAGGCTTCCGGAACAGACGCTCCCGAATGATCGTTCGGCACCGAAGCGGCATGATCCGCACCATAAAGCCACTCATGAAGGTAATGCGAGAATGCCAGCGAGCCACCAAGCGTAGCGCCGGTATACGCCGCCGTGAGTGCGCCGACATATGCGTGCCGCTTCCAGGCGGCGCTATCCTTCGAGAGGAGCCAATGTTTCTCTGCTTCGAGCTTCGCATCAAGCCCTTTCATGCGATTCATGTAGAATCCCGAGGTACCGAGCGCGCGTTGTATAAACGTACCTCCCACAAGGACAGAGGCGAAGACCCCGCTTGTCACCCCGGCACCAAGCGCGAGCGCGGTCGATAGGTACACCTTATGGCGCATATCGAGCCCGTTGTACCACCGCGTAAGACCCTTGAAGTCTGCCCGGAGCTTCGCGCCCTTCTCCGATAGTTCGATATCGCGCTTCAGAAAATAGCCCAGATATTCGCCTGTCGTCTTGGCGACTTCGATCGTAGCTCTGCCGCCATGGGCAAGCGCCTCGCGCGGATTGTCCCCCACATAGCGGAAGCCCGCATCTACTGCGCCGATATCGCGTTTGAATCCCGCATACAGATTTCGTAGGCTAACGGAGAGCTGCGTACTGCGCGCTGATAGGACTTCGGCTGAGTGCTCGTACGCGGAGGATGCCTTCTCCTTCGCACTCTTTCCGCCTTTCTGGGCGCCTTCGATGAGCTCCGCAAGCTTCGTTCGCCACTCCTTCTTTGTCCGATATTCAGAACCCTCGCCCGTGTGCAAGGAGCTATCCAAGACCTGAAAATAGCCCCGTTCCTCAACGGGCGGCAAGCTCGCGTTCGGCTGTATACCATCTTCAGGTTCAGCGTCGGCTCCCGGCCCGCCAGCGCTACTCGCGAGCGACTCATTCTCCTTTCCGGCGCGCTCCCTACCGGGAGAAAGACGCATGGCGTCGTTAAGTGACGCATTCGGCGATTCATCGGCATCGTTTTCCTCATTGCTCAATGCGGTCTGCCCCGCAATCTCACTGGGAACCGCTTGCGTCTCCTCCTCGTGCGGAACGGCTTTATCGTGCTCGGGAGCATGCCCTTCCTCGCTTGTCGCTACCAGTTCGGCGTCCTCAGCCGTAGCGCGCATCCTATCCCATTTCCCTCTCGGGTCGCGTACCGCCTTGGGGCTTCCACCCGACTTCGGAGGAACATCCATGCGGTTATTCTTCATACGCGTGCGTGCGAGAGATACCGCTCGCGAATCATGTTTTCAACGGTAGCACGGTCGCGTCCGTAGGTCAGCATTGAAAGCTGGATAAGGTCTTCAACCTGCGCACCGTTGCCCTCCGGCAGATCCGCAGTGCGCATATCGAACGGTTTCTGCGGCACGCCCTGCGCAAGGAGACGCAAAAGCGCGTGACGATTCTCGAGATTGACGAAGTCAGACGCGCCGAACACCGGCGCGAATTGCTTTGCGAAGAATTCCGCGTCGTCCTCACCCACCCGGAAGACCGCCATGTTGCCCACGTTGCCGAAGACCGCATCACGCACCTTCTCGTCGATCTGCGCGAGGAACTGGTGGGCCATCGTAAGCGAAAGCTTATATTTTCGGGCCTCAGAGAGAATACCGGGTATAGAGTCAGTCGTGATGTTTTGGAACTCGTCGATATACAGATAGAACGGTGGAAAGGAAGCCCCGGGAGAATCAGCGCGAGAGAGCGCCGCCATGAAGAGCTTGCCAACGATGATGAGCCCGAGGAGATTGGCGTTGCGTTCTCCCAGGCGGCCCTTAGAGAGATTCACAAGCAGTATCTTCTTCGTATCCATGACGTCACGGAACCGGAACGACGACTCCTGCTGACCAACGATTGGGCGTATGAAATCATTTGCGGTAAAATCATCGAACTTGTTAGTGATGTAGGGCACTATATTCTCCAACGCCGCGTCTCCGCCTGCTTTCGTCGCAATGTCTGTCCAGAATTGATTCACGATGGGATTCATCGAGCGCGAGAGCTTCAGTCTGCGGAATTCGCTATTGCTCAAGACCCGAGCGATGTCGAGGATGGTCGAGCCCGACAACGGATCCTCCATTACGAGCATGGTCGCATTACGAAAATACTGCTCGAAGGCGGGACCCATGGACTCCGGGACGTCTCCATAGAGGCGCCGGAAGATCATGAGCAGTTCGTTCACGATAAACGTCTTCTGCTCCGGCCTCGAGAGATCGTACTCAAGAAAATTGAGACCGAAGGGGCGTGAGATATCCGCGGGATCAAAATAGATGACATCGTTATAACGCTCCGGCGGGACGGCCGCGAGCACATCGAATATGTCGTTCCCGTGCGGGTCAATAAAGCAGCAGCCCTCCCCTGCTTGAATATCCTGCACGATCATACCTTTCAGGAATCCCGTTTTCCCCGCCCCAGTCTGTCCGATCGCGTATAGGTGGCGTAGACGATCCTCTCGCGCAAGCCGTACGGACGTACGAGCGCCGCGGAACTCGTTGTAGCCGAGGAGAACGCCCTCAGCAGGCAGCGTGAGCGGCGGTGCCGCACGCGGCGTACGCGATTGCCTCAGATGCGGCGCCGACGCCATGCCCTCCGGCGGGAAGTGGTACAAGCTCGTCACCTCGCGCAGGGAAAGCGGGAGCGCGTGCGGATCCGGCACGCGAAATGAGAAGTCCTCGAGTACACTCGACGCACGCCGTGCCGGAATGCGCTCGAATACGAGCCGATTGCCGGTCGTATTTGCAAACTGGTTGAAAGAGGCTTCCAGATCGCCAAGCACCTGTTCTGCGCGCGACGGGTCCTTCGAAGAAACGGCGAGACGTATGGTCGTTCCTACGATCGGCGTAGTGATCTTCTTCTCTACCTGTTGCGCATACGTCTTATTGGCCTCTACCTGACGGGTCTCCGCTTCCTTCGCCCTCTGTTCATCCTTTGGTTTGCTCGAGAACAACGTACGCCCGAAGTCGCGGAGCACCTCACCGGCAATCGTTTCTGGCGTCGTGAGCGCTGCCTGGTGGTGTTCGCCCTTACGTAGCGCCTGGAGGATCTTCGTGTAGTGCGCAACGTGGCGCTGCCCGCGCGGCTCGATGATGAGCTGCAGTGCGGCGCCTTCTCCCACGTGCTCGATCTTCGCGAATGCATTCGTAATCGCGTTCAACGGGTCATAGTCGAAATCTGTATAATCTTTGAGCGGTAGCGCGGGACTCTCAGCGAGTCGCGCAACCGCGCCGGCGAACACGCCGTCCTCGGTAAAAATGTTGTAGTCATTCGGTTGTTGAACGAGATGCGCATCCGGAAAGATAGCCAGGAGCTGCTTCTCGAAGAGGTCGCGCTTGCCGTTCGGTATGGCCGCATAGAATTGGAGCTCTGCCCCTTCGGCGGGAACGGCAAGCTCGAGCGCAAAGTATGCGGGCTCGCCGGCCGAAGCGTGCGCAACGGCAAGCAGTCCCGCGTAAAACTGCTCCATAGCCGACACGAGCTCCTTCAAGGTCTTTTCCCGCGCCCCGGGCGCGGGCGCCTCGAGCGCAGGGAGCGCGATCTCATAGAGCGTCATGTGGAGCGCCCTGAAGCGCGGCGCCGTCTGATCGATGCCCGCGACCGGAAGACCGGCGGCCAGATAACGAACGAGGAAGCGATGGAAGTCGTCGCCGACTTTCGGATCATTGAGCCGTTCGGCCACGGAAAGCGCGTTCTTGACGCCCTTCTGCTCCATGGTACGGATGAGGTCGCGGACGGCGACCTCGCTGCCGCCCAGATTGAGGGACACGACGATACGTGACGCCGCATCGTCCTGCGCGGACGCTTCAAGCGCGTAGCGTTCATCGAGAATCGTGCTCGGCGTCGCTGCATGCGCCCTGATGCGTTCTGAGATGATCTGCGCGCGCGCTTCGGGTCCGACGGCTCCCTCGCGCGCAGCAAGCTGCGCTTCCTTCTGCGCGATTTGCTCGCGCAAGTACGCTATCTCTTCCTCCGGCGTCGTAAGTGTCGGGGCCCATTCCATAGAACGATTGTACCAATGAACGGCGCAAGAAACCGCGCAATCCACGCGTAGTGCGTTTGCTGCTACACTAGGGGCGAATGAGCCAGTTCCTCTACGCATGCCTTCAATTCAACCCGCTAGCGATCGTGCAGGCCGGCGGCTATCTCGGGATCATTGCGTTCGTATTCGCTGAGTCGGGACTTATGATCGGCATCTTCTTGCCGGGCGATTCGCTCTTGTTCGCTGCCGGACTCGTTGCCGGTGGCGGCTTTCTTTCCTACCCCCTCCTGCTCGGAGCAGCCCTCCTCGCGGCTATCGCTGGCGATTCGGTCGGTTATTGGTTCGGCCGAAATGTGGGCGTGAATTTCTTCCGACGGGAGGAATCCCTCTTTTTCAAGCGTTCGTACGTCGCGCGCACGCGCGCGTTCTACAAGGCGTATGGCGGGCGGGCAGTAGTCCTCGCACGGTTTGTACCGGTAATACGGACAGTCGCCCCGATTATGGCGGGCATCGGCAAGATGCGCTACGGCCGATTCCTCGCCTATAACGCGGCCGGTGGTCTGTTCTGGACTGCGGGCATGATTTCGTTCGGCTATTTCCTCGGCGCCACACTTCCCAACAGCGAACGCTATGTGCTTCCGCTTTCACTCGGGATTATTATGATTTCATTCCTGCCACTTGCCTGGAGTCTCGTTAGACGGCGCGCGCTCGCCTAAAGTCCGAGCATCTGTAGTACGGATGCCGTAGGGGTGGTTTGGTGCAGCACGCTCGTTGGTAGCGTCATGAGCGAGTTGTAGGTGCCGGCGGTAGCGTTCAAGAAATACGGGATCGCGAATACGAGTCCGATGAGTGGCACTACGAAGAGCACGATCGTGATAACGCCCGTCCAAAAGAGATACTGCTGCGCACGGTGCGCAGCTCTATACGCTGCGTCCACCTTCTGTTCTATCTCCTCGAGCTTCGCCTTGAGTTCAGGATCCATGCTTAGACACGCCAGATGGAGAACACCCAGTTCACGATCGAAAGCACAATCGCAAAGAAGAACGCCGGCCAGAAACCGGAGACCGCAAATCCCGGCACGACAACCGCCGCGAGCAAGACAAGAAGCGCGTTGATCACGAGCGTAAAGAGGCCAAGCGTGAGGATCGTGAGTGGAAGCGTGAGCAGAAAGATGAGCGGACGCACGAGGAGGTTCAGAGCGCCGAGCACGACGGCCGTGATGAGCGCTCCCGTTATCGTGACGGAAACCCCCGGGATGAGGTACGCGGCCACGCCGATGGCGACTGCCGATACGAGCCAGTGGAAGAAAAGTCTCATGCGGGTAATGCTAGCACGACCGGGCCGCCTACTCCGGTCGTGCTACGCGCCATCGGGCGTCCTACGCGAGGTGATCCGCAAGGAAAGCGTCGGCGAGCGCCCACGCTTCGTTCGCCGAGGTCTTGTGATAGTGCGCTCCCACGTCGCGCGCAAAGGCATGATCAGCCTCCGAAAACGTCACATCTACGAACGGTTTGCTCGCGTTAGCCAGCGCATCAGCGACCGCGCGCGTCTTCTCAACGAGAATGTGTGCATCCTTCCCACCCCAAAAGAAAAGCTGTGGACCTGAAAGCGCGTCCACACGATCGAGAAGCTGCTCACTGATACCGCCACCGTAGAACGAGACAGCGCATGCAAGCGGCAGCGTAGCATTCGCGAGGAAGCTCGCACGGCCGCCCATGCAGAATCCGAGCGCCGCGATTTTCCCCTTCGGCGCTCCCTCTCGCACGAGAAGATCGTAGGACGCCTTCAAATCGACCTCCTGACCTTCGAGCGTAAGCGCCGCCATGTGCGGTTTAACCTGCTCGAAATCATCATATGAGAACGCCGCGCCGACCTCTGCCGATCGATGGAATACTTCGGGCGCCACGGCGAGATATCCCGCTGCGGTAAATCGCGCCGTCATGCGCTCAATGTAGTCGGTCACGCCGAACGCCTCCTGAATCACGATGATGCCTGCCTTCGGCGCGCCCTCGGGACGCGCGACGTGGACCTGCATCTCCGTCCCATCTGTTACCTGAATCGTCATTAGTTCCATATCTACGTACTATACCGCGGATGCCGGTGAGCCTGCTGTGAATACCGTTCAGCCGGCGAGATGGACGACCGCATAGAGAACCCCTGCGCCGAGGAGCGTGAGCACCGTTGTAAGGACGCGCGGATGCCGGTGATGGCTCTCGGGGATGAGGTCGCTCGCGGAAAGATACAGGAAGCTCCCTACGAATACGGCGAGTACGAGCCCTATCGCCTGTTCCGGGATCGCAAAAAATAGCGTCGATGCGGCGCCAAGTACCGGCGCAAACGCATCTGCGAAAAGCCACCGCGAGGCAAGCTTCCATGATCCGTGATTGCGCAGCACGAGGCTCACCGTATTTATGCCATCGGAGAAATCATGTGTAAGAACCGCGGCAGTGACAACAAGGCCGATCGCTGCGGACGCTTGGAAGCCGAGGCCGATCGCAACGCCGTCGAGGAAGCTATGCAGGGAGAGCGTAAGCGCGCCGAATGCGCCGCGCGAGGAGTGGGAATGCTCAACATGCGTTTCATCATCGTGCGAATGAAGCAATATGAGGCGATCGAGGATGAGATAGCCGAAAAGGCCGCTTGCGATAAAGAGCGCGACCGTGTCTGGCGTGTGGTAGCGCGTTCCGAGACTGATCGCTTCAGGCAAGAGATCAAAAAGCGCGACACCCGCCACAGCACCCGCGGCAAAGCCGAGGATGAGATGAAGTTTGTCACGAAACTTAAGCGCAAAGGTTCCGCCGATGAAGGTTGCAAGGAATGCGGCAAACGCGTAGGCGAGTACGATCATGACGTCATAATAGCCTAAAATCGGAGCGGCTTCACCGGCGTCATGATTGCGTTCGGGTCGCGCCTCCAGTCGTCCCGCACGTCCGCGTAAAGCTCGAGCTCGTTACCGTCAGGGTCGAGGACGTAGATGCTGTGCGTGACCTGGTGGTCAGCCGTCCCGACGATAAGTACACCCTTCTTATGCAACTCCTCGTATGCCGCCTTCGCAGCGGCAGGTCCGTCGCCTATCTTGAAGCCGATATGATAGAGGCCCGGTCGCATCTCGTGAGCGCGCGCAGGTGACCTCGGCGCCCCGCCCACTTCGATGAGCAGCAATTCGTGATGCGTGCGGCCACCTGAGAAAAGCGCCGTTGGCCACTGCCGTACGACCTCCGTAAAGCCGAGGGTATCGCGATAGAAATCCGCCATCCGTTCGAGGTCAGTTACGTAGAGCACAACGTGGCCGAGTTCCTGGATTTGCATACTCCTACTATACGACACGGCCCGCCAGAGGCTGGCCGTGCACGCCGGACTCAGGTTCTGAGTATTACTTGTTGAGCTGTGCGTCTATCGCCTGCTGGAACACCGCATACGGTTGCGCGCCGGCGATAAGCTGCGTGCCGATTATGAACGACGGGGTCGCATTCACGCCCTCCTTCGTACCCTCGGCCTTGTCGTTATTGATGGCCGCGTCGTACGCAGGCTGGTTGGCCTGCACGGCAGCGACAATCTTCGTCCAATCGAGACCGGACACCGACTGCGTAGTCTTCTTGAGGAAGGCAAGGTTAGCTGAAGCGCTCAAGCTATTCTCCTGGGGCTGATTGGTGAAGAGCGCTGTGCGCCACTCGTAATAGAGACTCGGATAAAGACTCCAAATCGCGCGCGCATATTCAGCATCAGTCATGGAATCCGGACCGAGGAACGGGAAGTCCATGAAGACGACCTTCACCTTTCCCTGATTCACATAATTCTGCACGACTTGTGGAAGCGTCTGCATCTCGAACATCTTGCAGAACGGGCACTGGAAATCGCTCCAAAAGGCAATCGTCACCGGCGCGTTCGCCTGGCCGAGGTACGGACTATTCGAAGTATTCACATCAGCAATATTTACTGTGGGCGCGGTCCCGCCGCCCGGCGTCCCTGCGGCCGAAGGAGTCGCTGGGTGCTGGCCGTTCCAGAGCACAGCGCCCGCTATCAAAATTCCTGCGACGATCACCGATCCCGCGAGGAAAAGAGGATTATTTCCGTTATTCATAGCGCAATCATACCATGACGACTCTGATTGCAACGAGCTTGCCCTTCGCGTAGGGTATGACAGGAACACGTTCATGAAGGAGCTGCCATGCAACCCGCACCATTCGCCGACGAAGCCGCTGCACTTGCGGAACTTGCGAAGGACGAGGCGGCCGACCGCACCGCCATCCGCGCTCGCTTTACTGTCCTCCTCACGCAGAGCACGCAGGGCCTCTGGCGGGAGCTCGATCGTGCGGGAGGCGCGCCGAAGACGTTCGCATATATCGTTTCTTGCGCCGCACGGCTCGAGATTCCAATCGAATGTACGGATCCCGAACTTGGGCTGAAGCGCCACATCTCCTTCCTCGACCTTATTCCTGAAATCGATCGAGGAGCGTATGTACCCGGCGATATGATACGCATCTGCGCCTGGCTCTCACGGTGGAGCCGTGAGCAGACGAAGACATCACTCGCCTTCCCATGAACCACAAGCGAGAGAACTGCTCATAGCGCGGCCTTTAGAGGCCGCGCTTTGCTATCATGCGCATATGGACATGCGCATGCAGGTATACGATGCAGTTGCGAAGATTCCACGCGGCAAAGTGGCTACCTATGGCCAGATCGCCCGTATCGTCGGCGCGCCGCAAGCGGCGCGCGCGGTCGGCTATTTCATGCGCACGAATACGGACACCAACCGAGTTCCCTGCCACAGGGTCGTCGGACATGACGGGGCACTTGTGGGCTACGCCTTCGATGGTGTCGCGGAAAAACGGAAGCTGCTTATCGATGAGGGCGTCTCCTTCAGAGGACCGCGCGTGAATCTAAGTGTTTCGCTCTGGACGCCCGACCGCACCTAGCACTCGGAGCATATGCGCTATTGGTACTGGATGTAAATGGGCGTCGGCGTCAAGCCAAGCACTTCGCTCGTCGTGAGAAGGCGCGTCGAGGGTGGCTTCAGGTCTGCCTTATAGAAGAGCTTCATACCTGTAAACTGCACCGGATAGGGCGCTATCACATGATAATACGTATTGAACTTGCGCGCGGGCTCTCCCCATCCGTCCATATCCATTACAATCTCCACTTGTGGAAGCGGATGGATGTCTTCGGTATGCGTCACCATGTCGTACGTGAAGCGGTGTACGATGAGGACTTTTGGTGCGAGACGATTCTTGTTCACGATGTTCGCGAGAAACGATGCCGCGTAATTTATATCCTGGGCGTCGAATGTTCCGATCACCGTGCCCGGCGCATTCCCGTATTTCATGGAAAACTCGGGGTCGATTGCTAGCTCCACATTCGGGAGCGCCAGCCATTTCGCAAGGAGTGGGAGTTCAGCTTGAAGCGTGCTCTTGCCAACCTGCACGTCAAGTATGAGAAGCCCGTGGATCTGATCAGCCATCGAGAGTGCTTTCTCGATCTGGGTGTCAGGCATCCGGGCGCGCCACATACCATCCGGCCCCGGCTGCCCCTGTGCGACTACCGCGATGTACTGGATCGCCGGGATGGTAGGCATATTCGGATCAGCTTTCGCCCACATCTCTGAGGTCGATGCAAGCATCGCGAGCAACTCTTCGCGCGGATATTCGCCAAGCACGCCCATCTGCTTCGAATAGAAATTGCCGTAGTAGGCAACGATACGATGGAACGGTAGGATGGCCCCGCCTTCTGGATACACGGTCGATGCGGGCCACTTCTGCCCCGGCACCATGACACTCGTGGTCGCCGTCGCGATAGGCTGTTTTCGCGTTATGGTGGAACTGGCCGTCGACGTGCCCACTACCGGTGGCACCATGTAGTGCGCGAGGTAGAGCATCTTCGCGTTGTAGGCGGTCTTATCGAGTTTCGCGGGCCATGTGGGCGCCTGCGACACTTGTGCGCCCGCGCGCTCGTAGCGAATCGGGAATAAGTTAGCGAACACGAGCAGGTAAACGACGAGACACGCAAGCGCGAGCAAGCCCCCGGCCGGGATTACTTTTCGATGCGTCCGTTTTACGTGCGATTCAGAGTGCGCGCGCTCTTTGTTCTCACGTGTCATGAATGAAGCAATTCTAAGACCTGGCAGGCTAATCCACAAATGAAGACGCACCGCGCAGATTCACACACGCTACATCATGCGTATGCGAAGGTATCGTCGTGCGACGTGCGGCACCGAGTCTGATCTGCAAAGATCCGATACGTCACGCATGCAGCAGCGGGCCGGTCGAACGCGTCGCGTAGCAATTACCAGCGTGTAATCGACAACCTTTATCTATATGTGGCAGCAATGGATAAATGCCATTCTTGGCGTATGGACGATCATCGTCCCCTTCCTCGGCTTTACGGCCGCGACCTTTACGTGGGTCCTCGCGATTACTGGTATAGTAATCGCAGTACTTGCAATCTGGGGTGTTGGCGAGGAATCGACGGAGCGTCAGCATACGGCTGAGCTAGAATACCGTCTGGAGCATCAGCGCAGCTAGGTGCGACACACCTCTCCAAGAGCGCGGGAGCCGCCGAAGCGGCTCCCGCGCTCTTTTCGATCAACTTTGCTAGAACGTCATACCCGCGGGCGGCGTAAGGAGCGACGTGTCGATATTCCAGCTCGTACAGCTGAATGAAAGATTCGTGTTCGGATCAAGCGCGCCGTAACTTGCCATGACGCTTCCGTTGGCGCTCGTCGACGCCAGCAGCCTCAAGCCGCTCGTCGTGCTCGTGTACCAGGCGTAGAGATAACTGCCGTCATCGAGCATCGAAGTAGCGACGGTACGGCCTCCAGGGACGCGAGCGATGTTTACCCGAGCTACGCCGTCAGCTACGAAGATATTCCCGGTCCGGCGTGCGCCATCGGCAAATCCGTCGAATGAACAGAAAAGGGGCTGCTTCTGGGTGCGCAAGTACGAAAGCGAATTAAAGCCCGTAAGCACGACTTTGGCCGTCATGGTCGGCGCTGGGGTTGACGCAGGCGCTGCCAGCCTCTTGGTCGTCACCTTCACGGCGGGCGTCGTGGGCGGTGTGCTGCTCGTAGCCATCGTCGTGGTTGCAGTCGCCGACGCCTGTCGTGTCGGCGATGACCAGTCCGTAGTGAAGTACCACGCACCAATAGCGAGCACGATGATGAGCACAGCCCATGCGAGTATCTGGTCTGTTTTCATATCCATACCTCGCATGCTAGCACTCCACCGGGCATTATGAAGAACTGCAGAGAGCGCTTCGGGGATTGCGGGCGAATGGCTTACCGCAGGGCGTATGCGCCGCCATAGGAAAGGGGTCCGTCGCGTACGCGACGGACCCCTCATTGCTGCCGGCATTCACTCATCGAGCAGCTCGCAACGGTCCTTCGGAAAGCAGAATTACTCCGAAGTCGTATATCTCAGCCCGCACCGGTCATCTCAATGTCACAAAGAGCGCAGTTGGGTTTCTGTGTGTGGACAGCCTGCATGGTAAATTTGATGAGGATGTCTGTGTGCCAATACTTAGCCTAATTGCTGAGATTTTGTACCGGCATCTTTGGAACTTGTCCGATTCCCTATGGGAATCATCGGAATAGCTGCATAAGGAGAGTGAATATGCCTACTAACGAGGGTCGTGCGCAAAAGAAAGGTCGCGATATCGGGTTCACGTTCACGGAGGTCGGGACGATTACTTTTCCTAATGGGCAGACGGTGCCCAAGCTCGAAGGTCACCCGAACGATCCAGAAGCCCATCGCCGTCTCATGGAGCTAATCGAGAGTGAAGAAAACTAGGACGCCGGCAAAAAGATCCCCACTCGCGCCTGACACAGTCAGGCGCTTTTGTTACGACACGAATGCATGGAGTAGCTAGGCAGCACTTTATGACGTGGTGTCATAAAGTGCTGCCTAGCCAAGTACCGTTCGCGGGCAGAAAATTCTTGCATGCCTGCACGTTCCTGCCGTTTGCTCGATACCGTCAATCGTCCGGTTTAGTCGTCTCGTCTGCCAGCACGGCCTGTGTAAGGCTCAGGCGATGATCGAGGCGCAGCAGCACGCGCGGCAGTCGGGAGACGCCTCCATGCCGTAGATCTCGCGCAGATGCTCGCAGATCTCCCGCGTGCTCATGCCCCGGCCGTACATCGAGATGATCTTCTCATCAAAGCCCGGAAACCGGCGCTGATATTTGGCGATCAGCTGGGGATCAAAACGCCCCTCCCGGTCCCGCGACACCGCGATGTCCACCTTGCCCGTACTGGTGGTCACGGCTCAAGGGGTTGACTTGCAAAACTTTCCGCCACTGATAAATTTGTTCTTGGAACGTTCTGTGAACAGGAGGAGCCATTGTCATCACAGCAGTCACTACTTGCATCACAAATGACCCTGACGATTCACCTAAATCCAACCAAGGAAGATCGTCGAGCTGTCACTTTGCTTCAAGAATTCAATGGGTCCGTAGCAATCATGCGCCTTGCGGCAGAGAAGAAGTTACTGTTACCTTCACTTGAAGTGAGGGGTGCACAATTCAGTGGTATCGAGCAAATTGAGCAATTCGTGGACAGCGCCCGGTCCGAAGGCGCGCCTGCTATTGCAATCTAATCGTTCGCTCTAAGAGCGCCCCTTTCCGGGGCGCTGTCTTTATCTGCATCTGACCTTCGCCGAGAAGCGCTCCTCTGGAGGACGTGACAGATGAGCGAGTTTCAATCGGGCGTCACCGCACAAGACAAATACAAAACACTCAAAGACGGCACAGTCGCCAAGTACATCTACTACGGCTGTACACGATCGAAGGACATACACTGTAAAGGTGGGTACCTCGAAGAAAAAGTACTGCTCGCCCAGTTGTTAGAGATAATTGAAAAGCTGGATCTTGATAAGACCGGCATGCGTCGTCAACTCGAGACTGAGATTGAGCGACATAAGGAGTTCAACGCAAGAATCCTTGGTCGTAAAGACGACTACCGAGCCAAGGATGTTGATATACGAAACTACGCAAAATATATTCTTGAGAATGGGACTGTCTTTGAAAAAAGAAGTCTCCTAGATTGTTTGAAGACTAAGATAATTCTGAAAAATAAAACTATTAGTACCTGATGGGATTAGATGATAGACGACAAATTATCAAGGTTGACTCCACTAAGGGCAGATCCTGAGCCGCTTGGCGGTTCAGCTATTATGACTTTCTTGCCCTCTCCAAAACCAAGAGTGTAGGTGAATTTTCCTTCTTCGTAACTCATGCAATCTGGCAATAAAGTATCTTTCATTAGTTCTTCGTTCACCATTTTCTCGCCTGCATCGAGAAGTGGTTTTAGGTCAATGTAAAGCAATCTCCTCATTCTCTCTGCTTGTTCGCCGATCCATCCTTGTTTTTGGTTTCCGCCTGAAGCAAGATAAAACCCAATAAAGATCAGGTATGAACGCAACGCTGCGGGATAGTAACGTCTAATCACATTTGTGCCGATTTGTTCCCACATCCTTTTCTCGAATGGAGCACGATACCCTTCTTTTAACTGCGGGTCGTATATCATGCCGTGCAATAACTTTTGAACCGTGTGGTATGTATCATTGGATTTCTTAATATAGGAAAGCTGATACATGCACTTGTATAAAGCAGCCGCAACACCTTCATTGATCGCTAAATCAGAATAGAAATTTGGCTCTTGGGCGGTTTTCTCTCGAGCGACGGTGTCGGTATTAAAGGTCTGATCGTTAGCAAGGTACAGATATCCATGCCCAAGGAAGTCTGCAATGATGCCCAAAGACCACCACTCATCTTTTAGAGCATACTTTGTGTCTATTCCCCGCCTTTCTTCGATGTTTAGCTTTATACAGATATCAGCAAAAATATCGGCCAAATATTCAAAGCCATTATTTATATGTCTTGGAGGAATTGCGCCTGTTTTCAAGTACGTTTCGATTGCTTCGGAAAGAGCCTTGATCAGCACTTCGATACCAGCGATACCAGTGTCCTTACGTTTAGCATGGCCAAGCGTTGGATAACCAAACAAATCAAAGTTAGTTAGCAGGATCGGAGATTTAAATACGGCCGTGTACACATTCGAAGAAAGAGCCAGCCCTTTATTGTCCAATTGTTTGTAGAAAAACGATTCATCATCATAGAAAAGACTGCTCATGAGCCTTGGAACTCCTATTCCTGATTGGCGCCGGCTTATACGATAATGCTCTATCGCGCCGAAAATATACAGGAGGCCGTCAAGGCGTTTTGTTGTTAGAAGGCGAACGATAGACTCATCACTTAAAACTACCTCGATGATTGAGATTGCATCTCCACTGAAGTCAGCCGATTTTGGATCGCGATTAACAGCGGCCTTGCAGACGGCGTCGAAATTTCTCAATAAAACCTCTAAAAGCGCGTTTAAACTCTCTTCGGTTGATCTAGAGATTTCTTGAACCATTACTTCATAGAATTTCCGAGATGTCTTTCTATTGAAAAGGCCTCGAGTCCTGCTTGCAAGGAACAACAAAGAAATGGGTGACGCGATGAAAAACAAATAAGCTAGGAGTTCATAGAAAAGAGTAAAATTCAGCGGGTAAGGCAAATACATCTCTGGGAATTGCGTGATGAGCACTCCAAGGAGAGTAAGAAAAAGTCCCATTCCTCCAAACACCCAAAACAGATTCCGTTCCCAGACGCTTCGAATTCTCAAAGCTATGTCCCACTTTGATCTTCTGAGCTGGTATACAGCAAAAATGAGACCGAAAGCAGCAAGGGCGGCTCCAAGATCAAGAGAGGATGGGAAGATGACTATGTTGCCAGCACCACAAATAGGCTGAGAAGAGAAACTCAAGAGACAAGAGTGCAGGCCTGTACTGGATGCTTGTGTTAAGGTCGATATTTGAGTTTGGGACATCGTACCTCTGAATGATAGACCTTCTCACCGAAGAAGGCCAAGAATCAAGTATTGATCCCTCTAGGGCGTTCGAGAAGAAAACTAGTGGGCTGCGGGGCTTGGACGATGTTAGAACTGTCCTTTTGACTGGTAAATCGCATTTCGCATATAAAATCACCATACCAGATTTGTTAGCGCGGGTGTAAACTGCGACGGATGGACGACCTCTCCAACTACGAAAAGCTCCGCGCGGACGCGCAGCAGTTCTATAACGGCTTACGCCCCGTATTCTCGCCCGCGCTCAATGAGAATGTTCACTTCACCGCCGAGGGCTTCAATCACATTATTTTCAAGGGGTCGCGTCGGGAGCGCGAGAAGCCCTCACAGATAATGCGCTTCAAAATGCTGGCGCGAGCGGCCAAGCTCATTGGCCTCTCCACCACATATCAGGAGTACGAGGAAACGCTACATGATTTTGAGGTCAAGAGCCACAAGAAACGCGTCCGCAAATCCAAACCCGTAAAGTATTGGGGTATCATCGCTATCATTGATGGACGCAAGATAAAGGTTATCGTGCGTAAAATCGGCGATAACGGGCAGCTTCACTTCTGGAGTGTAGTGCCCGCGTGGACGACAAACAAATACCGCGACGCCAAGTTCATCACCACGATGAAGGGCGACCCCGAGGAGGATTAGGCATATCAAAAAACACCACACGGGGTGGTGCTCTTTGATATGCCTGCCTTCGGCTTATGTATTAGCCGAATAGGGCTGACGCCCCACAGGCACGGAACTAGTATACCAGATTGGAGTGAAGCGGCAATGAGCTGGGGATTTCAAGCCTCGAGCCAAAAGCTTCAAGTTTACTCTTTCAGAAAGTCGTCCCCGAGAGGTATTATTTGCGAATGGAAGCAACATCGACGCTTGAACTCGCGAGCAGACTACTTGATTGGAAAGACTTGCTCTTGGCGGGATATTGGCTCGTTGGCGCTACTATTGTTGGCGTTTTGTTTCTCTGGTTCGTTTTTCGAAAACAGTGGCGCTTTTTCAAAAACATAAATAAACCCATCATCTTCATAAACCTGTCCGGTATAAGCGATGGGATGGACGTTGAAGCGAAGCTATTGCAGCGCAGTCGCTTCTTTTGTACACCGGAGGTTACGAGCGATTGTAGAAGCATCGACTTGGTCGAAAAGCAGAGCTTGGTCGTAATTGGTGTTAGCGATGCCACCGACGTGAAGCAGTTTGAGGCAATTTACCAAAAAATCGCTACACTCACGAAGCCGACTGTCATTTACACTCTAGGCGCACGTGGAACCAGTTTCGTATCGAAAAGCGAGGCTCTCATAAAGGGATATTCTTTCCACACCATCGCCACGACGCCATTGCGTTTGGTAAGCGACATCTTCGCAATACTCTCTACATTCCCAGAATAAGGGTCAGACGACCACTTGGTTCCAGTTGGTGCAACGAAGAGAAGCGGCAGCGGCATTTGCCACCAGACGCTTCTCGAGTGGGCTAAGCACGTCCGAAACAGCGTTGCTTCTATTCCCCGGGTCATATACTGTTGCAGTCTCGAAGTCGTCCCGCAAATATTCCAAGAAAGAAACAAATCGCTTCGAAATGGGTAAAAGAAGACCGAGTGGCATCGAGGCGTTCATGGCTGATAGCTCAAGGTAAAACGATGGAAAATCTAAATGGTGCTGGTCGCGCCAGATTTTTGTGAGCTTCATTAAATCAGTCCGACCGGATTTCTTCACGGCCTCTATCTGCATACTCACGTTCGTCTTCACCCAAGTATTCTTTTTCCTCACGTATATCGAATGGTCGTTAGCGAGAAAAGCGCCACTTTGTAGCTTCCCGGGCACGAGGTCGACTTCTATAGCCCCGTAAGTGAGACCTATCGAAGAGTTTTGAAAGCGAGGTGAGTGACCGTTTGCCATCAAGAAGCTATGCAGGCTTTTATGGACATCGTTGAAGGTATAGGGAAGACCGGTTTTTAGGGAGATAAAAAGGTCTAAGTCAGCCGACCCTTTTATAGCAGTGCCCTTTGCATTAGAGCCAGAGAGTTGCACATAGTTTAGGTATGAGCCAGTCCATGCGCGTATGACCCTTTCGAGTTCGGACTGTGCATTACCCAAAGCAAACAGTCTCCGCAAATCAGTGGAAACCGAGTGACGCGTCAAGACGGAGTTTAGGTACGGGTCTGGGTTCACTAGGGTATTTTACCTCGTCGAGCACACAAAAGCCTAGAAGAACTTCAAAAACTCCTTGGTACGCTGTTCTTGTGGGTTTGAGATAAGCTTCTTGTCGCCGCGCTCAATGACCGCGCCGCCATCCATAAAGACGATATGGTCGCTGACGCGCTTGGCGAAGTTGATGAGGTGGCTGACTAGGAGTATGCCTACGCCCGAAGCTCGGAGTTTCTCAAGTAACGCCGCAACACGCTCTATCTGCTCAATATCCAAGGCCGAAGTAATCTCGTCAAGCAGAAGATATTTTGGTTTGAGCGCGATTGCTCGTGCGACTGCCGCACGCTGACGCTGACCAAGAGAGGTCTGATTAGGATAGCGGTCAATAAACGCTTCCATCCCGAGGGCTGCGACCAGCTCTGCAATTTCGTCTTTAGTTGAGAGTTTTGCTAGAGTAATGTTCTGCCACAGCGTTAGATGAGGCCATAGGAATAGCTGCTGGAACACCATCGCCACGCGTGGCGAGGGGTGAGAGAGAACCTTGTCGTCCACCCGCACCTCTCCACTATCAGGAGCGTCCACCCCCGAAAGCACATTGAGCAGGGTGGTTTTGCCCGCGCCGCTCGGCCCGATAAGCGATACGATGCTGCTCGGCTCAATGGAAATATCTATGCTGTTCAAAATCAACCGTCCATCGCGCTTCTTTCCTATGTTGTGTGCGGTCAGCATACTAGCGTTCGGAGAAATCACGAGTAAATCGCTCTCTCAAAACGTAGGCAAGATAGTAGAGCGGTGCAAGCACGAGCATAAAGAATATCGCGAGCGTAGTGTAAATCTCTACGGGTCGGTAGAGAACGGCATTGAGGTTCTGTGCTACGCGGAAAATCTCGGGAACCGAAATCAAGCTGGCGAACAGGGTAGCTTGCAAAATAAACAACTGCGTCGTGAGAACAGACGGGATGATTTGACGAAAAATCATCGGGAACTGGATGCGTCTGAAGATGTCGTTACTGGATAGCCCTGCCATTTGTGCCGCGACGATGTACTGCTTCGGGAAGTCGGTGAGCACTCCTCTCACCAGTTCTGCGATAGCCGCGATGTTCACGATTGCGAGGGTGAGCACGGCCGTCAGGAACGGGCTAATCAAAATGCCGAGAAGCGACTGGAATGGATAGTAAAACCAGAACAGGAGAACGAGCAGCGGGATACCCGCCACAATGAACGAGGCCGTTTTGACCACCGCCCCTGCGGTTGGATTTCTCGCGCCCAGCACCCCAAACCCTGCGCCAAGGACAATACCGAGAACGGATACCGACAAGAACAGCTCAACGCTTACCAAGAGGCCTCCGAGAAGCGTTGGGTAGTAGTTCACCAGTATGCCGAGAACGGACATTGTTGTTATTGCGCGTAGGGCGTTGCGGGCAGGAGATACGAATTAGATGAGGACTGATACTTGGCGACGATTTTTGCGACTGCGCCATCGTCTATGGCCTCTTGAAGCGCGACATTGAGCATCTGTTCCAAGCTACTTTCGCCAAGCGCAACCGCGTAGGCGTTTCCATAAAGGCGGAGTGGTGGAGTTTGGAGCTGACGCAGGGTGCCTGGGTTTGCTTGCAAGAACTCGGCGGCAGCATCGGGTTGTAAGAACGCAACATCGGCCTTGTTATCAATCACTTGGAGCGGGATTTGGTCAAAGGGCGCAGTCTGCGGCAGGCTGACCTGCTGCGCTTTTGGGTAATCCGATTGGGCGATTACTTGGCCGAGTTCACCGTCCTGTGTTGAGATTTTCACCGATGGGTCATTTATTGCCGCGAGATTGTTGTCAAAGCGATGGTCGCTTGTTCGCACATAGGCGTAGACGCCATTGTAGAACGCAGGGATGGTGAGATAGCCCGCCTTAGCGCGTGTGGAGTTAGCCCACAGACCGCCGCCAAACACATCGTAGCGACCTGCCGAAAGGTCGGTAAAAATCGTGCCGTATCCTGCCTCCTCAACCCACTGCACTTTCAAGCCGAGCTGTGCGGCAAGCGTGTTAGTGAGGTCATAGAAGATGCCCGAGAGCGCCCCTGTTTTCGGGTCTTGGATAACATACGGCGGATACGGGATGTAGCCAACGCGCATCGTGCCTGAGGAAATCACCTTGTTGAAGGCGGTATTTGAGGCAGTGGTTCCTTGCGAGCTATGGGTAAAGAGACCGACTACAATCGCAATAACGGCGAGGCCGATAGCGATGTAGGAAAGGGTTTTATTTTCCATACAAAATATTGTATCACCCCACTTGTGGTGCAGTAGCAAAGACAATGATTTCAGATGGCACCTCCACTACCTCGGCCGAGTAGCCCTTCTCGGCAAGGAAGCTCTGTATCGTAGCGAGATACTTTTCGGGAAGATGTGGGTCAATGCCTTGCGAGGCGTAGTCATACATTCCCTTCACCAATCCGCCCTCAATGTTGTAGCCGTTGGAGATGGAGTAGATGACGAACGACCTCGCGACGCGCACGCTTTCTTCAAGCGCCTGTCGGGTATCAAGGTTGGAGGCGTGGATTGCCCGCATAGAAACATATCCGTCGAAACTCTTATCGGGGAACGGCAGATGCTGGATGTCGCCGTGGACGACGCGGACTTCGGGATGCTTCTCGGAAATCTTTCCGAGCGCCGTATCGCTCAAATCCAGTGCAGTGATTTCAAAGTCCTTGAAGAACGGGATTTCAGCACCGCTATTTGCGCCAGCGATAAGGACTGACGGCCGTCCTGCACCCTGCACTGACGGCAGCACCTTCTCGACAAGCGCAGTCAGGGCGTCATCAAACTTGTGCTCGGTATCGAGTGCCCGCGCATCTTTTGCATACTCAAAATCGCCGTATTTCTCATTGAGCCGCGCGACCAGTTCGGGCAGTTTGTCTGACCGATTTGCTTGCGAGATTTGAGGGGCGGGGTTCTTCTGAAACCAGTTCCAGCGCATATTACATTCGTATTTATGAAAGTGTCAGTCAATGAACCCACCGTGGTATGTGGCACGGTAAAGAGATTTACCGTTAAGTGAAATCTCCTCCGCGCCGCCGAAACGGTCAAGCTCGCCGTCTACGGCATTGCGATAAAGCCAGCCACCTTCCTGATGCACGGAAGGGCCGCGCACGGGAATTACGCTGCCGTGTGGTTGCATCAATGCCTTGCGCAGAAAATTGTAAACCTCCTTCTCGCTCGTGGCAGGGTCAAGGATGTAGCCGTAATAGTTCATCCCCCACACAGGCGTACCGCTCTTGTAGACAATCTCTCCACCGATGAAATCCCGTCCGCCGAAATAAGTGTCGTGGTAGGTGAGGTTGCCCTGCTCAAAGTGATAATCATCGGAGCGCGGGCGTGATGAAGGGGCTTTAGCGGCGTCCTTATTGGCGTAGGTGCTTTTGTTAGCGGCATCCAAGAAACGCGTGAGTTCTTGAAGGTCAAGGGGGTTTGCGGCATCCATAACACCACTTTACCACCACCCGTCGTTTTTTATTTACCGAGGTCTACGAGCACTGTGCCACCTCCCCAAATGCTGCCGTTGTACTGGAACTGCAAGCCCGTAGCGGTCTTGGGTATTTCAAACCCAACCCAGCCCGTGCGTTTGCTGTTAGCGATAATTGCGCCGTCTAGCGAGCTGCTCGGGTTTGACAGTTCCTTATCCGTAGCTGTTACCTGATAGCTATTGCCCTGCGCATCGCGGACGAACATCTGCCCTAGCGTTGTAACGTACTGCTGTGAGGATGACGTGTTTTGGATAGTTATGTTGAGGTCAAGCCACTCGTTGCCCGCGCTCGGAGAAGTAAACTGCCCACCGTCCGAATAGCTGACACTGTTGACGGTGATGACCGAGCTGCCGAGCTGGATTTGGTCGCCGACCTTGTAAGTCGTCTGCGCCGTCTGTTGCGCAGGCGCTGCGGCGATGCCATTGCTCCCGACCTTCTCGCTTGAAGGCGAGCTGCTCGCGCCGATGATTATGAGTACCACGAGAACCAAGCCCCAGAACCACCATCGTTTATAAAACTTCTTCTTTGCTCCTTGTTGATTTTCCATACGAGCGGCTAATGGATAAATCCAAGGGCGGGTACAGGAAACCCGCCACTAGGAAGGCCTTGCGGCCTCTATAGGAGTTTCCCCCTATAACGCGATGAACGCCCTAATGACGGGTTTGCTAGGTTCATCGCGATTTTTGACCATACCTTGCGGCAGAGCGCCACTAGGGTTAGGTCAGCATCAACCTTTACCGGCTGACGGGTACCATCTTAACACGTCAAAACTCGGCTTTGAAAACAGCTCGAGGAAGCGTAGATTTGAGGCAAAGATTCAATGAACCCCGAACAGAAAATCAAGCACGAAATCTGGCTCGTATTACAGCAGCTCAAAGAGGACTATCTGCTTACACCCGAGAATAACTACGCGGTCTACGAAATCGCACAAGCCCGCGAGCACCCTAACTTCCCAACGCTTCATAATCAACTCAAAATCCTAAAGAAGCTAGAGCACGATGGAGCACTCAAGATAGTGCGCAGCTACTACGTAACTCGACGTGGCACGAGCCTCGCGGACGCAGTTGATTTTGGTATGTACCACGACGCAGACCCGAAAGGTATTTTGCTTGGTGTGCTGTTTCCGAGGTTTGATGAGCTATATGCCGAGTATTCGCAATACAGCGCCGAACCGATAACGCCTGAGATTGAGACAAAAAAGTACGTCATTGAGCTCAAAGACCGAGGGGTTTGGGTCAATGAATTTCTATTGAGCAGGCCGCACGCTACCGGTAAGAATATGGGCTTCTTTGAGTACGTGTTTGAGCATCCCGACAAACTCATCTCACGCGATAGTTTGCCGAAGTTCGTACAACAGGACGTAGCCGCCCGCAGTTTTTCCAAGGTGCTCAATGACCTCGGCTTCAAGGGTGAGATACTCAAGGTATTCTTCCCCGAACGGGGTAAAAGTCAGCTGCGGTTCAGAAAGGAAGTCACCTTGAGCCAGCTCGCTAAAAGCGGCATAAATACCGACTTGCTATTACAGGAGCTACGCCTCGCGCATTTGAAGAGCAGTCCGAAATAGTCCGAAGTCATCCAGTTCAATCCGGAAACCAAGACCGCTTTATTTCAACGACCATACTGCCAAGACAGTATGGTCGTTTCTGATGCCCACATCGCCGAGTTCCAAAAACTCTACAGGGAGCATTTTGGCATTGAACTCCCGAAAGCGCAAGCGCTTGAGAAGAGCATCCGTCTCGTCCGTCTGATTGAAACCGTCAGCCGCGCTCTTGCAAAGGAGCAGGCCGAAATCCCTACCAACCTAATACCACCAACATAATATGGAAACGCGTGATGATACCCAGCCTGCAACCGAAGAAGATATGAAAGCAACCTTTAAGAGCAGCGAGTGGCAGAAGTTAAAGGTTCTCATTGATGAGACAGAACAGCAAATGGAAGCGATGAACCTCGTCCCACTCAATAAGGGCGGTGAACAATATATCCGCGACCGCTACCCAATCGCCGTGCTCTATCACCGAGCTTATCTTCAAGATGTTGCGATGACCGAGTGCAATACGATGCTCACAGAAGAAGAAATCCAAAATATAGGATGCTCCTTCTTTGACGACTTTCCGGATGAAATTTGGCTTGCGATTATCGAAGCAGTGAAGTTGGTCGTCAGCGAGCGCAATTCCTCTTGAGCTGCCTCGCAGGGTTCCTTGAAAAACACCGACAACAACGAAAACAGCTATGGATACCGTCATCATCAAACTCAATGGGTTCAAAGTCGCCAACATCTCGCTATTCCTGCCAGAACTCAATAAGCGTCGTTTCCAAGACCTCTCGCCTACGGAGCGGCAGTCAACGCGTACTTACCTCCGTGCGTTTCGCTTTGAACCACCACACCAAGACGCGTACCTGCCAAAAATAGAGGTTTACGAGGCACTGAATGATGACCGTAACGAGCTAACCTACACACTCCAAGCGAGGTTCTCTGTCCCGAAGCTCCTCTACGGCAACAGCGTGCAGGAGGTGAACGATAACGACCTTGAACGCGTCATCTATGCTTTTACGAAGGCGCTAACAGGAGCAGGCATTGTCGTCAGTAGCACGACCGTCGCTAATGCTCGCGTTTCGCAGGTGGACTTCTGCAAAAATATAATCCTGCCACGCGACATACGGATGCAGGAGGTCTTGACCGAGTTGCAGCGCACAGATATCAGCAAAGCGATTGATATGACCCAGAAGGAGTACAAGCACGGTGGCCGTACTCTCCACATTTATTCGCAAACCGTGGAGCGTGTCTTTTACGACAAGGTGAACGACGCCACGCGGCCCAAGGGCAAACGCAAGGATAAAGGGCATATTGAGCGCGAACGCGAAGTGATAGACCGCTATGGGTTAGCGAACCGCGAGATTTTCCGCTACGAGTATCGCTTGAAGAAAAATCAGGCCGTGAAGCAGAAAGTGAACGCCGCACTTAGGCGACCGTATCCAACAGTCGTTCAACTCAAAGACCTTTTCACGCCCAACCTTTGCAAAACGATTTTATTGCAATCGTGGCGCGACCTCATCCAACGCCCCGAGAACCAGCTCGCACTTCTCGGCCCAAAGGACGACCTTGCGCTCCTGCAGCACATAATGGGTGGAGCGCGTGAGCAGGGCGCGGTACACAGTATGAACCGTGCTTTCACCTCCTACGGCCTTACACGCGCCATACGCGACCACGGAGCAAAAGAAGTGCGTAAGGCAGCTGCGGGTTGGAACGCCAACCACGGCGAGCGCCTTACCAAGAAAATGAGAGTTGCGGCCGCACTTACCGAAGGGCTGCCGTATTCAAATAGTATCGCCGTTGTGTCTGCGTCACTTGAGCAGTTTGAGTACATTTCCCTTTCAACACTTGAAAATGTGGTATAATAAACTCGTTGACCCACTTGTGAGCCGTTTGTCGCCAGAGGTTTTATCATTTATAGATAGCGGGGCGAAAGGGGCGGTCTGCCACTATCTGTATTCCTCTGGTTTACGGCATAAGTGGGTCAACCAGACCGTCCCTTTTGCTATATGAAAACTCACCAAAAAATCAAATACTTCGCCTACCTCCGTAAGTCGTCGGAAGGAAAAGAAAAACAGGCGCTCTCCATTCCTGCGCAACGTGCCCAGCTTTCAGAGCGCTTCTCTGATTTAGATATTGAGTTTGTGGAAGAGGAACGTAGCGCTTTTCTGCCACTCAATCGGCCGAGGTTCAGCGATATGCTCCTGCGCGTCCGTAGTGGCGAGCGGCAAGGACTGCTCGCGTGGCATCCCGACCGCCTTTCTCGCAATGAGGTGGATGCGAGCGCGATTACTTATATGCTCCGCACGGGCGAACTCAAAGACCTCAAGTTTGCCACCTATCATTTTGAGAACAACTCGCCCGAGGGTATTTGGATGTTGCAAATGGCACTCTCGCAGTCGCAATACGAGAGCGCGAAGAAGGGGCGCGATGTGAAGCGCGGTACCGCACAGAGCGCAAAGAGCGGTTTTTATCCCGCGCCAGCACCTATCGGATACCTCAATGACAAGTTCACCGAGCGTGGAAAGAAAAAGAAGCGCCCCGACCCCGAGCGCTTTGCTCTCACACGCAGACTTTTTGACTTGATGCTGACAGGCAACTATACGCCTCCGCAAATCCACGACATAGCCGTAAACGAGTGGGGCTTCCGTGGGCCGAAGGGCCGCAAACTTTCCCGCAGTAGTGTCTACAACATCTTCACTCGGCCGTTCTATTTCGGCGAGTTCGAGCATCCCGCAGGAAGCGGTATTTGGTATAAAGGCGACCACGAACCGATGATTACCCGCGAGGAATATGACCGTATCCAGTTCCTGCTTGGGCGTAAGGGTAACCCGCGACCGAAGGAACATAAAGACATCGCTTATCGCGGCCCCATGAAATGCGGCGAATGCGGAGCAGCGATTACCGCCGAGGAGAAGATGAAAAAGCTCGCCAAGGGCGGTGTCGCACACTATACCTACTACCACTGCACTAAGCGCAAGAACCCGAACTGCTCGCAGCATTCCATTGAGGAGACAAAGCTGGAAAAGCAAATCGCTAAGGAACTTGGGAAGCTCAAAATCCCCGCTGGCTTTACCGCGTGGGCGGTCGCGCGGCTGAAAGACCAGAACGCCAAAGAGATTACTGACCGCGAGGTGGTCTACAGCAATCAACGCAAGGAGTACGAGGCATGCGTCCGCAAGATAGACAACCTGATTGATATGCGGGCAAACAGCGAGATTGACGAGCAGGAGTTCAGGAGCAGAAAGGAAACGCTTCTCGCCGAAAAGGAACGCACTCAAGCACTCCTGCTAGACACAGACAAGCGCGTAGAGAATTGGCTTGAGGTCGCAGAGCGCGGCTTCAATTTCGCAGAGAAAGCGCCAGCCGTATTCGCCAAGGCAGCGGCAGATGAGGACTTTGCGACCTGCAAGGAGATATTTACGGCTCTGGGTTCGAACTACACGCTCATAGACGGAAAGTTGAGCATTTCCTTGGATAATCTGCTGTTCCCGATACAGGAAATCGCGGATGCAATCTGCGACATTCCCTCTCCGTTAGAACTAGAGAAAAACAAAGGAGATGCAAAGGATTTCGGACAACTCTACGCCGAAAATCCACGAGTGCTGGGGGACTAGGATTCGAACCTAGATTGACGGGACCAAAACCCGCTGTCCTACCATTAGACGATCCCCCAATGTGCGGACCTACGCACTCTATCACTCGCCCGGGAAGAGTTCGAGAACGGCAAGCTCAAGCGGAATCGCAGGAATAGGCGCGAAGCGGATGCGCTCCGAGGCATTTAGGAACGCGAGGAGCGTCTTCTCAGTAATTCCCTTCTCCTTCGCGAATGCTTCGAGTGCACCGAACTCGTCGGGGCCGAGCTCTTGTGCCAAGCTCGCTTTGAAGTCAGGCGCGTAGCGGATGAGGAGCGTCGAACGAAGAGCTTCGAGGGTAAGCTCGAGAAAGAGCTTCAGGTCTGCCCCGTTCTTCGCGGCTCCTTCGATCGCGGTAAGGGCTGCATTACGGTCGCCGTTCGCGAGTGCGGAAATGAGCGCATGGACCTGCGCACGTTTCGGTGCGCCGGTCACCCGCTCGACAAATTCTCGCATAATTCGCATGCTCCCGAATTCATTTGGATCATATGCGCTCAAGACACGTTGGAGCACCGACAATGCATCACGGTAAGAACCCTCTGCAAGTATTGCTATGAGCTCGGCAGCGTCCGGAGCAAGCTTGCGCTCTTCTTGCTTCGCCACCTTCGTCACGACGTCGACGAGTCCTGCGCGCGTCGGCTTCTTGAACTCGAAGACCTGACAGCGACTCTGCACGGTGTCCGGAACACGATCAAGCTCCGTCGTCGCGAGGATAAATACCGCGTAGGGCGGCGGTTCTTCGAGCGTCTTCAGGAATGCGTTCCACGCGGCTTTCGAGAGCATGTGCACTTCGTCAAGTATGTAGACTTTGTAGGGAGACTCGAACGGGAGCGTATAGACCCCTTCGGTGAGTGCACGGATATCCTCAACGCTGTTGTTCGAGGCAGCATCTACCTCATAGAGATCATTATTCGAACAGCCGATCTCGCGCGCGAAGATGCGTGCCACGCTCGTCTTCCCGAGCCCGCGAGTGCCGGCGAAAAGATACGCGTGCCCTATCTTCTTGGCCTTAATGGCCTCGGAGAGCGGTTTCGTCACCTGTTCCTGACCGACGACGTCGTCAAACGTCTGCGGACGATACGCGCGATAAAGTGACTCGTGAGCCATTAGCCGACAGTATAGCTTACGCGAGGCCCTGCGCGCGGATAGCCGCCTCGAGCGCCTCGGCGTTCTCCGCCTCCATGAGCTTCGCGCGAATCTCGGCGGCGCCGTCGAACCCGAGGACGAACGCCTTGATGTGCTTTTTCAGGATCGCGAAGTTCTTATGCGGGTGGAGCTTCTCGAAATCGTGCGCGAGTTCGATGAGCGCGGAGAGCTTCTCCCGAAGTGGCGTATCCTCCGCCTTACGGCCGGCGAAGACCCAGGGATTGCCGAACATACCGCGGCCGATCATGACGCCATCGCACCCGGTCTCTGCGACCTTCTGCTTCGCATTGTCGAGGTCCTTCACATCGCCATTGCCGATGACGAGCACCGCAGGCGCGAGCCGGTCGCGGATCTCAACCACCTTCTTCATGAGTTCCCAGTTGGCAGGCACTAAGGACATCTCCTTGCGCGTGCGCAGATGCATGGTAATTGCCACTGGCTTCGCCTCGAGGAGCGCTGGCATCCACGTGTCGAGCTCTTCGCGGTTATATCCCAGGCGCGTCTTTACGCTTACCGGTAGGTCGCTTGCCTCTTTCGCAGCACGGATGACCGCCTGAGCGACTTCCGGCGTCTTGATCATGCCTGCACCGCAGCCCTGACGCTCAATGGCACGATCGGGGCAACCCATATTTATATCAACGCCATCAAAGCCGAGCTCCTTCGCGAGCTTCGTCGCGTAGGCTATGTGCTTCGGGGCGTTCGAGAAGATCTGCGCGACGATCGGGTGCTCGTCATCCGTAAAGGCGAGGTCGCGCATCAGGGGACTCTCGTGGTCCGTCATCTTTCCTATCTCACGCGTGTGATAGAGCCCATCTGCGGAAACGAACTCCGTCCAGAAGGCGTGGGGTTTCCCGCACTTGGCGACGAGCTTCCGCCACGCGGGATCAGTGACATCCGCCATGGGAGCCATGACGAAAAAAGGCCGCGGAAGGCCATTCCAGAACGACTGCATGGGTCCACTATACCAGGAGATTCAATGCTTCGGTTTTACGTAGAGTTTGCCGGAAAAACGGGCGTCGACATACGCTACAGATCCATCCGCGAGGTTGAACTGTCCCTGTGCCGATTTAAGCGCTGTATACGCACCATTTTCGTTCCCAAGGAGATACAGGATGACAGATCCCGAGGCGAGCGTGTCGTCTGCCTCCCCGTCATGGATCGCGATGCTTGTGACCGGCGAACCGAATGCCGAGAGTTCCCGTGCAAAGTTAAAAGCTGCAGGCAGCGCATCAGCGGCCGCAATCGTCGCGCGTACAGCCTCCGTCGTGGAACTCACGAGCGGCGCATACAGCACGAAGTCGTTCAGCGTCTCACCAGTCGAGGTGGCAGCGGTCGAGGTGGCAGTCGTCGGCGCACTCGCGTAGATGAAGCCGCTCGGATCGAATAGATAGCAGCTCGGGATGACACCCTGTCCTGGTGGGGTCGTCCCGCACCAGCGCGCGACCGGTGTGCGCGCATCGGCTCGTATTGCGAGCGTATTGAGACCCGCGTGGTACACAGAAACCGCGGCGATCTCGGGATGCGCTGCAAGTATTGCTCTGCGAATAGCGCCCTCGGGCGGCAGGAGCGTCGTGTCGCGCGGCAGAATCCAGAAATCGCGACCTGAAAGTGCCGCATCGGCATAGGACGCGAGCGATGGATCTCCGGCGATGACAATTACTGCGCGAATGCGCAGAAAGGGCTGCCAAAGTCCCCAGATAACGCCTCCCATGATGAGCGCGCACAGTACGCTCAGCGCTATAGCGAGCCGCTTTCGCGCGCGCTTCCGGCGTGCCGCAAGCCGCTCAGTTCCCGGGCTTCGAGATAACGTCCTTGCCGACATACGGAACCAATACGTCCGGCACGCGGATAGTGCCATCGGCTTGCTGATAATTCTCGACGAGTACCGCAAGGAAGCGCGGCGTCGCAAGCGCGGTGTTATTTAGCGAATGGGCGAATTGCATGTTCCCCGCGGCATCGCGATAGCGAATATTGAGGCGGCGCGTCTGGAAATCATGGAAATACGAGGACGAGTGCGTCTCGCGGTATTTCCTTTCGCTCGGCATCCAGCATTCAATGTCATATTTCTTAACCTGGCCGAGGCCGAGGTCTCCGCCGCAGTTCACAACCACGTGGTACGGAATCTTGAGCGCTTGGATCATCTCTTCCGCATTATGCGTCAGTTCTTCGTGATGACGCACGCTCGTCTCGTGCGAGGCTTCGCAGAGGATGACCTGCTCGAACTTGTAGAACTCGTGCACGCGCACGAGCCCCTTCGTGTCCTTGCCGTGCGCGCCGGCCTCTCGGCGAAATGCGGGCGAAAAGGAAAAGAACTTGAGGGGGAACCGGGATCCATCGAGAACCTCGTCCATGTAGTAGGCCATGGTCGCGACCTCGGCCGTACCCGAGAGGTACTCACCGTCCTGTGTCTTGTAGAGATCTTCCTCCGATTGCGGCAGATAGCCCGTTCCCATGAATCCTTCGCGGCGCATGAGGCTCGGTACGATCATCGGAGTAAAGCCTCCTTTCTTCCTAAAATGGTCACTCATGAATTGCCAGAGCGCGTAGGAAAGCAGCGCGCCATCGTTTTTGAGGAAGTAGCCGCGAAAGCCCGCAACCTTCGCACCACGATCGAAATCCGCCATGTCGAGCGAGGTCATGAGATCGACGTGCGACTTCGGCACCTCGATCACCGGCTTCTCGCCCCACACCCGCACCTCCACGTTCGCCTCGTCGCTGTCGCCTTCCGGGACGCTCATGTCGGGCACGTTCGGCACGAGGAGCATAAGCTTCTGCCACTCCTCCATCACCGCTTTATAGCGCTCTTCCGCCTCGATCATGCCGCTTTTCAGCTGACGCATCGCCTCGAGGAGATGCTCCTTCTCCTGCCCTTGCGCGCGCTGTATCTCCCCACTCCGGCGATTCTGCTCCGCCTTCTTAGCGTCAAGTTCCGCGCGCAGGCTTTTCCGCTCGTCATCGAGCACGAGCAGGCGGTCGATGTCTGCCTGCATGCGCTTCTTCGCAGCACCCATCTTCACGATGTCTGCATTCTCCCGAATGAATTTGATGTCGAGCATGTCGTGGCTAGTATACACTCTCTCTATGGACGTTCGCACTCTCACCCGTGCAGAGTGACCTGCCGAGCTCCACGAGATCCCCAGACCTCCCGGTACGCTGTCAGTGCGTCTCACATTGCTCGTGCCCGGCGCCAAACGGATCGTCTGGGAACTGTTTGAGACACCTATGCCGCGCGGCGAGCTGCTGCGCGATCGTACGGCACACGTCGACAATCTTCTGACAACGCCCATCTCACTCGGGCTTGCAGGCCGTGTCAAAGAGGAA
Source organism: Candidatus Kaiserbacteria bacterium (assembly GCA_027451665.1). GTDB lineage: Bacteria > Patescibacteriota > Minisyncoccia > Phycocordibacterales > Phycocordibacteraceae > C7867-001. The sequence goes on from DAIDIW010000002.1 coordinate 241,770, forward strand.
TACGGTCTCTGAAGACGGTGCTAACAAGGACTCCACGGGAAGAGGAGACATCCATGACCGGAGAGACCATGGCCGGGCTCCTCCTCGTCTCGTTCTATGGCGAGCAGGAAGCACGGAGACGTATCCATTCAATCATCATCCGCGATATACTCGAGGATGCCTGCCACAAGAGCGGGACGCCTGCGACGAAGAATATGCTTCGGGATGATATCGTCGCGACAGCCGAGATCCTGACACGGATCGAGGATGAGTTCCCACGCGCGGAGCGAGAGCGAATATACCGCCGCATCTGGCGCGCGCTCGACTCGTATGAGCGAGAGAAGCTGAAAAGAGTACGCGCCGAGCAGATCGGCGCGAACAATCGATAGAAGTGCCGCACACCTTCGCGCCCGCAAGAGCGGGCGCGTTCCTTTTAATGGTCGAAAGCTCTATAGTGCGGGCATGACCGTGCTCTCCTGGAACATGCTCTTCAGCAACGCACGACTCGATGACGCATTCGCGTTCATCCGGAACTCCGATGCCGATCTTATCTGCCTACAGGAAATCCCCGACGCATTCCTCGAACGTTTGCGATCGTTGCCCTACTCGCTCGTAAGCGCGGTCGAGACGAGCCGCCGCACGCGGCATGGTGACTCGACCCAGCATCTCGCGATACTGTCTCGCTGGCCCGTCATGCGCCATGCGCGCGTACCGCTCCCAGAGCGCATGCAGGAGCCACTGCGAACGCGCCTCTTCACAAACGCGATGATAGCGCTCGGGCTCTGGGGACGCGGATTCGGCGTTCGGCACCAGCTCGTCGCGGATATCGAGACGCCCGAGAACCCCCTTCGCGTGATCGATGTGCATCTGCCACTCGCCCGCGCCGCGTGGCGCGCGGAAGAATTCGAGCGTTCGCTCATGAATGTAGACCACGCGCTCCCAACACTCATCTGCGGCGATTTCAATGTCCTCGAGTCTCGCCGCATTGCGCCCCTCTATTGGCTCCTCGGTGGTTTGCTCTCGGAGACCCTCTTCTGGCGGCGCGAGCGTGCTCGGATGGAGGAACGCTTCGCCGCACGCGATCTCGCGAATCCGTTGCGCGGACAGGTAACCCATCCGACCTCCCGCTCACAACTCGACCATATCCTCTGTTCAAAACATTTCGCTGTAAATAGCGCGCAGGTAGTGAAGAATCGTCATGGCTCGGACCATCATCCCATCATCACCGAGCTTGACTATATATAGGTACGCACGCTATCTGTTAAACCACCGTGGCGAAGAAACTACTCATCGTCGAGTCGCCGACGAAGGCGCGCACCATAGGGAACTACCTCGGCAAGGACTACACCGTCCTTGCCTCGGTCGGTCACGTCCGTGATCTCCCGAAATCGAACAAGGACGCAGTCGACATCGAGGACGGCTTTATCCCGAAATACGTCGTCCCTGCCGAGAAGCGCGAGGTCATCGAGAAGATACGCAGGGCTGCAGCGAGCGCCGACGAGGTCTATCTCGCGACTGACCCCGACCGCGAAGGCGAAGCGATCGCCTGGCATATCAAGCAAGTCGCTGACCTGAAGTCGCCGCATCGGGTCGTCTTCCACGAGATCACCCGGCACGCGATCGAGGAAGCGCTCAAGCATCCGCGTAAGATCGACGAGCATCTGCGCGAGGCGCAGGAGGCGCGTCGCGTACTCGATCGCATCGTCGGCTACGATCTCTCCGGACTCATCTGGAAGAAAGTCCGCTATGGTCTTTCCGCAGGCCGCGTCCAGTCTCCGGCGATGCGCATACTCGCCGAGCGTGAGCGAGAGATCACTGCATTCGTGCCGGAGACGTACTTCGTGCTCTCCGCGCGGTTCAAGGGCAAGGACGAGGAGTTCCCCGCGACGTGCGCGGAACAGCCGAAGACACAGGCTGAAGCAGACCGCATCGTGTCGCTCGGCCGCAGCGCACACTGGATGGTGGCGAAAGTGAGCGAGCGAGAGGAGGAACGGAACCCGCGTCCGCCGTTCACGACCTCGACCCTTCAGCAGACGGCTTCCACGCGCCTCGGCTTCACCCCGAGCCGCACCATGCGCGCGGCGCAGAAGCTCTATGAAGCGGGGCACATCACCTATATGCGCACTGACTCTGTCAATCTCGCGGGCGAGGCGATCGCTCGCATGGCGACGCTCATTGAGAAGGATTTCGGCAAGGAATACCTCACGGTCCGCGCATACAAGACGAAGAGCAAGAACGCGCAGGAAGCACACGAGGCGGTACGCCCCACCGATCCGGCGAAGCAAAGCACAGGCGCGACACCCGACGAACAGCGCCTCTACGAGCTCATCCGCACGCGCGCGCTCGCTTCCCAAATGGCCTCTGCGAAGATTATGCGCACGAGCGTCTCGGCCCAGGCCGACGCGGAGATCCCGCAATTTACCGCGAACGGCTCGCGGGTGCTCTTCCCCGGCTGGCTCGCACTCGATACCCGCGCGCGCGGCGAAGACGTCGAGCTCCCGAAGCTCGCCGAGAGCGACGCGCTGACCCTCGTCTCGCTCGGCGCGGAAGAGAAGCAGACGGAACCGCCTAACCGCTATACCGAAGCAGGCCTCATCAAGGAGCTCGAGAAGCGCGGCATCGGTCGCCCGTCCACCTACGCTTCTATCATGCAGACCATCCAGAACCGAGGCTATGTCGAGAAAGAAGGCCGTACGCTCCGCCCCACGGCTACCGGCATGGTCGTGTCCGGGTGGCTTGAGGAAAATTTTCCGGAGTACATCAGCGACGATTTCACGGCCGAGATGGAGAATGAGCTCGATGAGATCGCGCGCGGCGAACGCGGATACCGCGAGACGCTTTCTGAATTCTATACGCCGTTCGAGAAGGCGGTGCGTTCGAAGGATAAGCTCCCGAAAGCGACCTCGCTCGGAGATGCGCCCGAGGAATTCCCCTGTCCGATCTGCGGCGGACCGATGGAGTACAAGCTCGGACGCGGCGGCGTCTTCATGAGCTGCAAGCGTTATCCGGATTGCACAGGCGCGCGCACAGAATCGGGCGGCGAACTGAAGGGCGACGAGCCAATCGGTACGCACCCGGATACCGGCGCCCCGATCTATGTGAAGAGCGGACGGTTCGGCCCCTATGTAGAGATGGATCTGCCTGAGGAGGATGCGAAGGAGCGCGGGGACGAGAAACCGAAGAAGGGGCGCGGCCGCCCGAAGAAACACGCGAAGCGCGCTTCGATCCCGAAGGATGTCGACCCATCGCGCGTGACGTTGGCTGACGCAGTCCGTTACCTCTCCCTTCCGCGCGAGCTCGGACGTCATCCCGGTACGGGCAAGATGGTATTCGCGAATACCGGACGCTTCGGGCCCTATGTCGGCATGGACGGCGAGTTCCGCTCGATCAAGAAGAGTGATCCGTACACCATCACCCTCGATGAGGCGCTCGCACTCCTCTCCATCCCGAAGAAGCTGCCGAAGGGCGTTGAGCTCGTCCGCGAGGTCGGGAAACATCCGAAGACAGGAAAATCCATCCAGCTCCTGAAGACCCGGCAAGGCTATTTCTTGAAGAAGGGTTTGCGGAGGATCTACCTTCCCCAATCGGTTGACGTGAACGGGCTTACCGCCGAACAAGCCGCTGAATATCTCAAGTAGAGCTGATTTGCTATGCTATCCGCATGACGCCCGTCAAGGACATCATCGCGGAAATGAGCATCGCGACGCCGGAGGAGACGGCGCTTGTCGAGAAAGCGTATGGGTTCGCGAAGAAGGCGCATGAAGGTCATACGCGCTACTCGGGCGAACCTTATTTCATGCATCCGGCAGCAGTCGCCAAGATGCTCGCGGAGTACGGAATGGACAGCGCGACCATCGCCGCCGGCTTACTCCATGATACCGTCGAGGACGGTCTAGCTTCGCGCGATGAGGTCGAACGGGAATTCGGCAAGGACGTGCTCTTCCTTGTCGATGGCGTGACAAAACTCGGGCACCATAAGTATCGCGGCGCCGAGCGTCATGCGGAAAGCCTTCGACGGCTCCTCGTCGCGACCGCGAGCGACATACGCGTCCTCATCGTGAAGCTCGCCGATCGCTACCACAATATGACGACGCTCGAGCACGTGCCGGAGCACAAGCGGCGACGCATCGCTCTTGAGACGCTCGAGATCTTCGCGCCGATCGCGGATCGACTCGGCATGGGAAAAATGAAGCGGGATCTCGAGGACCTCGCCTTCCCCTACGTTGATCCGGACGCGTACGCGCACGCCGCGCAAGTCCGTAAGCTGAAGACGAAGGAGACGGAGGACGGACTCGCGAAGGTGCAGAAGACGCTACAGAAGGACTTCGCGAAGAAAGGCTTGACCGAATTCCGCACGGAGATCCGCATGAAGGGACTCTGGTCGCTCCATCAAAAGCTGAAGCGCAAGGATGACGACATCACGCTCATTCACGACATCGCTGCACTCCGCATCATCCTGCCGAAGATCGAGGACTGCTACACCGCCCTCGGGGCGGTACATGCTCTGTATAAGCCCTTGCCGGGCGAGTTCAAAGACTATATCGCTTTCCCGAAGCCAAACGGCTACCAGTCACTCCACACGACGGTCGTAACCCCGGACGCAGGCATCGTCGAGATCCAGATCCGCAGCGAAGATATGCACCGTCGCGCGCAGTTCGGCATCGCGAGCCACATGTCCTACAAACAACTCGGCAAGAATGCGCCCAAGAGCTCATTCGCCGGCCTGTCCTTCGCCTGGGTGCGTTCGCTCATACCTTCTCTCATGAAAGTCTCAAGGCCTACGACTGAGACCGGCGGGAGAGCCGCGCCGGCTCCTGCGTGGCTTACGGAGCTCGCTGACGCGCATACCTCGATTATCGGCTCAGAGGAGTTCGTCGAGGGGCTTAAGGAGGATTTCTTCTCCCATCGCGTATTCCTATTCACACCGAAGGGCGACGTGGTGGACTTGCCCGCGCAGTCCACGCCGATCGATTTCGCGTATGCGATCCACAGCGATATCGGCAATCATCTCCAAGGAGCGAAAGTGAACGGGAAGCTTGTCTCCTTCGAGACGCCGCTTCATAACGGCGACGTGGTCGATATTATGACGCGCGACGCTGCGCACCCGTCTCCGAAATGGCTCGAGGAGTGCAAGACATCGCTCGCGCGCAAGCACATCAAGGCAGCGCTTGGCATGACGGAACCGGAACGACCGCGGCGCAGAACGCTCCGCAAGCCGGGAAAGCGCGAACGAAAATAGCACCGCGCCCTTAGCGCAGTACCCACACGTCAGATCGAGAAATTGCTGATTGAGTACAGGTCTCCCTCATCCGGTTCCTCGGGCGCCGGCGGGGCGATCGGATCCGCGTCGAGCTGCGTCGTGTTCGGATAGAGCGTCTGCGCTGCATCCACGCACGCCGCCGCCTCGGCAATCTGCTGCTCCTGCTCGCGCAAGAATGCCTCTACCAGATGATTCAGATCCTCGTTCGAGAAGAAGTCGATGAGCAGACGTCCGCCTTCGGCTCCGGCTTCGATGATGACGCGCGTGCCGAGCTTCTCAGTGAGCGATTTCTCGAGCTCGACCATCTCCCGTGTCTTCTTGTGATGCTTCCGCACGCGTTCCTGCGCGATCGAGCGCGCGATCCGCTCAGCCGCGCGGACTGGGAGCTTCTTAAGCACGATCTCCTTATAGAGCGTCTCGCGCTCCTCTGGACGATCGTTCAGCGCAAGCAGCGCGCGCGCATGACCTTCCGAGATCTCCTTGTCGACGATCGCCTGCTGCATGCTCTCCGGAAGCATGAGGAGGCGCAGGGAGTTCGATACGTACTCGCGGCTGCGGCCCACCTTAGCCGCCGTTTCCGTATGCGAGATGCCGAATTCTTCGATGAGCTGCCTGAGCGCTTTCGCGCGATCGATCGCGTTCAGATCCTCGCGCTGAAGGTTCTCGATGATCGCGAGTTCGAGCTTCGTCTTACTTGTCTCGCCTTCGCGAATGACCACGGGTACCTGCTTCAGCCCGATAAGCTTCGAAGCTCTGAGACGGCGCTCGCCGGCGATGAGCTCGTACTGCGTCTCGAGTCCGCCGTCGGGCTTCTCGACCTCGTTGCGGGTTACCGTGAGCGGCTGCAAGAGCCCGTACTGGCGTATCGAATCTGCGAGCGATTTCAGGCCTTCCTCGCTGAATTCCCGGCGCGGCTGATAGGGGTTCGGGGCGATCTTGTCAGTCTCGACCCAATAGACTGAGTCGTACTTGGTCGGTATGTATTTCGCGTCCTCGCTCATTTGCCGTTAGTTTACCAGATGAAAAATGTCGTGCGAAATGATACTGTGCATCCGACGCCGGGATGGCGGAATGGTAGACGCGGTGGATTCAAAACCCACTGTCGCAAGACATGAGAGTTCGAGTCTCTCTCCCGGCACAATTGAATCTGATAGGAGGCGGCTAGAGGCGCGCTCAGCTTCTTGCGTCCATAAGCGCTAGTGTTATGGTTCCCCCAGACCATGCCATCAGAAGGAGGCTACGCATGGATACCCGCTCTCTTGTAAATTGGAAGAAAAAGTTCGAGGACGTAGGTGCATTCTGGCGCCATGATCAGAACCCCTTGCGCCCTTACGCGCGGCTGACTTCAGGCCGCATTTCCGATGGATTCTTCGATGCCGATCGAGTTACCGCGCACCCGTCTCTGGTATATCAGGCGATCGGCCATCTGATGCAGGCGTCTGAGCTCGAACGGGCGCTCCGCCTGATACGGACGCCTGAAGAGTGTGCGCTCAGAAAGCACGCAGTCGCTTCAACTCTGAACGATCTGCGCCCCTCGTACGTCGAAGAGCGCCGAGGGCCGCGCATTACGCTTGTGGTCGGTGCCGCCTATGGCGCAATCACGCCAGCCTACGCGGCAGCGCATCACGCAGAGGCGAGAATGGCCTTCGCCGTAAAGCGAGAGGACGGCACCTTCACCTTCGACCGGTTTGAGGCATCCATCGGCGAGCAAGAGGTCGTCCTCATCATTGAGGACACAGTTACTACCGGAGGCACCGTGCGCAAGATTCGTGATGCACTCATACGCATCCGTCCCAAGTCTCGGTTCATACCGTGCGTACTCTCGTTTTGTAACCGTTCAAACACGATCGCAATCGACGATATGGAAATCGCCTCGCTCATCTCCCCGGACATTAGAAGCTGGAAAGAGGGCGAGAACCCGTATACGCCCGACGGTCGTGAGCTCGTACCGCCAGTGAGTGAGCCCAAGCTGCATTCGCACGAACTCACGCGCACATATCCGTAAACTCCAAGATGCGCCGTATGCTTCCTACGATGCGAAGTACAAACGGCGGACTCCCGAGTCCGCCGTTTTTTCTTTTGCGTCTTGCGTACCCCTAAAGCTTGCCGACCAAGTCGAGGTCGCCGCCCGTGAGCGTATCGTCACCGGGCTCCCAGGATGCCGGGCACACCTGCCCCTTATGCGTGTCTACGAACTGTGCGGCCTGCAGCTTGCGATACGTCTCCGCGGCTTTACGGCCCATGGAGTTATCGTTTACCTCCATCGCGCGCAGGACGCCTGACGGATCGATGATGAAGGAGCCACGCAAGGCGAGGCCTTCATCCGGCGTGAGCTCGGCTTCCCCACCCTCGATGAGCACACCAAAGGCATACGCAAGCTTTCCCGAGGGATCCGCCGCCATAGGGTATCGGATAGCCCTGATGCCCTCTGAGACGTCGTGCCAGGCCTTATGGACGAAGACGGTATCGGTGGAAACGGAAATGATCTCCGCGTTTAACGCTTTGAATTTCGGGTACAACTTCGCGAGATCCTCGAGCTCGGTAGGACACACAAAGGTGAAGTCAGCGGGATAGAACACGAGCACGATCCATTTCCCGCGAAGCTTCGAGAGCGACATCGTCTTCACGTCGCCCCCGTGAAAGGCTTCGAACTCGAAGTCTGGCACGGGCTCGCCCACTTTTACTTGGGCCGTGTAATCGCGGACCTGATCATGGAATTCTCCGCAATGCTCGCAGTAGTTGCTCTTGGTTTCCTTCATAGGCGTTGTCGGTTAGTGGGTCCATGGTACCATCGCCCTCGATGGCCACCAAGATTCTCTGCATTGCCGGCCCTACCGCTTCTGGGAAGACGGCGCGCGCGGTGGCGGAGGCTCTCGCGCGCGGTGGCGAGGTCATATCCGTCGATAGCCGTCAGGTCTATCGGGGACTCGATATCGGGACTGAGAAGATCGCTCCTGCCGAGATGCGCGGGGTGCCGCATCATCTCATCGACATACGCAATCCGGGAGACCCGTACTCTGCCGGCGATTTCGTGCATGACGCCGAGCGCTGCATCCGCGATATCGTCGCGTGCAGGAAGATACCTATCCTCGCAGGTGGCACCCACTTCTATTTTGATGCGCTCTTCCACGGATTGCCTCCCGAGACGCCCGCGAATGCGAAGCTGCGAGCCTTCCTTGAGACGCTTCCGGATGCGGACCTTTACGCGCGGATACAGCAACAGGATCCGAAGCGTGCGGCGCAGCTCGACCCAAAGAACCGACGACGCCTCATACGAGCGCTCGAGATCATTGAGCGGCACGGCAAAGTGCCGAAACGCACCGCGCTCCCGAAGCCGCCCTATGCGGCCGAATGGATCTTGCTCGAGCCGTCAGACGAGAAGCTTCGCATCGCGATTCGACATCGCCTTGAGGAAACGCTCGCGAAAGGCCTCATCGAAGAGACACGTCGCGTGCGGACTGCGGTTGGTGACGCGCGCCTCGCTGAACTCGGCCTCGAGTATCGAATCATAGGCGAATATATCCGTGGAGAACGTAACGAGGCGAGTCTCCTTCCGGCCCTCACCTCGAAGCTCTGGCAGTACGCGCGACGCCAGAGGGCGTGGCTAAGAAAGCTGCGCGACGAGACGGTATCGTCCGGTTCCTAATTTGGCAATTCCGTTGCGCCCGGGCAGAAGCTGAAGCCGAGGTTCGTTCCCGAATAGAATTGATTCACGTAATAGGGCGTGCCCACATAATAGTTGATCGAGCACAGCTGCGTTTGAGGGATGCCGAGCGTCTTTACGAGAAACGTCTGCGCCTCCTCTCGCACGGGACCGAGCGGTTCCTTGAGGAGAACCACGTTGAAGAACGAATCGCTCGTCGTATACGAGATTGAGAAGTCGGTCGTTGAGGCGGCCGAGGGACACGTTCCATTCGCAAGGCAATAGCCCGTCGATCCAGCGAGCAGATAGCGGCCAGGGTTCGCGGGATCCGGGACCGTGACGCCATTATGCAAGAAGTCAGTCGTCTGCGCCGTCGTCGAGCCCTGGACGGTTATCGTCGCAAGCGGGCGTGCAACGGTCGAACCTGCGACCGGAAGGCTGGGCGTCGTCGAGGTAGCGATCACAGGTGGCGTATCCTTCCCCTGGACGGCATAGGCGAGTATCACCCCGATAAGGACGAGCATCGCGAATACTCCGAGGATGATGAGGATCGTCCGCTTCATACGCCGCATTTGCTAGCCGTAGCCCAATTCTTATAACCGCCACTATGGTCATAGAGCCACTGCGCAGCGGTGGCGTTGCAGGAGGCGTTGCTTGCGGCGGCTGCGCATGCGTTATAGAGCGTGATTTGCGTCGGATTGGGCGCGCCACCCGGGAGAACTGCCGTATGGCAGTTCAGACTGCCGCTCACCGCAAAGCCTGCGGTTTGCGCGGCCTGCGTACAGACCGGGAAATTCAAGTTATGTCCCGCATCATTCCAGCCGAAGGTAATCTGAAAAAGGCCGGTCGCCGAGCTTCCCGGATTCTTCGCGGTGAGATTGCAGCTGCTCTCTTGCTGAGCGATGCACGACATTGCAGTCGCGATCGAGGCGCTTATGCCGTCCGCCTGAATCGCCGCAGGCGAGCAATCTCCGGTCTGTGGCGCGAGCTGCTGCACGCCGTTCTGCGAGATGCTCGTTACGACATTCGGATTCTGGTATTGCGCCTGGTTAAGCGCAGCTGCGACGGGAAGGCACTGCGGAGCGCCTTGCGAGGAAATGAGGCTTTGCCAACGCATGCCGAATGGCTGCCCGTTGTTCGGCGTAAGCGCGACCATGATCGCGTCGACGATGAGCCACGCCGAAAGCGCCACGACGATGCCCACAATCGTGTTTACGAGGATGCTATTAGCCTTGCGGCGATCTCCAGCGCTCGTGGGGCTCAGCACATAGAGGAAGCCCGCGTAGGCGATCGCGAGCGGCGCTATGAACACGATCGCGACCGTGAGCGCGAAGCTGATGATGTTGTTGATCACCGTTATGACCATGCCCCAATCGGCGGGACACACGTTCAGATTGTTCCCTTGCGGGATGATCGGCCCGAAGAACGGAATCGAAGCATGCGCCAGCGGCGGGAGCACGAAAGCTGCAGAGAGAACGAATATGAAGAAAGCCGACGAGCGCGAACGCATAGGTCCATGATACCCTCATCATGAGCTCGTGCTTGACGCTTTCCCCACCGAACGCTATCTGCTATCGTTTCCCTATCCGTGCGACACGGGTCTATAGTTCAATGGTAGAACGCCGGTCTCCAAAACCGGTAATCCAGGTTCGAGTCCTGGTGGACCCGCCCGAAAAATGAGAATGGACTTGCAAAACGACAACTGCCCGGAAGGGGCAGTTGTCGTTTTCTTTATTTCTTCGCCTCCTTGTAGGCGACGCGCTTGCGAATCGTCGGATCGAACTTCTGAAGCTCGATCTTACGCGTCACGAGCTTCTTGTTCTTCCGCGTGTAGTACACGTGGTCGGACTCGGACGACTTCAGCTTGATAAGACGGTCTTGAGACATAGGTAGAGCTAATATACCAGCCGCTGCGCCTCTCCGCAAGCACAAACGGCGGGCGGCGAATTCGAGCGGAGGACCTTAGGCGGCAGCCTTAGCCTGCGCGCGCGACGCTCGGTTCGCCTTCCGCTTCACGTCGAAGTATGGCTCACCATTCTTAAGCGAAACCGTCACCGTACCCCCCTCCATGACGCCATGAGCGACCATCATGGTCGCGAGTGGGGTCAGGATCGCATCCTGGATCGTACGCCGCAACGGGCGCGCGCCATACTGCGGATTGTAGCCCTTCTCTGCGAGCCACGTCTTCACATCGTCGGCGACTGAAAGTGCAATGCGCTTCTCAGCAAGCCGCTTCACGACCTCATCCACTTGTGTATCGACGATGCGAGCGAGCGCATCCCTCGAGAGCACGTCGAAGATGATGATGTCGTCGAGGCGGTTCAAGAACTCCGGACGGAAGTGTTCTCGCAAGGCGCCCATCACCTTGTCCTTCGTCTCTTCGTAGAGGGTCGCATCAGAGGCGCCCGCGTGGCCGAAGCCGATATTCGCCAGCCGATCGATGTACTCGCTGCCGATATTGCTCGTGAGGATCACGATCGTATTCTTGAAATTGACCTTGCGGCCCTTGCCGTCGGTCAGGTGGCCCGAGTCGAGCACTTGTAGGAGAATATTGAAGACTTCGGGATGCGCCTTCTCAATTTCGTCGAACAGGACCACCGCGTACGGGCGATGACGGATGCGTTCTGTCAACGTTCCCGATTCCTCGTAGCCCACGTAGCCGGGCGGCGCGCCGATGAGCTTCGCCACCGAATGCTTCTCCATGAACTCCGACATGTCGACACGCACAAGCGCATCCTTATCGTTGAACATAAACTCTGCGAGCTGACGCGAAAGTTCCGTCTTTCCGACGCCCGTGGGTCCGAGAAAGAGGAAGGAGCCGATCGGGCGATTCGGATCCGAGATGCCCACACGTGATCGCTTCACCGCGTCGGTCACCTTCTTTACTGCCGCATCCTGTCCGATGATGCCTGCTCTGAGCGCCTCCTCCATCCGGGCAAGTTTTGCCGCCTCCTCTTCGAGCATCTTCTGCACCGGAATACCCGTCCAGCGCGAGACTACCGCAGCGATGTCCTGCTCGGTCACTTCCTCGTTAAGGATTCGCCGCGATTTTTGCAGCGTCTTGAGGCGCTTGAGCTTCGTTTCGAGATCCTTCTGGATGCTCGGGATGCGGCCGTAACGTATCTCAGCTGCGGTGCCGAGATCGGCAGTCGCCTCGGCGTTGTCGGCCTGGACCTTGAGCTCTTCGAGCTCCTTCTTCGCGCTGCGGATGCCCTCGAGCACCTCCCTCTCATTCTTCCACTTGAGTTCGAGCTCGGAGGTCTTCTCACGGAGATCGGCTATCTCTGCATCGATATCCTTGATGCGCTCCCGTATCTGCTTCGAGTCCTCGCCGTCCTTATCCTTCTCGAGCGCCTGTTTCTCGATTTCGAGTCGGCGGATGCGACGATCGGTCTCCTCAAGGAGCGGCGGTTTGTTCTCGAGCGCGATGCGTAAGCCAGAAGCGGCTTCGTCAATGAGGTCGATTGCCTTATCAGGAAGATACCGATCGCTTATATACCGGGAAGAAAGCTCTACCGCAGCAACGATCGCGCCGTCGGTAATGCGCACGCCATGGAAAAGCTCGTATCGGTCGCGCAATCCGCGCAAAATCGCGATGCCGTCTTCGATCGAGGGTTCGTTCACGAAGACCGGCTGGAACCGGCGCGTGAGTGCGGCGTCCTTTTCAATATGCTTCTGGTATTCCTTGAGCGTCGTCGCGCCGATCATGCGAAGCTCGCCGCGCGCGAGCGCCGGCTTCAGCATGTTCGAGGCATCCATCGCGCCATCGGCCGCTCCGGCGCCCACGAGCGTATGCAGCTCGTCAATGAAGAGGATCACCTTCCCCTCGGAGCGTTCGACCTCCTTCATGACATTCTTCATGCGCTCTTCGAATTCGCCGCGATATTTGGTACCGGCGATCATGAGCCCCAGATCGAGTGAAAGCAGCTCCTTCCCTTTGATCGATTCGGGGACATCACCTGCCGCCATGCGTCCGGCAAGTCCCTCCGCGATTGCGGTCTTGCCGACGCCCGCCTCGCCGATGAGTACCGGGTTATTCTTCGTACGACGCGCGAGTATCTGTATGACACGATTTATCTCCGCATCCCGTCCGATGACCGGATCTAGCTTGTTCTCATGCGCAAGTCGCGTGAGATTGCGGGCATATTTTGCAAGCGCGCGGAAACGCTTCGGTTCCGCATCACCGCCCTCTTTCGCGCTCTTGAGCTCTTTGAGTATCGCGCCCGCATTCTCGCGGGTGATCGAGAAGCGCGCAAGAATATCCGCGGCCGGTCCGGGGTGTTCGATCACCGCAAGGAAGAGGTGCTCGGTGCCTACGAACGAATCGTTCATACGGGCCGCTATCTTTCCCGCTGCTTCAAGCGCCTGCGCAAGATCCGGCGTCAGGTAGATCTGATACGAGGGCGAGAGCGTCGCGGTCGACTCCGGTGATTCGAGATGTTCGAGTACCATGTCTGCTAGCATGATCGTGTCTATCTCCATGCGATCAAGAATCGAGAACACCAGTGATTCTTCCTGGAGAACGAGCGCAGCCAACAGATGCAGCGGCGACACATGGTTCTGGCCGCGCTCGATCGCAAGCTCATGCGCGCGGCGCACTGCTTCTTTAGCTTTCGTAGTGAAATTGGTAAATGGAGGCATAGAGATATATGGTACGGCCTATCATCGGCCCGAGCAAATAGCGGATAAGACCGCCGATCCGCAAAATCGCAGTCCCGCTATGCACTGAATGGGCGCATAGCGCGCCATTCACACTAGCTATTACGCATGCGGCGTTGTCGATGTTCCTATCGCGGGCGTCGAAGTGGAGTTCAGAAGCTTCGTGATCGTGTCGGAGGGGAACAGAAGACCTGGCGTCGCGCCCTGCGCGATCCCGATGAGGTTCCCGGAGAGATCGACGACGGCGCTCCCCGCGCCAATATCCGGCAGCGTCGTGTAGACGCTTTTGCTATCAACGCGCGCGACGATGCCCGTCGATGCGGCGCCGTCCGCACCAATGGCAAGCGCCGTCTCACCGAGCTTGAGCGACGCGGCACTCACGAGCTTCGGTGGATTCGCCTTCGGGAGCTTCGCGCCGTTTGCAAACCCGTAAATGGCAATGCCGTCCCCTTCATGAGAAAGCGAGGCAGGCGCGGAGGAGTCGTCGGCGAAACGCACCACGATCTCGAGCGGCAGCGAGTCCTTTGCGGCGGTCACAATCGCTTCTGCAGACGGAAGATAGGTACCGACTGCGAGCGCGGGTGTCGAGGTGCCCGCGGAGGCCGGATAGAGCGCGACGACACGCGCGGCGTCAGCGCCGATTGCCTCGGTCACAAGATCCTGGTTCGACGGCGCAGGCGCGCTCGCGGCAGCCGCGGGCTGCGCGGGCGTCGCCTGCGTGACCGTCTCAATCGTGTGCTCGACGACGCGATTCACCGTCTGGGTGACAAAAGGCGGTGCCTGGTCGAGGAGCGAGACCGTGATAATGCCGGTAGCGACCGAAGTCACGAAGTTCACGAGGATGGTGAGCAGGATGAGCTGCGATTTGGAGAGTTCCTCGATATTCATGAGGATATATTGCTACGTAAGCCGATGCGCGTCAATGAACGCGACTGCCTCGCGGAGCGCACGCGAAAATCGCAGGAGCCCCCGCCGAGTCGTCGCGCCTCCCCAGGAGATTCGAAGGGTGGCACGAGCGCGCTCGGTGTCTCCGGTAAGCGCGAAGACTGCGCGAGAGCCCTCGTCCGAGTCCGTCTCACAGGCGCTGCGGGTCGAGACGGCAAATCCTGCCGCATCGAGAAGCATTGCGAGATAATCGGTATCGCGTCCCGTGAGCGATATGTTCAGGATCTGCGGCGCCTGCGTACGGCCCTCATTCACCGCAAGGCCTTCGATTCCATCCATAGCCGACACGAGAGCTGCGCGCTCGCGCGACGCCGTTTCGCGGAAGCGCTCACGGCGGGATACTGCTTTCTGAAGTGCTCGCGCGAAGGTTGCTTGCGCGCTCACGTTCGGCGTCCCACTCATGAGCGTACGCTCCTGCCCGCCGCCGCCATAGAGCGACGTAAGCGGGATCGTGCGATGCGCAATGAGACATCCCGCGCCCGGAACTCCGAGCTTGCCTCCGTCGAACACGAGAAGATCAGCGCCATAGTGACTCATCTCGAGCTTCTCCGTAAACGGCGCCTGGCTCGCGTCCACGTGCAACAGCGGACGACGATCGTTCGCTTGGATGCGGTGCCCCTCAAGCATCGTTCGCACTGCCCGCGTATTCCACACGACGCCCGTCTCCCCGCAAACCGCTTCAAGCGAGACGAGCACCGTATCGTCGGTCAACTGCGCTTCGAGCCGTTCAAGGTCGATGCTCCCGTCCTTCAACACGAGCGGCTCGACTGCGACGCCCTCGCGCTCGAGTAGCCGCACATTCTCCACGATCGAGGCGTGTGCGCCAGGGTGATAGAGCACGTGCCGCTTCCCTTCGCGCGCACGGACGGTGCCGAGGATCGCGAGCGCGTTCGCGGGAGTGGCGCCAGACGTGAAGACCACATCGTCGGCCTTACACTCGACGAGACGCGCGATCGCGGTCCGCGCCGCTTCGAGGCGTTCGCGCGCCGCACGGCCCTCGGCGTGTGGCGACGACGGATTCGGCTCCATTCCGGCCGCAACGTCGAGATACATCCTATGCGCAAAGAAGCTCATACGACCGTTGTAACGCATGACGCCCATATACGCTAGACGAGACTTTGCGGAAAGTCATTTTTCATGATGAAATGAGGCCACTATGGCGAAGTCCGCACGGCCGCCCGTCATCGCGGTGATGGGTCATATAGACCATGGCAAGTCCTCGCTTCTGGATTACATCCGGAAGGAGAATGTCGTCGACGGCGAGGTCGGAGGCATCACTCAACACGTTGCCGCCTATATCGCGGAACATAACGGCCGCCACATCACCTTCCTCGATACGCCGGGACACGAAGCGTTCAAGACCCTCAGGAGCCGCGGCGCAGCCGCCGCAGACATCGCGATTCTCGTCGTCGCGGCAGACGAAGGCGTCATGCCCCAGACGCTCGATGCGCTCGCGGCCATAACGGAATCGAGCATCCCCTACCTCGTCGCTATCACGAAGATCGATAAGAACAATGCGGACATCGAGCGCGCGAAGAACTCCATGCTCGAGCACGGCATCTATCTCGAAGGACTCGGCGGCGATATCGCCTATGCCCCCATCTCCTCGAAGACCGGAGAGGGTATCCCCGAGCTCCTCGACCTCGTCCTGCTCGCGTCGGATATCGCGGAACCGTTGGCGGATGCTGCGGCAGCTGCGTCGGGCTTCGTACTCGAATCTTCCATGGATCCGAAACGCGGCGCCTCCGCCACGCTCATCGTGAAGGATGGGACGCTCTCGCAGGGCGACTTCGTCGTGGCTGGCGGCGCGTTCGCACCGGTGCGATACATCGAGAACTTCCGCGGCGAGCGCGTCGATTCCGTGGGCCCGTCGGCGCCCGCGCGCATCGCCGGATTCAGTGCGCTTCCGGAGGCGGGTGCGATATTCACGGTCGAGAAGACGAAGAAGCTCGCCGAAGCGGCAGCCCAGCGCAATGCGCAGCTCGCGAAGTCTGTGGCCGCCCAGGCTACAGCAACGCCCGAGGGTGCAGCCGAACTCCCGCTCATCGTGAAGGCCGATGTCGCAGGCTCCGTGGACGCGATACTCCATGAGCTCGCGAAGATTACTCACGAGCGCGCTTCGATCCGCATCGTAGCTACCGGCGTCGGCAGCGTTTCCGAGAACGATGTGAAGACCGCGTATGCTTCGGGCGCCACGATTATCGGTTTCAACGTCGGTACTGAACCGCTTGCCCGCGATCTCGCCGATCGCGATCATGTTGCGGTGCGTACCTTCAGCATTATTTATGAGCTTTCACAGGAGGTCGTGAACCTCCTCACGGCCGCTGCGCCCGAGATCGATGTCGAACAGGAGCTTGGACGCGCGAAAGTCTTAAAGACCTTCTCCTCCGGCTCGAAGAAACAGGTGCTGGGCGCACGGCTCGTCTCGGGCGGATTCACACTCGGTGCAAAGATGAAAGTACTTCGCGGGGATGCCGAGATAACCCGCGGCTCAATCACGAACCTTCAGCAGGCGCGCGCGGACGTGAAAGAGATCCGCACCGAAGGCGAGTTCGGGCTCGAGATCGAGGCGAGAGAAGATGCTCACCCGGGCGACTTCCTTGTGACGTTCACTGTCGTAAAAGCATGAGCCTCCACACCGAACGAGCGGCACACGTCATCAGCCGGGCGGCGGCTGAGTTCATCGAACGCAACGCGGGGCGTGATTCGCTCATCACCGTAACCAGAGCCGTGCCGAACGCCCATGGCGACACCTACACGGTGTTTGTCTCTGTTCTCCCGGACGATAAGATTCGCCCTGCACTCGCCTTTCTCGAACGGCAGCGTGAAGAATTCTCCGAATACTTGAAAAGACACGCACGATTACGCCCCATGCCGCGTATCGACTTCACGCTCGACGAGGGCGAGAAGAATCGGCAGCGCTTAGACGAACTTTCAAACGAGGTATAGTAGAATCGGTTGAACGGCCTGATGGTGAAGTGGTAACACGACGGTCTGCAAAACCGTTATGCGCGGGTCCGATTCCCGCTCAGGCCTCCAGAGTCCATCCGACTCATGTTCCTTGCCGAGGTGATGGAATGGTAGACATACAGGACTTAAAATCCTGAGAGGGCCTAAAAATCCTCATGTGGGTTCGAGTCCCACCCTCGGTACTCGTGCTACGATGGAGCGACTATGGAACCCATGGTCTGGCTGAACGGATCGCTCAAACCGCTTTCGGAGGCGACGATCGGCGTCTACGACCTCTCGCTTTTACGCGGCTACGGTATCTATGAAGGGCTCGCTGCGCATGACGGAGAACCCTTCCGCTTCCACGATCACTGGCAACGCTTCGGCCGCTCCGCCGCAACGCTCGATCTCGCGCTTCCCTATGCCGAAGGTGAGGTGCTCCTCGCCATGCGCGACGTCGTTCGCGCGAACGCGCCGCACGGACGAGCGACGATCCGCATGATTCTCACCGGCGGTACCGCCGAGGGCGGTATCGTGCACGTACGCGGACGCGAGGTGCTCTACCTGCTTGCCGAGCCCATGGCACCCTATCCTGCACCCTGGTATGAACAGGGTGCGCGCGCAATCACGCATGAGCACAGGCGCGTCTTGCCGGAGTTCAAGACTATCGACTATATCGCCGCGGTCAGATTACAACCAAAGCTCAGGGAGACGGGCGCGGCGGAAGCAATCTACGTCTCGGAAGGATGCGCGCTCGAATGCACGGGGAGCAACTTGTTCGCTGTGAAGGACGAGGTCATCATTACGCCGGCAGAGGGAATGCTTCACGGCATCACAAGAAACGTCACGCTCGAGCTCGCGCGCGCCGCCGGCATGAAGGTTGAAGAGCGCACGCTGCCCCTCTCGGAGCTGCTCTCCTCCGACGAGGCGTTTATCACCTCTTCATTCAAGGACATCGTTCCCCTCGCCTCGGTGGACGATACGCCCATACCGTCTCCGGGACCGATCACGAGGAATCTCATGGCGCGATTTGCGCAGTACGCAAATGGTTTCAGAAACTGATCGTTCAGCAAAATGCGGAAGCGTCTGAAAGCGCATCCGCATTTTCTCTCAGTGCGCCCAGTAGGATTCGAACCTACGACCAGCCGATTAAGAGTCGGATGCTCTACCAACTGAGCTATGGGCGCGTAGCCAAAATATAGCAGAATAGAGTATTGTTTCAACACGTAGGTCCTTCAGGGCCTGGATATGCGCGGGTGGCGAAATTGGTAGACGCACTAGCCTTAGGAGCTAGCGCCGCAAGGCATGGAGGTTCGAGTCCTCTCCCGCGCACCCGCTACCGATGTATGCCGCGCGCTGACGCGCGGCATACGATACTTGACATTATGTATATCTCATGTAGTATGCTTATCCAGGAAACCGAACCTTGAGGTACGAAATGTGGAGATTAATCGTCTGGTATGTGCCGATGGCTATAGCTATAACCGTCGGCCGTGTGCTCCAGGTCTGGGGCCTCGGCTACGGCCTCGCGTTCGCATGGCTTGGTTTCTGCATTTATGCAGGCTCTCTTGTGCTGAGGGAACAGGAATTCGCTGTCATCGAAAGGAATGGGGTATACCGAACGGTATACTTTCGCGGCTGGCATATCCGGGTTATTGGAGTCGATACCATCCGGAAATACGGCGATATGCGCGCGTCGGAATACGAACTCTATTCTGACGACCGCGCTACCGAAATCGACTTTACCGACGGCGTTTCTGCACCCGTGGTAGTGAAGCTTTGGTGGCGCATCGGTAATCCCGGGCACGCTGCCGTGGGTAAGGAGGATTGGAAGGAGCTCACTGAAGCAGTACAACGGTGGACCTACCGATACCAGGACGCTCGTATCCGCGCCTTCTCACTCGTCGACGCCGAGCTTCGCCCGCGTTTACAGGCGAAGACATCGGATCAGGCATCGGTCGATCGTAACGGCATTGCTGACGAGACTGTTGCCGCAATCCGCGACAGCTTCGAAGAGATCGGCATCTATGAACCGACGGGCAAAAAACTGCTCGTTATCGAAGATATCGCCTTTTCAGAGGAGGTCATCCGGGCACGGCAGGAGGTATTGGTAGGCGACAAGCGTGCAAAGGAAATGGAAGCGGAGTCCAGTGGATACTGGAAGGCGATCAAAAGCATCTCTGAGCATCTCAATATCTCTACTGAAGAAGCACGTAAGATCTACGAAACGCAGCGCGGCCTCGACGCATTGCGCGAGATTAAGCCGTCCATGAACTTGGTGGGTAAAGACGTAGGCAGCGTGCTGGCCACGCTAAACCTCGGATCAAAGTAGGAGGATGAAATGACGTTTAACATCATTTACCTGGCGATCGGGCTTCTGTTCTTAATGCTAGGCACTGTTGCTGCGCTCACGGAGTTCTCCGGGAAAACTATCGGCGGCTTCGTACGTGGCAAGATACCCTGGCGGACCGTAGGCGAGACATTACTGGTGCTTAGCACATTCGGCGAAGGCCTTTCCGGTTTCTTTCTGTTTGGCGGAGAAATTCCACACTGGAAAAATCCGAGCTTTGCCGAAGTGAGCAGCTGGGCATGGGGAACGAAGCCTGAATGGCTGCCACTCTTCATGTTCCTTGGCCCCGGAGTAATAGGCACCTTGATGCTTTTGCAGAAGTTTATACCTTCGTGGAAGGACTCCTGTAAGAATCTCATGTTCGTCGCTGCAGGAGTCTACGCGGGCCTCGTGTTCATCATCCCGGCAATCTCCTGGATGATAGGAACGAGGACACCTACAGTGCCTTCCGGATTCTATGTGAATGCAGGAGCGGCTTCACCGCGTATTCCGACCAAACCGGGATATGCGGTACAGTTTTCCGGCGCTCGCATTGAGACACACTGTCTCTACCGAGATAGCCGCCCGGAAGGCATCGTGGGGAATCCCCTTACACCCTGCTCAAATGGACCTATGTTCGCTGTCTTTGCTCGAAACATTGGCGCTGATCGCGAATATATTACCTGGCGGTACGTCCTCCGATGAATGGAGGCCGGCCTCCGTACTTCAAAGCCGCACGACTGTTGTCGTGCGGCTTATTCTTTACGAGCCCGCCTGTACCGTATGCGTCGGGAGCTGAGACTGAATAGTACCGAGATTGAAGGTGCCGAGCGCGAGATTCAGGATTCCATATGCACCGAATATGATCACAAAACCGACAAGACCCCAGAGTATCGCCCTCCTCCCCTCTTCGCGCTTATGCTCATCTGCGGCGTTCGCAATGAATTCAAATAAACCCCAGATGAATACCACGAAGGCGCCTGCGGTGAGGAGCAGGATGATTGGATTCACGATCTGGACGACGACCCTCGTGAGAAAAGCATTCAATACGGACATGGTGCCCTAAGCATACGGCGCCGATGTCCGCGAAACAATACGCGAATAGGGAAAACCCGCGGTCTCCCGCGGGTTTCCTGCCGTGACGCTATATCCGAAATCGTTTACCCGCCGACCTGCACACCAGCCTGCGGCGTGCCGCCGTTAATGTTCGAGTTATTCCCGAAGGTAATCGTACCCGTGAGAATGTTCACCAATCCCCAGACCGAAACCATGACGAAGAATCCAATGAGTCCCCAGAGCATCAGGTTCCTGCCGTGCTCCTTCGGGGCTTCGCTCGTCGCCCCAAGTATGAACGTCTGGAAGGCACCCCAAAGGAACACGATGAATGCGAGAGCGAACAAGACCGGGACGATGATGTTGTTAATCGTATTGATGATGAATGATCCGACATCTGAGATATTGTTCAGAGCGGCACTCGACACGAGCGGGAGCGCAAAGGCGAGAGCTGATATAGCGAAGGCTTTTTTCATAGATGAAATGAGAGGGTAACGATGTAATTGTAGCCTGCGGTATCCTCCGTACAACGGGTCCTCAGGGGCTCTGTGGATAGCCTTAGAGCTGCGGTGGCGTAAGGCCAGCACCTGAGGCGCTCGTGCCCACCGCACCCCCGAGGCCGAGTATCTGGATTACGACCCAAATGATGCCCCAGACGGAGAAAATGATCACAAAGCCGGCGATGCCCCACTTGATGATTTCATGGCCCTTCTCGCGATCAGATTCGCTTGCGCCATGTATGATGTAGGCCTTCGCGACACCCCAGAGGAACACGAGGAACGCGATCGCCACCAGGACCGGCATTGCAATGCTGTTTATGACCAAGAGGATACCGCCTTTATAGAGATTGAGCTCCGTGGTATTTATACCGCTCGGCGCACTGCCGCTTACGTAACTCCCTGTGTTCTGATTCGGCGTGACCGTCTGCAACTGTATGGCACTGTTGTTACCCACCGTAGCTGCAGACTGTTGCGCGTGCGCAAGCGGTACGGAAAGCAAAAGCATCAGGACAAGAGCCGGAGCAAGTAGGAAGGTCTTCTTCATGGCTCAATAGCCGACCGTGCCGGCAGAATACGAGGTCGGTGTCGGAGGCGCAGAATACCCGGCGAGCCCGAACGTGTTTGCGACGATATTCACGAGGCCCCATATCGAGACCATGACCGCAAAACCGACGAGACCCCAGAGGATGAGCCTATGTCCGTGCTCAACAGCCGTTTCGTCGCCGCGCGAGATGATGTATGTACTCGCAACTCCCCAAAGAAACACAATGAAAGAGATTGCGAAAACGAGCGGCACGAGCACCGCGTTAATCAGATACAGAATGGTTTGGGCGATATAACAAATCGTCGCGCCGCAGGCCGCAATGCCTGCGTTACCGCTCCCGAATGAAAAGAACCAGCTGCCATTCGAGCTCGCACCAACCGCGAATGCGGCAAACGCCGCGAACGGGGCGAGTAATGATGCCGCGAGCAGGCTTGTCCGAATGAGATTCTTCATACGCTGTAAGTATCGCATCTCCAGGATTATCCGCCGAAGCCGAGTGTTGATAGCAGCAGATTCACGAGGCCCCATATGCTGAGAAGCACGACGATGCCAAGGAGTCCCCAGAGCGCAAACTCCCGACCCTTCTCGATCTTGCCCTCGTCGCCCTGGGAGAGCAGAAAGTACTGGACAATTCCCCAGACGAATACCGCGAGCGCGAGCGCGAAGATTATCGGGACGATAATCGTATTGATGACACCGATAATGCCCGTCGAACCGCTGCCAATGAATTGCTTCAAAGTGACGCCTCCCGAAGGATTGATGAAGTTCGGCATACTAGCCTCCGACTGAGAGCGCCTGCACGGTCGCGGCTATGCCCTGTGCAATCGCTTCCGCGCCGAGAAGAATAAGCGCACCCACGATGGTCCACATGAGCGCTTCCTTTGCCTGCGAGATTTTCCCGGGTTCGCCTTGCGCCGTCACAAAGAGGAAGCCGATATAGATGAGCATAAAGACGACCACCACGGCGCCAATCTTTACGAAGAACTGCAGGATATCGGTGAGAAGGACCGGGAGGCTCGTGCCGGCTCCGAGAGGGTTCAGGAGAGTGACATCCGAACCGTTATTCGCCTGACTCCCCGTGGTGTCCACCCCGGTAGTCTGTGTCTGGCTCGTGTCTGCGCCCGTGGTCTGGGTTGCCGCCTGTGTTCCCAGCGGACTACACACGACAGCGAGCGCAAAGATGAGTACACAAATGAAAATACGAGGGTTCATTGCAGTAACGAATCAAGCGAACGTTCGGCAAGCGAGAGGGCTGTCGCGAGCGTCGTATTTCCCGTTATCACGTTGTTAATCATAGTCGAGAACACTTGATCGGTGTCGGAAGGCGCTGGGGACAGCCACGCGTGACTATAGAGCGCGGAAGCGTAGGCGACCGCAGCTGTCGCATCATCCGAGGGGGGCGTCGCAAGCGCAGAGCGCGTCGCCGGTGCAAGACCGGTAGCGGCGGCGCTCGACTGCTGCTCGGTCAGGTTCGTCATGAGCGCGGCCGCCTGATACGCACCCGTGCTGTTTGCGGCCCCCTTCGGGAGCATAAAAGCGTAAATACGGCCGTACGTGACCTTCGTGGTCGCGGTCGAGGGCTGCGGCAACGGACTCACTGAGAAATCCAGGTTCGGGTTGGCCTGCACGAAATAGCGCGCCTCGGAGGCATACCCGAGATAGAGCGCGAGATTACCGGCCAGGAAAACCGACTGGGAATCATCGAGCGAACCGTTCCAGGTATACGAGACCTTCGCAGGGTCTGCGAACTGGGTGTAGAAGCGCAGTACCGCTTGACCAGGCGGCACGCCCCCGTTCGCACTGCCGCCCAAGTCAGCGCTGATAAGCCCGCTCGGCCCCCGCGCAGAGATGGGTACGCCCGTCTGCAGGAAGAGCGCCGAGAGTATGCCGAGCGCGTCGTGAACGTTCGAGTAGGTACCGAGAGCGATAAGTCCGCGCGTAATCTGCTGCGACGGAGTAAGCTGCGCCACCTGCGGCACGAGTCCCGTGAGGCCGTCCCAATTCGAAGGCGGCTTCGCGATTCCGTCCGAAGAGAGAATTGCGTTATTGCTGAAGAGGACGAGCGGATCTACAAGGAACGGGATGCCGTAGTAGCCACCGTCGGGCGCAGTGAAGACGGACGCACCGTCGATGAATGTGCTCTTGAACGTATGCGCCGAGAGCTGCGATGACGGGATCTCTTCAAGGAATGGCGCGAGCGTCGCCAGTTCCTGCTGCGAGGCAAGCACGAGGTCAGGCGCATTTCCGGTCGCGATGGCGCTCGTGAGATCGTTCTTCAGATTCGCCGGATCCTTCTGAACATAGGTCACGCCCTTGAGGCTCTGGTCGCTCTTCGTGGCTTGCGTGAGTGCTGCGGCCATATCGCTTTTCGACAAGGTGCCCCATATGAGGACCGTCCCTACCTGACTACCACCGCCTCCACCGCCTCCCGTATAGGAAGCGAACACGAACAGGCCGATTGCCGCACAGAGCGCGAAGACGCCGAGCAGGATGCCTTGGAAGAGCGAGATGTTTTTCATGATTATTGAGGTGCGGTGAATACGATGCCGTAATGATGCGGGCCGGCGCGGAAATCCTTCTGCTTATAGAAACCGCCGCCAATGAAGAGCTCTTCGGCTTCGTACTCCGGAATCACCCGTTCAGGCACGGGGCCCATGCCGCCGTAGCTCCCCGCCCAGTCGACGACGAGAAGCTTGCTGCCCGGCTTCAGTACGCGCCGGAGCTCGCGCAAGAGCCCTGCGCGGTCGTCCACCTGAAATAGCGTGTTTGCAAGCACCGCCGCGTCGAGCGACCGGTCGCGCAGATGGGTGCCGCCGAGTTTCTCGACATCGCCCCAGATCGTCTCGATTGTGCGCGTGAGCCGGTCATGCGTATTCAGTTTCAGGTGTTTGAGGACGTCTTCCTGGACGTCGATCGCGTATACTTTCCCCTGCTTCCCGACCACGTGGGCAAGCGCGCGGGCATAGTGGCCAGAGCCGGCGCCGAATTCGCCGACTTTCATGCCTTCGCTAAGGGCCATCTGCATGACATTCTCCATCGGAGAACTGAACGCCGCACTCATGGCTCTAAAAATAGCATGGCCGCCGCTATGCGGCGTCCGTATAGGTGTGTACATGGACGGCGCATGCTCCTTGGTGTACTCTCCCCGCGGATACCGTTCAGAAAGGAACCTCATGTCTCAAGATCCCGTGCGCAAAGCGCTTACGGAACTGTATCGCGCTTCATGGAAACACGCGCAAATCTGCATCTCTCGTCGCCACTCCCTGAAGGCGCTCAAGAAAGACTCGCTCTACACTCATGCCGTTCGAGAATGCCGTTCCGTGAGCGACGCCATCGTCGCCTACCGGAAGGGCACGATTCCGACGGTGCAACACCTCCTAATCCGGAAGCAACGCTTCTTCATGCAGGAAATCCGCGTGCTCACAAACGCGCTAGAGGAGCATGCGAGAAGAAGCCTGAGAGGTAGCTCCGTTGACCGCGATGAATACCTTGAAGCAAGGTTACAGTCTAAACTTCTGCATGACGAACTTTGTGAAGCGCAGGCGATGATGCAGATGGTCGGGGAGGCCATGCTCGTGCTCAAGCAGCTACAAGATGCCAAACGCGCTCGCAGCTGAGCCCGCTACGTCGATTCCCCAACATACGTATATATAAAAGAACGGGCCGTCCTATGGACGGCCCGTTTTCGATTTCTCAATGACAGATCAGTCGCGTCGCTTCAAGCGCTACGCCCGCGAGCTCCTCGGCCGTCGTACCGAGCTCCGTCGTAGTATTTGTACGCTCCGCGAGCTCCGCCTCGGAGATATCCCTTCCATAAAACGCGAACACCATCTTCAGGGATACCGGCCCGCACATGCCCGCGCGTTCAACGTCTCCTGAAATGGCTTTACATCGAGGATCATGGTTCCAAGGTATTGGCCAGGTGAGTGAGCACCAGAGCGAGTAATGGAGCAGATCGTACCCTTGGAGCGCTAGCCCTAGAGTGCCACCATGGAGGCGATCGAATCGCCTTCGCGCATCTTCATGATACGCACGCCCTGCGTCGCGCGACCGGCAGAGCGGATCTCGCCGATCGACGTGCGAATGACCTGTCCTTTCCTCGAGACCACCACGAGTTCGTCATCCTTGAAATCGCCTGTGAGCACGCGCGCGCCGATGACTTCGCCGGTCTTCGGCGTCACCTCGGCGGTCTTGATGCCTGAGCCGCCGCGGCCCTGTACCTTGTATTCAGAAAGCGCCGTGTGCTTGCCGTAGCCCTTGCTCATCACGACGAGGAGCGCGGCACTTTTCGCTTTCTCGGCCGGAATGACTTCGGCGGAGACGACCTTGTCACCCTTCTTCACCGTCATACCCTTCACGCCGCCGGCAGTGCGGCCCATCTCGCGAACGTCCTCGACGTCGAAGCGGATGGACTGCCCCTTTGCAGAAACGAGCGAGACGGTATCTTCCGGGGCCGCAGTGGCGGCGGCGATAAGCGTGTCTCCCGCTTTCAGATTGATTGCGATAATGCCGGACTTGCGGACATCCGAGAACGACTTCGCCGCAACGCGCTTCACGACGCCTTCCTGGGTTACGAGCACGACCGAAGACGCATCGAGCGCCGCACCCTTTGGAACTTCGAGGATCCCAGTCACCCACTCGTCCCCTGCAAGCGGCAGGAAGTTCATGATGGACTTGCCCTTGGTCGCACGCTTCCCTTCCGGAATCTCGTACATCTTGAGCTGATACACCTTGCCCGCGGTCGTAAAGAAGAGGAGATTCGAGTGCGTATTCGCAACGAGGAAGTGGCGCACGACATCCTCTTCCTTGGTCGCGATATCGACGACGCCCACGCCGCCGCGCTTCTGGCGGCGATACTCGGAAGGATTCGTGCGCTTCACGTAGCCGCCCTGCGTGAGCACCAGCATGCTTTCCTCGTCGGGCACGAGGTCTTCTACGGAAATGTTCTTCACGCCGCCCTTCAGTATCTTCGTGCGCCGGTCATCGCCGTACTTGTCGGCGAGCTCGCGCAATTCGTCCTTCACAACCGCGCGGATGTTGTCGCGCGAGGAGAGGATCTTTTTCAAGCTCTTGATGAGCTCCTGAATACTCGCAAGTTCGTCGTCGATCTTCTTGCGCTCGAGGCCGGCGAGGGTCTGCAGGCGCATCGCGAGGATGGCTGCCGTCTGCCGCTCTGAGAACTTGAACTTCTTCTGGAGCTCGAGGTCCGCGGTCGGCACGTCCTTCGCAGCCTTAATGATCCTGATGACCTCGTCGATATGATCGAGCGCCTTCGAAAGACCGAGCAAGATGTGCTCGCGCTCCTCCGCCTTGCGCAGATCGTATTCGGTGCGCCGCTTCACCACCTCCTCTCGATGGTCGGCAAAGTGTCCGAGCATCGACGGGAGCGAGAGCATCTCCGGAACACCGTCGACGAGCGCGAGCATGTTGTAGTGGAAGGTGCTCTCAAGTTCTGTGTGCTTGTAGAGCGCATTCAGCACCGCCTGCGGATGCGCAGTGCCCTTCAACTCGATGACGATGCGAATGTCGTCCGTGGACTCATCGCGTATATCGCGGATGCCCTCGAGCTTCTTGTCGTTCACGAGGCTCGCGATGCGCGCGATGAGGTCAGACTTCACCACGCGATACGGGATCGACGTGATGACGATCTGCATGTCCTTCTTGCTGTCGTCGATGATCTCGGCCTCGCCGCGGCAAACGACCGGCCCCTTGCCGGTGGAGTAGGCGTGCCGCATGTCGGCCTGATTGAAAGCCATGCCGCCCATCGGGAAATCCGGACCTTTCACGAACTCGAGGAGTTCGTCCGTGGTCGCGTCCGGATGGTCGATGAGATGGATCGCGGCATCCACCACCTCGCGGAGATTGTGCGGAGGGATGTTCGTCGCCATACCGACCGCGATGCCGAGCGTGCCATTCAAAAGCAGATTCGGGAGAGCGGACGGGAGCACGTGCGGCTCCTTCCGTGTCGCGTCATAGTTCGGGTCCCACTCGACCGTGTCCTTGTCGAGGTCCTGAAGGAGCGCTTCGCCCACGCGGCTCATCTTCGCTTCGGTGTAGCGCATAGCGGCCGGGCTATCCCCGTCGATTGAACCGAAATTGCCCTGGCCGATGACGAGCGGATAGCGCGTCGAGAAATCCTGCGCGAGCTTAGCCATCGCATCATACACCGCCACGTCGCCGTGCGGGTGGTACTTACCAAGCACGTCGCCCACGACCGTCGCCGACTTGCGGAACTTCGCGGAGGCAGTGAGCCCGATGTCCTTCATCGCAAAAAGGATGCGGCGATGCACGGGCTTCAGTCCGTCGCGCACGTCCGGAAGCGCACGACTCGTGATGACCGACATCGCGTAGTCCACATAAGACTGCCGCATCTCTGCAACGATCGGCTGATCTATGACGTTCGCCGCGGTCGGTGCCGCCGATACGTCCTGCGTCTTGTCTTTATCGCCTTTAGCCATACCTACGAAAACGAGACTAGAACGGGATTACGGTAGACGTCGCCGCGCTCGAAGTGGCGGCCGGGTTCGGCGCATTTACGATCTCGATATGCGCGCTCTGGCTCGAGCCGGAATAGAGCGCCGCTGCCGCGCCGGCGAGCTGCGTCGATTGCGGCGCGGTGGTTCCCCCCGATTCTGCCGGAGCGATGCCCGCTGCTGCCGCGAAATTGCCGTCCTTGAGCGCGTACGCATTCGTCGCAAGCGAAACGCCGAGCCATAGCAATCCGATAAACAGGGCGATACCGCCGGCCATCCCGTACGCAATCGACTTGCGCACATGATGCGGCTTTGCCTTCACGGAATCGAGCTTTTTGAAAAGGGCCTGCATGGTGTGACCTAGGGGAGTATCACGATTATACTCCCGTCGCGTCCGACGAGATCCTTCCGCTTGAGCGTGAGCTTATCCGTCTTCTCGGTCCCGTTTCCGGATTCCTTGAGGAAAGCGTCGAGTGCTTTCGGCTGACCCATGCCGCTCCAGTGCATCGGGACGATGATCTTCGGCTCGAGCGAAACCGCAAGCTCGTGCGCGTCCGCCGGCGAAAGAACGCCCTCTCCACCCACCGGGACGAAGAGCACGTCGATCTCGTCGATGCCTTCGCGCGCGGATTTCGGCAGTTCCGTATCCGAGAGCGCGCCCAAATGCACGAGCGTCATTTCCTCAAGCTCGACCGAGTAGATGGTATTCACGCCCTTTTCCTTACCCTTCTCGAGACCGAACCGGCTGTTCGAGAGGAATCCCTGCACGGTAACGCCCGCTTTCTCGTACTCACCAGGCCCGGAGATCACAAAGGGTACCTTCTCGCCGTAAGTCACCTCCTCGGCGCCATTCATGGCTGAGTTATCACGCGAGATGAGCGCGATATCGGCGCCGAAGCGCACAGACGGTAGCGAAGCGCCTTTCGCAATGGGGTCGAATACGAGCGTAAGATCGCCGAGGGTCACTTTGAAGCACTGACCGCCGTGATGGGTAATCACCATATATGTGCATATTCTACTGCAAAAATGAGCCTCATGCTAGCGTAAGACGAGGTGCATTCAGACGCCTAGATAAGGAGTCCCGATGAGAATCATCCTCAAGAACCTCGGCGTGCGAGGAGAAGGTTGGGGTGGAGACATTCACCCGATGACCGACGAAGGCGAGATCACCGACGGCGGCACACTCCTCTGGGTCTGAGTCGGATCGCACGGGAAGGGCCGACAGGGCGGCGCGTGAGCGACGCGCCGCCCTTTTCATGCGACGCCGTAACCGGCCTGTGGATACCCGCGCTGCGGGACGCGTCTCTTGCTATGATTCGTTCGTTCGCAGCTCTTTGTGGGCGTTCGCCCACCCTGCCCCGCAGCAGCGCGGATGTCGCGAGACGATCCGCAACGAGGAGCAGCTCTCAGTCGCCGGATCACGCTACGGGGTCCGGAGTGACCGGGCGGTACCGGAATCGACGGATTCATGGTCCAAGCTCCCGGTCGGGCATTCCTGCCACGCGCGATTACGTGGCCCTTCCCTTCCATGGGAACCCTTTTGACGGCACGCCGGACTTCCGGACGTGGCCGTCTTCATTTATAGGACGACGCGTGCTATAGTTCGCCTCGAATGGTGCTGGCAGTAGCGGGGGACTAACCCCCTGCCATCGGAGGGCGCTGCCCTCCTGGATGACAGGTACCCTCCGTGAGAATCCGCACCGCCAAGATATGGAAGTAGAAGAGAAGAAGGCTGCGCCGGCAGCCATGATGATGCACGTCGCGGAAGGTCACCCTATGGCGGCCTTTATAAACGATATCCCGATGCCGCCGTCTTCTGGCGACCTCGTCGAGGGCACTATCGTCGCTATTAATCGCGGCCGCGTGTATGTGGACCTGCCGCCGTTCGGCACCGGCCTTATCTACGGGCGCGAGTACCTGAACGCGGCGGACATGCTGCGCAAGGCGAATATTGGTGATGCGATCAGCGCGAAGGTCGTCGATCCGGCTGGCCGCGACGGCTATATCGAGCTCTCGCTCAAGGAGGCGCGCCAGGCGGCCATCTGGGGCGAAGCTGAACAGGCTATCGTTGCGGAAACGGTGTACACGATTCCGGTCGAGGAAGCAAACAAGGGAGGCCTCATCCTCTCGTGGCAGGGCATCAAGGGCTTTCTCCCTGCATCCCAGCTTACAAAGGAACACTATCCGAGGGTCCCTGAGGGCGACAAGGATAAGATACTCTCCGAACTCATGAAGTTCGTCGGCCATCCGCTCTCGGTCCGTATCATTACCGCCGACCCGAAGGAGGGCAAGCTCATTTTCTCCGAGCGCACCGGCAACGAGGCTGAAGAAAAGGCATCGCTCATCGACAAGTACCAGGTCGGCGACACGGTTGAAGGCGAAATCACGGGCGTCGTCGATTTCGGCGTCTTCGTGAAGCTCGAGCCGGGTCTCGAAGGTCTCGTGCATATCAGCGAACTCGACTGGGGCCTCGTCGAGGATCCTCGCGCGCTCTTCAGCGTGGGCGATGCGGTAAAGGTAAAGGTCATCGAGATCAAGGACGGCAAGGTCTCGCTCTCCATCAAGGCGCTCAAGGAGAATCCGTGGCACACCGCGGCGGAGCGTTACAAAAAGGGCATGGAGGTACCGGGCGTCATCATTAAGTACAACAAGCACGGTGCGCTTGCTTCGATCGAGGAAGGCGTCGCCGGCCTCGTACACGTGAGCGAATTCTCTTCCCCGCAGGAACTGCGCGAGAAGCTCGAGCTCGGCAAGACGTATCCGTTCACCATCTCGCTCTTCGAGCCGAAGGAGCAGCGTATGACGCTCTCCTACGTCGAGAAGAAGTAACAAGCTTGATAAAAGGATTCGCCGGACCGCAAAGCGGTCCGGCGTTTTCCGTACTCATACCTTTACCTTGAACCAGCGATACCGGTTTGCCCATCCCGCGTTCCGCCAGTGTTCCTTCCATTCCTTATCGGTGAGCCTGAGCGTGAAGTATGCGTGGCATATGCGTATGTACGTCAAGGCTGGATGCGGAAAGGTCCGACTATAGGAAACCCCACCTTTGGTCGACGTGATCCGTTCAGGATCTACCTTTCGGCCGATCGTCTCGATCAGGTGCATGACGAGCGCCTCGCGCGGATCCATGAGATCCGGAAAGAGATGCGTGAAGCTCGGCGAAGAAGTACGACTTTCCGTAGGCGTACGATCGGACTCGTCTTTGCCAAGCTTGATGAAGCCCCATGTCCGGCTATGCGCGACCACCTCGAGCTCCGCACATTGTTCGAAGAGCATGAGACTCTCGTCGTCCGACAATTTCGCATCGAGCTGATGGCAATGGACGGATTCGCATAAATGGTCGAACTGGTTCAGTGGAATACTCTGTAGCATGCAGCGCTTACGCAGCTCACATTTGAATTGCTCAGCAGTCAACTGGCGCATTGCGTTCTCCCCTGTGATGTTATAGGCGTACAGTCTGGTGCGAACTATGCACCTCGGGGGGCGCTCCCGCAACGGGTATCGCACCCTTGACAGTGCAGAATCGGCTCTAGTAAAGTGGGGGAAGTAGCTTACCTGCAGCAGCTGTGGCCCAACCTCGGACCGTGGCTTCGTCCCCAGAGTCACGGTCCGAGGAACGGGTCCTTAGAGCCCCTGCACACGAGTCGGAAGACTCACACTGTTCTTTCTTTTTCCGACCATGTCCTTCGGACATGGTTTTTCTTTTACCCGAGGAATGCCTCGATGCGCCGCCAAAGGTGCGGCTTGAGCGCACTCGACGCGCCGAAGTGGCCGCCGCGCGGCAGTCCTGAAAATTGTGCGCCCACCTCTTCCGCGAATCGCTTCGCCGGAGCAAACGGCACGACCTCGTCATCCTTCGCGTGGATGATCATGAGCTTCTTCCCTGCTACTCCTTTCTTCTTGTGCTCCGGGTTGTAAAATTTCCCGCTCGCGAGCTTCCTCCAGACCGAAACCTTGCCGCGATACGCAGAGCCGAATGCCTCGTGCACGAAGCGCGCCATTATATCGACCGGCTCGGTCGTCTTGTCTTGCGCGCGCCAGTCGATGACTGGCGAGAGCGCGACCACCTTATTAACGAGTGCATCCCTCGTCGACAGTATCGCCGCCGCTCCGCCGAAGGACGCGCCGATCACATACACTTGCGGATTCGCGACTTTCAGTACCTTCTGACTCCACGCGTCCATAAAACCCCTCCCGACGCCGTGTACGACTGCGAGGACGTCGTCAGTCGGTTCATGTGCGAGGAACATGCCCGCGCTCTCCCAGCTACCTGCGTAGCGCGGGACGAATACCCAATACCCGCGCTCGGCGAGCGTGCGTATCGCTCGTCCGTTCCCACCCGGATACCCCGGCATTCCCGAGCACAAAACGATTACTTTGCGCGATTTCGTGAGCGGCGCCATGTACTCGCACGCGATGCCGCCGAAACGCGTCCGCCCTGGGTATTTCGGCAATTCTCGTTTCATCGTGTATTCGCGAATTGCATCGCGGCTTCGAGTCCGTCCTCGACGAATAACTGCATGGTTTCGACCGACTTCTTGATCGCCTTCTTAAGTTCAACTTCTTCTGTCGGCTTGAACTTCCCAATCACGTGTTTGATGACCTTCTCCTCATCTTTTAGCTTCTTCGCCTGATTTTTCTTGCCCGACGGTGCGACCCCGATCCTGATGCGCGCATAGTCCTTCGTCTTCACCGCACGATTCACGCTCTCGATGCCCTTGTGGCCGCCGCTGCCGCGCCCAGAGACCATTTTTATGGTGCCAATCGGCAGATCAAGATCGTCCTGCACCACGAGCAGGCTTTTCGCCGCAGCGCCCGACGTCTTTAAGAACATCACGACCGCTTTGCCCGAGTTATTCATAAAGGTCTCGGGGAGCACAAGGGTCACGCTGCCCTCCTTCGATACGAGTGCATTCGCCTTCTTGTTGAACGCGAACGCGCCGACGCCTTCCTTCTTCGCGTACGCCTCGACCGCCATGCG
Organism: Candidatus Kaiserbacteria bacterium; assembly: GCA_027451665.1. Taxonomy (GTDB): domain Bacteria; phylum Patescibacteriota; class Minisyncoccia; order Phycocordibacterales; family Phycocordibacteraceae; genus C7867-001. The sequence goes on from DAIDIW010000002.1 coordinate 275,085, forward strand.
GCCGGCATTATGTCGGGTCTTTTCGTATTCCGTGCCGGGGTTCCCGAGCCCTACGATAACGAGCGCCATGACCGCTATTGTAGCTTACTGCACACGCAATGGAAAAATCGCATCCGGGAGGCTGCGCGCCATTCGGAAAATGCACATGCGGCCTCGCCTCTTCCACGAGCACCTAACGAAACTCGCGGAAAAGTTGACGCGCACGACGAGAGGAATACAATGCACGCATGAATGACTCTGGAAAAGGTCTTCTCAAGGATCTTTTCACGCTTGCGCTCCTCATCGTAATCGTCGTCATCCCTATCCGCGTGTTCGTGGCTTCGCCATTCGTAGTGGACGGCGAGTCGATGCACCCCACGTTCGAGAACATGGATTACCTTATCGTAGACGAGCTCGTCTACGATTTCCATAAGCCGGAGCGCGGCGACGTCATCGTGTTCCGCTATCCGAACGATCCTTCGATCTTCTACATCAAGCGCATCATCGGCCTCCCCGGCGAGACGGTCTCCATAAGCCATGGCAAGGTCACGATCACGAAAGTGGACGGCATGAAGGTCACGCTAAACGAACCGTACGTCGTAAACGAGGACGCAACCTACTCTAATAGTGTCACCCTCTCGAAGAGCCAGTATTTCGTCATGGGCGATAACCGCCCGAATTCATCCGACAGCCGCGTCTGGGGACCGCTCCCCGCAAAGGACATCATCGGCCGGGTGGATCTCCGCCTTCTCCCGCTCTCAAGAGCGGGCTTCTTCCCAGGCGAAGCGCACTATCAGCCGAATGCATACGAGACGGGAACGATGACTGCTACAAGTACTCCATGAGAGAAGTCATTCCCGGTGACGAACTGCTAAAGAAAGCGCATTCGGTCGGTCAGTATTACGGATTCATGCCGCTCTCAGTACTTGCGGCGGAAACGCGCGGCGAGAAGAAGACGAAGCAGCGGCCGCTTCCGGAGATGCTCTCTGGGCTCACGCTCGATCCCATCGCGGAAACGGTCGCCGGCTTCCTGAAGCAATGTAAGACGATGAATATTGCGCCGAGTGCGAAGCTGCCGCTCTTTATCTGGCACACGAATATCGCGCCCGGTAGGCCGGCGCCGAAGAAGGCGGTGGTGCAGTTCCACGCGATCGGGACGGATCGTGCGATCGCGGACGCTGTAGTCATACGAGCGCTTACCGCGCTCTCCCGCGATCTCTATCACGAGGATCCTATGGTCCGAGTGAACTCCATGGGCGACAAGGAGACGCGCGCACGCTACGCGCGCGAGCTTGGTAATTTCTTCCGCAAACGCGCGAGCCTCTTGCCGGAGGACTGCGTCACCTGTGCGAAACGCGATGCGCTTGAGGCCGCGGAGCTCGTGCTGAAGCGCGAGGCGGCACTCGACCTCCCGTCACCGACCGATTATCTCTCGGACGCGTCACGCAAGCGCTTCGAGGATCTGCTTGAGTATCTCGAGGAGACGGAAACGCCGTACGAGCTCGCGCGCGACCTGCTCGCGCGCGGAAGTGCCTGGCATGAGACCTGCTTCGAGATCCTCGCGGGTGAGAAGCGCGTTGCATGGGGTTCTCGCTATGGCGAGCTCGCGCGCCTTTTCTTCCCGACCGCGCATCCGGCCGTCGGCGGCGCGCTCATGATCTCTACCGATGGCGCGAAGCTGTCAAAACCGTCCGTGCCACGCCTGCGCTTCTCATTCGTGCACATCGGCGACGAGGCGAAGCGCGTATCCATCCGGCTCGCCGAGGAATTCCGCAAAGCGCGTGTCCCGCTCTCCCAGGACATCGGCGTCGAATCGCTTACCGAGCAGCTCCATCTCGCGGAACGCCGCAATCCTTCCTACCTCGTCATCATGGGCCGCAAGGAAGCGCTTGAGGGTTCAGTCATCCTCCGCAACCGGGCGACCCAGGATGAGTCCGTACTCCCTATCGCCGGCCTCGCGGATCGGTTGAAAGCATTCGCCTAGTATCGTATAGTTGCCGCGGTACAAAGAGGGTACGCGGATGCGTAAGCGATTTCTATTGTTTGCCGAGCTACCGGCAGTTCTCTATTTCCTGCACGTCGCAATCGTGATAAGCACGGTCATCGCGACGGCGCTTTTCATCATTATCGGGGTTCTTATGATTTGGGCGCTCGATCAGATACGGCGGCTTTACGTCGCGCGCGCGGCATTGTTGAAGCGCGAGCAAGACGCGGTCGGGATTATCTGGTCGTGAGTTCGAAATACGGCGGCTTTCTCAGAGGAGAGCCGCCGTTGCCTTTTGTGCCCCTTTCATGGTACAGTGTCCCTCACATGACACAGAGCACGAGAGTAGAGGTTCGCCGCGGGAAGAACGAGAGTTCTTCCGCGCTCATCCGCCGATTCACCCGCCGCGCGCAGGGTCTCGGGCTCGTGCGAGAGATGCGAGACCGCCGCTACCATCAGCGGAGCAAATCCAAGAACGTCGAACACAAGCGCGCCATGATCAGCAAGGGCCGCCGCGAGCGTTATGTCGAGCTCGTGAAGCTCGGGAAGATCGATCCGGCCGCGCGTCGCACGAAGCGAAAGTAGCCTTGGCCGCCTCCCTTGCCATCCAAAATCACACGAGGCGAAAGCGCCCTCGTGTGCCGTTTGATCGTGCTCTTCAGAAAGCGCTCCCCGGCTGGGATCTCTCACTCGTCTTTGTGGGCCCCGCCGAAGCCACACGCCTCAACCGAATGCTTCGCCGGAAGGAGTACGTGCCGAACGTCCTTTCCTATGCGGCAGGACCGAGGCATGGCGAGATCATCATCTGTCTTGCGGAGGCTGCGCGACAGGCGCCGAGCTACGACATGCGCGTGCCTGAATTTGTGCTTTATCTGTTTATCCACGGGTGTCTCCATTTGAAAGGGTACCCCCATGGCGCTACCATGGAGGCACGCGAGCGGAAACTCTTGGCGCAGTTCGCCAAGTTGGAAACCCGCGTCTCACGAAATGTCCCGACAAATCGCAACCGGCATCGACATCGGAACCTACCAGGTGAAACTGGTGGTCGTCGAGAAGATCGAAGATAAGCAGGGTGTGCGCGTGCCGCGCATCATCGGCACCGGACTCGCGGAGAGCAAGGGTCTCCGCCATGGCTACATCGTAGACAAGCAGGAGGTCACGAAGAGCATCCTGGAAGCGAAGCGCCAGGCGGAGAGCTCCGCGCATGTACCGCTCAAGACCGGATTCCTCGCAATCGGCGGCATTTCTCTCGACGAGGCGCGCGCGACCGGCGAAGCAGTCATCAGCCGCGCCGATGAAGAAATCACCCAGCTCGATCTCGACAAGGCTGAGAAGGCTGCGCTCGAAGCGGCAAAGCCGGCTTTCCTCAACCGCGAGGTGCTCCAGCCTATTCCCGTCGAATACCGCGTCGATGGCAACAAGGTACTTGGCAGTCCACTCGGAATGAAGGGCGTACGGATCGAGGTAGACTACCTTTTCATCACGGCGCTGTCCCAGCACACGAAGGCACTCCAGGAGGCAGTCGAGGACGCCGATATCGAGATTATCGACCAAATGGCTTCCCCACTTGCCGGGTCGGTCGTTCTTCTGAACAATGACCAGAAGATGAAGGGCTGCGTGCTCGCGAATATCGGTGCGGAAACTGTCTCGATTGTTGTCTATGACGAAGGCATTCCGGTATCAGTGAAGGTGTTCCCGATGGGTTCCTCGCACATCACGGACGATATCGCACTCGGCTTCCGCATCTCGCTCGAGGAAGCCGAGCGCGTGAAGCTCGGGAAGCTCTCTGGCCAGATGTATCCGCGCAAGAAGGTGGATGACCTCATTGGCTCCCGCCTCTCGGCGATGTTCGCGCTCATCGATAAGCATCTGAAGTCGCTTGGCCGGCGCGGCCCTTTGCCGGCCGGCATCATCATAAGCGGCGGCGGTTCAGGCGTCGGCTCCATCTCGGATATCGCGAAGGGATCACTGAAGCTTCCTGCACGTCTCGCCGAATTCCGCCTCGCGAGTGACACCAAGATACGCGACGCGACCTGGGCAGTCGCCTACGGGCTCGCCTTCTGGGGACTGACCGACGATACCTCGGCCCCTAAGCAGCCGGTGTTCCAGTCGTTCAAGCGATTCTTCGGGCAATTCATGCCGTAACGGGCACTCGGAAGCGCTTATCTGTCAAGGTTTGCAAGTCGGTCCTGAGTGGTATGATGACCGAAACTTCACAGACTTCTATGTCCAAACGCGTCCAGCCCGAGATTGAGACCTTCGCACGCATCCGCGTCGTAGGCTGCGGCGGTTCCGGAAAGAATGCCGTGAATCACATGATCAATTCGAAGGTCCGCGGCGTCGAGTTCATCGCGGTCAATTCGGACGCGCAGGACCTTCATCGCTCTCTTGCGAAAAAGAAGATACACATCGGCAAGAATCTCACCCGCGGCCTGGGCACCGGAATGAATCCTGATCTCGGCAAGCGCGCGGCCGAAGAGACGCGCCAGGAACTTCAGGAGGCGCTCCAGGGCTCGGACATGGTGTTCATCACGGGTGGCATGGGCGGCGGCACGGGCACGGGTGCGGCGCCCGTGGTCGCAAAGATCGCGAAGGAAGTCGGTGCGCTCGTCATCGCGGTCGTCACCCGTCCGTTCACCTTTGAGGGTGCACAGCGCAAGGAGATCGCGGAACGCGGACTCGCAGAGCTTAAGAAGGAGGTGGATGCCTTCATCGTCATCCCGAATGACAAGCTCCTTTCCATCGTCGAAGCGCACACGAGCGCAAAGAACGCCTTCGCAATGTCCGACGAAATCCTCCGGCAGGCGGTCGAAGGCGTCTCCGACATCATCACTACCCCGGGCGAGATCAATACCGACTTCAACGACATCAAGGCCATTATGGAGGGCGCTGGACCGGCCCTCATGGGCATCGGCGTAGCGGAGGGCGACGACCGCGCTGCAGAGGCAGCGAAGATGGCGGTGAATTCCCCGCTCCTGGATGTCTCGATCTCCGGCGCGAAGGGCATCCTCTTCGTTGTAGCCGGCCACGAGGATCTGGGCATTATGGAGATCCAGGAGGCGGCGAAGGTCATAAACGAGTCCGTCGACAAGAACGCGAAGGTCATCTTCGGTATGATGCGTGACGAGAAGCTCAAGAAGGGTCAAATCCGCATCATCGTCATTGCCACCGGTTTTCCAGAGAGCGCCGCGCACCATGCTGTCGCCTCTCCGGCATCCGAGCGTTCGCTCTTTTCCATGGAGCCCGAGGCACGCGAAGAGGAGCGGGGCCGCATTTATCATGAGATTCTGAAACGCGAAGACAGGAAGGATGAGCAAAAGTCAGAGGAGAAGCCGGAGGCCGCAAAGCCGCTTGCACCCGTCGAAAAGGATGAACCGATCGTGACCGCGACACCGAAGAAACGCGAGGATGCTGCGTCGGTCACGCCGCCGGCAACCGAAGAAGATGAGGCATGGGGCGCGATTCCAGCCTTCCTGCGCAGGCATAAGAAATAGTGAGGATTGGTAAGCGACAAAAGATTGAGGCGCATCCCCGTAGGGGACGCGCCTGTAATTGATTACGCTGCTACCCGGATAGCATGCTCCACGGTCTCTCTGAGCGTCGTGTGGATCGGGAAATTCCCGCTCGCCACACGATTGAAATCGCGGTACAGCTTCTTGAAGCCGTGGAAGCCGTGTTCGATACCAAGTACGATTCGCGGGCCTCTGCTCTTGTGACACTGACTTTCGATTATCGCCCGCCAGTAACCGAGTTCTCCATACGTATCCTGCGCATACGGCCCTAATGATTTCGGTCGAGGATGAGCCGCATCTTCGCGGGGCAACCAGAACAGAAGGCATCCGGAACGCTCTCCCGAGAACTGGCCGAGCGCCGCCATCTTCATGTAGTGGTCTTCCCAGTCGGTCTGCCGGTCGAAGTACGTCTCGTCTCCAGATACGCGATGGCGATAGTGCCGATGCTCCTGCGTATAGCGTGAAGGGCAGCAGATGACGCAATCGGGCATTGCAGCCATGAGTTGGTCGATGGCCTCGGCCTGCCAATCAGCTCCCCCTCGAATGGGGCCGCCAAGATAAATAAAGGATGGGATGGGCTTCAAGAAATCGAGTGGGAAGAGTGTCTTTGGAAGTAGCAATGGCATCACGTGATTCTCCCTGATTCCGTCGCAAGCCTACTCTCTGAACGTACGCTGTCAAGCGATGGTATACTCGCTGTATGAAGGATCTCATCATCGTGGGAGGAGGACCCGCAGGAGTAGCGTCCGGCGTCTATGCAGCACGCAAGCATCTCCACACAGCGTTTATCGCTGAAGAAATCGGCGGGCAATCGGTTGTCTCCGAGGGCATCGAGAACTGGATTGGCGATGCGAAGGTGTCGGGCGCAGATCTCGCAAAGCGTATGAAGATGCATCTCGAGGCATTCGAAGGCACGCACCTTGAGCTCCATCTAGGCGAACGCGTCGACCACCTCGAACGGATTAACGGAGGATTCGCGGCGACGACCAAGAGCGGCAAGCGCTTCGAAGCTAAATCCGTTCTCGTCGCCTCAGGCGCATCACGCCGAAAACTCGACGTCCCCGGCGCGGACATCTTTGAGAATAAGGGGGTCACCTACTGCGCCTCGTGCGACGGTCCCCTCTTCGGAGGGATGGATGTCGCCGTCATCGGGGGTGGAAACGCGGGATTTGAAACGGCCGCGCAGCTCCTCGCGTATGCTAAGTCCGTCACGCTCATCCACCGCCACAAGGACTTCAAGGCAGATAGGATTACCGTCGAGAAAGTCTGCGCTGATCCGAAGATGCGCGTCATCACCCATGCGGAGCCGACAGAGGTGCTCGGCGAGAACGGGTTCGTGACTGGTCTGCGGTATCGGGACAAGGACTCCGGGGAGGAGCATGAACTTAAGGTCTCGGGCGTCTTCGTTGAAGCAGGCGTCATCCCGAATACGGACTTCGTCACTGGACTCCTCGAGCTTGATCCGGTCGGGCGCATCAAGACTGATCCGAAGGACCAGCGCACCTCGGTAGAGGGCATCTGGGCAGCCGGCGACGTGACCGACGAGCTCTATCATCAGAACAATATCGCCGCAGGCGACGGCGTGAAGGCGCTCGAGGACCTCTATCTCTGGATAAAGACCCGCTAAGGGTTAGGCGCAGAAAAGAACAAGGCTCGGCTCAGTGCGGAACCGTGGAGTGAGTGATCGTCTGACGATCTAGCGCTTCCCTAGCGCGACCCGACTCATCGTCGGGTCACAACGCAGGTTGATATTCAGATTATGACACGAAACTTGCTGTGTGACCCGTGTCGGGATGGTATTCGAACTTTCCAGGATGAAGCGTTTCATATTCTCAGACAGTGGGCCGAGGAGAGGTACTTCGGTGTTCGGAAAGTCGCGAACGACAGCGACCCCGATCTATATAGTGCCGCATGAAGTCCCCGAAGTCCCTCAAGTCCCTGGTACGTCGAGCCAAATCAGCCAAAACCGAGGTATGGTAGATTGTTCCATTTAACTGTACTCTAATGCTAAAGCCTTGCAGGAACACCCATGGCCATTTATTTCAAAAGCACGACGCCCAAGAAGCTGCTTTCGACATTTAGGAAGGCGATTGACGACGGGCACGTTGCCACGTGGTCCTATGATCGCGATGGTGACTTTACCCACACGGCCAAACAGTGGAATAGGCTCGCCTGGCTGCGTCCTATTGTAGAGGAAGGCGCTACCCTAAAGATGGTGATCATTAAGCCTAAGGACCAATCCATTAGCTCCGAGGTGTATGGCATCTATCATGGGCGCTTCATAGAGGCGATGTTAGTGCACTGTGATAGCTTGTTTGCCTCCGCTCGAGCCACCGCGCTACCAGATGATGGTGATAAAGTTGGCTAGCCCGTCGGCAAATTCAAAACCAACCAAAGCGGCAAAAGCCGTGGCGCAATCCCCCGCTCGTGGAAGTAAGGTCTTCTACAAGATGACGCTTCCTCTTATCAAGGAGGGTGAGGCGTTTTACCTTGAGTATGTGATCTTTCAGAAGACGGTTGAGGCTGTTAATGGGTTCCATTCACTCTATCGAACTGCTCGGAAGGGTGCGCGGGGCGGTCCGGCTACGCACGCACAACAGGATCTTAGTCGTGCCATGCTTGTTTTTGCGTGCGCAGGCTTAGACGTGCTGGTGAAGCAGCTCGTTAAGACCAAATTGGCGCGATTAATTGAGGCGGACAAAGGTGTTGGCGAGAGGTTCAAGCAGTTCGTGAGGAAGGGACTTGAACGAAATGAAAAGGAGGTGCTCAGCACGGTTGCTCTCGCGCTCATTGACCAAAATCCGCGGGAAGTACTACTGCGGGATTACATTGATTCAATGACCGATGACAGCCTTCAGTCCGTCGAGGAACTTCATCGTGTATCGAGCGCCTCCGGGCTGGAGGTTACGAAGATATTTTCGAACGATCGGCGAAATCGCTTGCGAGATGCATTCATCGTTAGAAATCAGATAATCCACGAGATGGATATCATGGTTGAGACTGGCGCTTCTCGTACCACCGGACATCGTACGCGCCGTCAGCGACAGTCCCCACTAATGGAAAAGCATACGACGGAAATTCTTGATCTCGGGCAAGAGTTGCTCCTCGCGTTTAAGGGCCGCTATGCTGCGCTTAAAATTGAGGTGGAAAAAGCGCATAAGAAAGCCTGATAGCGCTCATTGCTTCAGCCATGAGCGCGACCGTTCTAGGTAGTTGTTTTGGCGAAAACCTACCTTCGGCGACGAGAATTATAAGGGCCCGAAAGTTCAGACGTCTCTCAGGTCCAAGCTACGCGGGTCGAAGGTGCTGCTGTATCCATTCGATGAGACCGGCTTTTATATCTGGGAAGTCGAGCGACTCGGTCTTTGCAAGCCAGATCGCCTTTTCAGTGAGGTCGTCGGGCGGCACTTCGAGCCCATATCCATTGATGCGAAGAAAAACGACCAAAGCGAGTGTGGACATCCGCTTATTGCCGTTGAGAAAAATCTGCCGCTTATTGATCGTGTAGAAGATGATCGCCGCCTTCTCGGCTAACGTTGGGTATGCCGCTTGTCCGAAGAAGCTTCGGCGTGGAAGGGACGCTAAGGACTCAATGTCTCCCGCTTTAGCAAGCGCGAACGGCGGTATGGGCTCATCCTGGGTCTTTGCCCATTCCGCAAGCGCCTCGTGGAGGCGCTCGTAGTCTTCCCTATCGAGATAAAGAAACTCGTTCTCCCCGGTCATAGCGAGCGAGGTCTAGAAAGGTCTTCTTGTACTGCTTTAGAGCGGCGCTTGCGGACCGGTCCACAAGTATAGATTTGGCGGCCCCCGACTGGCGGACTCCGATCCTTTTAGCGCGTGTCCAACGAAGGAAGTTCATGCCTATAGGATACCATATGGGCAGATTCGGCGCAGCAAATTCCGCAAATTGAGCAGCGACATACAACTTCGTGCGATCACATTTCTTTGGATCACGATGCGTGAAGTAATCCAGCATCGTCTTTGTTGGGAAGATTACAACCCGATCGAAAGTGCGCCCCTTTACGGCCCCCATATTCTGGGCTGCATATCCAAGCGTATTTGAGCCTCGTTGATAACGAAGGCAGATGGGGTGTCCGTGCTTCACCATGTAGGCAGGTAAGTCCGAAGCGCTGATGTGGAAAATCCCATCATGCTCAGTCACGAGGCTTTCGAAGATTCTTGAACATAACCATTCGACAGCTGACAAGGTAAAAGGCCCCGTACTTAACGGGGCCTTCTCTTCAGTATCAAGTCAACGGAAACGTCTCTCCGTTTCTGCGACTTCCATTATTGCCTTCAACCCATACGCAGTTGATCTCGAATAGCGCAGGTAAGGAAGCGGGTATTCAGGAGTATCGAAGTCAAGGCGCTCTACGCGATATCGAACGTTTGCGCCAACTTCATGGGTTAACTCGTCCAGCAGGTTTTTTGCTGCGACGTCCTCCTCAGTTTCCACTTTGTGGACAATTAGCACCAGGTCGGTGAGCAGACTCATCGGTTGAGCAAAGGGCTGTTTGTTTACCAAGTCGTCCATGACTCCCTCCCAGGAACAAACCAGGAACACATTAGCCCGTGAGCAACATAACGTCAATCATATGACGATACAAAACGACTAGGATATCCGTCCGTAACGACGAGCACTTCGACGCTCCCTATTGAATCGGTCGCGATCGAGAATTCCACTGCACATGCGCAGGAGCTCAATTTGCTTACTTCGCCGATTAGGAAGTTCTATCCACATCCTGTTTAACCTACGGTCAAAAAGTGCCGTCTAGCGCTAGCGGATGGGACCGTCGAAAATGATTAGCGGTCGGCCGATCATTACAACCCCAATAGCTACCAGCGTATGGACAACAACAAAGCTCTCGGACTTATCCGCCTTACAGATGACGCCCACCGGAAGGAGATTGAGGAGAACCTGCAGGTCTGCCTCGATGATCTCTACGGGCTCGTGATAGCGATCGAGAAGAACATCGATCAATTCGATGGGCTCATTAGTCGTATTCTGTACGGAGCACCGTTTACCGGCTCAGTGCGGAACCGAGGCGTGAGTGATCGTCTGACGATCTAGCCCTTCCCTAGCGCGACCCGACTCATCGTCGGGTCACAACGCAGGTTGATATTCAGATTATGACACGAAACTTGCTGTGTGACCCTTCTCGGGATGGTATTCGAACTTTTGCAGGCGAGGCGTTCGCGATTTTGGAAGCAGCCGCGATAGCGGAGCGCCGTGAGCGTCACCAACGCGCAGCGAACGATAACAACACTAGCACATATATGGCCGTATGAGGTCCCTTAAGTCCCTCAAGTCCTCTACCCTGCGCGGAGACGTTCCTGAACCCACGCAACAAGGCTTGCCTTAATGTCCGGAAATTCAAGAGATTCAGTCTTTGCGAGCCAGAGCGCCTTCTCTGTCAGCTCGTCGGCGGACACATCTAGTTCATGCCCGTTGATGCCGAGGAATACGAGCAGTGCGAGCGTGGACATACGCTTGTTGCCGTTGAGGAATATCTGGCGTTTGTTGATGGTATAGAAGATGATCGCAGCCTTCTCGGCTAGAGTCGGATACGCGGAGTGACCGAAGAAACTACGCCGCGGAAGTGATACGAGCGACTCGATGTCGCCCTCCCTTGCGAGCCTGAAGGGCGGTATCGGCTCATCCTGAGTCTTGGCCCATTCCGCAAGCGCCTCATGCAGGCGCTCGTAATCTTCCCTATCGAGGTAGAGAAACTCGTTCTCCCCGGTCATAGCGAGCGAGGTCTAGGAAGGTCTTCCGGTACTGAGTTAGGGCTGCGCTTGCAGAACGATCGACGAGCACGGATTTGTCCACCGCGCGGCGGCCTTTAGCATGGGATTTCTTGGTACGAACCCAACGGAAGAGGATCATGATGGCATTATAGCATATGACCCACTTTAAGGTGCTACAATCTGCGTGATGCTATTCATGAAGATACGCAATGAGATCAAAGCCAGAGTCCCCGAGAAGAGCATCTGCGCGACGCTCGCTCGGCATACCAAGCTCTTCGAAGAGCGCGTCCACAAACACGGCTTCCATGTACTTTGAAAGCATGCCGTGAATCGGGCATATCTGCCCGCCGTGCACTATCCTGCTTCGCAATCCGAAGAGTCTTCCGACCTTAAACTTGTCCCTGGCGTCCGCTTCGGAGATACCA
>DAIDIW010000003.1 GCA_027451665.1 Candidatus Kaiserbacteria bacterium
GAGACGTTCATGATCATCTTCGTTCCCGGCGCCGACGATACCTCGTCCGCGAACGCCTGGCTCACGCGTTGCAACTGGGGCATGCTTTGGAAAGAGAAGAGGAACGAGACCCTGGCGCCGCGCGCCGTCTGGAGCACCTGCGTAAACGCGGGATACGCGAAGGACGCGAACTCGTCCAGGATGACCGAGAGCATCGGTTCATCCGCGTCCCGGTCGCTCGCCGGCTGCGCGTAGCGCTTGCCCACCATCAGCTGGATGTTCTGAAGCAGGATTTTGCCTAGGGCTTCCACGGCGCGCTGATTACGGTTCGCGTTCAGCGAAACAAACAGAATGAGACCCTTTTCGAGTACGTCGTCCAACGTGAGCAGGTCCTGATAGGAGCCGGTCACGATCGACAACTCGTCCTCCAGGAAGCTCAGCAACTCATTCAATAGCCCCTGAATCTTCTCGACCCGCTCGCGGTCCGAGAGTGACCGCTGAAGCATCTTCACGGACATCTCGAAGTTGAGCCGCTTCTGCATGGAAATGCCCGATGCCGAGGCAAGGCGGGCTTTTGCCACACCGATCTGCTCTTCCAAAACCCGTTCATCGAGCGCCATCACGAGCACGTCGTAGACGTTGAACAGCTTGCCGGTGTACTGAAGAACGCGCACGAGATCCGAAAGATACGCCTCCTGATGGCCCTTAAAGAAGTCTTCGCGCAGACCAAACGAGCGAAAGATGAAGTTCACATGCTCCTGGTAGGCGTCGTCGAGGGCATAGAAGGGGTTATACCGGGCTGACTCGGCGGGATGGGTCGGATCGATTACTCGTAAATCCTCGAGACGGCCGGCGGCTTCGATGTGCGGCAGTAGGCGATCGAGGAACTCCCGTTCGCCCTTGCCGTCGAAGATAATCATGGGCATCCTGCGCGCTCCAAAGCGCCGCGTCACGTCCTGCGCAATGATGTTTTCAAGGAATGTGGACTTGCCCGCTCCGGTTCCGCCGACGATGACGCCGTGCTTCATCCGTACTAGGTCGGGCCAGAGCCAGGGCTTCCCGTGAACGTTGTAACCGAGTAGCGTAGCTCCGTCCTGGTTGGCGCGGCGAACCATGTTCGAATCCTTCGATGCCGGGACCAGGATCGCCGGGTGCGGCCAGCTCTCCTCTCTCTTCTTCCTCCGGCCGACCAGTTGTGCGGCGATGAGGCCGCCTCCGAAGAAAAGAATCGAGCAGTCGAGGAAGATTTCAAGACACTGACTGTTGTGCAGATGGAGGCGCGACACTGCGACATACCAGCCAAACCCGAGCACCGCGCAGCACAGCAATACAAGAACACCGGCAAGATCCTCGGGCCCACGCTGTCTCCATCCGGGCTGGTCATAGTACGGGCTCATTGGCGCCCTCCGATCGAGAAGTAGAGAAAGACACCGGCCAGGGCGCACAGGAGGAAGAATGCGAGAAGGAGCAGAGGGCTGGGTTTCCAGCGACCCTTCTCATCGACAGGCTTGAGCCCGTCCGACAGAGACTGAGCAAGGGCATTCTGCAGATTCGTTTCGGAGTCGTTGCGATAGATTTGGCGAAGTGCCTGGCG
>DAIDIW010000004.1 GCA_027451665.1 Candidatus Kaiserbacteria bacterium
CAGTACGGATTGAGGTCTGCAACCGACCTCATGAAGCCGGAATCGCTAGTAATCCCGGGTCAGCCAAACCGGGGTGAATACGTTCTCGAGTCTTGTACTCACCGCCCGTCAACTCAAGGGAGCTGGGGGTGCCCGAAGGACCGCTTTATGCGGTACTACGGCAAATTCAGTGACAGGGAGTAAGTCGTAACAAGGCACGGGTAGGGGAACCTGCTCGTGGAACATATCCAATTGGAGTTGCTAGCGCCCGAAAGGCCTAGCTTGTCGATCAGGTCGCAAGATCTGGAGGGATAGCACTCGCCTCTAAACGGTGCTCGGATGCCGGATAACGTATCCCGGTGTGTAAGTTCGAGTCGCTCAATTGACGACTCGAATACTGCACGAATAGGCGGAACAAAAGAGCGCATCACATCTTTCAACTTTCAACAAACAAACACAAACAGCCGCCCCTTTCCGGGCGGCTGTTTGTGTTTTTGACCGTCAATACGAGGTGTGCTAAGGTCGACCGCAGCAGAGGAGGAGAAAGTCCATGCCACAGTTCCTGCTTCAGACACGAATCTTCGACCGCGAGAGCGGGCAACAGCTAGACCTCAAATACGATAAGGTCGAGTACGCATCGACTGACTCGGCGAAAGAGGGATTGCGCGCACTGAATACTGAAAAACCACGCGCGGTACGGCGATTTAAATATCGCCTATGGCCTCTGGGCGATGAGATTATCGGCCTGTAGTCCCTGGGTAATCGCCCAAATCTCAAGACGCCGCTTCCAAGGAAGCGGCGTCTAGGTTTATGAGATCCACATCTATCTGGGCGAGTCGTGCAACGCACCGCCGCCAGATCCGTTTCTTGTTCCTGTGGCGGCGCATCTTGTCTTCCAAGGAGGACATGCGCACGTTCCGTATCTTCTTAGATTCGCGAGGCCGGAAGCGGGAGGTGGTGCCGAAAGCGGTTCGCATACGTTTGATGAAAAAGTTAATGGCGAGGCACGAAGTGCCTCGCCCGTCTAAGCCGCACTTTTTCTTCTTGATATTGTCGTCTAGATATCATGAATACCTCTAGTATACCTGACGGCAATGAAGGAAAAGTGAGCGGTGGGGAAAGCCTCCGGGCGGTAGCAGTTTCGGTCGGTTTTTGATAGTATCCCTTTACGCACGCTTAGCTCAGTTGGTAGAGCACTCGACTGATACTCGAGCGGTCCTAGGTTCGAATCCTAGAGCGTGCACACGAACGAAAACAGCCCCTGCGGGCTGTTTTCGTTCGTGTGCGTATGAGTCTGCGTTATACCCAAACGCCGAGCTCCTTCGCCGCGCGCGATTTGGCTTCCCGCTATACTGTCGGTATGAGAGACATGCTCATACTCGTCGCGCTCGCGCTTGCTGCGGTCGTCATCGGAGCGGTCATCTATCTCACGAATGCGCCAGGCTCCGGCGGCCAAGGCGCCGCCGCGCTCTCCATGTCTGATCCCGGCGTGGCCGTCCCTGTCGATACGCTTGTAGTCGGCACCCAATCGCAGATTACGACACCCACGAACTACCTTATCACTTCGAAGGACGAGCTTGCGCAGCTGTGGAGCATGACGGACGCTGCCGGCCAGGTGCCGGCTGTCGATTTCTCCACACATTCGGTACTCGCGGTCTTTGCGGGCCAGGAACCGACCGCTGGTTATTCAATCGCGATATCGAGCATCGCTGATTCCTCGACGACGCGCATGGTTACCATCACGCTCACGAAACCAGGCGGGAGCTGTGTGGTAGGACAGGTCGTCACCACTCCCTACGAGATCGTATCGGTGCCGAAGACCGCACTCACCCTCACCCATACGGACGTGACGAGTACGGCGAGCTGCATCTAGGCGGAGCGGGAATCCCGACCATCTGCTAGGATGCGCCGTATGGACGCATCGGCGCATTTCCGCGGCAAGAAGATCACCCTCATGGGGCTCGGGCTCTTGGGACGCGGCGTGGGCGACGCGAAGTACCTCGCCGAATGCGGGGCCGAGCTTATCGTGACGGATCGTAAGACCCGCGAAGAGCTCGTCGAGAGCGTTGCGCAGCTCGAGGAATTCTCGAACATCACCTTTGTGCTCGGGCAACACCGGGATGAGGACTTCCGCGACCGTGACCTCATCGTGAAGGCGGCAGGCGTGCCGCTCGACTCTCCATACATCGCGAGGGCGCAAGAGGCGGGTATCCCGGTACGCATGAGTGCCGACCTCTTCATGGAGTATGCGGATATTCCGGTCATCGGCGTAACCGGTACGCGTGGTAAGTCCACGGTCACGCATATGATCCACGCCATACTCAAAGAGGCGGGGAAGCCGGTCGTGCTCGGCGGGAACGTGCGCGGCGTCTCGACCTTGGCGCTCCTCACCGAGATCACGCCCGCGCATCTCGCGGTCCTCGAGCTCGATTCCTGGCAATGTCAGGGACTCGGGTATGCGAACCTTTCGCCGCAGGTGGCTGTGTTCACGACATTCATGAGCGACCACGCGAATTACTATAAGAACGACCCGGGACAGTACCTTGCGGATAAGGCGAACATCTTCCTCTACCAGGCGCCCGGCGATACGCTTATCGTCGGGAAGCAATGTGCGCCTATCCTCATCGAGGCGTTCGGCGAGCACATAGTCGGCGATATGATCATTGCCGACGAATCGAGGCTTCCGTCCGAATGGACGCTTAAGATCCCTGGACAGCATAATCGCTACAACGCTGCGCTCGCGCTCATGGCCGCCCGCGCGCTCGGCATCGAGGACGACGTCTCGCGTCGCGCACTCGAGTCCTTCAATGGCGTGCCTGGCCGACTCGAGCTCGTCGCGGAAAAGGGTGGCGTGCGTTATTTCAATGATACGACCTCGACTACGCCGGATGCCGCCTTGGCGGCGCTCGCGGCGCTCGATCCAGCGCATACTGTGCTCATCATGGGCGGCGCAGACAAGGGGCTCGAGATGGAGAAGCTGCTGGCCGCATTGCCGGAGGTGAAGAAGGTGATCGCGCTCGCGGGAACCGGCACCGATGCGGTGAAGGATAGACTGCCGGACACTGCGGAGATATTCGACGATTTCGTTGCGGCATTTTCTGCGGCGCGAAGCGCCGCAGGGGCGGGCGACGCTATCCTTCTCTCGCCGGGCTTCGCATCCTTCGGCATGTTCAAAAACGAGTACGACCGCGGCGATCGATTCAATACGTTAGTATTACAGGCATGAAGTATCGGAAGGTACACCTCGTCGGTATCGGGGGGATCGGTATGAGCGCGCTCGCACAGATGCTCGCGCACGATGGTATCGCAGTTACCGGGAGCGATCGAGAGAAGAGCCCGGTCACGGTCATGCTCGAGAAGAAAGGCATCACGGTCTCCATCCCGCAGGCTGCGGAAAACGTGCCACAGGACGCCGATCTCGTCGTCTATAGCGATGCGGTCCCGGAGGATAATCCAGAGCGCGCTCGCGCAAAAGAACGCGGCATCGAACAGTTTTCATACTTCGCGATGCTCGGGAAGGTATCGGAAGGGAAGCGTACGATAGCCATTGCCGGTACCCACGGGAAGACGACGACGACGGGCATGCTCGCGAAACTCCTCATCGATGCGGACGAATCGCCGACCGTCATCGTGGGCTCCATCATGAGGGACTTTGGGAGTAATTACGTCGCAGGGACGGGCGATCTTTTCGTGGTCGAAGCGTGCGAATATCGCGATCATCTGCTCGAGCTTTCTCCTGAATGTCTCGTCATCACGAATCTCGAGTGGGATCATACGGATTATTTTCCGTCGCTTTCCGCGCTCCAGGCGAGTTTCAAGAAGGCTATCGAGAAGGTGCCGGCGCGCGGAGCGATCGTTACGAATCCGGGCAACCCGAACATCGCTCCGCTTCTTAAGGACGCGAGAGCGCGCCTCATCGACTACACGAAAGAGCCGGCTCGCGACCTCAAGCTCCCCGGGAATTTCAATGTTGATAATGCCCGCGCCGCCGCTGCGGCGGCGCGGGTCGTCCGTCCAGACCTCTCTGAGGAACGTCTTGCGGCTTCGCTCGGCTCGTTCCAGGGCACCTGGCGTCGCTTCGAATACAAAGGGAAAAGCCCGAAGGGCGCGTTCGTTTACGATGATTACGCTCACCACCCGACCGCCATACGGGAGACCTTAAGGGCGCTTCGTGCGAAAGCGGTAGGACGCATCTACGTCGCCTTTCATCCCCATCTCTACAGTCGTACGAAGGATCTGCTCGAGGATTTTGCGACCGCCTTCAAGGATGCGGATACCGTGTTGATTGCGCCCATCTACGCAGCGCGCGAAATAGATGACGTCAGCGTATCGAGTGAGCTGCTTGCGGCGAAGATTTGCGAACACGGGACGCAGGCGCGCGCGGCAGCCTCTCTCGATGCCATCGAGGAATTGCTTGGCGAAGCGGGGGAGAACGATATCGTGATGACCATGGGCGCGGGCGATATCTATAAGGTTGCGGATGCGCTTGTACGGAAAGCATAGGGAAAAGAAAGGGCCGACCCCGAAAGGGGGCCGGCCCATGCTGTGTCAATCGACGTGCACCAGCACCAGATTGCGGTATGTCCGATAGGTATCGGTACGCCCGGTATGGTATGCGCCTTTCGGCAAGTATCGCGTATGGTTCGTCTGGCAGGTTATTCCCGCTTGCCGAGCCTGTAGGATAACGAGTGTCGGAAGGTCGATACCCTCCTGCGGTGTGATGCATGCGCCGTATCCCGCCATCTCGAGCGCGGCGAGGAGCCGCTTATTATCTTCCCCGAAGGTCGGATTCTCCCTCGAGTGGAGGTATTGCTCCGGACGGATAGAGAAGAAGATCCAGAGCTTCACTTCACGCTTGCCCATTGAGAGCCCGCGGAAGAGATTCTTGATCTGGAAGACGGCGCTTGTGAACGGCAGCTCCCTCTCCTTGTATCGGAAGAGCGAGCGTGTCCCCACATGCACGGCGGCTACATGCAGCCCGTCGCTTGCGACGAGTACTGCGCAGCCTCCGGTGGATGCTATGTATCCCGATAACCGCTTCGGGACGAGTATGCCATCAGCGCGCACGCCGCGTCGTATCGGAAGGTCGCCGAACAGTATCCTCTCAGTACAGTTGTGAGGACGGACGATGTGGCCTCCGAAGTCAGGATGCGGTGCATACCAGATTGAATCAGGGCCGATACTGAGACATGCCGCGCGTATGCGCGCGGCGCGCTCGCGATCGGCGATGCGATCTATGGCCTTTACGAATGGCTCGAGAGACCAGTTGAGCTCCGTGCCCGTGAGCTGATCGCGGCCGAATAGATGGATGCTAAAGCGTTTGACACCGTCGTAGATGCCGACATCCGATTGCAGCGGCTTTTGCACCGCAGTCTCTACCTGGTTTGGCAGTGCTGACATTACCTATCTCCTCTGCATAGAACTCTGAGGGAAACCTTGCCACAGGCATAGATATGAGTCAACTGTGCTACAGTGCGGCGTATGCAGGAGCAGGGAAGACTTTCCGTCGTCGCGACCCCGATCGGCAACCTGGGCGACATTACGTTTCGTGCGGTCGAAGTCTTGCGGCAAGCCGACGCCATCGTCTGCGAAGACACGCGCGTATCTGCGAAATTGCTTGGGCGCTATGACATCGAGAAGCCGCTCGTCATCTATCACGCTCGCAGCGGAAAACTCGCAGGTGACCGCGTGCTTGCGCTCCTCGCGGAAGGGAAACATCTCGCGCTTGTAACCGACGCCGGCACGCCTGGCATAAGCGATCCCGGCGCTGAGCTGGTAGCGCTCGTGCGCGAACGGCTGAAGGATGACGTGCACATTGATGCAGTTCCGGGACCTTCCGCGCTCGCCGCAGCGCTCTCAATTGCCGGCCTGCCCGTCGCGCAGTTCGTATTCCTCGGCTTCCTCCCGCACAAGAAGGGAAGGCAGACGCTCTTCCGAGAGATTGCGGAGGCGACGCGTGCGGTCGTGTTTTATGAATCTCCGCACCGCATACAGAAGGCGCTCTTGTCGCTCGCGGAAGTGATTCCCGAAGATCGCCGCGTGGCGGTATGCCGCGAGCTCACGAAGATACACGAGTCGGTCGTGGAAGGAACGCCGGCGGAAGTAGCCGCGTATTTCTCGACGCATACGGATGAGGTCCGCGGCGAGTTTGTAGTCATCGTAGCCCCCTGATATTATGCCCGCATGTCCAGATCATCCGCACTCATCCTGCTCGGCGTACTCATCCTACTTACGCCGTTCTCGGGACTCCCGTCGAGTTTCCGCGCGCTGCTCACAGTCATATTCGGTGCGCTCGTGCTCGGTGTCGGATTCTTCCTCCGCGCGAAGGAGGTATCGGGGAGCGTCCGCTCGCAGGCGCGAGAGTCCGCGCCGTCGCCGGTAACGGAAGATCCGCAGCCGATGGTGCTGCCGGAATTCGAGGCTCCGACCGAAACGGACACACCGCGCGAAATTTCGCGGATCTGACGGAAGTATGCGCAATGTGCTCCACGAAGCGGCGCGCATTGTCTTAATGGTACGAACTTCGCGCACATGAACGCGCGTCAGGTGCGCCGGACGGTTGACCCGGTTTGCTACAATAACGAGTAATGCATAATCCCGAACGGGTTACGTACTTTGCCGCGACAGACAGTCGCGGGAAGCGCGTGCCGTTCGGCATCAAATCGAAGGACCGCAGCCGCCACATGTACGTGATCGGCAAGACGGGCATGGGCAAGTCCACCCTGCTCGAGAACATGGCCATCCAGGACATCAGGAATGGCGAAGGGATGGCGTTCATCGATCCGCACGGCAGCGCGGTCGAGATGCTGCTCGAGTATGTGCCCGAAGAGCGCATCAAGGATGTCGTCTATTTCGCGCCGTTCGATCTCGACCAGCCGCTCGCGTTCAATGTTATGGAAGACGTCGGGTATGACAAGCGTCACCTCGTGACCTCCGGCCTCATGGCCACCTTCAAGAAAATCTGGCAGGACGCCTGGAGTGCGCGCATGGAGTACATCCTTACGAATACGCTCCTCGCGCTCCTCGAGTATCCGGGCGCCACGCTCCTCGGCGTCAATCGCATGTATACCGATAAGGCGTATCGCAAGAAAGTCGTCGACAACGTGAAAGACCCGATCGTGAAAGATTTCTGGACCAAGGAGTTCGCCAACTATACCGACCGCTTTACCCAGGAAGCTACCCCGGCCATCCAGAATAAGATCGGCCAGTTCACAAGCAATCCTTTGATTCGTAATATCATCGGGCAGCCGCAATCCTCGTTCGATATCCGCGAGCTCATGGATAATCGGAAGATTCTTCTCGTGAACCTCTCGAAGGGGCGCGTGGGCGACGTAAACATGCGGCTCCTTGGCTCGATGATCACGACGCGTATCTTCCTCGCGGCGATGAGCCGTGCCGAGCTCTCGAACGCGGAGCTGAAACGCGCGCCAAACTTCTACTTCTACGTAGACGAATTCCAGAACTTCGCGAACGAGACGTTCTCCGACATCCTCTCCGAGGCTCGTAAGTACAACTTGAATCTCATCATCGCGCATCAGTATATCGAGCAGATGGAAGAGGAAGTGGCAGCCGCTGTTTTCGGCAACGTGGGCACGACGATATCGTTCCGCGTGGGGCCGTTCGACGCGGAAAAGATGGAACCGGTCTTTGCGCCGGAATTCACGCAGGAGGATCTCGTGAATCTCGGATTCGCGCAGATCTACCTCACGCTCATGATCGACGGTATCGGCAGCCGGCCGTTCTCAGCGCAAACCTTACCGCCGATCGAGCCGCCGCAGATCATGTATCGGGATCAGGTGATTGATGCCTCGCGCACGACGTACGGACACCCACGGACCGAAGTGGAATCAGCGGTGTACGAGGATCTCGCATCGACCGCTAACGAGCAGCCGGCGGAGCCGAAGCCCCGGCGCGCAGCGCCGGGGGGAGAAGGCCGCGGCCCGCGGGGTCCTGAGCGTGAGCGACCGCAATCAGGACCGCGTGATCGTTTTGAACGCCATGCGGAGCGTGAAGAGAGTCCGCGGCGCGAGGAGCGGCCTGCGCCTCCCGCCTCCGGAAAGAGTGCGGATGATCTCCGGTCCATCTTGCGCACGATGACCGCGAAGACTGATACCGAACGTGGACAGAGGGTAATGCAGGAGAAGCAATCCCTGAAAGGGGCGCTTGCCGATGTGCTCGCAAGGAGTCCGGGCGGCGGAGAAGTATCGCACCCTGCGCGGTCTGGGCCGCACGAGCCATCGAGGCGTTCAGAGAATCGTCCGCGTCGGGAACCGCCGCCCGAACACGAACTTCCGAGCGCTGTCCGACCGATTATGGACCCTGCACGGGAACTTTCGAAAGGGGATGCCTCGGAGAAGAAACGGCCATTTGAAGTGCCGGAAGACGAACTCCGGCGCATCCTGAAAGGGGATGTCTGAATCTATATTATAAGGAGTTTATTTTTCATATACGGATTGCATCACTGCAGCAGAGTACGCATTCATGCAACTTGTAGCGGCTGATATGCGTTCTCATACAGTGAAGGCAGAGACGATTACGAACGTAAGTCATCTGGCGTATGTACAAGAGGTCGTAAGCGCCCCCCGCGGGAAGGACAAAGCGCCACCCCCGCGGGGGGCGGCTGCTGCAGGCTGTTTCGGCCCGTACTCGTTCTTGACGGAGTCTTCCTACCCCGATCGCCTCATTTATTTAGAAGCTCGATTCCGCACTATCCTCAAATGGATCAGAGAGGGAGATTGCCAGTCATTGAAATCAATCCTTCGTAGGTTCGCCTGAGGGAGATTTTCATATTAGGCTTCACTCATATAATGATATGTCAGACATGGTGGATGATCAGAAACTAATGCTCGTGACCGGCGGGGCAGGCTTCATAGGGAGCCACCTATGCGCGCGTCTCGTCGCAGATGGCCATGTCGTCATCTCTCTCGATAATTACTTTACAGGGTCGAGGGAGAATCATCTGCAGGGCGTCGAGTATCGGGAGGGACATACGAAGGATCTTCTGTCGCTCGTGCCAGAGCGCCCGGACGTCATCTTTCATCTCGGCGAGTACTCGCGCGTGGAGCGGAGTCTCGCCGAGCCCGCGCTCGTCCTCGACCTGAACGCCATCGGCACCGAAGGGGTCGTCGAGTTCTGGCGCGCGCGCGGCTCGAAGCTCGTCTACGCCGGCTCCTCGACGAAATTCGCTGACGGAGGCCTCGGGCGCGATCAGAGTCCGTATGCCTGGACGAAGGCGACGAACACCGAGCTCGTGCGCAATTACGCACAATGGTATGACCTGCCGTTCGCCATCACGTATTTCTACAATGTGTACGGTCCGGGAGAGCGCGCGGGTGTCTACGGCACCGTCATCGAGATATTCCGGCAGAACCGTCTCGCGGGGAAACCTCTCACCGTGAACGCCCCTGGCACGCAACGCCGGAACTTCACCCATGTGGACGACATCATCGACGGGCTCGTGCTCGTCGGCGAGAAGGGTGATGGTGATGAATTCGGGCTCGGCGCGAAGGAGTCATTCTCGATCCTCGAGGTCGCGAAGCTTTTCGGCGGAGACGTGCAGATGATGCCGGAGGTAAAAGGGAACCGCATGGACGGTCGCATCGATACGACGAAGTCGGAAGCCATCGGTTGGCAGCAGCAGCACGCGCTTCCCGCGTATATCCGCGAGGTACTCTCCCATGCGTAAAATCCTCATTTTCTCGCTCGCGTATTTTCCGCATGTAGGAGGCGCGGAGATTGCCGTGAAAGAGATCACCGACCGCATCCCGGATGTCGAATTCCACATGATCACGCTCCGGTTCGTCGGCGAAGCGCGGACAGAGCGCGTGGGCAACGTCATCGTACATCGTGTGGGCGGGGGGAACCGGTATCTCTCAAAGGTGCTCTACGTACCCGCTGCCTATCGTGCGGCGCGGAAGCTCGAGCGGGAAGAGCGGTTCGACGCGTTCTGGGCGATTATGTCCTATATGCTCTTCCCGATTGTGCTCCTGCGGCTCGCCGGCATCCGGAAGCCCTACGTGCTCACGCTCCAGGAGGGAGACCCGTTCGAGCATGTGTTCGAACGTCTGCGCATACGGGTCTTCCGGCCGCTTCTCACCTACGGCTTCTCTCATGCGAGTGCGGTGCAGGCCATCTCGAACTTCCTACTCGCATGGAGCGTCCGGGCAGGTTTCCCGGGAGAGGGACATGTCATCCCGAACGGCGTAGATGTCGCTGCCTTCTCCGGCGCGCTTTCGGCGGAGCGCCGCGCCGAGCACCGAGCGGCGTTCGGTGCGGCGCCTGATTCCGTACTGCTCGTTACGACATCGCGTCTCGTGAAGAAGAATGCGATCGACGATGTCATACGCGCGCTACCGCAGCTCCCGGAGCGGGTACGGTTCGTGGTCTATGGCATCGGCAATGAAGAAGGCGCGCTGCGCGCACTCGCGCGCACATGCGGCGTTGAAGGCAGGGTGCGATTCATGGGTCATATCTCGCATGCGGAACTTCCGGATGCGTTGCGCGCGTGCGACATCTTCATACGGCCGTCCCGTTCGGAGGGTATGGGCAATTCATTCATCGAAGCCATGGCGGCGGGGTTGCCGGTCATTGCGACCCAGGAAGGTGGTATCGCCGACTTTCTCTTCGACGCCAACAGGAACCCGGACAAAGAGTCGACGGGTTGGGCCGTAGACAAAGACTCTCCGGCGCAGATCGCGCACGCCGTTACGGCAATCCTCGCCGATCCAGATGCGGCGCGCGCAACAATCGCGAACGCACACACACTCGTCGCGCAAAACTATGACTGGGCGTCCGTCGCGGCCCGCATGAATGCGTTATTCACCTCCGTTTTCAGCGGGGCTTGATTATCTATCCCGGGAGGAGTTTAATCACCCTCAGAGAATCCGGGCTGGATTCTTGTTTCTTTTTGGGGAGATACTCATGAGTAGAAGTAGATATGTAACGCTGTCAGTGGCAGGAATCATCGGCAGGATCACCTCGGCGTCCTCATCTTCGGTTATCCGTCTCGGAATCTCAAACCGTGCCAAGATGGTATATCCGATCATGACCGATCTTCGAATCACCACCGAAGGTAAGGAGTGGCTCGCCCGTGAATGCGAAGCACGCGACTTCGTGAACTGCCATGAGTTCAAACTTCCGGAAGAGCGTGTAGAAGAGGCGTTCGACGCATTCAACAGCACGCTTGGAATCGTCTCTCTGAGCGAATCCTGCGAATTGCTGAAGAAACAATTCGAGATGCATGCGGGGTCGCGGTGGAACAGGATGATTGCATGCAGCTACCGCCGTTCATTCCAATTCGCAGAAGACAAGGACAATGCGCGCCGCTGTTTCGCTCATGTTTTTGCGGCGAATCTGCCGAACGATATGCTCGATTTGCTTTTCAGGTCGAGCAGGGTCCATCGGATTACGGATGTCTATTTCGCAAAGGGAGGAAGGAGCGATCTCAAGCTCTCACCTCTCCTGGAACAGGCCTACGAGCCTCGCGCTGACTGAACATACTAACTTAACTACCACCCCGCTTGGCTTTGCCAGGCGGGGTGAAACGCATCCGGAGCGGGAAGCGTTGTAGACTACTGTAATGAAGCTCGTGCTCGCGACCCCTCTCTACCCGCCCGAACCGGGCGGTCCCGCTACTCATACCCGCTTCTTAGAGGAATGGCTTCCGAGATTCGGCATCGAGGTGACGGTCATCGCATATCGTCGCGTAGCGTCGCTGCCTAAAGGCATTCGGCACCTTAAATACCTGTTGCTTGTCTATAGGGCAGCTCGGAGTAGCGATGCCGTCTTTGCTCAAGACACAATGAGTGTCGGTGTTCCGGCCTATCTTGCGGCGCGCTTAGCAAGGAAACCATTTCTCGTGCGCGTGCCGGGCGACCATGCGTGGGAGCAGGGAAGGCAGCGTTATGGAGTGACGGACGATCTTGATACGTTCCAAACGAAGCGATACCGTTGGCAGGTTGAGCTCCTGCGGAGCATCAGCCGGTACGTCGTGAGGCATGCCGATAAGGTCATCGTCCCGAGCAGCTACTTTGAACGTCTCGTAGGTGGATGGCTCGGTGATGCACGCGGTTCGCTTGTGCGAATCTATAACGGTATTGATTTTTCGGTCATACCGGAGAAGCCAGAAATGCTGCCGGACCGTCCATTCCTAGTGAGCGTTGGTAGGCTCGTTCCTTGGAAAGGGTTTGGAGGTCTCATCTCGCTTCTGACGCGACTTCCTGAATGGTCGCTCGTCATCATAGGAGACGGCCCAGAGCGGACGCGACTCGGGGCGCTTGTCCGAGAGAATAATCTCGATTCGCGAGTATCCTTCACAGGCAACGTGTCGCGTGCACAGGTGCTCGGGTGGCTCTCGGTAGCTGATGCGTTCGTGCTGAACTCCTCGTTTGAGAGCTTTTCGTACCAATTGGTTGAGGCGCTTGCTGTCGGCGTTCCGACCATTGCAACTAACATAGGCAGTATTCCCGAGATCCTCGAGAACGAGGAGCAGGGAATACTTGTTGCACCCGATGATTTCGACGCACTTTGCGTCGCGCTCCGTTCCGTCCGGACCGAGTCCACACGATGGAGTGAAAGGATTGTCGCCGGGCGCGAGAAAGCCAGAGACTTCTCCGCCGAACGTACTGCTCGCGCCTTCGCGGCTCTCATCGAAGGTGTCGTGAAAAGTGCTAGGATATGACCGATATGTCAACCATTCAGGTCGCCGCTGAGACGTATTTTACGAAAGGATACGCCTCGCTCGACCGCTTCATTGCGTACGCATATCAGATTGAAGACGTACGGAATGTAAAGCCGCGGAGCGTTCTTTTCGTTGGGGTCGGGGATGGCCTCGTCGTAAATCTTTTGCGTAAACACCCGGAACTCGCGGTTACAACCCTCGATATTGATCCGGCGCTCGGACCCGATGTCATCGGTGACGTGCGCGAGCTGCCATTTCCGAGCAAATCCTTCGACCTAGTGTGCGTCTATGAAGTGCTCGAACACCTTCCATTCCCTGAGAGCGAGAAGGCGTTAGCCGAGCTTGCGCGCGTATCACATGGGCACGTTGCGGTCTCGGTGCCACATCGGCGGACTGGCATCGACATCGCGCTCAAGTTCCCGTTTATACGGACGCTTTTGAAGCGCGATATTTTGCGCATTTCTTTGCTTGCTCCCGTCCGGTTTCCCGGATTCGCGGTCTCAAAACAGCATTATTGGGAAATCGACTGGTGGACGACGCCGGTAAGGAAAGTCCGTCGGGCCATGCGGAAGCATTTCATAATTCTGTCGGAGCGGACGCCTCCTCTCGACCACTACCATCATTTCTTCATGCTGCGTCCGCTCGAGCGCGATACAGCGCGCACCACTGTATGAAGGCTCTTTTCGTATCAAACGATCCGGACATCTTCGATCCCGAGAGCGCGGTGCATGCGCGTATGAGAGAGTACGCCGCTCGGCTCGGAGAGCTGCACATCGTCTCGCCGGCGGGTGCAGACGCGCGAGAATTCACAGACGGGCCGCTCCATCTTTATCCGATTCATACGTTCAGATTCTTGCGCCGTCGTGCGCTTGCGAAGCGGACGCGGGAGCTCGTGCTCCGTCACAGCATCAATCTCGTGTCAGCGCAGGACCCATTTGAGCAGGGCATGGCCGCGCTCGAGGCAGTCGAGGGAACGGATGCGAAGCTTCACGTGCAGGTGCATACTGATTTTCTCTCGCCCTGGTTTACGAAGAATGGCAATTGGCGCAGTGCGCAGGTGCGCATGCCTACCTTGAATCGCGTGCGGCGGCGCTATGCCGATACGGTGTTGCCGCAGGCCGAGGGTATCCGCGTGGTTTCCGAGCGCGTCAGAGCTTCGCTCATTGCACGTTACGCCGGACGCATCGTTGAGCCGGCGGTTATTCCAGTAGAGGTCCCGGCCGTTATTCCGCCGCCCGTCCCGTTACCGGCGCACTCCTTTACGTTCGCGCTTATCACCATCGGCCGGCTTGAGCCGGAGAAGCGTATTGAAGATATTCTCGAGGCGCTTGCACTCGTGGTACCGAAGTATCCGACGGTCGGACTCTTCATTGTCGGAGACGGGCGGGAACGGCGCGCGCTCGAGAAGCTTGTCCGTGCGAAGGCGCTCGGGAAGAACGTCATCTTTCTCGGCGCGCGCCGCGACGCGTGGGGGCTCCTGCAAAGCGCACAGGTGTTTATTCAGGCGAGTGCGTACGAGGGGTACGGACGCACGCTCGTCGAGGCGGCCTTGGCGAAGGTGCCTATCATTACGACCGACGTCGGGATCGTAGGGGAGGTATTCAAGGGGTATGAGGACGTGCTTGCCGTCCCTGTAGCAGATCCGACCGCGCTCTCGCTCTCTATCGTCGGTGTCATCGAGGATCAGGGGACTCGCGTAAACCTGCCAATCGCCGCCGAGACCGCAGCGCGCGACCATCTGAGAGCGCAGGGTAATATTCCCGAGCGTGTGGTTGCCGATCTTGAGCGGATTGCCTAATGACGGATGCCGGAAAGCGGTTTCCGCGCGGCTTCTAGCCCCCACCGTGGGGATATTTCTTCAATAAAAATCCGAGGAGGAGCTATAATTTGATTTGTAAACATGCTGCGCAAACGTTCAAGTGGTGCGCATATAATCCGTGCCCGAAGAACCTGGAAGGCTATTATCGCGGTCTGTTTGTCTGCGGCTTTTGCGTTACTCACCTATGCACCGTTTGCGGCTCCTCTCGCCTATGGCGCCGCCGGCATAAATAGAGAGCTTAACTATCAGGGCGTCCTCAAAGATTCGAGCGGGAGTATCGTTCCCGACGGCAGTTACGACATGGTATTCAAGCTCTATACCGTGGCTTCAGGCGGTAGCCCGATCTGGACCGGGACGTATACGTCCACTAATGGTAACCCGGTAACCGTAACGAACGGACTCTTCTCGGTTCTCCTCGGAAGCGGTACAGGCAATTCGCTCGCGACGGTGAATTTCAATCAAGATACGCTCTATCTCGGAATCACCGTCGGTACTGATTCCGAGATGACGCCGCGGCTTCGCATCGGTGCGGCCGCCTATGCGATCAATAGTGCTGAAGTGAATGGACTGTCATTCGCCGATTCGGCATATTCGCCGGGAGACATACTGTATGTCGATACCAGCGGAGATCTGAAAAGACTTGCGGCGGGGGCGAATAGCGACATTCTTTCAATAGAGGGAAGCGTGCCGCAGTGGCTCGCGACGTCATCTCTCGGCATCATTTCATCGCCGTGGACTAAAAACGGCACGGACATCTCATATACGGGAGGCTCGGTTGGTATCGGAACGACTTCTCCCTATCGCACGCTCTCGGTTGTCGGTAACGGCGTATTTTCTGGTGGCGATGTGCTTGCCAGTACGTTCATCGCGACCTCGTCAATTTCTACGCCGTCACTCACGCTCTCAGGTGTGTCTGCGCGCTCTCTCCTAGCCACTGACGCTTCGGGCGTCGTTGTCGCGACCTCTTCTCCCGCCGCCAATTACTTCGTTGCCACACAGAGCACCGCAACCTCAACGTTCGCCGGCGGCCTTTTGGCCGGCGCCTCCGGATTGACTGTCCTCCAGGGCGGTTCAGTCGGTATTGGAACCACAAGTCCCGTCGCAAAGTTCGCGGTAGCGGGTGGATCTGCATTCGCGGGCGGCGTTACGGTGGGTAGCGGGTATGCTGGCTCTGTGGCGCCAATAAACGGGTTGCTTGTGCAAGGTAGCGTAGGCATAGGGACAACTACCTCCGGTTCTGCATTGTCTGTCGCCGGCAATGCCTACTTCGCCGATATCCTCACGGCGCATTCCTTCAATGCTTCGCAATATGCCGGTTATGCACAAAACGGCGTCATGATCCTCACCGCGTCTTCGACGCTGAACAATCTTGCCGTTGGCATATCTGCTCTCAATTCGAATACGGGCGGCGCGAATAATGGCAGTTATAACGTGGCCGTCGGCGGTTCGGCTCTTTCCGGAAATACGACGGGCTCCTATAACGTCGCCGTAGGCACTGATGCTCTTGTGCAGAACACTACGGGCAGCTACAACGTTGCTTTCGGTGAAGGAACGCTCAATGCTAATACCACCGGCTCTGGAAACAATGCGATCGGTTTGCAAACGCTCGCAAACAACTCGACGGGCAACAACAATACAGCAAACGGAAATGAAGCATTGGGCTCAAATACGACAGGGAGTGCGAACACTGCGTTCGGGTGGAATGCGCTCGATACGAGCACGACAGGGAACGACAACACCGCCGTCGGTTTTCTCGCGGGGAACAGCGATACGATCGGCTCAAATAACACGACCCTGGGTTATGACGCAGGGTATGACATTACGACCGGAGGCAATAATATTATACTCGGCACGGAACAGAATTTAGGCGGTAGTGTGACGACGGGCTCAAATAATATCCTCATCGGGACAGGCGTCCGCTATGGGCTCTCGCAGACCGGCAATAACCAGCTGAACATCGGCAACCTGATCTTTGGCACGGGCATCGGCAGCGAAGCCACTCTTGCGACCGGGAATGTGGGAATCGGGACGACGACGCCATGGAAAACTCTCTCGGTAAATGGAGATGTCGATTTTTCAGGTAATTTCTATTTTCCGGCCAGTAATTCCGGCATTTGGGCGCTCGGCGCGGGCGTGGCTTGGGGCGGCACGGTCACGAGCGGTAACGTGAGCGGTATTCAACCCCAAAATAGCACTGGGTCTCAATTGTTTACCTTTGCTTCTCCATCCGGAGACCTCTCGGTACAGACTGACGGTTCTTTCTTCGCCGGCGATGGTCTCGGCACTTCGCCCGACGGCCTCACGGCCGCAAGCACTGGGTATGTCGTTGCGCAGTCAAGTATTTACGCCGGCGGATCCATCTATGATTCGGACGGCGCAGTACACACAGCCTCAGATGAGCGTTTGAAGAAGAACATCCAAACCATAAGCGGCGGGGACGCGCTCACGATCATCAACGAGCTGAACCCTGTGACCTACAACTGGATTAACCCGTCGCTTCATGGCAATCAGCAGCATCCAGGCGGGTTTATCGCGCAGCAGCTCATGCAGGTATTTCCGGACATGGTCTCCGAGAGCGGCTGTAATGGCGCCGACTGCCAGCTTCTTTCCGGCACCACGACCGAATATACGATCGGGATTTCTCCAAAATTTGATGCGTATCTCGTGGCGGCGCTCCAGGACATCGCGTCGATCGGGGAAGGATTTAAGCAAAATCTGATCGCATGGCTCGGCAATATAGAAAATGGAATTACCGATCTCTTCGCCACGAATATTCATGCGCAGAATGAGCTTTGCGTGGGGAGCACGTGCGTGACTCCTGCAGAGTTCAAGACGATGGTCGCGGCAGCCGGCCAGTCAGGGAGCACCGCAGTCACACAGACCGCGGCCGCGGTCAGTACCGCTTCATCGAGTCCCTCGTGCTCGCTTTCGGCGACGCCGACGCAAATACTCTCCGGCGGCCACGTCACCCTCGCCTGGAGTGCGCCGGGTGCGGGCACCTTCTCAATCGACCAGGAGGTAGGCTCGGTATCGCCGGCGATCGAGGGGACGACCACGAGTAAGGCAATTAACGGCACCACGACCTTTACCGGGACCGTCGTCACACCGACCGGCAGCGTCGGTACCTGTACGGTAACG
This sequence comes from Candidatus Kaiserbacteria bacterium, assembly GCA_027451665.1. Lineage (GTDB taxonomy): Bacteria > Patescibacteriota > Minisyncoccia > Phycocordibacterales > Phycocordibacteraceae > C7867-001. Next base: position 17,616 of record DAIDIW010000004.1, read on the forward strand.
GTTTCGGCGACTGTCTCCGTTACGGGTACGGGGACCGTCTCTACTCAGAACAATACCGTTTCAACATCCTCCTCTGCGACCGCGAGTTCGACCGTAAGTAGTACCAAGTTATCCACGAGCTCTTCTTCCGGTACCTCAACTCCGTCCTCTCTAAGTCCTACCGGATCTCCTTCGGCGTCCTCCGCGACGACGACCTCGAGCAGTTCCGTAACCGCCACGTCATCCGCGTCCGTTTCCACTACGACGGCCAGTAGCTAGTGCAGTTAGTTGTTGCTATGATATCCACGAGAAAAATCGTATGAAAAAAGACTCCTCGCTGCTCTTCACGATCAAGGTGACGCGTCGCAAAGCTCAGTACGCTATGGGGGTAGCCGTAGCGATACTGCTCCTGCTTGTGATTGCAAGGGCATTCCACTGGTGGAATTGGGGACTCTCGACGCAGCAGATTCAGCAGCGTGAAGTCGCATCGCTCGTCGCAAAGGTGGGGAATCTCATGCTCCTCCCAACCGGAGAGACTCCGGTCGTCGCAACGATAACTGACGCGTCTTCGCTAAAGGCGCAGCAGCCGTTCTACAAGGACGCGCAGAACGGAGACATGATAATGGTATATACGAAAGCGGAACGCGCGATCGTCTATCGTCCAAGCGAGAACAAGATCATAAACGTCGGCCCCATCTACCTTAATAAGAATGCCGGCACCTCTTCCGGCTCCGTTTCGGCACCTGTCGGGGGAGCCACCTCATCTCCGAGCTCCACCGCTTCAACCACAGGGCCCGCAGCCAAGACGACATCGGTCCGAAAGTAGCTCATATGCGCGGAGCGCTTCTCACCGTTTTTGCTACCCTTGCCGCGCTTCTATTCCCCGCGTTCGCGTTTGCGGCGACGCAGTCGAGTGCGCATTACGAAATACAACAGGCGACGCTCTCGAGCGGAGATAATTCCACGAGCTCCTCCACGAGCTATTCTTCGCAGACTTCGTTCGGCGAGCCCGCCGTTGGTGCGACGAGCGGAGGAAACACGTCGACGAACGCTGGATTTTCTCCTGCGATTCCGAGTCCGTCCTCCTCTGGCGGCACGACCGTATCTTCGGGAAGTTCAGGCGGAACGACGAACGGCGCTATCTCGCCCGTCGTTACGGGATGCAGCGATCCCGCGGCAGAAAACTATAGTGCGTCCGCGGCTCCCGGGCTCGATAACGGATGCCGATACTCACCCGTGGCGCTCGCTCCTTCAACGTCTGCATCGTCCTCGATCGTAGCGGCCATTGGTGCCACCGCGCTTGCCGCCTCGAAGACCGCTCATGCGAGTGCACTGCAGGCGCAGAGCATACCGACGATCACCCCGGTTCTTTCGCTGCCACAAACCGTCATACCGTCCGGAGGACAGCTTCCCGTACGCGTCACCTTGTCGAATCCCCTCAAGGCTTCCGCATTGTTCGTGCTCTCGGTTGTGCGGGCCGATGGTTCCGTGGCAACCTCCTCGGTGCAAACGGTCCAACCCGGGACGCGTCTTTTCTCAAGCCTGCTCTCCTTACGCGGGTTGCCGGCGAGCACATACACCCTTCATGTCCACGCGATTTTCCAAGGAGGTGCGACGCGCGATCTGAACCAAGCGTTTTCGGTCGCCGCGTCTTCTCGTCCGTGGTACGATGCACGCGCACTGGGGTTCTTTCTGGGCGTCCTTCTCATAGGATTTCTGATTTTCTTTGCGGCTCGGTATCTCAAATCCTAGACCCAGAGATAGGGAATCCGAATCGGAGGCGTTGCGACTACGTGTTTTGCGAAATGGCTTGAACCGCCTGTCCCCGTTACCAAGAAAACCATGAAATTGCTCATCGTAACGCAGGTCATAGACCGGGACGATCCTGTCTTGGGGTTCTTCTGCCGCTGGGTGGAGGAATTCGCAAAGCATTTCGAGCGAATCGAGGTGATCTGTCTCAAGGAAGGGAAGCACGACCTGCCGGAGAACGTGCGCGTGCACTCGCTCGGGAAGGAACGCGGACGGCCCTTCTTCGGCTCGCTTGCATACATTGCGAGATTTAAGCTGCTCGCTTGGCGTCTCCGCCATGATTACGATGCAGTCTTCGTGCATATGAATCAGGAGTATGTGCTCATCTACGGACTCGTGTGGAAGCTGCTCCGGAAGCCGGTATATATGTGGCGGAACCACTACGCAGGATCCTTCGCAACGAACGTCGCGGTTGCGCTCTGCACGAAAGTCTTCTGCACCTCGAAGCATTCCTACACCGCACGTTTCAATAAGACCGAGCTCATGGCAGTCGGGGTTGATACGCAGCGCTTCGCGCGCGACGAGCGCATCACGCGCGAGCCGCGCTCCATCCTGTTCCTCGCGCGCGTCGCGCCGTCTAAGCGCGTCGAGATGCTCATCGACGCGCTCAAGATTCTGCATCGGGAAGGTGTGGAATTTTCCGCCGATATTGTCGGCTCTCCCTTGCCCGTGCATGAAGAGTATCTAGCCTCGCTTAAGGAACGCGCCGCGCCGCTTGGCGATTCCGTTCGCTTTTCTCCGGGCGTACCGAATGCGGAGACGGTCCGGCTGTACCAATCGCATGAGATCTTCGTGAACGCTTCGCCCTCCGGCATGTTCGATAAGACGATCTTTGAAGCCGCCGCTTGCGGCTGCGCGGTGCTCGCTTCGAGCCAGGACTTCGCCGAGCTTGCCGGTCCCGATACGTATTTTGATTCGAGTGCGACGCTTGCCGAACGTCTCAAGGCTGCCCTTACCGGAGGCACCGAGCGATTTTTGGATCTCCTCGTCCGCCAGCATTCCCTCGACGCCCTAGCGATGACTCTTTCCGTCATAATCAGCGTCCCTGAGCGCTCTGCGGGCTAAGAAGCTATAATCCTCAAACATGGCCGTACGCACCAAATCTCTCCTACGCAGAGAACAATACAAGGAACTCGCAAAGCTCTCGATTGACGGCAAGATTCTTGATATAGGGGGTTCTAAGAAAAGCGGCTATCATGAACTTATCGGCGGAGCGCACGAAATCGTCACGGGCAATATCGATGAGTCCTACGGGACTGACCTCATATTCGATGCGCAGGAAAGATGGCCGTTCGAGGACGATTCATTTGATGCGGTGCTATTCGTGAACTTGCTTGAGCATCTGTATCGGTACGATGTAGCTATCGCGGAATCATTACGCGTCTTAAAGCGCGGGGGGAAGGTCGTCGGTGTAGTGCCGTTCATGATAAATGTGCACGGCTCGCCCAATGATTTCTTTCGCTATACCAAGAGCGCGCTCGAGCGCGAACTCTCGGACGCGGGATTTACGGAGATAGTAGTACGGGCGCAGGGCACGGGCGCTTTCAGCGTGATTTACCACTGTTTGCTCGGATTCGTGCGTTGGTATTGGATGGCGACCCCTCTCGTCGCCTTCTTCAAAGGTCTTGACCGTCTCGTCTGGTGGATAAAACCGCACAATCGCATGTCTGCTGAGTACATGCCGCTCGGGTATTACTTCGAGGCGAAGAAACCGTAAGTATGCAGACAGGGAAGCGCGCCATCGGATTCGTTATCAACTCGTTCGAGTACGGCGGGGCACAACGAGTCTTCATTGATGATGCGAACCAGCTTGCTGCCGCCGGTTATGCCCCCACCATTTTCGTGCTCTATGGGCATGAGGGGGAGTATCCGCTCGCGAACGAGGTGCAGGTTCCTGTGGTATACCTGCGCGCGCGTGGGCCCTATGATTTGGGCGCGGTGCATCGGTGCTCGGCTGAAGTCCGCGAGCGTGGCATGCAGGCGCTCATGAGCACGCTAAACGACGGCAACATCTTCGCGCGCTGGGTCGCGTTGCGCACGGGAACTCGGCTATTCCAGCGAGAGGCTAATACACTCGGATCGAAGACGATCGCCCAGAAGTCGCTTGATTTCGTATTCGGTTGGGTTCCCTATCGCTATCTCGCGGTGTCGGGCGAGGTGCGCGATTCGCTCGCGCGGCTCGTGTTCTACGCTCGGCGCAGGATCGTGCTCCTTCCGAACGCCGTTGCGGTGCCTGCGGAAGGTGCAGTAGCGTCGAATCCAGTACCGGAGATTGTTGCGGTCGGCCGACTCTCGGACCAGAAGGATTACGAGAGCCTCGTTCGGGCGCTCGGGATTGTTAAGCGGGAGGGCGCCGCGTTCCACGCAACCTTCATCGGAGAAGGGTATCTACGTGAGCAGATCGAAGCGGCGCTTCGCGAGGAGCACCTTGAAGCGGACGTCACGCTTACCGGGCATGTGCCGCATGCGCGCGTGCGCGAGGCGTATGCGCATGCGGACCTCTTCGTATCGTCGTCTCGCTGGGAGGGGAGTCCGAACGTGCTTTTGGAGGCCATGTCGTACGGCTTGGCGTGCGTCTCGACGGCGGTCGGCGGCGCGGTAGATATCATTCGGGATGGCGAGGATGGATTGCTCGTGCCGCCCGGACGTCCGGACGCGTTGGCCGAAGCGCTCGCGAAATTGCTTGCGAACGCCGAGCTGCGCGCGCGTCTCGGACACGCAGCCCGCGCTCGTATCGAGGAAACCTTCTCACGGGAGACGCGGTTCAAACGATTACAAGCGCTTCTCGGCGCGGCATAAGCTATGTGTGGCATAATTGGACAAACTGACGGTAAGATAGAGGCGCTTGAGCGCGCGCTTATGCGTCTGGCACATCGTGGTCCGGATGGACAGCATGTGCTCGTTAATGGCCCGGTACTTCTCGGACACGCGCGATTATCAATCATCGATCTGTCTGCGCGTTCCGATCAGCCAATGCGAAGCGCTTCCGGTCTCGTATCCATTGTCTTTAATGGAGAGATTTACAATTACCGGGAGCTGCGGCAGGAACTTGAAGGGGAGGGAACAATCTTTAGAACTACGGGGGATACAGAAGTTCTGCTTGAAGGATATGAAAGACACGGTACGGCGTACTTTGAAAAACTACGCGGCATGTGGGCATTTGCAATTCACGATGCACGTAACCACACTATCGTCCTCGCGCGCGATCCCTTTGGAATCAAGCCTCTCGTTTACGCGATTCGTGGAGGTTCTCTTTATTTCTCATCCGAGATTCGCGCGCTCCGAGAGATATTTCCGCTTGATCCTGATCCAAGCGCTTATCCTGCTTTTTTTAATCTCGGATATTTCATTGCGCCGGCAACACCATATAAGAACGTCCAGAAGCTCCGAGCTGGTGAAGTGCTCGAATGGAATTTGAGAACGAAGACATTCGAGCTCAAGGGACGAGTCTCTAGATTCTTAGACGAACCGGATTTACCCCATTCTCGCCGAGCAGCAGTTGACTATCTTGATCGCGCACTTACCGAATCAGTTGAAGCACACTACGTGGCTGACCTTCCCGTTTCCATGCTTCTTTCCGGGGGTACAGACTCGTCCCTCATCGCTGCACTCTCAAAGAAACTTGGCAGGAATCCTACTGCGTATCACATCGCTGTCCCTCAAAGTGAAGACACTGCATACGCTGAAGCTGTCGCTAAGCATTTAGGCTTACACCTAATCATTAAGCCTCTCTCTCAAAGTGCTCTAGAGAAGCAGTACGAGAAGGTTTGGAACATCATCGACGAACCAACGGCTGATATTTCGATTATTCCAACTTCACTCGTCTTCGAACACATCAAAGGACATTCCAAGGTTGTCCTGTCTGGAGATGGTGGTGATGAATTGTTTAGCGGCTATTTGCGTCACCGTCCAATTGCGCTTCATCAAGCAGTCGCTCCTCTTCACAGAACGCAGGCAATGCTTAATATGCTCCTCCTCCCGACAGGTCTTGGGCTAAAAGTGTGGAATCCGCTCATTGAGCGGATTCGAGTCCGTCTAATTGCGCGAGGCGTCATTGACGACCTCGTGGGTGCTTACTTGATGATAGTGCGGCTTGTTAGGTATCCGATCCGCGAACGTGAAGTTCGCGAGCTACTTTCAAAGTTGTACGAGGCTGAAAATGACCCGCGCATGTTGCCTATGCTAGCGTTCGATCTCCTGAGCTACTTGCCGAACGATATCCTGCAGAAGACGGATACGGCGTCCATGGCTTCTTCGATCGAGGCGCGCGTACCGTTTGTCGATCGGAGGGTTATGGCCGCATCCGTCGCGACGCTCAACGTCTTTGGCGCTCCTGCTGGTGAGAAGTTGATTCTGAAAGAAGTGCTTGCTCGGTATCTTCCACGCGAGCTTGTATTTCGGAATAAGTCAGGGTTTGGCGTTCCTATGCATGCATATGACCCACATATATTTATCGCGGATTTTCAAAAGGCATGCGGGTTTCATCTTGAAAATCAGGATGTGTTCGGTGTCGATGCTCCTATGGTGCATCTCATCGAGAATAAGGATTCTCGCGAAATCATAGCTCGTAAATATCCTCGTTTTGCTTTTGCCCTAATCTCCAACTGGAAAGTGCATGCAAAATAACAAAACCAAAATCTTGATACTGCTTGGAAAATTTTCGTCGGGTGGGACGGAACGATTCGTGTCCCACCTCACGCAGAGACTAGGTTCCGATTTTGAATCCGTAATTGTAATTACGGATCCACGTGTCGACTACCCGTACTTAGGCAGGTTACATCGTATCTTCCTACCGGCGTTCCGGCGCCCGAAGCAATACCATGTCCACATCGTACGTTGGTGGCGAATGTTCATCGAGCTACGTAATCTGATACGCGAAGAAAATCCTGACTGCGTAATCGCCTTCGTGCCTTCGTGGGCATTTGTCGCAGTGTTGCTTTCACGGAATGTTGTCTTTGCGCTACGCATAGTTCCAAGTCTGCAATTCGGTACTAACGCTTGGCAGCGGTGGCGGATTAAGTTTATTAGCGCTCGTGCTCGTGCTGTCGTGTGCAACTCAGAGGGAAGCAAGATTGACATAGAGAAGAACTATGGTGTGCGAAATGCTCTCGTCATATACAACCCGATTGATATTGAGATGATTAAGCAAAAAAGTCTGGAGGAACCAACGAACCCTATCTTTGATTTGTGGAAAAGAAATAGGATTAAAACATTCATAAGCGCTGGCCGTTCATCGCCACAAAAGGACCATGCTCTTCTGGTGAGAGCTTTTGCTAAGTTGCGCGCTCAGCGTGAGTGCGCCCTTGTAATCATGGGAGAGGGAATTGACACTGATAAGGATCTTCGTGAGCTTGTGGTGTCCCTTAATCTTAGAGAGAGCGTACTTCTTCTTGGTTTCCAAAAGAACCCATTTGCATATATATCTCGCTCTGACATATTTGTGCTCTCGTCTCGCTATGAAGGGTTCCCTAACACGCTTCTTGAAGCAATGGCCTGTGGTTTGCCTATCATTTCAACTGATTGTCAAAGCGGCCCACGTGAGATTCTCGAGCCGAAACCACCCTTAAGTTCCGTGCCTACCGGGGTTTGGTTTGCACACTATGGCATATTGGTACCGATTAATGATGAACGGGCACTTGCCCGGGCAATGCAGGATGTACTGGATAACGCTGAGTTACGAAAATCGTTAGGTCGCGCGGCTAGCGAGCGCGCAGAAGAGCTCGCTGGATCAGACACCGTTCATACCTGGAGCAAGGTATTTCGTGGCGTCGCGTCGACTCTATCTATTGTGACGTTCGCGAATCTCGGTAGAAAACAGAATCTCAAGACGAGTGACATAGAGCCGGTTATCGAAGAGTTTGCGCGGCATGGAGCGCTCACTCAAGTTATTGGCCAGCTTGTAGGCAGCTATCACATCCCAGGCGCAATTCCCGCAACCCCAACGTTGATACATTATGCGCGCCGGGTACTTGAGAAAGGGCACTTTATAAGAACGCTTTCTCGGGAAGAAACAGAGGAACGATTTGATCGATTTGCCGCACATCGCTTACGCCCGGTACATGTGACGTTGATGCCAATTTTGTTTAATCAGGTGCTTGCGGCGGCAAAGAGAAATGGGAGTATTAGCATAGGACTTGCTGAAGTGGCCCACCCCATTTTCAATAGGAAGATAAATGCAGATGAATGTGCGCTACTTGGTATAGACGAATGGCAGTATCCAGGACGCACAAAAGATGCGAATTATATTACAGAGTTTGACAACCTTGTTGTCATGTCAGATTTTGCAAAAAGGACATACATACAATACGGGTTTCCATCGGAACGAATATTTGTCGCGCCTCTTGATGTCGATGTCAAACGGTTTTCTCCGAAACAAAAGCAACAACGTAACCAGCCGCATCCTTTCACTGTTTTGTACAGCGCATATAGTACGCCCCTCAAAGGGCTGCACTACTTACTTGATGCATGGAATGAATTGTCGCTCCCCGGCGCAAAGCTCGTGCTGGTTGGTGGATTCCTGGACGTCCCGGATGATTTGCGTAGATATTACGAAACAAAGATTACCGAGAACTCAAGTATAGAGAATATCGGTCCTACACACACGCCCGAACGTTACTATCGTGATGCTGATATCTTTGTTTTTCCGTCGTTAACGGAAGGATTCGGTCGAGTGACGCTTGAGGCGATGGCGTGCGGTTTACCTGTTATTACAACTGTGAATGCGCGTGGCATCGTGGAAGACGGCAAGACTGGATTCGTCATACCCATTCGTGACGCTAAAGCGCTCGCAGAAAGGATTAAGTATTTCTATAACAATCGTGATTCTGTCGAGAAAATGGGGAGAGCAGCACGGCTAGCAGTTGAGAGAAAGAAGCCATTCGGTGAAGCAGTCTACGAGATTTATCAGGCTATACTGACAAACAAATATGAAAACTATCCGACTCATGAATAAGGTTATTCGCAATCCAAATGCGTTCTTGCGGTATGTCACTTTCTGTTTAAAGCAGTATGCCCACTATGACCTTGTAGAGTATGCGAGCGAAGATAACACTGATAAGGGCGTCTCAGGTCACGATTATATACGAGTGTATGATTTCTTTCTTCGTGAGAAAAGGTGTAAGCCTCTTACGTTCTGTGAGATAGGACTTTCTATGCAAGACTCTGAAAATGCTGAACATAAGGACAGCACCTTATGGAAGGATAAGATATACGAAACTGCGCCATCTCTGAACATGTGGAGGAAGTATTTACCATATGCGCATCTTATCGGTTTTGACATCAGAACTTTCAAGAAAAGTAACGATCCTCAGGTCCATATTGTTCAAGGAGATCAATCATCACGGGAAGAGCTGCAGCGCATTATCGACCATCGGGATAGTTTAGATGTCATCATAGATGATGGCCTTCATGCATCACGGCATCAACAGATTACATTCGCATATCTTTTTGCTCACCTCAAGAGTGGAGGACTCTTTTTCATTGAAGATCTCGGATATCAGCCAGAAGAATTTGAAGAAGCGAGTATTCCACGAACCGTGGATCTCCTTAAGATTCTCCAATCAATCGGTAAGTGGAACTCTCCGCTTGCTACAGCTGAAGAGAAGCAGATCATCGAAGAACAAGTGGCGAGTGTGTATATGTATGACAGCCGGAAGAGTCCGGGTCCGGAGTTTACTGATTACATCGCGGTTATCGTAAAGAAATGAAATGCATCATCCGCGATGACGATCTAAATTACTTCAGTGCTCCTAAAGATGTGGAGCGTTGGTACGGCGATCTTTTTAAGGAGGGGGTGCCAGTCGGTTTCTCGGTTATTCCGTTCGTGAAGCCGTCGAGCGATGTGTACGTTGGCGGAGAGGAATTCGAAGAACGCGAGTATGCCATGCATGAGAACAAGGCGCTCGTTGCGTACGCGCAGATGCAGCCGTGGATAGAGATACTGCAGCACGGTACGACGCATGAGACGGTGGACGGAGTATACGAATATGCGCGAACGGTATCGCGCGAAGAGACGAAACGGGGAAGGGAAGAGCTCGAAAAAGCCTTTGGAAGGAAAATCGCGATTTTCGTGCCGCCTCATGATTGGATAAATAGCTCAGGCATCCGAGCGGTCGAAGCGGCGCACATGAATATCATACGCGGTCGCGGCGCGGGATTGCGCAATTGGTTACCACGGTGGCGATATTTGATGATCTTCTGCCGCATGCTTCCCTGGAGGCTTTCATATGCGTTACGTGGTAAGCGTGCTCCAGCGTATCCCTATGTGCTCGACTTTGGAAAGCATAAGGAACTTTGCTCGTATCGTCTAGAAGACGACGACGTATTCGAAGGGCTCGCGTACGCGCACCGTAAGAACGGAGTATTTGTAGTCGTGACGCATCTGCATTTCTATACGGAGGAGAAAAAGGAACGCCTTCGCTCACTTATTGAGAAGGCGCGCGAGTATGGGGCCGAGTTCATCTTTCCGAGCGTAGCGTTTCATGACTAATCTGAAGCCGATGCTGGTCATAGTAATTCCGACGAAGAATCGGCGAGCTCTCCTTGAGCGTGCGATTGGAAGCGTGTTAGCGCAGGACTACGCAAATTACCGCGTGGTTGTCGTAAACGACGGCTCGATAGACGAAACGGCCGCCTACCTCGCTGCGCTTAATAATCCACGTTTTACAGTCATTACGCATGAAAGAAGCCGTGGAGTAAACGCGTCTCGCAACGACGCATTCCGAGAACTGAGGGAGGGTGAATGGGCAGTACCTCTTGATGATGACGACATCTTCTTACCAGATGCGTTTGTTACGATTGTGAATACTATCAAAAGAATGCCAGCATCAATTGCAATCGCTCAATTCAATACAATTATCTTTACGCCCCTCGAAGAGTATGTCGGTGGTTGGAAATTCGAGAATGAAGAACTATGGCATGATCTTACTTATCATGAAGTCATGACAAATGTCGGTTTAAAAATACATGGAGAAACGAGGTCAGCATTCAAATGGACGCTATTCCCGAAATATTATTTTCAAGAAAATATTAATGGATTTGAGGGTGAATGGGGTTTACTCGTACTGCGCGATGGGGTTGGAGTCAGGATCATGAATACGGCACCGGTAATATTGATCGATTGGCGGCATAATGGTGAACATCTTTCACGAACGGCTGCGAGGCGTAACCCTCATTCTTTTGCTCAAGCACATGCTCGAATCTTTAGAGCGCACCACGCATTTTTTGTTGAGCACCCTAGATATGCACTCCCCCGTGCGATACATGCGCTCAAGATTGCACTTCGTGCATTTGATCCGTTGCTTGCGACAAAGTTTGCGTTAGAGTATTTACGCGCTTGGTCGCGGCTCACTTTTACCTGATGCACGGTAGAGGAGCACAATACTAATCATGAAGTTCATTGCATCTGAAATGATGCGCGCCCATAGCATTCCCCAGATACCGTAGAGCAATAAGAGAGGGACTTGCAAAACGATGAGCATAATTGGGTTGACGACGGAGATGATATAAAGTTCCGTCTGGAGTCGCTTCGCCTGTAACGCCGCGTAAGCAAGGTTGGTCGATAGAAAGATAATGACGGCCGCATAGAGCTGAGTATACGGGATTGCAGCCACGTAGGCAGGGAAAAGAAGTCGAAAAATGAATGGCGCAATCGCCGCGTATATGATTGCTGTCAGCGTTCCAACAGCCATGGCGTATGCCATTTTTGCAAGTAGCACGCCGCGTATGTCATTAAGTGTTCGATTCGAGAATTTTGGTAAGGCGGCTGTACCCACGAAACCTAATATGCCGCCCATTCGTTCTGGAATAAGCGTTGCGAGGCTGTATACTGCAAGGTCTATCGGGCCGAGAAAATGGAAAACGAGCACTGAGTCAAGTTGATTTATGACAGTGCCGAATCCGCTCATGACGGAAAGGTGCGCACCGTAGCGTACAGCCTCAGGATCCTCCGTATCGTTCGGATTGAATCGCGTGAGCGTCTTGCGATACGCGTAGAAATTTCCGACAGCAGTGAAAAGGACGTTCACGGCGACCAATATTGCCGCATCGCGCACGAAAGGGAGTACCGCGAATATCGGCACGTAATAGACTAGGTTCGCGAGGAGTTTCAGGAAGAACATGTCTTTGAACGCCTTCTTTCCAGTCAGGAACGCTACATACGTATTAAAGGTCTGTACGAACGGGGTAAAGAGCGCGATGGCAACAAGACCGAATGCGATTTCATTCTGTGCGTGCGCGAAATAGTACGCCGCGCCGCCGAGCGTGAGGACAAACGGTACGACCGCCCAACGTAATTGAAATCGCACCGACTCGCGCAGGACGCCTTCACGCCCGCGGGCGACCGCCTGCGTAACTGCGCTGTTCATGCCTGAAAGACAAACCGCAGCGACGAGCGCGGAAATTGCAACCAGATATTGGTAGGTGCCGTATACGCTTGGCGAGAGAAGGTTCGCTAGCGCGATAGAAAGCCCTAGAGACAAAATGGACTGGATAGCAAGGTCGAGATTGAGCCACCAACCAGCAGAGGCGAGGTAGACCATATCGGTCTTCGTGTACTTCTCGGTCCAACGCAGAAAGCGGACGAGGCGATCTTTTGCGGGGGAAGGCATAAGAAACGAGCCGTAGATACGGCCATGATATCAGGTATAACGCGCCTTCGGAGACCTCGGGTTTCGTAACAATGCAAGCGGAGGATCCGTCTACACAAAGGCGGGCTTCCAGGGGGCCAATCTGCCGTATACTTACCGATAGGCACTCGCGGCCCACATAACTTCGAAATCAAGACTTCTATGAAGAAATACCTTTATACGATAAGTGCTTCTGCGCTTGCGCTCACGATGAGCGGCGTCCCGCTGCTTGCCGCGCACGCGCAGGAAAACGGGCCTACGCGGCCCATGTACCCGATCGCGCAGGTGCAAGGGGGACCGGGGTCGAACGGCCCGATGCTTCGGCCGGGGCAAGAACCCCCGCCGCGCGAAGGGAACGGCATCTACCATGGCGGCATGATGCGCCCAGGCGCGCCTATCGCCGGACCTGGGGGCGCTGCGGGCTCAACGACCGCGCTGCGCGCACGGATACAGGAAATCATCCAACATCGCGAAGCGATGCTCGCTTCGAGCACGGCGGACGGACGCGGTAACGCGATGTCGATTGCGGTTCGTCTGCGCGCGATTGCTCAATTCGCGTCCCACATGGATGAACTCTTCGGATCTTCGACGCCGGCACAGAACGCAGCGCAGTTGCAGCAGATGATCCAGGAGCGTGAGCATCTGCTCGCGCAGGCAGCTTCCTCGACGGCGACCTCTTCGCGCCCAATCCTCGAGCACGCAATACGCGTGAACCTTGCGGTACATGCGCTCCTTGCAGCCAGAAATCTCATCGGCAGTTCGACGGCAGCATCACAGATCACGAATCTCGCGCAGCAGATTCAGAGCTCGCTCGCATCGACGACCGAGGCGCAGGCGCGGATACAAGCGCGCGGTTTCTGGACGAGGCTCTTCTTCGGCGGAGACACGCAGGCGGCGAACACGCTCTCGCAGGTTGCCGCACAGAATCAACAGCGCATCGAGCGAATCACGAGTCTCCTTGACCAGGCGAGCACCTCTGCGCAGGTGAAGACGCAGCTTCAGGCACAACTTCAGTCGCTTGAACAGGCGCAAGCCTCGACGACCGAGCAGGCCTCGCAGCAGAAGGGGCTCTGGGGGCTCTTCAGCTGGCGCCTCTTCTAAGGCGCGCTTCCTGTAACGGTGTAGAGAAACCCGTCCGCCGGCTTGCCGGCGGACGGGTTCGGGTTTCCTGGTGCATTTGGCCTGCGTGGTATAGTGCTAGCCAACATGCAAAACCAAGGAATCACGAGGCAAGTAGCCCGCTGGGTGGCGCTCGCCGCGCTCTTCGTCATCCCAATCGCGCCGCTCATCATCGCGAACTCCTTCTTCTTCCCGTTCATCACCGGAAAGGCCTTTTTCTTCCGGATAATGGTGGAAATCGCCGTTGCAGCCTGGGTGCTGCTCGCGTTCCTCGATAAGGAGTATCGTCCGCGATTCTCCTGGACGGGCGTGGCGGTCATCGCCTTCGTCGCCTGGATGTTCATTGCGGATCTCTTCGCCGTGAACGTCGCGAAGGCGTTCTGGAGCAACTTCGAGCGTTCCGAAGGCTGGGTGCTGCTCATCCATCTGCTCGCATTCTTCTTCGCGGCCTCGAGCATCCTGCGCGTGGAGAAGAAGTGGCGCACCTGGTTCCTTACCTCCCTCGGCTTCGCGGTGCTCGTGTCGTTCTATGGCATCCTGCAGCAGATCGGCGTCCTCGCAATCCATCAAGGCTCGACGCGCATCGATGCGACCTTCGGCAATTCCGCGTACTTCGCAATCTACCTCCTCTTCAATACGTTCCTCGCCCTCTGGCTCGCGTTCACGGAGAAGCGTCCGTGGCTCAAATGGTCGCTCGTGGGCTTTGCCATCGTTGAAGCATTCCTCATCTTCCTCACGGAAACGCGCGGCACAGTGCTCGGACTCCTCGGCGGCCTCGTGCTCGCCGGGCTCCTTATGGCAGTTACCGGTAACAAGCGCGCGAAGCAGTGGGGTGCATGGGGTGCGGCGATCGTGATCGTCCTTTCAGGCGGTCTGTATCTCGCACGGCATACGAGCTTCGTCGAAGGAAATCATGTGCTCCAGCGCGTTACCTCAATCTCGCTTGCGAGCGGGCAGACACGCTTCACGATTTGGAGCATGGCGTTCGAAGGCGTCGCCGAACGGCCGATCGTGGGATGGGGGCAGGAGGGCTTCAATTATGTGTTCAACAAGTTCTACAAGCCGTCGCTCTATGCCCAGGAGCCGTGGTTCGATCGTGCGCACAACGCGTTCATTGATTGGCTCGTCGAAGGAGGCATCCCCGCATTCCTCCTCTACCTTGCGATTTGGGTGAGCGCCGTCTGGTATCTCTGGACGCGCTCCGAGCTCTCGCGGCCCGAGCGCATCGCGCTTACCGCAGCCCTTGCCGGGTACGCCTGCCACAACCTCTTCGTCTTCGATAATCTTTATTCGTACGTCTATTTCTTCGCGATACTCGCGTTCATCGATAGCCAGGTGGGGAGGCCGATAAAGCGACTCGAGACGGCACCCGTTCTTTCCGAGAAGGACGGCATGGCCTACGGCCTTCCGATCGCTGCGGTCGTGATTGTGCTCATGATCTGGACGATTAATGTACCCGGCATCACGGACGCAACAGAGCTCATCACGGCGATTACGCCGGGGAATCCGCAGGCGCAGCTCGCCACCTTCGAGCAGCTCACGCAGCACCCGTCCTATCCGGGCGTCCAGGAGATCCGGGAACAGCTTGTCTCTTTTGCCTCGAGCGTCTCGCAGGATCCGTCCGCGAGCGCTTCCGTGAAGCAAGCGGCGATCGCGCTCGCCATCCAGCAGATGGGGGATCAGGTGAAGCAGTATCCGCAGGATGCGCGCGAGCGGTTGCAGCTCGCCTATGCCTACAGCGCCGCCGGTGACGAGCAGGATTCGCTCGCTCAGCTTGATGCCGCCGCCGCGCTCTCTCCGGGCAAGGAGGACATCTGGATTGAGAAGGGGCTCACGCTCTGGCAGATCGGCTCGACGACGCAAGCGCAGGCAGCGTTCGACCATGCGTACGCGCTTGGCGCCGGGCAGTTCCCGCAGCTTGCCGAGTATGCCGCCGCAGGCGATTACGCCGCAGGCGACGCCGCGCAGGGAGACGCGCTGCTTATGAAGAATTTCGGCACGACGACCGTCGATTCGGACGTGCTTGCCGAGGGCTACTACCGCGGCAAGGACTGGCAACGGCTCATCCGTCTCTGGCAGTATCGTGCGGCTAAGCCGAACGCTTCCCTCAGCACGCTCTTCGGCGTTGCCGCCGCGTATTACGCCGCGGGGGAGAAGCAGCAGGCGATCGCGCAGGTGGAGAAGATAATGAAGGAGTATCCGCAGACGCAGCAGGCGGGGCAGCAGGCGATTCAACAGATACAGAGCGGGACCGTCGGGCAATAATGCTAGCCGCGCGGCCCGGACGCGTCCGGTATATAGTTAGCAAACATGGGTATCCGCGAAGCCGAACCGCTGAGAGCGCACACCACCTTCAAGCTCGGCGGCCCGGCTACGCTCTTTGCGCAGGCTGAAGACATCGACGACTTGCAGCAGGCAGCCGCGCTCGCGAGCGAGCGCGGTCTTCCGCTCAAGGTCCTTGGTGGCGGAAGCAATCTTCTTGTGCCCGACGAAGGCGTGGAGGCGATCGTCGTGCGCTATGCGCCGCGAGAAGTCACGATCGAGGACGAGCTGCTTATTGCCGCTGCCGGCGCGCGCTGGGACGAGGTGGTCCGTGCGGCGGCTCGAGCGGGGCTCTGGGGAATCGAGAATCTTGCGGGCATCCCAGGCACGGTTGGCGGCGCAGTGGTACAGAACATCGGCGCCTACGGCGCCGAGCTGTCGGAGACCTTCGCCTATGCGGAGGTCTTCGATCGTATGACGGGCATGAGGCGGCGCGTCTTTAAAGAGGACGCGCGGTTCGCATACCGCATGAGTGCGTTCAAACAATCCCGACAGTACATCGTGCTGAGTGCGGCATTCATGCTCTCGCGCACGCCCGCGCCTCGACTCGACTATAAAGATCTTCGCGCGGCGTACGAATCGGGGGAGCTGCTTGCGTCGCCCGACGAGATCGCACAGGCCGTTCGCGCCATCCGCGCGAAGAAATTTCCGGATCTTTCGAAAGAGGGGACCGCGGGCTCTTTCTTCAAGAATCCGGTCATACCGGCGTCCGTCGCGGAAGATCTCCTTGCGCGCTATCCGCTCCTGCCGCACTTCGCGCAACCGGAGAGGACGGTCAAGCTGTCGCTCGCCTGGCTCCTCGATCACGCACTCTCCTTGAAAGGATTTTCCATGGGTGGCGCGCGATTGTTTGAACGTCAGCCGCTCGTCATCGCAACCGACGCGTCGGCTACCGCGCATGACGTAGATGCGCTCGCGCGCGAAGTCGCGCTTCGCGTGCACGACGCTATCGGAGTGACGATCGAACGCGAAGTCGAGACGTTCGCACGCTGACGATTCTTTTTTCGCGTATTGCGCGCAATTTGCTTTCGCAACATCGCGCAATCGTGCGCGCAAGTTATCCACACAACGAATATTTTTTCACCATAAAAAAATATTTGCGCGCAATAATACATACATAACATTCGTAGACGAGTTCATTCGTATGCGAGTGGGTCGAATATCAGCCCTCATTTCTAATCGCAACCAACATGGCAGCAAAGAAGCGTAAGGCAGCGAAAAAGAAGACCGCGAAGCGCAAGACCGCCAAGAAGACGGCGAAGCGCAAGACCGCGAAGCGCCGCCGCCGCTAATCGGCGTGGTCGCGAGAAAAACGCTCCTTCCAAGGAGCGTTTTTCATTGGTGCCATACCGCAAAAACGCCAAAGACTTTCGTGCGCGGCAACACTCGCCAACCGCTACTTTGCGGGGTATAGTGCGCTCCATGTTCAGTCTCTCGAATTTCTTCGCTAAGAACCAATCCGCAGCCTTTCTGAAGGAAGCGGCTCCGGTCGTCTCGGCGGTGAACCAGCATTCTGCCGAGCTTGAGCCGCTCCCGGATGAGGAGGTGAAGCGGCGGTTTGAGGAGGTTAAAATGCGCGCGCTTGCTAACGGCGGCGCCACGCCCGAGGACCTTCCGCTCATCTTCGCGCTCGTGCGCGAGGCGGGACGCCGCACGCTCGCGCAGCGCCACTTCGATGTGCAGCTCATCGGCGGCCTTGCGCTCGCGCAAGGCAAGATTGCCGAGATGCGTACCGGCGAGGGTAAAACGCTGGTCGCGACGTTGCCGACGACTTTCCATGCGCTTGCGGGGAAGGGCGTGCAGGTGGTGACCGTGAATGACTACCTCGCACGGCGCGATGGCGCGTGGATGGGACAGGTATACGCATTCCTCGGCCTTTCCGTCGGCATCGTCACCTCCACCGGTGCGTACCTGTATGATCCGTCGCACGTCGAGGCGAAAGAGGATGCGGAGCGGGACGCGGAGGGATCTTTCCGCGTTTTCTATGATTTTCTCCGCCCGGTGACGAAGAAGGAGGCATATGCCGCCGATATCACGTACGCGACCAACAACGAGCTCGGCTTCGATTATCTCCGCGACAATACCGCGTACGATCCGTCGCAGATCGTGCAGCGCGGCTTCTACTACGCGGTGGTAGACGAAGTGGACTCGATTTTGATCGACGAAGCGCGCACGCCGCTTATCATCAGCGGACCGGCGGGCGATTCCGAGAATCTCTACCAGCGCTTCGCGCAGATCGTCAGTGCGTTCGCGGAGGACGAAGACTATACGGTCGACGAGAAGCAGAAGGCCATCCAGATAACGGATGCGGGCATGAAGAAGGCCGAAGAAGCGCTCGGCATGGAGAATATCTATACGGAAGGCGGCGTGAAGTATGCGCACCATCTTGAGACGGCCGTCCGCGCGAAGGCGCTCTTCCATAAGGATAAGGAGTACGTGGTGAAAGAAGGAGAGATCATTATCGTGGACGAGTTCACCGGACGGCTCCAGCCCGGACGTCGCTGGTCCGAAGGCCTCCATCAGGCCATCGAGGCGAAGGAAGGCGTTATGGTGAAGGAGGAGACACGCACGTACGCGAGCGTCACGTTCCAGAATCTCTTCCGCATGTATGAGCGGCTCGCCGGCATGACCGGTACGGGCGTCTCGAGCGAAGAGGAGTTCTATACGGTATACGAACTCGAGGTGGTCGCCGTTCCGACGAACCGCCCGGTGCAACGCAAGGATCTCGATGATCTCATCTTCCAGACGGCTGCGGGCAAATACCGCGCGCTTGCGCGAGACGTGAAGGCCAAGCACGAGAAGGGGCAGCCAGTCTTGGTGGGCACCGTTTCGATTGAGGATAACGAGGTGGTGAGCAACAGTCTCCGCGACGCGGGAATCCCGCA
>DAIDIW010000005.1 GCA_027451665.1 Candidatus Kaiserbacteria bacterium
TCAAGACAACTGGCGAGCCCTTCATTGGCAACCCGAACGCGCCCGCCACGATGGCGTACTGGTACGACTACCAGTGCCCGTTCTGTGAGCGCAACGAGGAGCAGACGATACCGCAGGTAATCAAGGACTACGTCGATACCGGCAAACTTAAGATCGTGTTCAAGGATTACCAATTCCTCGGTCCCGATTCTCAGATAATCGGGAAGTACTCTCGCGCCGTGTGGGGGATAGCGCCTGACAAGTTCTATCAATGGCACAAGGCCGTGTACGACAACCAGGGCCAGGAGAACACCGGCTGGGCGACCGATGCGAAAATAACGTCCATCACGACGAACGTCCTCGGTGTATCTGATACCGCGAAAGTCGCCGCGCTCGTGAAGTCGAATGGCGACGAGTATCAGAAGGAAATGAACGCTGATAAGGCAGAAGGATCGGCGTTCGGCGTGACAGGTACGCCCTCGTTTATCATCGGGAAACAGCTTATCGTCGGTGCGGTTCCGTACACGCAGCTACAGTCCGCGATTGACGCGTCGCTCGCGGGCACGTAGGGCATCTCAAACGGAGACCCGGCTGTATTCGAATTCGGGCAAACGCACAGTTCTACGGATCAGGCCTCCAGGATCAATCTTCACCTGCATATTTACAAGACCAGAACTCCTGGTTTCTATATCATCGTCCCAAAAACCGGTCTCTATGCGGCAATCGAAAAGGGGCTCCTCTACTTTTGGACAGCTACGTCGATCGGGTCATGGGGTGGG
This sequence comes from Candidatus Kaiserbacteria bacterium, assembly GCA_027451665.1. Classification (GTDB taxonomy): domain Bacteria; phylum Patescibacteriota; class Minisyncoccia; order Phycocordibacterales; family Phycocordibacteraceae; genus C7867-001. Next base: position 759 of record DAIDIW010000005.1, read on the forward strand.
AACAGACCACACAGCTCCCGAAGTACTAGAGGAAATATTCGACCTTCTTTCCGTATAGTCTCGCGAGCCGATTGAGCCAGATCGCTTCCACTCGTAGTTCACCGAGTTCGATTTTCGATACCCATGACTGCGAACTCCCGAGCTTCTCCGCGACCTCCGTCTGCGTCAATCCCGCGTCGAGTCGAGCTTGCTTCAGTCGCTTCACGAACCCCGCCCGTTCCTTGGTATGAATGGACTTCTTCATACCAATAAGCCTGTATTCCGTAATGGGATATTCCAAAGTGGAATACTCGTGATATCCTTAAGAAGCCTCACGTAAAGGCAGCTGTTGGCAACCCCCTTCGCAAGGCTTTGAAACTAAGCTAGGAACACAAGGTCAGCCTTATCAGCTAATCCAGGCGACACCTATGAACACCCTATTTGCATTCGTTTTCTTAATCTTATTCGCAGGCTTCATCATCGGTCTCATAAAACCACGATGGGTCAGGATGCCATCGCGCAAACGCGCCGCGACGGTCTTCGGGGTGGCGATTCTCGTATCGGGCTTCATCGTCGGCGCGACGACGCCGAATCTCCCGAAGGCGGCTCCGCAGCCGGTAGCGGTCGCATCGAAGTTAACAGCCACCACAACCTCGACGAAGACGGAGCCTATTATGCCGAAGCCGCCTGTACCCGCACCTCAGAAGCAGGTCACACAGACCGATCCGACTGCCGCAACGCGCCAACAGCTTGAGCAGCTCGTGTATGACGCCGTACATGGTACCAACGCGAACAGCCAGCCGTACATCCGCGGCATCGACGTCAGTCAGGCAGTCGACGCGAACAATCCGTGGAATGCGGATGGCTCGCCGAACTACACCCGCTGGACCGTCGACGTGAGTCTCAATATCGACGGTTCGAAGTCACTCATGGACGAGCAGATGGCCGAGATCTTCTATTCCCTCTATTCGCATCGCAAAGACCTCTACACCGTCGAGATAGCGTCGTACGAGCCGCTCATCGACAAATACGGGAACCAGAGCGACGGTGAGGTATACCACGCTTTCTTCGACGGTTCCGATGCGTACAAGGTCAACTGGAGTCTCGACAAGGATACCCTCGTGTACCAGGTGCTCCCGGGCCTCTGGACGGTGAACGCCGACCTCTCTGCCATAAACCCGAGTCTGCTCAGCAAATGAGATGCACGGTAATAATCTAAGCGAGCGGACCTTTCACCCCCGGCGGTCGAGCGGCGGCGAGGAGGCATAGTCATATGAAGAATATGCGAGGTGTATAAGGCGGGTCCTCGGTCATCGAGAGCGCCAGGTTCGCGAACGCGTCGGCGAGGTCGTCGTGCTTCTCGACGCCGAAGTGGACGATTTGCCGTATGAGCTCTTCCGCTCCCGTACGCGGGAAGAGGATCTTCCCGTTCCGGATCATGTTGGCAGTCATGATGAGACGCGTGCGCTTGTCCTGATTGCCCGGACGCGTGGTACGCACGTCATAGAGGCCCTCAAGCTCGAGCTGCTGCGGGAGTGCTTTCTGATATGCGACGTCCTCAATGACGAACACCGGCGGGCGAGGTACGTTCTCATACTCGCCGTATGTATCCTCAAGCACCTTGCAGAGATCGACGGTCTCAGGGAAAGACAGGCGCTTGTTGATGATCTTCGGGAGGATGTAGAGGCGGTATCCTTTTGACTCCTCAAAGCAGAGGCCGGGCACCATGGCGGTATAGTCGGCGGTGTCTCGTTTTGAGATAGCGAGATCGATGCCGATGCGGATCTCGAGGTATGACCTGTACTGGCCGTTGTAGAGCGGCATACGCGGCGGAATCTCATCGTAGTAGTGGATCCAGGCGGGGTCGATGACCTGATCCTCGGCGGGGACGATGTTCAAGAGATACTCGCGTTGCCAGGCGTATTCGTTTGCTGCTTTGCGACGTTCCTCCTCGACCATCTCCATGGTCGGGTATTTCCCAGGCCAGAGTATCTTCTGTCCCTCAAGGAGAGGGTACGATTTGAAGACGCCATCGATGCGATTGTTCTCCACATCCTCCTTGAGGCGCATCATGAGGGAATCCTCATGGAGAAGATTCCCGACAACAATCAGGCGCGTATCACGATCACCAGCCGGGATGACTTCGCCTGTGAGCCACTGATACGTCTTGTTGCGGCCTTCGCGCGTCTTGGTCGAGGCGATATCCTCGAGGTCGTCGCCCACGATGAGATCGGGACGATGCTGGTTGTGCCGGATGCCGCGGATACTCTGTTCGCTTGAGACGGCAGTGATGCGGGCGTCCATTTGCGAGAATACCAGGGACGATGAGCCCCATTCGTTGTTCTCCTCTTGGAAGGGGCCGAGGTCGTTCTTGAGAAGCGCATTCCCCTCGAGCTCGCGACGGAGGTTCATCATGTGCTGCTTCGCTTGCGCTTGCGTCTGGCAGAGGATGAGCACGAACTTTTTCTGCTGCTCGCCGAGGATGGCCCAGATTGGGTACGAGGTGGTGAAGATGGTCGACTTCGCGGAGCCCCTAAAGGAGACCACAAACAGGCTCTTGATATCCTCGCGCTCGGTGAGCTGGAAGAGCTCGCGATGGAACGGGGCGGTTTCGTACTTTACGTAGTGAGCGAAGTAGAAGTGGAAGAAGAGGAAGTGACTTTGGCGTGTGATCGCCGCGCGGATGCGGCGGTCGCGGAACATCTTGTCAGCAAGATCGGGCGGCAGACCGCTAGGAGGTAGGTTCATGTTTCGGGGGATTATCGTTTGCAGGTTCTTCGCCTAGCTTCGGTTCTTGAGGAGAGGGCTCCTTCATTTCCGGCGGGATTTCGACGGTTAGGGACGCGAGCCGGAGCGCCTCCTTGACCACCGCCTCCTGTTCGGGCGACAGTTCTTCCTGCGGCCCGCTTCCCGCGACCACTTCAAGGCGATCGCGGAATCTCGGGTTACGCTTCCTAAGCCAGAACGCGATGGCGTTCCAGTTCTTTTCCTTCATGAGCGTGATGAGTTGCGATTCGCCGAGGTCGTTCACGATTGCCTCGCCCTCGGCGAGCGCCTCGTCCATCGCCTTGGCGAATTCCGCGTCCTCTTTGCGCCAGCGATACACGCTATTGCGCGATAGATTGAGCTTTTCGCAGGCGACCTGCACGATTGGTATCTTGCGGAGCTGCTCTATGAGTAAATCGGCGTCGCGGTTCTTCTTCATACCGGTTTCGCCTTACAGCCGGTTAACTTCTCCCATCGCGCGATCGCCGTTCGCACGTACTCTTCGTCTATTTCGACAGCATAACAGCGGCGGCGCACCTGCTCGCACGCAAGGAGCGTCGTGCCGCTCCCGAGGAAGCCGTCATATACCACGTCGTCGATCCCGCTGCTGTTAAGAATCAGGCGGCGCATAAGTCCCATCGGCTTCGTTGTGGGGTGGAATTTGCTCTTTCCCGGGCGCGGATAAAAGAGTACGGACTTGTCCTTTGAGCGACGGAACTTGTGCGTGCCGAGCCAGCCGTACAGGATAAGCTCGTGTTGGGGCGCGTAGTCGAGACGACCGACGACCGCTTGCGATTTCACCCATACCAAGAGTTGTGCCGCCTTGAATCCGGCGTCGAGCATGCCGTCGCGGAGCGCCCACACCATCTTGTCCGCATTGAAGACGTACGCGGCGTTCTTGCTCGCTAAGTGCGGCGCGATTGCTTCAAGCCACGCGCGATTGAACGCGCGGTACTCCCCGTCCGACTGAATACCGTCGTTCGCGATCGCCTTGTCCTTCGAGAGCTTCGAGAAGCCGCGCTTCGACTCGACCGCCGCCACCGCATATGGCGGATCGCTCGCAATGAGCGCGGCCTTGTCCTTGCCGAAGAGACGCTTCAAGAGTTCCGGGTCGCGGCAGTCGCCTAACGCGAGGCGATGCTCGCCGAGCTGCCAGACCGTCCGCGGCTTAGGAGAGTTTGCGGGCTTTGGTGCCGGTCGCGTTTTCATAACGAGAAATTATTAAGTCGGTAAAGACGGGGGATGCCTCGGCAAGGTAGCAGATCCGTTTCAGTTGGTCGGCGCTGATGAGCGTGCTGCCGGATCCCCCGAATAAATCCAACACCCGGGCGCCCGGGCGCGTGCTTCGTTTAATGGGGCGCTCATGGAGCGACACGGGCTTCTGTGTCGGGTGGGTATACTCGGTTCCGGCGACGCGCTTGGCGAGCCAGATGTCGAGCGCGTCGAGGATGTCGTCGAGCAGCTTGTTGCCCGACGGTCCGAGTTCCTTGTTAAGCACTTCGGCGAAGTTCGCCCCGACGGGCGAGATCGGCGGTTTCCCCCGTGTCGCATATACGCACGGCTCGTAGCACTTGTTGTACGCGGCTCCCGGCACCGGATTCGCCGCTCCCTTGATCCACAGGCACACGCGGCGGTTCTCGAGGTCGAGTTCGGCGAAGAGGCCCTGCACCATGCCGATGTACTTTTGATCGCAGTAGTAATAGGCGTGGACATCGGGCTTGGCGGCTGCGAGCGCGTTCTCCATGGAGCGCTTGAGGAAGTCGCGATACTCCTCGTCCGTCTTGGCGTCGTCGACCGCGCCGCCATAGGAACCCTTGCCGCCCACGCCCTTGTCGTAGTCGAGAGAAATATTGTAGGGAGGGTCGCAATAGATCATGTCCACGCGCTCCTTGCCGACGAGCCGCTTGACCACTTCCGGGTCGAGCGAGCTACCGCAGATAAGACGATGCGGCCCGAGCGCATACAGGTCACCGATCTTGCTTTTGGGCTTCTTGATTTTCTCCAGCTCCTTCTCGACATCGAAGTTATCCTCGCTTGCCTCGAGCGCGTCGGAGAAAATTATCGAGAGGTCGGTGTCGTCGAAGCCCGAGACGAGTAGCGTGTCTATGTCGAAATACTGCGAGAGCGCCTCATACTGCCAGTCGCCGTGGACGCGGTTGCTCGTGAGGAGGTACTGCTCGTATTCGGACTTCGTGAGCTTGCGGTTCGGCACGCGCACGTCGATGGTCTCCTCGCCGCACCCGAGGAGTTGCAGCACGGCGACGCGCTGGTGGCCCGCGACGATCCGGTTGTCCGCGTCGATGGCCGGAACTTCCACCAGTCCGAATTTTTCGAGTGAATGAATGAGGTCCTCGCGCTGCTTGTCCGAAAGAACGCGAGGGTTCTTGTTGAATGGCAGCAGGTCGTTGACGCGGCGACGCTCGTTGTGCCACGCAAGCGGCCCGCCTCTGGGGGTAGCTTTCATAGGCGAAAGCATAAAGAAGTAGCGGAACCGCTATGCAGCGTTTGACCGACTCTGTTATCCGTTTACCTAACGTTCTCCCAGCCGTTCCCGCGTTCGAGCGACGATCGTGCGAATGTTTTGCAGGGTGAGCTCCCGATACTTTCCATGCAGTTCGGAATAGATCCATTTATCAACGGCCTTCATGGAATTCTCCGCGCGTTTCCTGCCGGATTCTTCGCGCAGCTTTTTATATAAATCGTATATCTCCATGTCGCGCTCGAAGGTCCCCCATGCCTTGTTCTTGCCGAGGAAGTCGGGCAGACTCTTTTGTTCCTGCGCTATCCAGTCCCAGTGCCGCAGGAAATCTTCGCGCTTGGTATGCCCGAAAATTTGCACGAGTAGCTCGGCCGGGTCCCCGGGCTTCTCACGCCGCCACATGACTTTGAACGGCTCTGTCGGGTACTCGTCGATGCCGAAGAAGGTGTGATACTCGAGGAAGTCGTAGTATCTGCGGTCACGCTGGTCTATGCCAAAGTGTTCGAGAATATCGTCAAAGACCTGCCCGTATACCGGCGGCAGAAACGACTCCTTGAATTCTTCGAGAGCATAGAACTCCTGCGAGGACATCGTCGTTTTGTCTCCGGTGATCCGCGTCCGCGCCGCAGCCATCTCAGGACTCTTCTCGAGCTCGGTGTACCGCTTCCAAAACGCATCGTTCCACGCCATGTACTGGGCGTACTTTTTGAACGGCCGCTTCGGGAGCGGGCATCCGGTTTCCGCGAAGCGCCTCTTGAGCAACGCGACCTTTTCCTTGAACCATGAGTCGCGGAGTATTGCTGCGACTTTGTAGTAGTTCTCGTCGTAAATTGGGCGGCGTTGTCCACCGCCCTTCACGCCACCTTTCGCTCGCTTCGTTCTATAATTGACAGGCATAGTTAGCTTGATAAGCTAAATGATACATACATCATGAACATGACGCTAGGGGAATTCATTCGGAGCGTGCGAGACGAGAAGGATATTTCGCTACGCGAGCTGGCTGACAAGTTGGGGTGCTCCGCTCCATTTTTGTATGACATTGAGCTTGGGCGGCGGCACCCGTCGGACGAAATGCTTGGCAAGATCGCTCGGCACCTCGGCATCAACAAGAACGACCTTACGAAATACGATACGCGCCCCCCAACAAAACAGATTCGCGCGAGCATTGCGGCAAACCCGCAATTTGCGCTCGCGTTCCGCAAGATGATAGATAGCGGCATGACTCCGGACGATATGATGAAGGCCGCGAAGAGCGCGGAGAAGAAGTCGAAGGAATAGCAAGCCATGAAGCAGGTCCGCTCCAGGGGTTCAGCCACCACCCACCCTCGGTACGAGGATCACGAGATCGAGCGGATGTGCATCGACGAGCTTCAGAAGGCGGGGTATTTGCCCGATGCTCCGTCGCCGATTCGCATCGATCGCTTCATCGAGAAGCGCCTCGGAGTCACTCCGGAATATCTTGACCTACAGCCTGGCCTCCTCGGCTTCACGAAGTTCGGTCCGTACGGCGCAGAAACAATCGTCATCTCGCGCACACTCGGAGAAGATAGGGACGTCGTCGCCCAACGCCGCGTCCGCACAACGCTTGCCCACGAAGCGGGACACGCCCTGCTTCATGCCTCCCTGTTCGACGACCCGAAGAGGCAGATGCAGGTGCTATTCGACAAGGAGCATACGGACCTTTCCAAAGTATTATGCCGCGACGTAGTGGGCTCCGGGGAAGAACAACGCGGGTACAACGGAGCATGGTGGGAGTTCCAGGCCAATCGGGCGATGGGGTCGCTACTTCTTCCCGAATCGCTCTTCCGACAAGCCGCCGGACCGCTTCTCGGCACCGGTCTCCTCGACCCAACGCCTACGGCCCTCACACCCGAGAAGAAAGCAGGTATCGAACACGTCCTTGCCGACCTTTTTGACGTGAATCCCGTGGTCGCCCGCTTCCGGCTCCACCAGCTCTATCCCTCCACCCGCTAGGGCAGCGGTTTATCCACAGGCCGCCAGGCCTGTGCGTCTTGTAATTTAGGCAGAAATAGCTTACGATGACATACAAACGCACCGGGCGACAGCTCATTTATCCGCGTTAATCAATCCTTACATGGACATCGTCATCTTCAACGTAGAGCACGGGCAGAGCATTCTCTTTTATCCGCACGGAGCGCCTGGATACACCATGCTCGTCGACTGCGGGAACACGCAAGAGTTTAATCCGATCGATACTATCCTGCATCTCCTCCCGCAGGATCAGCTCGGTCGCCGCGTTCTCAGCAACCTGGCGCTTACGAATTACGACCACGACCACTTCTCTGGGTTACCGTACCTCGCAGACAAGGTCCACATCTCAACCGTTTCCTTCGCAAAGAATCTCACATCCGGTGAGATACGCTCCCTCAAGGAGGAGTCGACCGACGCGCTCGACAAACTGTGTGAGATCAAAGATACATACATCCACGATGCCCCGCATCACACTCCTCCGTACGCACGGCAGTTCTTTCACCTTGAGAAACACCATTTCCCGAATGGTGATTATGATACGAACAACCTGAGCCAGGTGATGTTCGTCAATTATCACGGTACGACCATATGCATTGGTGGAGACCTCGAAGCCGTCGGATGGACCGAACTCTTAAAGAACGACGGATTCAAGGAGTGGCTCCGCGCGACCGATATTTTCATCGCGTCGCACCACGGGCGCGAGAACGGGTATGCTGAGGAGATCTTCCAGCACTGCTCGCCCGAGTGCGTCATCATCTCCGATAAGGAAATGGTGCACGGCACCCAGGACGGCATGGCTCAGACCTATGCTTCCCATGTACGCGGTAACGGCATCACCTTTGGTAACCTCCGGGCTCTCACAGGACGGAAGGTACTCACGACGCGTAATGACGGCCATATCCTGATCAAGCTCGCTCCCAACGGAGTTCGCGCATACGCGCCGATTTCGTTATGAACTTCGATCGCTACTTCCTCACAGCGCGCCTCGCGCCAGCGATAATCGGCTCAATCCCGTTCTTCGTCCTCTATCTCTTCTTCCTGGGCAGCGTGCTCGTGTCGCTCTTCCATTCGTTGGCGGCGGTCACCTGGGTCGGCGGCGTGTCGACCATGGCGGCCTTCATCATCCTGCTCGCATCCGTAGGTAGGTCCATCTCGAAGGACATCTTCGAGCGCCGATGGTTCAAGAGCGACGAGACCCGGATGCCGACCACCGACTTCTTGATGCATAGGAACTCGGAGTATTCAGCGCCCTTCAAACGCGATCTCCGCGAGAAAATCCGCGCGGACTTCAACATAGAGCTGCATACCGAACTTGCAGAGGCCGAGGACGAAAGCGGGGCGCGGAAGCGCATCGCCGAAGCAGTGGTGCTTATCAGGCAGCAGATGAAAGACGGTCACCTCCTCCTCCAGCACAACATCGAGTACGGCTTTTTCCGGAATCTCGTCGGGTGCTCCGTTGTGGCCGAGGTCGTCCTGCTCGCGAATATTCTTGTGTTTACGCTCGTCTCCCCGAATCACGTTGCACTCTACACTTCAATCACGCTCCTCGTTCTATATGCGATCCCTATCGCGTTCGCGAAGTCGTTGATGCGTGTGCACGGCAAGCGGTATGCCCGCGTTCTTATCCAGGAATACCTCGCGGCGTAGTAACTACCTTTTCTTCGCCAACTCCTTCCCGAGCGGCCCCTCCGCCATCTCGGTTATGGTGCCCACGAGCTTCGGCCACGACAGCGCACCGCCGTACCAGAGCAAGACGTTGTCCGTCCGATAGCGCATGAGCCGCATGAACTTCTGCCAGGTGAAGCCGTTAGCCTTCAGCTCGTCCTTCCAGTGATCCCAGAGGTACTTGGGGAGCTTATTCCCAGCCCATACGACGGCGGGCTCCCAGTTGATGCCGGGAGCGTTGTAGAGGGTGGCGTGAACGCTCTCCATCCACTTCTTGATCTCTACCGGCTCCCTTGGGGTAGGCAACTTCATACCCCTAATATATACCCTATAGACCCTCTGTCAAAAGTGACACTCGCGTGTCCCGTTCTTGTGTCCTCTTTGTCACTTTTTGGTGCGGTACCGCAGGGCTCTCTCGAAAAGCTCGCGATCCCTCCGAGAGCGCCGGAATACGCTTGAACGGCTTGCGGGGATGCCGAAGCGCGGAGAAGGCGACGGAAGCCGTTCGCTAGTCAACTTCTACGAATCCAGATACAGACCGTGGGGCCTCCGGCGCGGACGATAGAAGCGCGCCAAAGAATCCTTCAATTGCCTCACCTGGTGTTCTGCGGTACCGTGCGGGGGCACCAAATACTGCTAATTCAAGTGACCGAGCCGGGCTATTGGAAAGCTCGAACATCTGGGTTCAAAATTGCTTATACTTGACCTACCTATGCTATTCACGAAACGCCAAGAGTCGGAACTCATAACCGCCATAAAAGGCCGCGGAGAAATCCCGCTCAAGTTCGTATACCTTGGCGAAGGTGCTCATAACTGGGACGCGCTTGCAGGTGGCCGAACCGAGAATGGTGGCATCAACAGCATGGAAGGCGTCCTGCTCACGAGTAAAGCTGCCGACTTCATTGGGTCATTCAATGGCGTCTCTAAGATCAATGTCATTGATATCGGGTGCGGCAACGGTTATCCGGGCGTCCCCATTTTCAACGAGCTGCGGGAGCAAGGGATCGCGTTCCGTTATGTGCCAGTCGACATCAGCGCAGAGCTTCTCAACCTCGCAGAGAAAAACGTCCATGAGATGTTCCCAGATACCGAGATAAAGAAGTTCCACCTCGACTTCGAACTCGGAAACTTCTCCGACATGACCTACGCTCTCAAGAGCGATGGCTCCTCCAATCTCCTCTTGTTCCTCGGCTCTACGCTGGGCAACTTCTCCGATCGCAACCGCGTGCTTACGAATTTCCGCGACTCAATGTCCTCCGACGACTACCTCATCAACGGGGTGGAACTCACAAACTTCGCCAAGATCAATAAAATCCTCAGCCACTACTCTCTCGATGTTGTTGGCGATTTCCTTTACTTCATTCCTGAACAAATTGGCATCAAGCGCGAGAATACGGACTTCAACGTTGTCTGGAACGATCGCGAAAATCAAGTGGAAATGCGCCTGACGCTCAAGAAAGACGCCCGCATCACTATCGGCAACGAATCCTTCAAGCTCGAGGAAGGTGAATCTCTCTTCCTGGCGCGTTCGATGAAATTCGCAGAATGGTCTGTTACCAAACTCTTGTCCGATGTCGGATATCGCAACGAGCTTCTGACCACGAATGCTGACCGCTCGTATATGCTCTCAATGGTTCAGCCGACGCGGTATATCGTTTAATTCCCTAGACCGAGAAGCCTCCGTCTGATTTTCGGAAACTCGCCCAAAGCCCCTTAAACTGCCTCGCAGGGCAAAGTTCGAGACCGGGTCGGGGCGTGATTTATCCGCATAAGCCTACGATAAGGAGGCGCGCCAAGCGTCTTCAACAGTGCATCAGGGGGCCTTTACGTTCTATACTGCGAAGGTTATGCAACGGGTACGCACCTACCTCATTTCCGCACTCATCCCCGTGTTGCTCCTTGCGCCGTCGGCGGTTTCCGCCGCATCGCTCACGAGTGCGCAATCAGGCGCGATCGTCGGGCTCTTACGTGCTTTCGGCGTCGACGCCGCTATACTTACGCGCGTCGAGAACCTTCTCGGCGCGGCAGCGGTTACGGCGATCCCCGACGCGACCGACCCAGTAACGGCTCCGGTTCCCACAAAGAGCACCCGCGTGCCGGTCATCGGCAGCGCGTATCCATCGAGCGCTATCGGATACGATCTCTCCTTCGGCACGACCGCTTATCCAGTTGACCGATTCGGCTTCGCGGTAGTGGGCGTCAATCGGGGGAAGGCGTTCGTGCATAATTCCCGGCTTACATCTGAATACGACTGGGCGCATTTCGCATCAGCGGTCGCGCCGACCATCTATATGAATATCAACGGGCCCTATGGGAGCACCGTTGCCGGGCATCTCTCAACTCCAAAGAATTGCTCGCACGCCACGTCTACGCCCGCGAGCGATTTCACACCCACCGTCGCGAGCCGTGGCACGGAACAGTACCCCGAGCCGTCTGTCTGTGAGGCATACAACTACGGGTACAACGCTGCGCAAGACGCGTATGCATATGCGCAGAGCTCAAAAGTGCTCGATACCTTCTGGTGGCTCGATGTAGAAGAAGCGAATAGCTGGTCCGCAAATCCGGCGGTAAACGACGCAGTAATCCAGGGGGCACTCGATTATCTGAATAAGCAGGGACTTAAGGCCGGTATCTACTCAGTGCCGTACATGTGGCGCGAGATAGCGGGCGCGGGATTCACGCCGACGGAACGCGTGAACGGAACGGCATTTCCCGTCCCGACCTGGTTCCCGATTGGCATCGCGACCCAGGTGACCGCGACGAATGCATGCAATACGGAGACGAGCTTCATTCCCGGAAGTCCGATCTGGGTACTTCAGTATGAGCTCGATCACACGGCCATAGATCAGAATATCGCATGCTGATAAAGAGAAGAGCCGCCGAAGCGGCTCTTCTCGTATAGTGGGCATGAGAGGACTCGAACCTCCACCCCCTTGCGAGGACTGCGACCTGAACGCAGCGCGGCTACCAATTACGCCACATGCCCGGCACACAAAGACAATAATCGCGAAACGCGTATGCGTCTAGCGGGTTTTGCCTCGGTGCGCGGTGAGGGACTCGAACCCCCGACCATCCCGGTGTAAACGGGGTGCTCTACCAACTGAGCTAACCGCGCGCAGAAACACGATAACGTATCATGCCTGCGAGAGCCAGTTGCATGGGCCTCCTCACGACTGCCGGCGTTCATTTTTCAGCCTGCATGCCGTAGGGTAACGGTATGGAACCTCGGATCCTCTATGAAGATGCGGACATACTCGTGATCGATAAGCCGGCCGGGCTTATCGTGCATAGCGACGGCCGTACGGACGAACCCTCGGTGGCCGAGTGGGCGGTCGCACACTATCCGCAGATGGAGCAGGTGGGCGAGCCGTGGACGAGCCCGCAAGGAAAGGTCGTTCCCCGTCCGGGCATCGTGCATCGTCTCGATCGCGATACCTCGGGCGTCATGATCCTCGCCAAGACGGCTCCAGCGTACGCGTTTCTCAAGCGGCAATTCCAGGAGCGCACGACGGAAAAGACATATCGGATGTTCGTATACGGCCATCCGTCGCGCGACGCGGGGACGATCGAAGCCGAAATCGTCCGTATTCGTTCCGCGCCGCCGCGCTGGGGCGTAGCGCGCGCGGGAGAGGAAAAGAGACAGCGCATTGCCGTCACGGCCTGGAAGGTGCTTTCCCGCAATCGCGACGCCGGAACAGGAGAGAAGGTCGCGTTCATGGAAGCAAGACCGCAGACGGGTCGGACCCATCAGATTCGCGTTCACCTGAAACATCTGAATCATCCAGTCATCTGTGACAAGCTCTATGCGAAAGGACGGCCCTGCCTACTCGGCTTCTCCCGCCAGGCGCTCCATGCCGCGACACTCAGCCTCGCGCTCCCTTCGGGAGAGACGCGCGTCTTCGAAGCGCCCTTGCCCGAAGACTTCACTCGAGCGCTCGCTGTGTGTGAGCCGGCCTAATTTTGCTTTTTGCGGGCCCAAGTGTTACAGTCTGGCCACTATGCAGAACGTGCTTACTCCCGTACACGCCGCAGGCCGTGCCGAGCTCGGAATCCGTCCGGGCGATACGGTGCGTGTCATCCAAAACATTGTCGAGCTCAAGAAGGGGAAGGGCGCCGATAAGAAGGAGAAGACGCTCACGAATTCCCGCAAGCAGGCATTCGAGGGTCTCGTGCTTTCTGTAAAGCACGGCACGGAAGCCGGCTCCACCTTCACCGTACGCACGACGCTCTCGGGCGTTGGCGTTGAGAAGACGTTCCCGCTCTACGCGCCGACGATTGATTCAATCGAGATAGTGAAGCGCTCAAAGGTACGCCGCGCGAAGCTCTATTTCATTCGTGAGAAGGCGGCGAAGCAGGTACGTCGCCAGCTCCGCAATGCACGCATGATGCACGTGAAGAGCGATGAGACGCTCCCGCAGGCAGAGCCGGAAGCGGCGCCGGAAGCATCCGAGGCCGTTCCGGAAACGGCAGCGTAAGGTTTACGCGCGAAGCGCCCGGAAAGCGCTTTGCGCTTTCCGGGTTTTCGTTTATAGTTCTCGCACGCGCAGGTGGCGAAATTGGTAGACGCACTACCTTGAGGTGGTAGCCCCGGTTAACGGGATGGAGGTTCGAGTCCTCTCCTGCGCACCGCAATAGAAAACTGGCTGGCGCCAGGTGCCCTAAGGTAGAGCGAGTAGAGGGCGAGGGATACGCCGTTTGTTATCATGCGGCCATGGCACTCTTTTCCGGAAAGGGCGATGACGGCACGACGAATGCGATCGATTCTCCCGATCGCATCTCGAAGGCATCGCCCCTTCCGGAAGCCTTAGGCACGCTCGATGAACTGAACGCATTCCTCGGATTCGTCCGTGTTCGCGCACAAGGAAGCGGCCGCATCGCGCAGATCCTCCGCGATACCCAGGAGAAGCTCTTCATTGTGCAGGCGCAGCTTGCGGGGAGCCCCATGCGATTACCCGAGAGGACGGTCGCGGGCGTCGAGGAGATCGTGAACGAAGTGGAGGAGGAGATTCCGCCCTTGAAAGGATTCTCGATCGCCGGCGGTACCGAATTATCTGCACTGCTCGATGTCGCGCGTACCAACGCGCGTCGCGTCGAGCGCCGCGCGACAGCGGTACAGGACGCGGGCATTCGCGATATTCCCGACGAGACGAAAGCGTATTTAAATCGTCTCTCCTCGCTTCTGTTCGCGCTCGCCCGTCTTGCCAATCACGAAGCGGGCGTGGCGGAAGAGAATCCTCGCTACTAGCATGTCCGAGCGTGAACCGGACATTCATGTTATAAATCTCCCGTTCGCGCATGGCGGCGTTAGCTCAGTTGGTAGAGCTCTCGGTTGTGGTCCGAGCGGTCGTGGGTTCGAGTCCCACACGTCGCCCAGAAATCGTCTTCCGATGAGCAAAGCCGCGGCGTCTCGCCGCGGCTTTGCTATTATTTGAGTATGAACATGTGGAAAGAATTCAAGACCTTCGCGCTGCGCGGCAACGCGCTCGACCTCGCGGTAGGCGTTGTGATCGGCGGCGCATTCACGGCCATCGTGAACTCCCTCGTGAACGACATCATCCTCCCGCCGTTCGGCGCGGCGCTCGGCGGAGTCAAATTCTCAGAACTTACGCTTCCCTTAGGAGGCACTGCGGTTCTGCAGTACGGGCTTTTCATACAAGCGATCGTGAATTTTGCCGCCATAGCCTTCGGGCTCTTCATCATCGTGCAGGTCATCAATCATCTTTTCCGTAAGCGCGAGACGCCACCTGCTGCGCCTCTGAAGAAGAGCGATGAGCTTGTCGTGCTGGAACAGATCCGCGACGCGCTCAAGACGTATTGAAGTACACGCGCCGGGCGGCTCACGGGCGAGACGCGGTCGCGAACGTGTCTGCGCCAAGTGCTCAGCCTACCGCAGACATCCCATCTACGGCGGGTGGTATGATTCGCATTATGAGAAATCTCCTCCTCGGGATACTGGTGATTATCCTGGTCGGCGTCGGCGGGTTGATCTACCGCAATGCGGCCGAACATCCGTATCAGCAGATCGCGTGCCCGCTCGACGCAAAGATATGCCCGGACGGTACGAGTCTGTCGCGCACCGGTTCCTCTTGTACGTTCCCCGCGTGTCCGCCGCCGAACGTTTCGCTCGATTCCATTAGTATCGCGTACGCGATCCCGAACGGATTCTCGGACGCCGCACTCCCGGATGCTGCCGCAGTCGCCTCCTACGACGAACCCAGCGCCTCCTCGACCGAACCGGACTCGATCATCATTCGTCGATACCTGATCGCGGCCTCCTCGACACCGCTTGCTACCATCCAGGGGACCGCCATTGGTGGCGCTTCCGGCGCGCCCGTTCCGACCACCAGCTATTCTTCGACAGTGATCGGTACGCACCGGTTCACGGTCGTATCCATTGAGCGCTATGAGGGAATCATCGATACCGCCTACTATCTCGCGCGTCCAGATTCGGGCGACGTGCTCCGGTTTGATGCGATCGACCGTAATGTGTCGAACTGGACTGATCCGGCACTCGACGAGAACTCGCTGCCTGCGCATGCGGCGCTCCGTACGCTACTCCTCAATCTGCAGGCGTAGGAGCTAAGGTTTCGGTGCCAAACGGTCTGGGAGGCATCGCACCCTCCCGCTGCCAGCGCTCGTGGCGGGCGGCGGTATACTATATCCATACCTACCGCATAATCACCTCGCCTATGGACAACAAGGACTTCTTTTCAGAGATCGTGAGCAATGCAGGCGTACGCATCGCGCTTATCGGCGTGCTCGCAATTCTCGGCCTGTTCCTCGTCGCAGAGACAGTAAACCTCGCGCAGAATTTCGGCCGGCCGAGCAATCCGGCGACGGACACCGTCACCGTGAGCGCGAACGGACAGGCAACCTTGCCGCCGGACGTCGCGCGCATCTCCTTTACTGTGCAGAATACGGCGAAGTCGGTTTCGGACGCGCAGGCTCAGACGACCAAACAGGCAAATGACGCTCTCGATTATGTGAAAGGGCAGGGAATCGCTGACAAGGATGTGAAAACGCTCTCGTATACCATCACGCCGCAGTATGCCTATCAGACTTGTCCGCCGGGCATCTTCTGTCCGGCGACATCGAGAAAGCTCACCGGATATGAGGTGGCGGAGAATATCCAGGTGACCGTCCGTGATCTCACGAAGGTCGGTACGCTCCTTTCGGGGCTCGGTTCGCTACAGGTGCAGAATATCAGCGGTCCGTCCTTCGGCCTTGATGACCCGACGGCTGGCTACGATGCGGCGCGTGCGGATGCTATCGCGAAGGCTAAGGCGCAGGCCAAGGCGCTCGAACAGGAACTCGGCGTCACATTCGGCGGCATTGTGAACTTCTCGGAGTCGAACGGCTCCGCGCCGCAGCCTCTCATGTATGCCGCGAGCGCGGGCGCAGTAAATAAGACCGCTGGGACGCCGGAGGTTCCTCCGGGGGAGAACACGTATAACGCTTCCGTCTCGATCACGTACGAGATCCGCTGAGATCTTGCGGAGCACGGAAGCGCACAACAACCCGCTCAGAGCGGGTTGTTGTGCGCTTGACGCCTCATCGGAGGCGTACTATCATGGTGCACACAAAAGCCCCCGCGCGGGGTTTTTAATTTGGAAACCTTACTCTCCGCTATGAACGCTCTCACCACCTACTTGAAGCACGTACGCGACGAATTCCAGCATATCGTCTGGCCCTCTCGCGAGACGGCCATCGCGCATACGCTCGTCGTGATCCTCATCGCCCTCGTGATTGCGGTGCTGGTCGGAGTGCTCGATTATCTCTTCGGCGGGGTTGTGAGTCACGTTGTCGGCGCCTAACCTCGAGATCTATGGATGAACAGCAGCATCAACAGGATGAAGCGGCAGATGTCTTGACGGACGGCGAGATTGGCATGGCCGATATAGCGCCGAGCGTTAAGAAGGAGATAAAGGATGAGACGAAACCGAATCCGTTGGAGGCGCGTTGGTACACTATCCACACGTATGCCGGCTATGAGGGCGCGGTGGAACGCAATCTGAAGCAGCGTATCGACTCGCTCGGCATGGAGGACAAGATTTTCGACGTGGTCGTTCCGACCGAAAAAAAGATTCGCGTGAAAGGCGGCAAGCGCGTTGTCGAAGAGGAGAAGATCTACCCGGGGTATGTGCTCGTCCGCATGATCGTGGACGACGATTCCTGGTTCGTGGTTCGCAACACGCCGCGCGTGACCGGCTTCGTCGGCTCCGGCAATACGCCGGTACCGATGGATGAAGCGGAGGTCGCTTCGCTTATGAAGCGCATGACGGCCGAGGCTCCGAAGCATCGCATCGATCTCATGAAGGATGATCCGGTCGTCATCGCGGACGGCCCCTTCAAGGACCTCGAAGGCAAGGTGGGCGACATCGACGAAGAGCGCGGGAAGGTGAAGGTCATGGTCTCCATGTTCGGCCGTGAGACGCCAGTCGAGCTCGATTTCTTGCAGGTCCGCAAGCTGTAGTAGCGTTTTCCCTCATTTTCTAGTAAAGTCACGACACTCATATGGCAACCGTAGTAAAGAAGATCAAGCTCCAGATTCCGGGCGGCGCAGCGACGCCTGCGCCGCCGGTAGGTACCGCGCTCGGCCCGGCTGGCGTGAACATCGGTCAATTCGTGACCCAGTTCAACGACGCGACCAAGGATAAGCGCGGCACCATCATCCCGGTAGAGCTCTCGGTCTACGACGACCGTTCGTTCACGTTTATCCTAAAGAATCCGCCGATGTCCCGCCTCATCCTGAAGGCGCTCGGCGTCGAGAAGGGTTCGAGCAAGGCGCCGCAGCAGAAAGTCGGCACCCTGAACCGGGCGCAGGTGAAGGCTATCGCCGAAGAGAAGATGCCGGATTTGAACGCCGGTTCGCAGGAGGCCGCTGAGCGTATCGTCGAAGGTACGGCGCGTTCGATGGGCGTCGAGGTGAAGTAATGATTTCTCTTGAAAAGGGCCGGAGCAGCTGCTCCGGCCCTTTTTGCATTCAGAGATGCGCAATAGCGGTATGTGCAAAGAACACGCTCGCGCGTCGTCCGTCCGGTTCGCAGGCAGGGACTTCGTAAGTCCCATGTACGATCGGCCTGACAAGCCCGCCGGTCATCTTATAGAACTTGAGTCCAGGGAAGACGGCAGCGTAGCCCTTCGGGATGTGAAGCCGAAGCCGTTCCTGGGTGTCATGCGGAATGACGAAGAATCCCGGTCCCGTCTCGCTGTGGTGCAGCGAGACGAATGCGCGATCCGTATGAGGCGTGGCGGTCTCGACATCGTTACCGCGACGTCTTGCGTACACAAGCCCTCGATTCGGGTGGCGCAGACCAAATGACTTGAATGAATCATAGATCCCCCGCTCGGGCATCAACTGTTCGAATGCACGCATGAGCTCATCAGTGAGCCGATACAGTGCATACCAGGACTCGGCTTGTGCGCGGAAAAAGTCATCCCATTCGTGTACTGGCGCGCCTTGCGACGCGAGTATGTCACGCGTCTTCGGCTCGAAATGGAAGACGTCTTTTCGCTCATCAGTGCGGTACTGTGAGAGCCCTCCGTCGTACTGACCTTTATGGTCGGGTTCGTACCCCCAGGCATGTTCCTTGATAGCGCCCTCTTGCCGCAAGCGGCCGAGGCGCGCGAGCTCTGCAAGCATGAAGCTAGTCTTCTCGGGACAATCCGGGGGGATGGGTACGAATCCGATACCCCCGTTTACCACGGCATACGCCGCGTCATGGATATCGGTCCTCCGCATGAGCGGTCTCCTCGTAAGATCCTCTAGGCGCCAGTATAGGCGGTCAGAGGGGTCGTTTGTCCCCAGGTGGGGAAAGCGTCACTTATCGGCCGAGGTCAAGGAAACGGTAGGCAAGGCCATCTTCCGACGCATGCGGCTCATCATGGAGCACGGTCGTGAAGTCGTCCGTATATGCAGGGAAGAAGGTGTCACCTGTAGCATCGCTCTCGACAAGCGTGAGATAGAGCCGATCCGCAAACGGGAGCGCTGCGCGGTAGAGTTCTCCGCCGCCGATGACGAAGATCTCGTCGGCACCCTCAGCGCGTTTGGCGAGCGAGAGCGCCTCGGGCAGCGAATGTGCGACCACTGCGCCCTCCGTGGGGTAGTCCTCGATGCGGGTCACGATGATGTTCGTGCGTCCAGGCAAGGGCCGAAACTTCGACGGCAAGGAATCCCAGGTCTTCCGCCCCATGATGACCGGGTGGCCCTGCGTGAGCTGCTTAAAGCGCGCGAGATCTTCAGGAAGTTGCCAGAGGAGCTTGCCATCTTTGCCGATGGCGCGCGTATCCTTTCCGAATGCGGCGACGAGCGCGATGTGCGAAGGGGGGTTTGGCATGGCCCAGAATTTACAGGTACTATGCATAATACCGTATGGCTTCACATCCTGCGCAAGAGCGTATAGACCGAGTGCTCGCCGGCACCGCGAGCTTCGACGATCGATATATCGCTAATCACGCCGAGCTCGCGGCGTTCATCGATGAGTTGCGGGCACGAGAAGCCATTATCGCGTTTGCGACGGGAGTGTGGGATCTCTTCCATATCGGGCATGCCGAGTACATCCAGAAGGGCAAGAGCAAGGCGCGCGAACTCTATCCCGACGCGAAACACATCATTATGGTAGTCGGCGTCGACACCGACGCGCTCACCAAGCAACGCAAGGGCCCGAAACGTCCGATCGTGCCTGAAGAAGAGCGCCGCCGCGTGCTCGGGCATCTGCGAAGCGTCGATATCATTACCCCGCAGTACGAGTTCAATCAGCTCTATGGGGTCGTGCGCCCGGATGTGCAGATTATCTCCACCTCGACGAAGGATCTCCCGGAAAATATCGACCATATCGCGCGGCACTGCCAGCACCTCGTGAATCTCGATCCGCAAGCGGAGACGAGCACGACAGCGCGCATCCGGACGCTTGCGCTCGATGGCAGCTTGACCGCGATCGAACGGGTCTCGAGCAAGCTCTTACAAGTGTTGGCAGAAGCGAAGGATGAACTCTCACCCTGACACAGCGCTCGTCGCGTACGTACCGTCGCCGCACCGCGGCTATCTCGAATTCTTTCGCGCGCACAAAAGAAGCATTCTCTACCTCTTCGGGCAGTCCTTTATCGACGAGTTCTCCTCGCTCACACGCAATCTGCCAGGTGATGCGCCTGAGGAGGTGCAGACTATGGTGACGGCGCTCGGCATCTTCGCGGAAGTGCGCATCCTCACGAAGGGGAACATAGCGGAACTCTCTCAGTTTGCGAACATCGTGATGCCGGACGAAGATGTTGCGCACAAGGTGGCCGGAACCTATCTGTCGGGCGTCCCGGTCGTTTTTGACGGGTCATGGCGGCTCCGTTGGCACTGGGATGCGAGCGTGAAGAAAGAACGGCCGGTGGATGAGACCACCGTGTCCTCCGCTGCATTCGATCGCAAGATCATGCAGAAGGCGTACGCGGCGGCCGAAATGAGTTCCGATTGGTGGCGCCAGGCGGGTGCAGTGCTCGTGAAAGACGGAGAGCCGGTGCTTGCCGCGTATAACCGGCATCAACCATCAGAGCAGACGCCGTATCTCTATGGCGATCCGCGCAGCAATTTCGAGGCCGGTAAAAACATCGAGGTGTCTTCAGCGCTACACGCTGAGATCGGGCTCCTCACCGAGGCGGCGCGGCGCGGCATGGCTACGGAGGGTGCCGATCTCTACGTGACCACGTTCCCGTGTCCGCCGTGCGCGTATGCGTGCGCCAATAGCGGCATCAAACGTCTTTTCTATACGGAAGGGTATTCGCTTGTGGAGGGCAGCAACGCGCTTCGCGCACGCGGCGTCGAACTCATCCGCATTGAGTCCGAGGACGCGAAGTAGTTCAAGCGCGCTTATATCCCGCTACGACCGTGATCGGCGTCGAAGCCTTCGTGCGTTTCGTCCCGACGATGAGCTGTGCATGTAGGTGTCGCACGGTGGCGCCAGTGTATGCGCTGTCGCCGGTGCGCATGGCGAGTGTAGCGCCTTTGAAGTCGTAGCGTTTGCGCAGTTTCGCGTAGGCGACCTGCAGATCTTTCAAGAGATCGGCGGGGCCGTCAGCGACCTCTTCGACATGGGGCCGCGCAATGAAGAGGAAGTGGTACTTTGTGCCCTCGTACGGCCAGGCATTCTCGGTGACGAGCCAGCGCTTCGTTTTGAATAGGAGCGGTTTGCGATGGTGCTTGAACAGGTGCTCCTCGCAGAACGGGCAGAAGCCGCCCGCCCGGATGGTCTCGAGGACGCCGCTATAATCATCACGTTTTGCCGCGCGTGCGCTCTCGACGTCTACGGTAGGTTTCTTCTTCATGCTACGGGCGGTACGCGATCTTCATCGGCGGATGCGGATCATAGTCCTCGAGCGTGAAGTGCTCCGCGCGGAACGCGAAAAAATCCTTCACGTTCGGATCGAGCGTGAGCGTGGGGAAGGGTCGAGGGTCGCGCGTGATAAGCTCGCGCACCATGTCGATCTGGTCCTCGTAGATGTGCGCGTCAGCGATCGTGTGCACGTACGTACCCGGTTCGTAGCCGGTCACCTGGCAGATCATGAGCATGAGCGCAGCGTACTGAATCATGTTCGATGGCACGCCGATCGGCATGTCGCCGGAACGTTGGTCCATGCGCATGTGGAGCTTGCCGTCGAGCACCCGGAAGTGGAGCCAGCCGTGGCACGGTGCCACGATAACCTTGCGCTGCGGTCCGCGCGCCGTGTAGTAGGGCTTCCAGGGGGTGACGAGCAGGGTCCGGATGGTCGGGTACTCCCGTATCTGTTCGATGAGCTGCTCGAATTGATTGAGTGTCCCGCCTTCAGGTATCTCGAAATCATGAAACGCTGCGCCATAGGATCCCGGGCCGAGGTCGTCTGGTTCGAGGCCGAATTTCGTGCCCTGTCCGCGGTAGTCGCCCCAGAAATTGCAGCCGAACTCCTCGAGCCCGTCTATCGTGCGTACGCCGTTTATGAATGCGGTTATCTCCGCGATTGGCTTCTTCCAAAATCCGATCTTGCGTTCGGTGATGAGCGGTACGCCGTTGGCAAGATCGAAGACCATGGGCGGGAGGGTGCCGAAACTGGTGAGGGCGCCGACGCCCTGGGGTGTGTCCTTCGCGAGAATGCCGGTTTCGAGGATCTGTTTGAGCCGGTCTTGGTACTGCGTGTCGGGGGTGCGTTCGGCAAAAGGCTTCATTACGGCCCATGATAGCCCGAGCGCGCACGGTGGTACAATCGGGGCGTGATACTCAAGGTCCAGAAGCTCCATCCGGACGCGGTCGTCCCGCCAAAGCCCTATACGGGGGATGCGGGCATCGACCTCTGTGCGGTCGAGGAGGTTGTAATCCCGGCGCGCAGCCATGCGCGCATACCGACCGGCATCGCGGTCGAGCTTCCGGAAGGTACCGCCGGGCTCATCTGGGATAAGAGCGGCGTCGCGAATCGCCAAGGACTCAAGGTCATGGGCGGCGTCATCGATGAGGGGTTCCGTGGCGAGCTCATCATGTGTTTGGCAAACCTCACCGATGCGCCGCAGACAATCATGAAGGGGCAAAAGGCGGCACAGATACTCGTGCAGAAGATCGAGCATGTCTCGATCGAGGAGGTGGCCGTGCTTGGCGAGACTGAACGTGGCGCAAACGGCTGGGGCAGTTCCGGTACGCATCCGACGCGTATGATCTGAGCCCGTACATGGTGCGCCTTTAATAATAATGAGTAAACTCACGACCATGTACGAATTTCTAAAGAAGCAGGACGAGGAGGTCTTCCAGGCGATCGAAGGAGAGGAGAAGCGGCAAGCGGAAGGGCTCGAGCTTATTCCCTCGGAGAACTACGTGTCGCGCGCCGTGAAGGAGGCGATGGCGTCCTCGCTCACCAATAAGTATTCGGAAGGGTACCCCGGCAAGCGCTATTACGGCGGCCAAGAGTTTACCGACCAGGTTGAGCGTCTGGCGCAGGACCGAGCAAAGAAATTGTTTGGTGCAGCGTTTGCGAATGTGCAGCCCTTGGGCGGAGCAAATGCGAACATCGGCGCATACTTCGGACTGCTTGAGCCGGGCGATACGGTGCTCGGCATGGATCTGTCGCACGGCGGCCACCTCACCCACGGCCATCCGGTGACCTACATCAGCAAGATATTCAACTTCGTGCGCTACGGCATGAAGGACGTCGCGACAGGCGAGATTGACTATGATGCGCTTGCGGAGACTGCTAAGCGAGAGAAACCGAAAGTAGTGCTTGGCGGCTTTTCTGCGTACCCGCGCGAGCTTGATTGGAAGAAGATTTCGGACATTGCGCACTCGGTGGGTGCGGTAGCTATGGCCGACGTCGCGCATATTGCTGGCCTCATTGCCGGCGGTTCGCAGAAGAACCCGTTCGACTACGGCTTTGATGTAATGACTACAACCACGCACAAAACTTTGCGTGGCCCGCGCGGCGGCATGATTCTCGTGCGCGATTCAGAAGAAATAGCGAAGAAAATAGACAAAGCTATCTTCCCAGGGCTTCAGGGTGGTCCCCATATGCACCAGATAGCTGCGAAAGCCGTAGCGTTCGGCGAGGCGTTTCGTCCAAGCTTTAAGGACTACGCAAAACAGGTAGTGGAGAATGCAGCAGCGATGGCCGAGGTATTCCAGGAGCACGGAGTGCGCATGATTACGGGCGGCACATCAAACCATCTCATTCTTGCCGACGTTTTCGGCTCTCTAGGTATTCCGGGCGGGGAAGCGGAGAAGCTTCTCGACGAAGCAGGTATTACGCTCAACAAAAATGCGATTGCAGACGACACGCGTAAGCCCATGGATCCGTCCGGCATCCGTTTCGGCACGCCCGCCATCACGACACGCGGATTTACCGAAGAGGACTGCCGCGAGGTGACGCGCCTCATGCTCAAAGTGTTAAAGACCAAGGACGCGAGCGCCGCACGTACCAAGATCAAAGCCCTTGCCGAGAAGCATCCGATTCCCGAGTCTTTCGCTTGAAATCCATTGGCATAAGAATAAAATTCTTATGCTCACTAAGCCGCGTACACGCGGGGGTCGTGTTAGTGGTGCGTTTGTACATTAACAACTCAAGATTATGGATCCCAAACAGATTCCCATCAAAGCTTCCGATGAAGCTGTGAAAGGTGTTTATGCCAATGGAATGAACCTGTGGTCTTCGGAAGAAGAGTTTTGTCTCGACTTCATTAGCGCTTTCCCTCCAGTTGGCGCCTTGACCGCTCGGGTCATTACCAGTCCTGGG
The DNA here is from genome assembly GCA_027451665.1 of Candidatus Kaiserbacteria bacterium. Classification (GTDB taxonomy): domain Bacteria; phylum Patescibacteriota; class Minisyncoccia; order Phycocordibacterales; family Phycocordibacteraceae; genus C7867-001. The sequence goes on from DAIDIW010000005.1 coordinate 24,868, forward strand.
CACCTTAAGCGTATGGTGGACGTTCTCTCCAATGCCCTCAGGAAGTATGAGTCTGAGCACGGAGAGGTTGTTCCTGCAGAAGAGCCTGAAACCTCACAAATTGGTTTCGGCAAGCCCGAATAAGATCCTGTAAAGGTTCAGGTGAGGTTCGGCACCAAACGAGCGATAGCCCCGCGCACGGCAACCGGAAGAAATCAGTAATGAAAGAAATAGAGGGGCCTCGCCGAAGTATCGACTCGCGATGCATCTCCCTCCTGACCTCAACGCCCGCCATACGGCGGGCGTTGGAATTTCTGGTATAGTCGCGGCAATGGAGGAGAAGATTCGGAAGGCGATTGAGGATGTGCTTGAAAGCGCGGGAGTGGAGGGCGTGTCGTTCTCGGTGGAACGGCCGGCTACGCTTGCACATGGCGATTATGCAACGAATGCCGCGATGGCTTCTGCAAAGAAGCTCGGGACGAATCCGCGCAAGCTAGCCGATGTTTTGGCAAAGCACATTCAGGACACGCTCGGCGCGGATGCCGAGCGTGTAGAGGTGGCCGGACCGGGATTCATAAACATCACGCTCTCGAAAGCTGCGGTATCGTTCGGCATAAGCGAAGCAGACGCGAAGGGCGAGGAGTGGGGCAGGGGTGAAGCAGAGAAAGGCAAGCGCGTCATCATCGAGTACTCGAATCCGAACGCCTTCAAGGAGATGCACGCGGGACATCTCGTGGGCACCATCATTGGCGAGTCGCTCTCACGCCTCATCGAGAACGAGGGCGCGACGGTCGTGCGTGATACGTTCGGCGGCGACGTCGGGCCGAATGTGGCCAAAGCGCTCTGGGCGCTTAGACAAGGTGGCGTCACTGAGCCCGAGAGCGCGAAGCAGATAGGCGAAGCGTACGCGAAGGGTGCGAAGGCGTATGAGGACGATCCGGAGGCGAAAGAGGAGATAGATGCACTCAACCAGGCAATCTACGCGGGCACGGATGAATCGGTCATGGACCTCTGGCACCGCGGGCGAGAGATCTCGATGGAAGCATTCCGTCGCCTTTGGAAGTTACTCGACACGACGTTTGATTTCGAATTCTTCGACAGTGATACGGTCGATGTCGGCCTGCGCGTCGTGCGTGACGGACTCGAGAAGGGCATCTTCAAGGAAAGCGACGGTGCCATCATTTACGATGGCGAGACAAAAGGCGTGCACACGATGGTCTTCATTACCTCGAAAGGCACGCCCACCTATGAAGCGAAGGACATTGGACTCGCGTTCCTGAAGGAGGAGCGCTGGCCTTCGGACAAGGTCATCATCCTGACTGGCAATGAGCAGACCGGTCGTTTCAGGACGGTGCTCGTCGCGCTTGGCGACATAAACGCCGGGCTCGCGGCGAAAATGAAGCACGTTACGACGGGCTTCTTGCGTCTCACGAACGGCAAGATGAGCTCGCGTGAGGGAAACGTCATCACCGCCGAAGGGCTCCTCGCAGAAGTCATGGAACGCGCGGCAGCAAAAAGTGACGACCCGCTCATCACTGAGCAGGTAGCGGTGGGCGCCGTGAAGTTCATGGTGCTGCGGCAATCTCCGGGGGCAGATATCGTCTTCGACTCGGAGAAATCGCTCTCGCTTACGGGCGATTCGGGCCCATATCTCCAGTATGCCCTCGTGCGGGCCGCGAAGATTCTTTCCTACGAATCGGAGGACGCCGGCGGCTCGAAAGAGCCCGAAGCGCCGTACGAGCTCGAACGACTCATCATCCATTATCCGGCAGTTGCCGCACGAGCGTCCAAGGAACTTGCGCCGAACCTCCTCGTGACGTATCTCCTCGAGCTCGCGGGGAAGTGGAACTCATTCTACGCAAGGGAGCAGGTGCTCGGGAGTCCGGAGGAGGCCTATAAGATGCGCATGACGCGTGCGTTCGCGAACACGATGGCGAACGGGCTCCGGCTCCTCGGTATCCCCGCGCCGGAACGGATGTGATTTGCACGTACGTAGCGGACGCGCTAGCGTGAGAGAGGCAGTTCCTGCCGCAGTGGCGATGTATATTTGAAGGGGGTTTGCTTGACCTTAAAATTGACGCAACTTCAAGCTGCGCACGCAGCTTATTCGCATCACCTGCTCTTTGAGCTCGTCACAGATGCGCCGGAGACGACGGTAACGGATACACCGACCAAAACGCTCCCGACTGGCGTGCGATATAAGTGTGGAGGGATCCGTATCGGCCAACGGGAGCGGAAAGACTATCGACCAAGGCCGCATTGTCGGTGACACGAGGATGGGATGCAGAAGACAGCAGGGAGGGGAGCTCGATGCCGTGGCGTAGCCGCGGCATTTTCCTTTTTGGATGCTAAACGCTAGGATGACGGGATATGGCAAACACTGACGATAAAGGTGTCCACAAATCGGATACGGCAAAGAAGGAAGAAGAGATACTCGGCTTCTGGAAACGCGAGAAGATTTTCGAGAAATCGCTCGCAAAGGCGTCGCCCTCAGGCGAATTCGTCTTTTATGATGGGCCGCCATTCGCTACCGGCTTGCCGCACTCCGGGTCCTTGCTCTCCTCCGTCTCGAAGGATGTGATTCCACGCTATAAGACCATGCGCGGCTACAACGTGCGTCGTCGTTGGGGCTGGGATACGCACGGCCTGCCGATCGAGAATCTCGTCGAGAAAGAGCTCGGGCTTAAGAATAAGCGCGAGATCCTTTCTGTAGGTATTGAGAAGTTCAATGAGACTGCGCGTAGCATGGTGCTCGCGTACGTCCATGAGTGGAAGCGCTATATCGAGAGAGTGGGACGCTGGGTGGATTTCGATAATTCATACAAGACGATGGACGCCTCGTTTACTGAAAGCGTCTGGTGGGCGCTCAAGAAAATACACGAGAAGGGCCGTCTCTATGAGGGACGCAAGGTGCTCATGTATTGTCCGCACTGCGAGACGCCGTTAGCCAAGGCGGAGATCGCGATGGATAACACCTACAAAGATGTGACCGAGGAGGCCGTCACGGTGAAGTTCAAAGTGAAGGAGCCGGAGAAGCACGGGCTTCCGCACGGTTCCTATATACTCGCTTGGACCACGACGCCTTGGACCTTGCCCGGGAACGTGGCGCTTGCCGTGGGTGCTGATATCCGCTACGACGTGCGGCATCGCGCGGACGGTTACGCGATCCTCGCAAAGGATCGCGTCGAGGCGCTTGGTCTCGAGCACGCAAATCTCGAGAAAGAGCTTTCGGGCGCGGAGTTGGTCGGCATCGAGTATGAGCCGCTGTATGCCCTCGATAGGGCGAAGGTCGCCGAAGGGGAGCGCGGCAAATTCGAGCACGCATACCGCGTGTACCCGGCTGGATTCGTGCATACGGAAGAGGGTACGGGCGTCGTCCATACCGCCGTCATCTACGGCGAAGACGACTACCAGCTCGGCATGAAGGAGGGGTTGCCTATGGTGCCGCTCCTCTACCCGAATGCTACCTATAACGAGACCGCGCCCGCGTTCCTCCATGGGCAATACATCAAGAAGGCCGAGCCCTTCATAAAGGAAGATCTTGAACGCCGCGGGCTGCTGTTCGCGAAGGCGCCGAATACGCATTCGTACCCGCACTGTTATCGTTGCGGTACGCCGCTCATCTATAATGCCGTTTCAAGCTGGTTCATCGACATCCAGGCAGTAAAGGCGCGCATGCTCTCGGAGAACGGCAAGGTGAACTGGATTCCCGAGCATCTGAAGCAAGGACGATTCGCGAAGCTCATCGAGAGCGCGCCTGACTGGACCATCTCGCGGAATCGTTTCTGGGCGAGTCCGCTACCTATCTGGAAGGATGCGAGCGGCAACGTCACGGTCATCGGTTCGCTCGATGAACTAAAAGCGTACGTGAAGAAGAGCGGAAATCGCTACATCGTGATGCGGCACGGGGAAGCAGAGAGCAACATCAAGGACGAGGCGAGCACTGATCCAGTGCGGCAACAGAGCAACCGCCTGACGGAGAAGGGAAAGGAAGAAGTGCGCGCCGCCACCATGAAGCTCATGCGCGAGGGCGTCGAGCTCATCTACGTGTCTCCATTCGCGCGTACGCGCGAATCAGCCGAGATCGTGCGAGAAACGCTCGGGCTCCCGCCGGAAGCCGTGATCGAGGATAATCGCCTGCGAGAGATCGCGGTAGGCGCATTCGAGGGGAAGCCTAATAAGGAATACCGCGCCTTCTTCGCCTCTATCGAGGAGCGATTCACGAAGCGACCTCCCGGTGGCGAGACGTTCGCTGATGTACGCCGCCGCATGGGTGAGGTTCTCTATGAGCTTGAAGAGCGGTACCAGGGTAAGAAGATACTCATTCTCTCGCATGGGGACCCGCTGTGGCTCCTTCAGATGGCCTCCATCGGGGCGCCGGCCGCCGAGGCTGAGCGATTTCCGTATCTCGCACCCGCGGGCGTGCAGGCGCTCGACTTCACGCCCATTCCGCACAATCGCGACTACGAGCTCGATTACCACCTGCCCTATCTCGACGAGGTGCGGCTCGAGAACGAGAAAGGCGAACCGCTCACGCGTATCCCTGAAGTGGTGGACTGCTGGGTGGAATCCGGATCCATGCCGTTCGCGGAGTATCACTACCCGATGGAGCATCGGCAAGAATTCGAAAAACGCTGGCCGGGCGATTTCGTATCAGAATACATCGGGCAGACGCGCGCCTGGTTCTACTACATGCACGCGATGTCGGTCTCAGTGTTTGATCGTCTGGCGTTTAAGAACGTGCTCACTACCGGCACTATCCTCGCCGCCGACGGCCAGAAGGTATCCAAATCGAAGAAGAACTATACCGATCCGTACACACTCTTCGACGAATACGGCGCGGACGCGTTTCGGTATTACCTCATGTCCTCGGTCGTCATGCAGGCGGAAGATCTCGCTTTCCGCGATGAGGACGTGAAGGACGCACACGCCCGCGTCGTGAACATGCTGCGCAACGTGGCATCGTTCTACGAGCTCTTCAAGACGGGCGATGCGCCGGCGAGCACGAGTACGCATCCGCTTGATCGCTGGATACTCACCCGCCTCAGCCAGACCGCCCGTGAGATGACCGAAGCGTTCGATCGCTACGACGTGGTCCATGCGACGCGCGCAATCCGTCCGTTCATTGATGATCTTTCGACGTGGTATGTCCGCCGTTCGCGCGACCGCATGCGCGGCGAAGATACGCCCGACAAGCGCGCGGCGCTCTCGGTCTTGCGGCATGTGCTGCGTGAATTCGCGAAGCTTGCGGCACCAGTGCTACCGTTCGTCGCCGAGGAGGTGTTCCGGGCGGTGCGCACCGAAGGGGACCCGGAGAGCGTGCATCTGTGCGACTGGCCGCATATGGAGAAGAGCCTTTTCAGCCTGTCTGCATTCTTCGGTGGCAAGGAGGAAGCACAGCTTCTCGCCGGTATGGAGCGCGTGCGGGCGCTCGCGTCCGACGCGCTTCAGCTTCGCCAGAAGGCGGGTATCAAGGTGCGCCAGCCGCTCGCGAAGCTCAAGGTTCCGGATGCGCTACCCTCGGAGCTCACGGCAATCCTCGCGGATGAGGTAAATGTGAAAAAAGTCGTGACCGGATACTCCACGGTCGAGCTTGAGACTGAGCTCACGCCGGAGCTCATTGCGGAGGGTGGCGAACGCGAACGCCAGCGTGCGATCGCGGACGCGCGCAAGTCGGAAGGATTCTCGCCGCATGACCGCGTAACCGTCCGCGAGCATCCCGAAGGGAAGTATAAGGTCGAGCTTTCGACCGGTACGATACGATTTGATCTCGTGAAGGATGCGTCATAAGTACGACACGCGGGGTCTCATACTTGCTCGCGCAAGTGCGGGCGAAGCGAACGCGCTTGTTTCAGTGCTTACGAGTGATCTCGGTCTTGTGCGGGCCCGCGCTCAGGGCATTCGACGGCCAGGGGCGAAACTCTCCGCTGCCCTCGTGACGCTCGCGGAAAGCGATATCGTGCTCGTGCGCGGGAAGGAGGGATGGCGACTCACGGGCGCCGTGCGTGCAGACGCCTGGTTCGACCATCTGCCCGATCGCGATGCGCGCGAGCGCGCAGGACGCATCATATCGCTCATACTTCGCCTCGTTGCCGGTGAATCACCGGAGGAGGCGCTCTATCCCATACTGCACGGCCTCCTTGAGGCACTCGCGGCGCTTCCGGTGCCTGAGCGTGATGCCGTTGAAGTGCTCGCTGCACTCTATGTCCTCGCCGCGCTCGGATTCGACGACTCGACGCCCCCGTCTGCGCTCTTCGCACCGGAGGCGCGGGCAAAGGCGCAAGCCGAGCGGAGCGCATACATCGTGCGCGTGAACCGTGGCATCGCAGCGAGCGGACTCTGAACGCGCTATACTGGGGTGTAAATGCCGGTATCAGACGATGATCGTTCCGCGCTCGAGCGCGCTCGGGAGGAACTGTATGACCCGCGTCGGGGAAACGGGCTTAACCGTCCAAGTTTCCTCCGACGCCCCGGTAGCCACACCACCCCGCATTCCTGGGGTGAAGAGGATCATGCGCGCGGCAAGAAGCATGTGCGCCTAGCCGCGGTCTTCTTCGGGTTCTCGTTCCTTTTCTTTCTCGCTGCCGCAGCCATAGCCGGGTACATTTTCTACTACGGCGGGAACTCGGTCTCGGTGAACAACATCTCTATCGATGTCCAAGGCCCGACAACTATCGCTGCCGGCGATACCGTACCGCTCTCACTCACGCTCACGAATCACAATTCGGTCGCGATACAAAACGCGGCCATCGAGGTAGATTTTCCCGATTCCACCCGTGCAGCCGGCAATCTCGCGCAGCCGTATCCTCGCTATACGGAGAATCTCGGTACGATTCCCGCAGGGGGGACAATCACGCGTTCCATCCAGGCGGTCATATTCGGCGGCGCTGGCCAGTCGGTCTCGCTCCCCATCTCGTTCTCTTACGGCACAACGGGGAGCAACGCGGTATTCGTGAAGAAGAGCCAATACACGCTCTCGATCTCTTCGACGCCGCTCTCAATCTCGGTAGATACGCTCGCCGAGACCGTCTCCGGCAAGCCCATTACCCTCACCCTGAACGTCCGTAGCAATGCGAGCGTCCCGCTCTCGAATGTCGTCGTTCAAGGTGAATTCCCGTTCGGCTTCCAGTCAGGGACTTCGTCGATGCCGCTCAACGGGTCGAGCTTTCTTCTCGGCACACTTAAGCCGGGCGATACGAGAACCATCACCCTTACAGGGACGCTCTCGGGACAGGATAGCGAACAGCGCGTCTTCCACTTCACGGTAGGCACCGCGACCACGCCGGATGCGACCACGCCGGCGGTCGCCTATATGACGCAGGACGCGGTCGTGACCATCGCGGCACCCTTCATCCAGACGGGGTTTTCCATAAACGGCGTCTCTTCCGACTCTCCGGTCGTTACGTCCGGGCAGCAACAGAGCGTCTCGCTCTCCTTCACGAATACGCTCGCCACGAACGTGACGAACGCAACCGTGTCGGTCCAGATTAACGGGGGTTCGGTCGATTATGGCAGCGTCCATACGACCGACGGTTTCTATCAATCGAGCGTTCACACGATCATCTTTAGCGGCGATACGGACCCTTCGCTCTCGAGTCTTGCGCCGGGCGCGAGCGGCACGGGCAGCTTCACGTTTAATACGTTGCCGCCGTCCTCGAACGAGCCGTCGCCGCAGATATCATTTGTGATCTCGGTCTCGGGAACGCGCGTTGGCCAATCAAACGTGCCGGAGACGGTGACGGCATCCCAGACGACGAGCGTAAAGGTGGCTACGCAGGTAGCGCTTCGTGCTGCAGCGCTCCATGCGTCGGGACCCATAACGAATACCGGTCTCATCCCGCCGCGCGTGAACGCGCCGACCACCTATACGATCGTATGGAATGCTGCGGACGAGGGGAGCGCGGTCGCCGGCGCGACCGTATCCGCCATCCTGCCGAATTACGTGACGTACACGGGGGAGACGACAGGTACGGGCTCAATCACCTACGATCCCGCATCGCGCACGGTCACGTGGAACGCAGGCGATTTCAATCAGGGCGGTTCGGCGCAGGCGGCCTTCCAGGTCTCTCTCACACCGTCGTCCTCCCAAAAGGGAAGCGCGCCGGTGCTCATGGGCCAGTCCGCCTTTACCGGCTATGACCGTTACGCGGGCGTGCAGGTAACAAGTAACGCCGATCCGGTGACGACCGAAACCACGGGCGACCCCGGCTACGTTCCAACTGACGCGACTGTCCAATAATCCGCGTTTCGTGTAAGTTTCTCTGTATATGTCCGACAGCAACCTCATGGAGAAGATCGTCTCGCTCTGTAAGCGCCGCGGGTTCCTCTTTCCGGGCTCGGAGATCTATGGCGGTCTCGCCGGCACCTATGATTACGGCCCTATGGGCGTCCTCCTCAAGGAGAATGTAGAGCGCATCTGGCGTGAACTCTTCCGCGACGGTCGCGACGACATATACGGCGTCGACGCTGCCATCCTTATGAATCCGAAGGTGTGGGAGGCATCCGGGCACACGGCGACCTTCGCCGACCCGCTCGTCGTCTGCGCGGAGTGCAAGCGCCGTTTCCGCGCCGATCAGTTGGATGATCCATCCGTATGTCCCGAGTGTTCCGGCGCGCTCTCTGAGCCAAAGCCTTTCAATATGATGTTCGCAACGAAAGCAGGCGTCGCGGAAGATGAATCAGCGACCGTGTACCTGCGACCGGAGACTGCCGGCGGCATATTTGTGAACTATAAGAACGTGATGGATTCCGTTCATCCGAAGCTGCCGTTCGGCATCGCTCAGATAGGGAAGGCGTTCCGGAATGAGATCGCACCACGGGACTTCATCTTCCGTCTCCGCGAGCTTTCGCAGATGGAGGTCGAATACTTCGTCGCGCCCGCGGCGTGGGAGAAGGCGTTCGAGGAGTGGCGGGAGACCATGCACGCGTATGCGCGAGCGCTCGCACTTCCGGATGAGAAGCTGCATGAGCTCGAGGTACCGCAGGATGATCTCGCGCACTACTCGAAGCGTACGATCGACTTTGAATTCGACTATCCGTTCGGTCGGAAAGAGCTCTGGGGGCTCGCGTACCGGACCGACTTCGACCTCTCGGCACACATGGAGAGAAGCAGCGCGTCGTTTGAGTATCTTGATGAGGAAACCAAGGAGAAGTTCGTGCCGCACGTCATCGAGCCATCATTGGGCGTCGACCGTACCGTACTTGCGGTGCTCGCAAGCGCGTATCGCGAAGATGAGCTTGGGGGCGAGACGCGCACATACCTTACGCTCGCACCGAAGGTCGCACCGGTGAAGGCGATGGTCTCGCCGCTCTTAAAGAACAAGCCGGAGCTCGTCGAGAAGGCGAGGGAAGTCCGCGCTGTGCTGCGCGCCGCGCTCCCGGGTGCGGTGATAGCCTGGGACGACAACGGCAATATCGGGAAGCGATACCGCCGGCAGGATGAGATCGGTACGCCGTTCTGCGTGACCGTCGATTTCGATACCCTGGGCGAGAAGCCGGAGTTCGCGAACACGGTGACGCTCCGCGACCGCGACACCGGGGCGCAAGAACGCCTCTCCGTCCCGGATGTTGCGGGACGCATCCGCGCCGCGCTCGCCTAGCGAGGGCGGACGGGGCGGGCTGTGCTAGGATTTGCGTATGTCAGAGACTCGATTCTCGATCGCGCCCGGATCGGTCATCACGACGCTTCTCATCCTGCTTGGGGCCTATGTGCTCTGGCTCTTGCGCGACCTCGTGTTGCTTATCATCACCTCGGTCGTGATCGCCTCGGCGATCGAGCCGGGCATCCTCTTCTTCGCACGCCACCGCATCCCGCGGTTTATCGCGACGCTCCTCATGTACGTGCTCGTATTCGGGAGCGTCTTCGCGCTCATATATTTCTTCTTTCCGCCCATTATTGCGGACGCCGCGCAGTTCCTCTCAAGCGTACCGCAGTACCTGAACACATTGAACGTACCGGCTTCCTTCGCAGGCATCAGCAATGCCACAAATCTCATCGGCTCGTCGCATCAGGCACAATCGCTTATCTCCACGCTCGCCACGCTCCAAGGCGCGTTCAGCTCGACCTCAGGCGGCGTCGTGCAACTATTCGCCACCTTCTTTGGCGGCATCTTCTCGCTCGTGCTCGTTATCGTGCTCTCATTCTACTTCGCGCTTCAGGAAACGGGCGTCGATGACTTCCTGCGTCTCATCATGCCGGCGCAGCATGAGGACTACGCGGTCAATCTTTGGAAACGTTCGCAGAAGAAGATCGGGCGCTGGATGCAGGGGCAGATCCTGCTGTCGGTCATCGTGGGCGTGCTTGTCTACCTCGGCCTCCTCATCATTAACGTTCCGTATGCGCTCTTGCTCGCGGTGTTCACCTCGCTCGCGGAGATCATACCGATCTTCGGCTCGCTTATGGCCGGTGCCGCAGCCGCCGCGGTTGGCTTCTCGCAGGGCGGTATCGCGCTCGCGGCCATCATCGTAGGCCTTTATATCGTCGTGAACCAGTTCGAGACGAATCTCATCTACCCCCTCATCGTGAAGAAGGTCGTGGGCGTACCGCCGTTGCTCGTCATTGTGGCGCTCATTGCCGGCGGGGTGATCGCCGGATTTCTCGGCGTCCTTCTCTCGGTACCGATTGCCGCTGTGGCGCTCGAATTTCTTTCCGACTTTGACAAGCGCAAGCGGCGTGTGCAGCACCATCCGCATACCGCTTGAGGCCGCATGTCGCGCTACATCACCACCACGCTCCCATACGTGAACGCCGATCCGCACTTGGGCCATGCGCTCGAATTCGTGCAGGCAGACTTCCTCGCGCGCACAGCGCGCATGCGGGGAGAAGCGACTTTCCTCAACGTCGGTACTGACGAACACGGCCTCAAGATCGCACAGAGAGCCGAAGCGACAGGGCAGGAGCCGCAGGCGTATGCTGATGAGTACGCGGCACGCTTCAAGGCCTTTGCCGATGCGCTCGACATCTCATACGATTCGTTCGTCCGCACGACTGACGCGCGTCACGAGAAGGCCGCCCAGGCATTCTGGAAGAGATGCGCTGATGCCGGCGATATCTATAAGGCCACCTATGAGGTGAAATATTGCGTCGGATGCGAGCTCGAGAAGACGGATTCAGAGCTCGTGAATGGTCGCTGTCCTCTCCATCCGAATCTAGAGCTCGAGATCCGCGAAGAGGAGAATTATTATTTCCGATTCTCGAAGTATGGGGACACGCTCTTGGCGCAGTACGAAGGGCATCCGGAGTTCGTTGTCCCTGACGGTCGTATGCGGGAGCTCACGGCGTTCGTCTCGACAGGTTTGAAGGACTTCAGCATCTCCCGCCCAAAAGACAAGCTTTCCTGGGGCGTGCCGGTTCCCGGCGACGAAGCGCATGTCATGTACGTGTGGTTCGATGCGCTTGTGAATTACGTCTCGGCTATCGGCTGGCCGGAGGATGAGGGATCATTCTCGAAGTGGTGGCCCGCGACTCAACTCGCCGGCAAGGACAATCTCCGTCAGCAGACCGCCATGTGGCAGGCGATGCTCCTCTCAGCCGGCCTCCCGCTCTCGAAGGAGATCTTCATACACGGATTCATAACCTCAGGCGGTCAGAAGATGAGCAAATCGCTCGGCAATGTCATTGATCCGATGAAGATCATGACGACGTACGGCGTTGATGCCCTCCGTTATGTCCTCCTGCGGCACGTGAATCCTTACGAGGATTCGGATCTTACCGAAGATTCCATCCGTGCGCATTACACGGCGCATCTGACGAACGGTCTCGGGAACCTTGTCGCGCGCGTCATGAAGCTCGCGGAAGAGCATCTGCCGCATCCGGCGAAACTTTCACGCGATACGGAGGTGGTGGACAGCCGGTTCCTGTCGCTCGTGGAGTCGTTCCGTTTTAATGACGCGATGGATATCGTGTTCGAGAAGATCGCGCATGCGGATGCCTATATGACCAAGTACGCTCCCTATAAGGGGATCAAAAGCGGCGATACGGTCGAGCGCGAACGCGCACGCGATCAGATCGAGAACCTTGTGGGTCAGATCGCCGCAATTGCTGTGCATCTCACTCCCGCCTTGCCGCGTACGGCAGCGAAGATCGCCGCGGCAGTCCGTAAGAATCAGAAGCCCGAGAATCTCTTCCCGCGCATCGTGTAGGCAAGCTGGTATGAGGTACATTGACGTCCACTGCCACGTGCAATTCGAGGATTATGTGCGCGATCAAGCGGAGCTTCTCGAACGCATGCGGGAGCGTGAAGTCGGCGGCATCGTGGTGGGCGTCGACAGACGTTCCTCCGAAGAGGCGCTCGCGCTCGCGAGGCGCTACGACCATCTCTGGGCGGCGGTCGGTGTGCATCCGAATCGCATTCCGCAAGAGCTGTTCGTCGAAGCTTTCTATCGGAAGCTTGCCGAAGACCCGAAAGTGGTCGCGATAGGGGAGTGCGGGCTCGATTACTATCGGCCGACGCAGCTGACAGATGAGGTGAAGCATGCGCAGCAGGACGCGCTTCGGGCTCATGCCGACCTTGCCGCAATACTTGGGAAGCCACTCATCATCCACGCGCGGCCGAGTAAGGGCACGCAGGACGCGTATCACGATCTCATCGCGCTCCTTACCGAGAAGAAGGCAGAACATGGGAAGCGGTTTACGGGCGACATCCATTTCTTCGTGGGCGGGGTAGCGGAAGCAGCGGAGCTGTTCGCACTCGATTTCACCACTTCATTTACGGCGGTAATCACGTTCACCCGTGACTACGATGAGGTCATACGCACCGCGCCCTCGGACCGCATCCTCTCGGAGACGGACGCCCCCTACGTGGCCCCGGCCTCACGCCGGTACGAGCGCAATGATCCGCTCGCGGTCGAGGAGGTCGTCCGGCGCATCGCGGAGATCCGTGAAGCGCCTGAAGAGGATGTCCGCGCTGCCATGCTTGCGAACGCCCGCCGCGTCTTCCGACTCTAACGGCCGGTCGTTGCCTCAGGGCAGGGCCCGTGGTACCATCGCGGAATCATGGCTAAGAACGAGGCAGAAATGAACGATGCTACCGCGCAGGACGGCGCGGCGCGCGTCTATGAGCTCGGGTTCCATCTCGACCCGGAACTCCCGACTGAGGAGGTGAAGGCCGCGTACGCGGCGCTGCGCAAGATCGTCGAAGTGCAGGGTACGATCGTCGCCGAAGGCGAACCGCTTCACATCCAGCTCGCCTACACGATCTCCCGCCAGGAGACCGGCGGTCGCCGCGATTTCAATGCCGCTTATTTTTGCTGGATTGCCTATGAGGCGACGGTCGAAGCGCATGCGGCGGTGCTCGAAGCGGCTAAGGATGAGAAGCGCATCATCCGCTTCATCGACCTCGCGACGACGAAAGATGCGGCGCGCCATGCGGCAGAGCTCCGCGAGCTCGCGATGAAGGCTCCGGAAGGAGAGTCTGCAGAGGGGGATGAAGCGGACGCGGAACTTGACGCAGCGCTCGAGAGCGCGGCGGCCTAGGGTATACTGGAAGGGCATGTATCTCAACAAGGTATTCCTGTACGGCAATCTGACTCGCGATCCGGAGGTACGCGCCCTTCCTTCGGGCGGCCAGGTGGCGACCTTCGGGCTCGCGACGAATCGCTCGTACAAAGACAAGAACGGGCAGAAGCAGGAGGCGACGGAATTCCATAACATCGTCGCCTTCGGCAAGCCCGCAGAGCTCATCGCACAATACATGAAGAAGGGCCGTCCCCTTTTCGTCGAAGGTCGTCTCCAAACGCGTTCCTGGGACGATAAGGAAACGGGGAAGAAAAATTACCGCACCGAGATCGTCGTTGATAACTTCCAGTTCGGTGACGGCGGTCGTTCAAGCGGCGGCGAATACGGATCGGCTCCGGCGTCGCAGGGTGCGCCGGCAGCGGCAAACGGAGAGGAAATCCAGTATCCGGACGAAGAGATAAACCCGGAAGACATCCCGTTTTAGTGAGCTTTTAGCTGAGTGCGCACGACGTACCTGAATTTGCATTACGAAACGAAAAGCTATAATCTAGCAGCTACTAAATCTATCCATATGGCACACCAGGCAGAGCGAGAAGAGATTGAAGTCAAGAAATTCGTCGACTACAAGGACGTTGCGTATCTGAAGCAGTTTACGAACGCGCACGCCAAGATGCTGAATCATCGCCGCACGGGCATTCCTGCCTTGAAGCAGCGCGAGATCGCGAACGCTGTGAAGCGCGCTCGTTTCATGGGCCTTCTTCCGTACGTCGCCTCCTAGCGACCGCTTCGGGAGGCAGAGTACACGAAGGGCCCGCCAGTGGCGGGCCCTTCGTGTACTCTGCAGATTTACTTAGCCTTCTCGACGCGCTCCACGTACGTCCCTTCATCGGTGTTGACGCGAATAACGTCGCCTGAATTGATGAAGAGCGGCACATTCACGGTACCGCCGGTCGCCACCGTGACGGGCTTCGTGCCGCCAGTGGCGGAGTCGCCCTTCACGTTCGGCGGGGCTTCGGTCACCTCGAGCTCGACTTTCACCGGGATGCGCACCGTGATCGGCTTGTCCTCATAAGTAACGACTTCTACCGGGGCATTTTGCGCGAGCCATTTCACCTTGTCGGCGACGGCGTCCTCGGCGAACGAGAAGCGGTTCTTAGGATTACCCTCCTCGGAGAACCAGCTCTCGCCGCGGTTCGTGTAGAGGTAGAGCGCCTGCAGTTTGCCCACTTCCGCCTCCTGCGCGGTCTCGCTCTGGTGGAAAGAGATCTCGACCACCTTCCCGGATACGAGATGGCGGAGCTTGGTTTGGTTCACTGGCTTCCTCATCTGCATGCGGAAGATGTGCGACGAGAGCACTTCGTAGGGCTCGCCGTTGTAGGTGATGACGGTCTTCGGGAGAATTTCGTTATAGCTGAGTACGGCCATAGGATCGGAAGGCAGGATGCAGAACGCGAGAAGGCAGTCTGAAACCTGGCCCGGACGGATTTAGTTATAAAAAGTGGCCAGGACGGCCAATGAGCGTATGATACAAGCCGTGGCGACTTTTTCAAAGGCCGAGGGATATGACACCATGTCGGACGCCGAGCTTCTGGTGCTTAGCCGTCGGCATCCGGAATGCTTCGCGCTCATTGTGCGCCGGTACGAGGCGCCGCTCTTGCGTCGCGCTCGCACCATCCTCCGAAGTCCCGAGGACGCGGAAGAGGCCGTGCAGGACGCGTTCACGAAGATGTATCTCTACGCCGACCGGTACCGCCCGCAGGAGGGAGCTACGTTCTCATCCTGGGCGTACACCATCTTGAATCGCGTCGCGTACACGCGCTACCGTGCGTGCCGCAGCGAAGCGGACAAGCGCGCGGACTTCGATCCGGAGCAGTTCGAACGGCTACCGGATGCTCGCGCTGATTTCTTGGACGACCTTACGGTGCGCGATGAGGTGCTCGCGGCCCTCGCGAAGCTCCCTGAGGCAGCAGCGCGGCTTCTGCGGCTCCAATTTATAGAGGGGAAGAGTCAGGAAGAGATTGCGACGGGCGAGCGGCTCTCGATACCAGCGGTAAAGACGCGCGTGCATCGCGCGAAGAAGCTTTTCAAGAAGGCGTATGATGAACAGCACTATGACTGACCGACCCTCACGCATCGAAAAGACGGTCATGCGGCGCGTACGCATGATCTCGTTCGCGCGGCCATTGTGCTCGAGCGAAGCCTTCGCCGCGCTCCTCCTTGTCGCCGCGCTTTGGGCAATCGGCAGGGAAGTATGGGTCGCGAAAGTGTTCTCGAACGGTCCGCATGATTTCGCGGGCCATGCCGAATACCTCGTGTATGCGTTCGAGCATACGCGCCTCGTAGTGCAGGCGCTCGTGCTCGTGACACTCGGTGCAACGGTCTATCTCGCGCAGGCAACCGCCCGAGTACTTACGGCGCACTTCGTGCCAGGAGGTCAGAGGATCTAGGCGATGGGGTAGCAGAATCGGGGAAGCGCGCTCGCGTGCATTTGCACCTTGGCTGCCTCATCGAAGGAAAACGAATCTATGCTTCCTTCAGCTTCTCGTGCACTCGTTTCAGGATCTCCTTCGCGACGGCCGGATGTTCCCTCAGGTAGGTGCGGGTCGCGTCGTACCCCTTTCCGATAGTCTCCTCGCCGAATTTGTACATGGCGCCGGATTTTGAGATGAGTTCATATTTCTCGCCGAGCGCGATGAGCTCTCCCTCGCGGCTAATACCCTCGTTATAGAGGAGGTCGAATTCGGTCGTCTTGAAGGGTGCGGCGACCTTGTTCTTCACGACCTTCACGCGCACGCGCCCGCCCACGACCTCCTCGCCCTTCTTGATCTGTGCGATGCGGCGGATATCGAGGCGCACCGACGTATAGAACTTGAGCGCTTTGCCGCCGGGTGTAGTCTCCGGATTGCCGAACATGACGCCAATCTGCATCCGGATCTGGTTTATGAAGATGACAATGGTCTTTGAGCGCGCGACAATCGAGGTGAGCTTTCGGAGCGCCTGGCTCATGAGGCGCGCCTGCTTGCCGACGTGCTGCTGGCCCATCTCTCCTTCGATCTCGTCCTTCGGCGTGAGTGCCGCCACCGAGTCGATGACGATGACATCGACATTGCCGCTGCGCACGAGACTCTCCACGATATCGAGCGCTTGTTCGCCCGTGTCCGGCTGGCTGATGAGGAGTTCTGAGAGTTTCACGCCGATCTTGCGCGCGTATTCCGGATCGAGCGCGTGTTCGGCGTCCACGAATGCTGCAATGCCGCCGCCTTTCTGCGCTTCCGCGATCGTATGGAGTGCCAAGGTCGTCTTGCCGCTCGATTCCGGGCCGAAGATCTCGATGATGCGTCCGCGAGGAAGACCGCCGATACCGAGCGCCGCGTCGAGGCCGATCGAACCGGTCGAGATGGACGGTATCTTCTCGGTCTTGCCGGCGCCAAAGGTCGTGATGGCTTCATCGCCGAATTTCGTGCGGATCTCCTTGAGTGCGAGCTCGATTGATTTCTGCTTTTCGTTCTTATCCGAGGTCGTCGCGGCGACTTCCTTCGGGGCTTTCACGGTTTTTGGTTTGGCAGGCATACGGGTTGGGGTTATAGGGGTATATTACGGTACGAAAATGTCGCGACGTTTTGTCACGCTCCGACCGAACCGGTCGGTCGCCGTGAAGGTGAGTATGTCGCCCCCCTTGGGGAGGATGAGCGACGTCGAGAACGAACCGTTCTGGTCTGGGATGAGCGGCGTGCCGTCGAAGGTGAGCGCAACTGTGCGCGCGGCGTGACCTTCCACCGAGAGCACGCCGCCGGGCAGGGAAGAGTCATTCTTTGGTGTCGCGATTGCGAGCGAGGGTCCGATGAGGAGCGGGCGCGCTTCGAGGAAGCCGTATCCGGCGAGGATAATGAGGAGCGCAGCGATGAGGTATCTCGTCATAGGCGTCAGAATACGGATTCCTCTTCGTCGGGAACGCTCGCGCCGCCGCCGGTGAGGATCTCGCGCGGCTTCGAACCGTCGGCTGGGCCAATGACGCCCTTGGCTTCGAGCACATCCATAAGGCGGGCGGCGCGGGAGTACCCTATCTTCAGCTTCCGCTGAAGATAGGAGGTGGATGCACGTCCTGCTTCCTCGACGGCATGCTTCGCGTCCTCATAGAGGTTGTCGTCCATGTCGTCATCCTCGAAGGAGCCGCTCGCGATGCCGATGGTGTCGGCTGCGTCCGTGACGAGAACGCCGTTTCCGCCCATGTCGATAGTGGAGAGATCGCCCGCGTTGTGGCTCTTTATGTAGCCGGCCACCTTTTTCACTTCCGTTTCGCTTATGAATGCGCTCTGGAGGCGTACCGGCTTCTGCATGTCGCTCGCGAGGTAGAGCATGTCGCCCGCGCCAAGCAGGGTCTCGGCGCCCGATCCGTCGAGGATGGTGCGCGAATCGATCTGGCTCGCCACTTGGAGCGCGAGACGTGTTGGGACGTTCGCCTTGATAAGGCCGGTGATCACGTTCACTGACGGGCGCTGCGTCGAGAGGATGAGATGGATACCAACCGCGCGGCTCATCTGAGCGAGGCGCACGATCGCGCTCTCAAGTTCGCGCGGATAGCTCTGCATGATGTCCGCGAGCTCGTCGATGACGATGATGATGTAGGGCATGGCTTCCGGCATGTCCTCGGCACCCTTCTTCTTCGCCGGCTCATATACGGAGACATGGTAGCTCTCGATGTCTCTCACCTGTTCCGTCTCAAGCACGTTGTATCGCCGCTCCATTTCCTTCGTCGCCCATTTGAGTGCCAGGATGGCCTTCTTTGGATCAGTAATGACGGGTGTGAGGAGGTGAGGGATGCCGTTGTAGAGTGTGAGCTCGACGCGCTTCGGGTCAATCATGATGAGGCGCAGCTGGTTCGGTCCGTTCCGATAGAGGAGGGAAGTGATGAGCGCATGGATAGCGACCGACTTTCCGCTTCCCGTCGCGCCCGCGACGAGCGCATGCGGCATCTTCGCGACGTTTACGTAATGCGGTGTGCCAGTTATGTCGCGTCCGATAGCGGCGAGGAGCGGTTTCTTGCTCTCTTGCCAGTCCGGGGAAGAGAGTACGCCGCCGAGGCCCACCATCGCTTTCGTCGAGTTCGGCACCTCGATGCCGACGAGCGACTTGCCAGGAATAGGCGCTTCGATGCGCACGGGATGCGCGGCCAGGGCGAGCTCGAGGTTCGAGGCGAGCGATACGATCTTCGAGAGTCGCACGCCTTCCGCCGGCTTCACGGCGTAGCGGGTGACGGTGGGACCGACCGATACCTCGTCCATCTCTACGTTTATGCCGAAATTTTGGAAGGTGCGCTTTATGATGTTTGCGTTCGCCTTGATGTCTCCCGTTCCCGGCTTTCCCTTATCCTCGCCGAGGATCGAGAGCGGCGGCGCGTCATACTCCGCATCGATATTCTTGATGCCGGTCGCAGCGGGCACCACCACACCCCCAAAGACGCTCACCACCGGCTCGCGCTCGGGTATAGGTGCATCCTCCTCCGGTTCCTCAGCCTTATCTTTGCCGGCTGTCGGTTCGTATGCTCGCTCGTTTTCAGCATAGGCGCCGCCGACGGCGTAGTCATCCTCCTCTTCGTCCATATGGCGGTGAGCGAGTCGTTCGTGCACGCGCTCGGTCGCGGAGAGGAACAATGTTCCGAGGCTCTCTAGATCGCTTACGATCACGATGCCTATCGCGATAATCGCGATGAGAAGTACGAGCGTGCCCCAGAACCCGAAGAAGTCATTCAGGGCTGTACCCAGCCAATTGCCTGCTTCGCCGCCCCAGCCGGTAGCAGGAAAGAGTCCGGCGAAGGCGAGCACGGATGCGGAGATGAGCAGGTATCCGGCGGCATTGAGCGGCGCGAGCGTAGGCCGTCCGAATCCTGCATAAAGTCCCACGGCGACGAGTGCGAGCGGCAGAAGGAAGGCGCCGATACCGACGATTGCGTACGCGAATGCGAAGGCGGCTCTGCCGGCGGGACCACCCGCTCCGAAGATCGAGAGGGCGAAGAGCACGCCGGCTGCCAGAAGCACGATGGCGCTCGCCCAGCGTATAAGTGCATCGTATTCCTTCACCTCTGCTTCGCGAGATGGGCGCCGCGCACCAGACTTCCTTGCGGCTGTTCGAGCTTTTCCCCGTGACATTGCAAGGTCAATTGTACCACCAGGATGCGACGTCAGGCAGAAATCACGAAGCAAATGAATGGAAGGCGCGTCCCTCGATTCCGAGACAGCTTGCACCCAAGTGAGTCGGTTGCAATCTTCACCCTGACCGGGAAGAAGGCGCTGAGGAACCCTCGTGGACGGCTGAAAGACAGTTGCGGGAGAGAGCAGGGCGCGTATACTTGTCCTTAACAATCTACATGGCGTCCGATAGCTTAAATGGACAAGTAAGAGACATACAGACGCATGGTATGCGAGACAAGGACGCACATAATGATGACTTCGTCCTAGAGAAGAGCATATTCTCCAATATATTTGAAAGAGACATAAAACGAGTCTATATCTACAAGAAGGCCGAGCGGCTGGCGAAGGCCATCCACCTCATCGCGCCGGCATTCGTTGACTCGGCGTCCTTGAGAAACCGGGTAGACAGCATTGCGATAGGGCTCGTTGACGCCGCAATCCGTCCGCCGGTGGCCGCCCGTGCGGCGCTTTCTCGGGAGCTGCTCGCACTCTCGAGTGTGCTCTCGATCGCGCGGACAGGAGGAATGCTTTCGAGCATGAATGCTGAACTTATTGCGCGAGAGGCGCACCTGCTCCTCCAGGAGGTGGCCGCCTACGAAGAGCCCCGGCTTTTCCTCGATGACGTGCCGTCGCTCGCAGAGATTGCAAAGCGCGCAGGGAAGGAACCGGTAGCGCGCCCGCATGCAAGCGCGCCCGAGAAACCGCGAGCGGCCGCCGCTAGTAAAGGACATGGAAAGGACAATCCCATAAAGGACACATATGCGGACGGGAAATTGCACGGGCGACAGGAGGCTATCCTCGAGGTGCTTCGCGGGCGGCCGGAAGGCGCGGGCATAAAGGATGTCTCGACAGTGATCCGCAATGTCTCGGAAAAGACAATCCAACGAGAGCTCATGGCGCTTATCGACGCGGGTGTGGTCCGCAAGGAAGGGGAGCGAAGGTGGAGCACCTATTACATTGTGTAGGCATCTCGATTTTCTTACGCAGCCGCGCGAGGGTCTTGAAGGGCTTAGGAATAGGGCTGCAGAGATGAGTTTTCTTGTAAAGATCCAGGCGGCCGGAGGGAATTACTTAGAACACCGTAAGATTTTGACTCCTGCGCTCGTCTTTGCTAAAGTGCTGTCTGTGATAGCGACTGGGGAATAGTGCGCGCGAGAAGGCCGGGCCACGGTCTCTTTTTCGTGGCTAAAAACCTAGTTGTTATCCACACAGGCGTGCCAGAGATGCCCGATATCCCGCTATACTACAAACCAGTCCTAGCGGGGGACTCGGTCTCTCTCTAGGCGGGCACTTTGATAACCGAATAGCGGCTTTGCAAACCGCATGACTCTTGCCAGCTAACCCTGGTGCGCGCAGGTCGATACCGCGCGCAACAGGGATAGTGTGATTGAAAGTGCGCAGTGCGAAATCACCATTGATTAATCAGTGCTCCTAAAAAATTCTTAACAACGTTATGCAAACGGTAACTACGAAAGCGATCGCGAAGGTCGCGGCGGTAGCGACCAGCCTTGCGATGGCAGTGTCCGTCGTCGGTGCACTTCCGGTGCACGCGGCGTCGCTCACGCAGTCGCAGGTGCAGTCGATTCTCTCGCTGCTCTCTTCCTTCGGCGCAGACAGCGCCACGATCGCGAACGTCCAGGCGGCTCTCACGGGCCAGCCTTCGACGAGCGGTTCCACGGGTAGCTCGACTTCGGGCAGCTCGATGTCTTCCTGCTCCTTCACGATGGACCTCCATATGGGTTCCTCGGGTAGCGACGTGACGTGCCTTCAGAAGGCACTCATGGCGGCAGGCTACCAGATCCCGGCTCTTTCGTCGGGAGCGGCTTCCTACGGCTACTTTGGCGGCCAGACACAGACCGCGGTAATCGCGTGGCAGAAGGCAGTCGGCGTCTCTCCGGCGTCCGGCTACTTCGGCCCGATCTCCCGCGCACATTGGAACCTTGGCGGTGGCAGCTCGACCGGCTCGACCGGCGGCTCCACGGGCGGTACGACGGTGACGGGCAACGGCCTCAAGGTCTCGCTCTCGCCGACCAGCCCGAACGGCTCGGTTCTCGTGCAGGGCCAGGGCATCGGTGATCTTGGAGACTTCGTCTTCTCGAACCCGACCAGCGCTCCGATCAATGTAACGGGCCTCACGTTCAACCGCATCGGCGTGTCGAATGACTCGACGATGACGAACGTGTACCTCTACAACAACGGTACGCGCATAACTGACTCGGCAGGCGTTTCGAGCGGCCAGTTCTCCTGGACGGACTCGAACGGTCTCTTCACGGTTCCGGCCGGCGGCACCTACACGGTCTCCGTCCGCTCGGACATCGCGCAGAACACCTCGGGCCAGCAGATCGGTGTCTCGCTCGTCTCGGTCTCTTCGACCGGCACGCTCGATTCTTCGGTCAGCTTCCCGATTAACTCGGGCTACCAGACGATCTCGGCTGCGAACCTTGCAACGGTTCAGTACGGCTCGAACATCACGCCTAGCAGCACGACGATCAGCCCGCAGAATGACTTCCCGGTCTGGCAGGATACGATTTCCGTCTCCACCAATCCGGTGAAGCTCACCTCGATGCGCTTCACGAACCTCGGCTCGATTGATGGCTCCTACCTCACGAACCTCCGCCTCTACGTGGATGGTACGCAGGTCGGTTCAGCGATTACGTCGATGGCGAACACCCAAACGGTAACCTTTGATCTCTCGAGCAACCCGGTGCTGCTCTCTACGCAGAGCCACACCATCAAGGTGCTCGCGGATATCACGGGCGGTGCTTCCCGCACCATCCAGTTCTCGGTGCAGCGCACCTCTGATGCGATGTTCGTGGACAACCAGCTCAACCAGCCGGTTACTCCGCAGAACAGCACGGGCGGTACGGCAGGTTCGATGAACGCCGGCACGATCACCATCAACTCGGTCTCGGGTTCGACGGGCGTCTCGGTATCTCGCGATGCCGGCTCCCCGACTCAGCAGGTAGCGGTTGGTGCGACGAATGTCGACTGGGCTGACTTCGACATGCTTGCTTCGGGCGAGAACGTGAAGGTCTCTGACCTCTACGTTTACGCTGCGACCTCCATACATCATGGAGGCCTCAACAACGGCAAGATAATGGTTAACGGCGTGCAGGTTGGTTCGACGAAGGCTATTGGTGAGGGCTCGTCCAACAAGACGGACTTCTCGCTCGGCTCTTCGCTCATCCTTCCGGCTGGCCAGACGACCAAGGTCTCGGTCTACGCTGACGCGCAGACTTCGACCTCGACTAACCTGAGCAACAACGAGACGGTCGCGGTGTCCCTCTACGGTGCATCTAACCTCTCGAATGCGCAGGGTCAGTCGTCCCTCCAGACGGCGAACGTCCCGTCGACCACAGTGAGCGGCAACACCATTACGGTGTCCAGCTCGCAGCTTACGGCGACCAAGTACTCTGGTTATGGCAATCAGACCATTATTGCGGGCACGAACAACGCCAAGCTTGGCGCGTTCACGCTCTCGACTGGTTCGACTGAGGGCGTGACGGTGAACACCGTTGTCCTCACGATGAGCTCGGCGAACGCTGCGTCCATCACGAACCTCACCTTGAAGGATGATGCGACGGGTGCGACGATCGGCTCGGTCATAACGACCCCGTCCTCGTCGAACTCGTTTGCGGTGAACTTCGACGTCCCGGCTTCCTCGACGAAGACGATCGATGTCTACGGGAACGTGCTCTCGGGCGCAAACGACGGTCCGATTGTGATCTCGGTTGACGGCGCGACGAGCGGTGTTGGCGACAGCACCGGTACGGCGGCGGCGGCTGGCACGTCGGGTACGGCGGCGGCTACCCTTCAGACCGTATCGGTCGGCACGGGTACGCTCGGCGTCTCGACGGGTGCTAACTACCAGACGTCTGCAAACGTTCTCGCGGGTGCAAGCTCCGTGAACGTCGGTGAGTTCACCTTCACGGGCTCGAACTCGTCATACACGGTTAACAACCTTGCTATTCTTGTCCCGAACAATGCGGCGACTTCGGTAACGAACGTCACGCTCTCGTACAAGGATCCGAATGGCAATGCGAAGACCGCGACGCAGGCGCTCCAGGTCAATTCTTCGAAGCCGTACGCGACCGCGACCTTCACCGGTCTCGGCATGTACGTCCCGATGAATGACTCGGCGAACCTCGACGTTTCGGTCGGTGTCCCGACCATCTCGTCTGGCGCAAGCTCTGGTGCAAAGATCTCGGTGAAGCTCGACACGAGCTCTGCTGACTTCCTTGCACAGAACAGCGCTGGCTCGGTAGTCACGAGCATCTCGGCTACGCCGACTGCTGCAAACGGCACCTTCGTAGTCCGCAAGTCGATCCCGACCTTCGCTACTATCCAGCCTACGAGCACGGTCCCGGGAACGGGTACGCCGCTCTACAAGTTCAGCATTACGGCTGATCCGGCTGGTACGATCGACTGGTCGCAGATTACGTTCAATGTGTCGACTTCCTCGGCTACGCTCTCAGGCTTCTACCTGACGAACGATAGCTCGGGCCAGGCGATCAACAGCTCGAACGTGAATGCGGCCTCGGGTGGCTTGGTAACGTTCAACCTTGCGAATAACTCGGGTCTCCCGACGTATCAGCAGGTTGGCGCGGGTTCGACGCAGACGTACGACCTGTACGCGACGTCGGTCACGCTCAGCTCGAGCTACTCGGTCTCGATCAGCCTCGCATCTGACAGCACCTATGCTGCCAATGCTGCGGCTTCCTCGATTGCGAGCGGCAATAAGGTTGTCTGGACCGATCGTTCGGGCAACAGCGACAGCCTCTCGACGACTGACTGGACCAACGGCTACCTCCTCCAGAACTTCACTTCGAGCGGCGTAAGCTACTCCAAGTAGTTCCTGACGGAACGCTCAAGCTAGGATTCGCCTAGCAACAAACAGCCCCCTCTTCGGAGGGGGCTGTTTGCATTTGGGAGGTAATTTGTTGTTTCGGTGTAAGACGGGTTCGAGTTCCTGACCGGCACCTCAATTATTTAGGGGGTTCGGCGACCAAGGAGCAACTGTGGTATCCTCCGGACATATGTTCAACACCTGGTCTACCCGTAAGAAATGGCTTATCGGCAGCCTGGCGGCTGTCGTTGTCATCGGCATCTGCGCCGGCATGTGGTACTACACCGCCTACCACGCAGCGGCCGTGACGGCTTTCCCGATCAACCCGCAGGACACGATCGCCTCGTGGAATTTCAAAGGTGCCTATGCAGGCAATGCCACACTCGTGCAGCAAGCCGAAGCGCAACAAACGAAATTCACGGCGGAGCTTGCTGCAGCTAGCAGCACGAGAGCCTATGATCTCTATATAAGCATCGGTAACGACGCAAATCTGCTCGGCGATGGTAAGCAGGCCTATGACGCCTACGATAAAGCGGCATCGCTCTATCCGAACCAGGGGCTCCCATACCTGAACCTCGGGCATCTCTTCGATGAGATCGGCGCATACTACACGGCGGCCGATGCGTACGCGAAGGCTGTGCATGTGGAGCCAGGCGTGCTCGAATTCGATGTAGAGCGGCTTACGTTCCTCACTCAGCAGTTCCCGAACAACTCGGCGATGATACAGGCGGCAGTGAAGGACGCATACAGCCAGTTCGGTGATACAGCGCCGATCCTCGAGATTGAGGCGCAATGGCTCGAAGGGAAGGGGCAGTACGCCGGCGCGATAACGGCCTGGCAGAAGGCCAAGCAGCTCTCGCCTGGGCAGAACACCTCGGCAATCGACGCGGCGATTGCGCGGGATGAAGCGAAACTGAAGCAATAGTCGCATCATGACCTGGCTGCGCAAAGCGTTCCCTTGGCTGCTCGCCGCTCCGGTCATACTGCCGCTCGTCATCTGGGGAGGGCTCATTTACCCGTACCTTGTCCCGAAGGTGCTGCTCTTCTATGCGCTTGCGCTCCTCTCACTAGCCGCCTTCGGCCTGCTCGTGGCGTACGGCGAACCGTTCTATTGGGGCCGCGTGCGGCACTGGACGGCGTGGATACCCGGACTCCTTCTCGCGCTCGCCTATGTCGCGAGCTATTTCGGCATAGGCTTCTACCATTCATTCTGGAGCATATTCGCGCGCGGCGACGGGCTTCTCATGCTCACCTGCGTCGTAACGTACTTTTATCTGATCCTCATGAGCGCTACGCGCGCGTTCTTTGAACGTTTCGTCTACGCGATAGGCGCCGTGGGTACGGCCGTCGCGGTGTACGGCATCGGCGAGTGGCTCGTCTCGGGAGGCCGTATCGGCAGCTTGCTCGGGAATGCAGCATTCTTTGCAGGCTATCTCGGCATCGCGCTTTATGCGACGCTCTCCGCTGCGCGGATCGCCGGCAGATCCTGGCGCCCATGGATCGTCGCGGGCGCCGTGCTTGAGGTGGTCGCTATCGTGCTCACCGCGACACGCGGTACGATGCTCGCGCTCGTCGTCGCCGGACTTCTCGTGCTCGCGTATTTCGCATGGAAGGGGGAGGGGAAGAGGAAAACCGGTTCTCGCGCGGCGCTCCTCGCCCTCGTCGTTCTCGGCGCACTCTTCTTCGCATTCCGCGCCGAGCTCGCCAAGGTACCGTTCCAGCCGATCTCACGCGTCGCGACGATCTCGACCACGCAGACGGACGTGGCGAGTCGCCTCTTCATCTGGAAGCACATGCTCGGAGAGATTGAGAAGCGCCCGCTTCTCGGGGTAGGAGCCGAGCACATCGACTACCTCTTCAACCAGTTCTACGATCCGACGAAGATCGTCGAGCAGTGGTTCGACCGTTCTCACAATGCATTTCTTGATTACGCCGCGCAGTACGGCGTCGGCGGCCTCGTCCTCTATCTCCTCCTCATCGGATCCTTCTTCGTGATCTCGCGACGCCTTTATCGCAGGGGAGAGAAGTGTCTCGGCGGATTCTTCGCACTTCTCGCAGTTACCTACGCAGTGCAGAACTTCTTCGTATTCGATACCGTGTCCTCGTTCTGGCTTCTCATCGCCCTCTTAGCGAGCGCGTTCGCGGTGAGCGGCGATGAGGTCCCTGCGGCGCCGCTCCAGCTGCCTTCCGTGACGAAGTACGGGGCCTGGGTGCTCGCGCTCGTACTCATCGCGCTCATCTATCCCGTCTCGGTCCGTCCGGCAGAAGCGGCATATGATCTCGCCCACGGCTACGCGCTCACGCTCGTTGATCCTTCGGCGTCGCTCGCGTATATGCGGCAGGGATACGCGCTTGGGACATACGGCAATCTCGAATACGGATATGAAGCCTATGATATGTACGCGAATCACCAGTATGGAACGCTCACCGGCGCCGCGCTTATCGATGCGTACGGGGAAGCGGCGCAGATTTTGACAGATGACTTTAACCGGTATCCGTATGATGCGCGTACAGCGCTCTATCTTGCGCACGTGCTCTCTCTCGCGCCCGCGGGCGTCCAGGTAAATCAGAATCTCCTCTCGGCGGCGCTCACTCGCGCAATCCGTCTTTCTCCAATGCGCAAACAGCCATGGTTCATACTCGTGAACCTTTCGATTAGTGCGGCGAATCATGCGCCCGTCGGGTCGTCTGCGCGTGAAGCCGGGTACCAGGATACGGAAGCGCTCCTCAAGCGGTATATCGCCCTCGTGCCGACCCTCTCCGAGCCGCACTACGTGATGGCAGATCTCTACCTCGCCGACCACAATCTGGCGAGCTCGACCGCAGAAGCGGCGCTCGGGAAGCGCTACTATGAACCGAGCTTGAATACTGCCGTACGCGCGGCGCAATACTACGAACAGGTACAGGACTGGCCCGACGCACAATATTTCCTCACGCAGGTGGAGCAGCTCGGTCCGACCGAGTATGCGCTCATCTATGACCTGGCGAAGGTGGACTACGAGCTTAAGGACTACGTCGCCGCGCTCAAGGTCTTCTCGCAGCTGCAGGCGGAAGATCCCTCCGTCATCGGGACAGACCCAGTCTTCGAGCAGGCCATTTCTTCGCTGCAATCCTCGAGTCGGTAGGTATAGAATGAGACCATGACAGGAATTCCGACCGCTTCTGAGACGCGTACGCGACGCGCACTCCCGTACGTCGTCGAGTTCGTCAAATTCTCGACAAGCTTCGCGGTCATCATCGCGGTCGCTTTGCTTGCGCTCCACGGGGCAAGTGTTGCCGCCGCGGCCGGCTAGCGCTCGCTTGCTGGGGCGCTTGTCCCCTGGTATAGTGCGCTCGTACGAACCGGAGACCGTAGGCGTCCATAAGCCCTACGCAGGGAGACCGGCGCATCCGCGCCATGAGGTCGAACTCTCCTTTGTTTCGCTCGTACTTAGAGTAGCTTTCCGCTTGAAGCGTTGAGCTTGTAGGGAAGACAAGTTCCCTTGCTCGTAGCCGTCAGCGGTCAGCTATAAGCTGAATCACATGGCAATATCGAAAGACAAGAAGCGCGAGATACTCGCGAAGATTGATTCCGCGCTTGCGGAAGCTTCGTCTATCGCGTTCGTCGGTTTCAAGGGCCTTACCGTCGCGGATTCTTCCGCGATGCGTAAGGAACTGAAGAACGACGCCGTGAAGTATTTCGTCGCGAAGAAGACGCTGCTTCGCCGAGCGCTCGAACGCAAAGGCTACGCGGGCGCTCTCCCGGAGCTTCCGGGTGAGGTCGCTATGGCGTGGACAAGCGAAGACGCCACGGCTCCGGCTCGCGGCGTATACGAGTTCGGTAAGAAGCTGAAGGGCGCGCTCACCCTCCTCGGAGGCATGTTCGAGGGTTCGTTCGTCGATCAGGCGGGCATTACTGCGATCGCGACGATTCCGCCGGTGCCGGTCTTGCGTGGCATATTCGTGAATGTGATCAACAGCCCCATTCAGGGCATGGTGATCGCGCTCGACAAGATCCGCGAGAAGAAAGAGGCGGCAGCGTAAGTTACTAAGATTTCATTCATTACTATGGCAGACGAAACTACCCAGGCTGCTGCTCCGGCAGAGGCTGAAATGAAGGAAGAGAAGGCTGCTCCGGCGGCGCAAGAGGAGATCGTAGAGGTGCCGGCGAAGTTCAAGGACATCGTCGAAGCGATCGAGAAGATGAGCGTGCTCGAACTCTCCGAGCTCGTGAAGGTGTTCGAGAAGAAGTTCGGTGTCTCTGCGGCTGCGGTCGCGATTGCTGGTCCGGCGGCGGGCGCAGCGGCGGGCGGCGAGGAAGAGAAGTCCACGGCAGACGTGGAGCTCACGGATGCCGGCGCGCAGAAGATTGCGGTCATTAAGGTCGTGAAGGAAGCGCTTGGTCTCGGCCTCAAGGAGGCGAAGGACCTCGTCGATGGTGCGCCGAACATGGTGAAGCAGGGCATGAAGAAAGAGGATGCTGAAGAGCTGAAGCAAAAGCTCGAGGCTGCAGGTGCGAAGGTCACCTTGAAGTAGGAAATTCGCCACTCTTATGCCCGGAAAACGCGCCCCCGCCCTTGGCGGGGGCGCGTTTTGCACTCCGGCACGCCGAGGGGTACACTAGCCTCGTTAACAGTATGGAGCCTCTTGCAAAACTGTTCGGTTCGCCGGCGCGCCTCAAGGTGCTCCGGCTCTTCCTTTTCAATAAGGACACGACCTTTACCCAGGGCGATGTGGCGCTGCGCACTAAGATTTCGAAGGATGCGGCGCGCAAGGAACTCGCCGAGCTTACCGCGGCGGGGCTCCTCAGGAAACGCGCTGCGCGGACGCCCGCCGCATTCCAGACCAATCCGAAATTCCCCCATCTTCCGGCGCTCGAGGCTTTCATTCGCGAGACGACGAACGTGCGGCCGGAATATGTGCTTGAGGCGCTCAAGAAAGCGGGGACGCTCCGGCTCGTCGCGCTCTCCGGTCTCTTCACCGGCATCATCGAGCCGCAGGTCGATGTCCTCGTGGTCGGAGACAATCTCGACGAGCGGGCGCTCGGGAACGGCATCCACGCGCTTGAGGCCGAACTGGGGCGCGAGATACGATACGCCTCCTTTCCGACAGCTGATTTCAAATACCGCATGGGCGTCTACGATCGCCTCCTCCGGGACGTTTTCGACTATCCACACCGCCTCCTCATCGACCGGATAGGGCTCTAGGACTTGGTACACTTAATGAAGATGCTCGCCCGAGCCTCGGCTCCGAGTATTTAATCGTTAAGATTCACCGTATCCACCATGGTTTTTACTACATGGGCGGATGTGCTTAACCAGTCTTTTCAGAACCTGTTCTACGGACTGGTAGCATTCATCCCCAATTTAGTCGTCGCAATCGTCATCTTCATAATCGGCTGGCTCATAGGGCTCGGCCTGGGCCGCGTGGTCGCGCAGATTGTCAATTCGTTGCGCGTTGACCAGGCGCTGCGCGCCGCAGGCGTAGAGCGCGTCTTGAATCGCGCAGGCTTCGAACTTTCCTCCGGCAAGTTCCTCGGCTGGCTCGTGGAGTGGTTCTTCATCGTCGTCTTCTTGGTCGCGGCGCTTGGCGTCTTGCATCTCGACGCGGTGAATTATTTCATTCGCGATGTAGTGCTCGGCTATCTCCCACAGGTGATCGCGGCAGTGCTTATCCTGCTTGTCGCAGCGGTTGTCGCAGAAGCAGCGGAGCGTCTCGTCGTCGGTTCGGCGAAGGCGGCGCAGCTTTCTTCCTCTGGCTTCCTCGGTAAGGTGGCGCGGTATGCGATCTGGGTGTTCGCGATCCTTGCGGCGCTCTCTCAGCTCGAGGTCGCGACGGCATTCGTTCAGACTCTGTTCACGGGCGTGGTCATCGCTATCTCGCTCGCGGTCGGACTCGCCTTCGGCCTCGGCGGCCAGCAGTCGGCAGCAAAATACCTGGAGCATCTTCAGTCAGAAGTGAAGGAGTAACCCCTTCGGTGCTCCGCAAACGCCGCCCTTGGAGGGCGGCGTTTGCATAGGGGTTGACGCCGTGTATTGCCTCGCGTATACTCGCTTTCACGTGTTTACGAATCGAACAAACCTAATCCAAGGGGGAGGGCGATAAGCCCGCGCGTTCGTAACGAACGAGCCGCCCCTTGGGCGGCTCGTTCTGTAGAAAACACGAGTACCCTGACAATCGAATACGTGAAAGGTAAGAACTTAGATCGAAAGATCTAGGGTCAATTGCAGAAACAATGATTGTGGTTTTCAGGTCTCCGTACGGGAGACACTGAAGAGTACACGGTGGATGCCTTGGCCTAGGATGGCGATGAAGGACGTGACTAACCTGCGAAAAGCTTCGGGGAGGCGGTTTGTAGCCTGTGATCCGGAGATGTCCGAATGGGGAAACCTGGCCGCTTCGGCGGTCGCGCATGGGGTAACGCTCATGCGTGCGAACTCGGGGAAGTGAAACATCTCAGTACCCGAAGGAAAAGAGAACAATATGAGTTCTCGTTCGCTTTATGCGTATGCTCGTGTAAAGCGAACGAGGACTCCGTGATGCCCTGAATAGCGGCGAGCGAAAAGGGAAGAGCCCAAACCTCTGTCTACGGACAGGGGGGTTGTAAGGTATGCGTGTCGTACTTGTACGAGAAGAGTTACCAATTGTCTGTATAGTCAAAGCTGTTGGGAAGCAGCGCCCCAGAGGGTAATGGCCCCGTAGACGAAATACATGACGACTCTTTTGCGCATATTCTTGAGTAGCTCGAGACATGAATAGCTCGAGTGAATCTGCCGGAACTAACCGGTAAGGCTAAATACATCCTACGACCGATAGCGAACTAGTACCGTGAGGGAAAGGTGAAAAGAACCCCGAGAGGGGAGTGAAATAGAACTGAAACCGTGTACTTACAAAGGGTCGGAGCGGGCATTTATGTCCGTGACGGCGTGCCTATTGAAGAATGAGCCGGCGAGTGTGTGTATCTTGCGTAGCTAAATCCTTACGGGATGGAGCTTAAGGGAAACCGAGCGTTAATAGCGCGATTGTAGGATACATACGACCCGAAGCCAGATGAGCTTGCCATGAGCAGGGTGAAGTTTGTCGAAAGACAGATGGAGGCCCGAACCCGTATGCTGTACGACACATTGGGATGACTTGTGGTAAGGAGTGAAAAGCTAATCGAATCTGGTAATAGCTGGTTCTCTCCGAAACAGCTTTTGGGCTGGCGTCGCTATATGTGTGCCTGGGGGTAGAGCACTGGAAGGGACCAACAGGGAGAAATCTCGTGGTTCCTATCAAACTCCGAATACCAGGTACCCGAGCGGCAGTTAGAACGTGGGGGCGAAGCTCCATGCGTCGAGAGGGGAAGAGCCCAGATCGCCAGTTAAGGCCCCAAAATCTACGCTCAGTACATCACAAGGAAGTGCGGATCCATTGACAGTGAGGATGTTGGCTTAGAAGCAGCCATCATTTAAAGAAAGCGTAACAGCTCACTCATCGAGGGTCCGTGCGCCGAAGATAATCGGGGTTAAGCGTAGTGCCGAAACTGCGGGTGTGCGATCTCTCAGGAGATCGTACGCGGTAGGAGAGCGTTCCAAGCCGCGCTGAAGGGTAAGGGGTGACCCGTCCTGGAGCGCTTGGAAGTGAGAATGCCGGTACAAGTAACCACAATGCGGGTGAGAACCCCGCACGTCGAAAGACCAAGGTTTCCTCAGCTATGGCAATCAACTGAGGGTTAGTCGGGCCTAAGGGGATGGCGAAAGCCGCACCCGATGGACACACGGTTAATATTCCGTGACCGCTACCTGGGCTAAGGAGTGACGGACTGCTGTACCTGCCGCCGGTTATTGGATTCCGGTCGGCGTCGTGAGCGCGCATGCTAGGTAAATCCGGCATGCATTAGCGCGAGCGGCGACGCAATTTCCTCCCACGGGGGGAGAGAGGGCAGGGAGCGCGGTTCCAAGAAAATCTTCTAAGCTTAACCAGGATAGTGACCGTACCGCAAACCGACACAGGTGGTCAGGGCGAGTAGCCCAAGACGAACGAGTGAGATGTCCTCAAGGAACTCGGCAAAAAAGCGGCCGTAACTTCGGGATAAGGCCTGCCCATCGCAAGATGGGCCGCAGTGAAAGTTTTCCTGCCAACTGTTTACCAAAAACACAGCTCCCTGCGAACTCGTAAGAGGATGTATAGGGGGTGACACCTGACCAATGCCGGAAGGTCAACCACGGTCGGTATGCTGCTTCGGTAGTATGCTGGGCTGTGTAAGCCCCGGTGAATGTCGGCGATAACTATAATCGTCCTAAGGTAGCGCAATTCCTTGTCGGGTAAATTCCGACGTGCACGAATGGTGTAATGAGTGGGAAACTGTCTCGAGGACTCGCTCGGTGAAAATGCAATACCGGTGAAGATGCCGGTTACCTGTAGTTAGACGAAAAGACCCCAGGAGCTTTACTACAGCTTCGTATTGGCCCTGCGGGATACATGCGTAGCATAGATGGGAGACTTTGAAGCGTCGCTTTCGGGTGGCGTGGAGTCGTCAGTGAAATACCATTCTTGTATCTTGCAGTGTCTAACCGATGGAGCGTAACTCCATCGGGACCGTGCGTGGCAGGTAGTTTTGGTGGGGCGCTATCCTCCTAAAAAGTAACGGAGGAGTCTATTAAGGTCAGCTAGGCGCGAATGGAAACCGTGCCGATAGTGTAATGGCACAAGCTGGCTTAACTGCGAGGGGTACGTCCCAAGCAGATGCGAAAGCAGAGCATAGTGAACCGATGGTACGCCTTAGATGCGGCCAGAGATTAACGGATATAAGTTACCCTGGGGATAACAGGCTAGTTCCGCCCAAGCGTCCATAGCGACGGCGGAGTTCGGCACCTCGATGTCGGCTCACCTTAGCGCGGGGCTGGAGCAGGTCCCAAGCGTTTGGCTGTTCGCCAATTAAAAAGGTACGCGAGCTGGGTTCAAACCGTGCAGCACTCGATTCTCGGATCGAAGATTGCACGGTTTGAACCCCGAGAGAACTGTTAGCCACGTGGAGACGTGGTGTGCGAAAACGACAAATCACGGCGGTCGCATGCAGGGATGCATGCGAAGAAATCGACTGATATCGGTAAAACCCGGAAATGCACCGGGCAATACCGAGGGAAGCGCTTCGGCGCACCCCTAGAGACTGAACGTCGATTATCCAGAACGGATAAAGTTACAGTCCGATCCTCCGAGTAATCGGAGCAAACGAAATGCGTGAGACAGGTTGGTCTCCTATCTACTACAGGCGTTGAGTATTGCGGAGGGTCGTCCCTAGTACGAGAGGACCGGGATGAACTGACCTCTGGTCTACCAGCTGTTCCGCCAGGAGCACCGCTGGGTAGCTATGTCGGGTTGCGATAACCGCTGAAAGCATATAAGCGGGAAACGTGCTCCAAGATAAGTACTCGTTATGAGACTCGTGGAAGATGACCACGTCGATAGGCTCTAGGTGGAAGCGCGGTGACGCGTTAAGCCGAGGAGTACTAATATGTCCAGTCTCTCGTGCGGAACCCTGGAAAACACAATCATCGTTTTCAATTGATCTTACTTTCACGTACTCGAGTCAGACCGAAACACCTCGAGTGTTCGGTTCTGGTGCCTTGTCGGAGGGGTCACACCCGTTCTCTTTCCGAACACGGCAGTTAAGCCCTCTTGAGGCGATGGTACTCACCTTTACCGGTGGGGAGAGTAGCTAGGCGCCAGAACCGAGCATTCGAAGCACAAGCCCCGGCCTTTGGCCGGGGCTTGTGCTAGTATTGGTGCGGGACGCTCCGGACGTTCACTCCGAAGCGAATTGGGTAAGAACTGACGAGGTTGCTGTCACATGCCAATGACTGCCGTACGGAGCGTCCCGCCATCCTTTCTCATGCCGCGCGTTTAGCGCGGCTTCTTCATTGCCTGTATACTGTGACCGATGTCCTGGGCAGGTCGTCGGCGTTTCATCATTCTTTCCATACTCGGCGCGATTGTGATCGCGATCGTGGCGGTGACGCTCATTGCGACCCTGCACCACACGCCGTCGTGCACGGACGGCATCCAGAACCAGGGTGAGCAGGGCGTCGACTGCGGCGGCCCATGCCCATACCTTTGCAGCGCGCTCGAGCAGCCGCCCACGGTGCTCTTCACGACGCTCGTGGGCAACGGCCAGGGCCGCATGGACGTGGTCGCGGAGATCGAGAACAAGAATACGGATGCGGCTGCCAAAGCGGTGCCGTACACGATCGATCTCTATGACGCTTCGCATACGCTCCTACGCGAGCTCTCCGGAACCGTCGATCTCGCGCCCGGTGCGACGGTGCCGGTCTATATCCCGGGTGTAGGCACAGGCACGCAGGCGGTCGCTACCGCGTTTCTCTCGATCGATGCCTCGGCCGTACAGTGGTATCGGCTCGCACAGAATCCGCGTACGATCCCGCAGGTCTCTGACGTCTCCGTTTCTGCCACCTCGACCGCGCCGATGATTACCGCGAGCTTGACCGACCCCAGCACGGACCCGCTCTCGCAAGTCCGAGCGGTCGTCCTCGTCCACGACGAGCAGGGCAACGTGATTGCGGCATCGCAGACGATCGTGCCGACCATTCCGGCACTCGGGAGCGCCACGGCCACGTTCTCATGGAACGCGCCGTTTCGCGGTGCTGCGATCACCACGGAGGTCATTCCCGTAATCCCTCTGCCGTGAGAGGTTCCCGTTCGTTCCCGCGCTCGCGCTCGCTCGCCCAAAAGGCGTTCTTCGATTGGACGCTCATTCTGCCGGCGCTCGCGCTCTCGTGCCTCGGCATACTCACGATGAGCACGTTCGGCCAGGGTGCCTCGCTTGCGCCGCGGCAGCTCTTGTGGCTCCTCGTCGGGACCGTGCTCTATTTCGCGCTCTCCTCGCTCGACCTGCGCTTCATCCGGCGTACGCCGGTCGTCATGTCCCTCTATGTGCTCTCGCTCGTTCTGCTCGCGCTTCTCTTGGTAGTCGCGCATCCGGTCATGGGCGCGCGCGCCTGGTTCAGCTTAGGACCGGTCTCGTTCCAGCCGGCGGACCTCGCGAAGCTGGCGCTCATCGCGCTCCTCGCGAAATACCTCTCGCGCCGGCACGTCGAGATCGGCGATATCCGCCATATCCTCGTATCGGGTGGCTATGCCTTTGCGGCGGTACTCCTCATCGTCGTCGAACCCGACATGGGCAACGCGATCATCTTCACGGCGCTCTGGCTCGGGATGATGCTCATCTCCGGCATCAGCAAACGCCACCTCGCCCTCCTCGGACTCCTCGGACTCGTCGTGGCCGTTGGTCTCTGGTTCGGCGGCTTGAAGCCGTATCAGCGGGAGCGCATCATCTCGTTCGTGAATCCGGCGGGCAATATCCACGGGGCAGGCTATAACGCCTATCAGGCGAAGATTGCCGTCGGCTCCGGAGAGCTCTTCGGGAAGGGTATAGGCTACGGCACGCAGTCGAAACTCCGTTTCCTGCCGGAGTACCAGACGGATTTTATCTTCGCCGCGTTCGCCGAAGAGTGGGGCTTCGTAGGCGTCCTCATCCTGCTCGGCTTGTATGCACTCCTCTTCACGCGGCTCATCCAGATAGCCCAATCGGCCGCGACCAATTTCGACGCGTTCTTTACGCTCGGATTCCTCATTCTCTTCGCCGCTCATCTTGCGATACATGCGGGCATCTCGCTCGGACTCCTGCCCGTCACTGGTACGACCATCCCGTTTATGAGCTCGGGCGGTTCGCACCTTATGCTCGAATTCGGCGCGCTCGGCATCATCACTTCCTTGGCGCGGCACGGTCGCGCGGCACCGAAATCGACGCTCGAGAATGAATTTCTCGGTGTGTGAACTCCGGCGTCCGCTACCGGTAGAGTGCGAGCGTCTCGCGCACCATGCGCGTTTGCGAGAATTCACGTTCGATCTTCGTTTTGAGCGAGGTGCCAAGTCGCACGCGTTTGGACGGATCCGCGTAAAGCGCGCGGAGCGCATTCGAGAGAGCGGGCTCCGACGCCCGCGGGAATAGGAGTCCGGTTTCCTGGTCCGTTATTGCCTCCGGGATGCCGCCAGTGTTCGCGGCGACGACCGCGCGCTCGGCAAGCCCTGCTTCGAGTATCGTAAAGGGGAGGCCTTCTTTGCGGGAGGGCAGCACAAATGTGTCTGCGGCGGGCAGGTAGCGTGCAGCCTCCGGAAGGAATCCGGTAAAGAAGACGCGCGATGCGAGGCCGAGCGTCCGCGCGAGCGCGCGCAGGCGCTCTTCCTCTTCGCCTGAGCCGATGAGTACAAGTGCAGTGTCTTCGGGCTGGTCCGCGAAGGCACGGATGAGTAGATCGAGACCCTTGTTGTAGTGGAGTTCGGCGATAGAAAGATACCAGAATGGAATCGCTGCGGCCCCGGGAGCATGTGCGGCGAGCACCTTCCGCGCGTCCTCACGTGGAACGAGATCGTGCGGTGCGGCTCCGTTATGGATCACCACGAGTTTGTGTCGGGAGAAGACGACAGGCGCATCGAGAAGGTCGTAGCGCGAGACCGCGATGACCTTGGTCGCGAAGGCGACGGTTGCCCAAGAGGCAGCCCATACGAGAGAACGGATGAGGCGGTTCTCCCTGCTGCGATGATCCCATCCGTGCGCGGTGAACAGAATAATCGGTACGCCCGAGGCTCGCGCCGCGAGCACGCCGAGACCGCCGGCTTTCGAGCTATTCAGATGCACGACGTCCGGACGCTCCGTATGGAAGAGGCGCCGGAGTTCGACGAACGCGGCACATTCGCGAATAAGCGAGACGTCGCGCGAGAAGGAACTGACGGGGATGGTGCGGATCCCGGTTGCGGCGAGGCGTGAGGCAAGCTCGCCGAGCGGCGCGCCTGGCGCGCCCGTGCCACCGAGCGCGACCGCCACCTCCGCGCCTTCCTCTCGCGCCGC
This sequence comes from Candidatus Kaiserbacteria bacterium, assembly GCA_027451665.1. GTDB lineage: Bacteria > Patescibacteriota > Minisyncoccia > Phycocordibacterales > Phycocordibacteraceae > C7867-001. The sequence continues at coordinate 62,223 of DAIDIW010000005.1, forward strand.
TTTCGCGAGCGCGAAGACATACGCCTGGGCGCCACCCCAGTTCGATTTCGTAATCACGTACAGAATCTTCCTGCCGGAAAGCGAGGACATACGGGTTACTTTACACTTCTTGAGGGCGTTATACTATGCACAATCATGGCATTCTCGCGCCGAGAAACGGCGATCCTGCTCATAGGAGATTTCCTCCTGCTCGGGGCGTCGCTCTGGATAACGCTCCTTCTTCGTAACCTCGCTTTCCCGCGCCCAGGTTACTTCGAGAACAATCTCATCCCGTTCGTTCCGATATTCCTCGTATCACTCGTCATCTTCTATATCGCAGGGCTCTACGAGAAGCAGACGAGCGCGAAGCGCCGCACTATGAGCGAACGTATCCTCGGCGCGCAGATGGCGAACGTCATCATTGCCGCCATCTTCTTCTTCGTGCTGCCGCTCTCGATCGCGCCGAAGACGATCCTCGTCATCTATCTCGTAGTTTCAGTCCTCGCCATCTCGTTCTGGCGCTTTTACCGTCTGCGTAGCGAGCTTGCCGAAGAGATACGCGTGCCGGCCGTGCTCGTCGGCTCCGGCCTGGCGGTCTTAGAGGTATATGAGGAGGTGCGCGCCAACGGCACTTACGTCATGCGATTCGCGGAGCACATCGATACCGCGCAGCTTTCTCAAGGTGCGCTTACCAAGGAGCTCTCCGCGGCCATAGAGCGCGGCGCGCGGATGGTCGTGATCGATACTCGCGATTCGCAGGTCGCGGTCGAGCTTCCGCAACTCTACGCCGCCATGGTCGCGGGCGTCTCGTTCCTCGAATTCTCTGCGGTCTACGAAGACATCTTCGATCGTGTGCCGCTCGCACACGTCGATTATGCCTGGCTCCTCGAGTGTTTGCCGCGTGAACATTCGCTCTACGATACCTTGAAGGCCGTCTTCGATTTCGTCCTCACGCTCGTCGTGGGTGCGGTCGCACTCCCGTTCGTACTTGTCGCTGCACTCCTTGTGCGAATCTCGGGCGGTCCCGCATTCATACGGAACGAGCGCGTCGGGAAGAAGGGGAGGACCATCCGCATCTACAAGCTGCGGACAATGCTTTATGACGACAAGGGCGATCCAGAGCTGCGCGCGAAGAACCGGGTCACGACATTCGGACGATTCCTGCGTAAGACCCGGATCGACGAGCTCCCGCAGCTCTATAACGTGCTCATGGGCGATCTCTCCTTCATAGGTCCCCGTCCTGAGCTTCCATCGATTGCGCTCACCTATGAAGCGGAGATACCGTTTTACCATCTACGCCACCTCATCCCGCCCGGCCTCTCCGGGTGGGCTCAGATACATGATTTCGATGCTCCGAAGGGTGGGGTGGACGTGGAACGCACGCGCCGGAAACTCTCCTACGACCTCTACTACCTGAAGCACCGTTCCTTTGGGCTTGACCTCGCGATTGCGCTCAAGACGCTTCGGGCACTCCTCGCGTTCTCCGGAAAGTGATATGCGGGTACTCGTTACCGGCGGTGCAGGATTCATCGGATCCTATGTGGTGCGCGAGCTTCGCGCGCATGGGCACGCGGTCACGGTCTATGACTCGCTCATCTCGGGCGCGCGCGAGAACGTGCCGGAAGGCGTACCGCTCATCAAGGCAGATATCCGCGATGTCGATGCACTTCGGAATGCCGCGGAGGGCGCGGACGCCTTCGTGCATCTTGCCGCGCTCGTATCGGTGCCGGAGAGCGTCGCGCACCCGGAGGCGACCTTCGCGGTGAACGTGGAGGGCACGCGTGGCGTGTTCGCGCTTGCGCGCGAGCGCGGTGCGCGGCTCGTGTATGCCTCCTCCGCCGCAGTCTATGGTGACCTTCCGGGCTTGCCCAAGCGTGAAGACTCGCCGCTCGCACCGCAGTCTCCGTACGCTGAGTCGAAAGTCGAGAACGAGCGGGACGCGGCAGGCAACCCCCACTTCATAGGGCTCCGCTTCTTCAACGTGTACGGCGTGGGCCAGCGTGCGGATCATCCATACGCCTCGGTCATCCCGCGCTTCATTGCTGCAGCCAGACGCGGCGCGCCGCTACCGCTCACCGGAGACGGCACGGCGACGCGGGATTTCGTACAGGTGCGGGACGTGGCGCGGTCGGTCCGACTTTCGATCGAGCGCGATGCGTCAGGCGTTTGCAATATCGCGTCCGGAAAGGAGGTGGCGCTCACGGAGCTTATCGAACTCATTCGCGCGCAGGTGCCAGTCGAAGTCGAGCGGCTCCCAGCGCGAGAAGGCGATATACTGCATAGCGTAGCCGACATCGCGCGCGCGAGGATGGTCCTCAACTGGGAACCGAGCGTGCGACTCGCTGACGGTATCGCAGAATTCTTCACATGATTATCGACGGTAGGGCGATCGCAGCTGATGTACTTGCGCGCGCGAAAGCGCGCGCGGCAAGATTACCGCATCCTCCGAAAGTGGTCGCGGTGGTAGCGAACGAGACGCCGGCCACCCGCTCGTATCTCTCGATCAAGGCGGCACGCGCCGCCGATGCCGGATGCATGCTCACGCTGAAGCGCGTACCGGAAACCGCCGACACGGAGACGATTCGCGCGGCTGCCTCGGACAGGAACGCCGATGCAGTCATCATCCAGCTCCCGCTGCCAGCGGCGGTCGATGTGCAGGTGGCTTGTGATGCGATTCCGGAAGGAAAGGATGCGGATGTTCTCGGAAGCGTCGCGCGCGCGGCCTTCATGCGCGGCGATACCGATGCGCTCCTGCCGCCGGTGGTGGGCGCCATTGCAGAGGTTATTGCGCGAGCGTCCGTATCGGTACATGGCTTGCATGCGGTCGTCATCGGATCCGGATACCTGGTCGGCGCCCCGAGTGCAGCGTGGCTTGCGCAGAACGGCGCCCAGGTTACTACCGTGAACCAGAGGTCCGGCGACCTCGCCTCGGCGCTCGGAACGGCCGATCTCGTGATTTCGGGCGCCGGTTCGGCGCATCTCGTGACGCCGGAGCTCCTCAAGAACGGCGTCGTGCTTATCGATGCCGGAACATCCGAGAGCGGCGGGGCAATCACTGGTGATGCCGACCCCGCCTGTGCGGAGAAGGCTGCCGTATTCACGCCAGTTCCGGGCGGAGTGGGTCCGATCGCCGTCGCTAAGCTCTTTGAGAATGCTACGATTCTCGCAGAACGCAAGGTTTCCTTTTAGCCGCAGATTTTCTATACTCTCCCCATTATGACTCGCTACCGGGTGTTCGCCCTCATTGCGCTCCTCGCGGGCGTTTTGCTTGCCTATTTCGTGTGGGCGACCCAGGCAAATCCTGACAGCACGTATCAGTTCAAGCTCGGACTCGACCTCGCCGGCGGTACGGAACTCGTTTACAAAGCTGACATGGCCTCGACTTCGCCTGCAGAACGCTCGGGCGCACTCCAGGCGCTCCAAGGGGTCATCGAACGCCGCGTGAACCTCTTCGGAGTGGCCGAGCCGCTCGTCCAGACGGAGCGTGCTTCCGCACTCTCAGGCACGACCGAGGACCGCCTTATTGTTGATCTCCCAGGTGTCACGAACATCCAGGCTGCGGTCGCAGCGCTCGGCAAGACGCCTACCTTGGATTTCGAGCTTGCGACCACGACCACCGTCGGTACGACGACCAAGACCGTGTACCAGTCGACGGGACTGACCGGTCGATATCTCTCGGGCGCGACGCTCGGTTTTGGCAGCGGCGCGACGCAGGGTCTTGCGACCCCGCAGGTGCTCCTTCAGTTCAATAGCGCCGGCGCGAAGCTCTTCGAGCAGATCACGAAAGACAACGTCGGCCGCACGCTCGCCATCTTCCTTGACGGCCAGCCAATCTCGACGCCAGTCATCCAGGAAGCGATCCCGGGTGGGAAAGCAAGCATCACGGGCAACTTCACTGCGCAACAGGCGAAGGATCTCGTACAGAACCTGAACTTCGGCGCGTTGCCGGTGCCGATCTCGCTCGAGAGCTCGTCGTCGGTCGGCCCCACGCTCGGTGCCGCCGCCATCCAGGCGGGCGTCATTGCCGGCTTCATTGGTTTCGCGCTCGTCGCGCTCTTCATGATCGTGTGGTATCGCCTCGCGGGACTCGTCGCGGTCGTCGCGCTCGCGGAGTATCTCGCACTCATGCTCGCGGTCATCAAGGTGATTCCCGTGACGCTTACCGCTTCCGGTATCGCCGGCCTCATCATCTCGGTGGGTATGGCGGTCGATGCGAACGTGCTCATCTTCGAACGCACGAAAGAGGAGCTCCGGGAGGGCAAGGAGCCTCGCGAAGCGGTCCATATCGGATTCAATCGCGCCTGGACCGCTATCCGTGACGGCCACCTTACGATGATCATTTCGGGCATCATCCTCTTCTGGCTCGGCACGTCGATCGTTCAGGGCTTCGCACTCGTTTTCCTCCTTGGCGTCCTTGCGTCCTTCCTCTCTGCGGTCACTCTGACCCGCATCTACCTTCTTGCGATCGTTCCCGAGCACCGCTCGAGTGCATGGCGCTTCCTGCTCTCGTCGGGCTTCCATAAATCCTAGGCCTATGTTTATCGCTACGCATCGTAAAATTTTCTTCTGGATCACGGGCCTAGTCATGGCCGCGGCCATCGGCGCCATCGTCTTCTATGGCTTGCCACTCGGCATAGACTTCACGGGCGGTTCTCTCATGCAGGTCTCGTTCCCGCACGGCCGCCCGGCGCTCGCAACGATCGAACAGGAGGTCGCGACGGTCCCCTTAGGTGCAATATCGGTCATTCCCGTGAATACCGATCAGGTGAATATCCGCACGCGCACGATGACCCCTGTCGAGCATGCGGCCGTGCTCGCCGCCATCTCGCATGATGCTTCCACGACGGAGCTCTCGTATACGTCCGTAGGCCCCGCGCTCGGCAGCCAGTTCGCGAACAAGGCGCTCTGGGCGATCTTTGCGGTCGCGTTCGCGATCATCCTGTTCATCGCATTCGCGTTCCGGAAAGTCTCTCGTCCGGTGCCGTCCTGGGTATACGGTCTCACGGTAATCGTCATCCTTTTGCACGACCTTGTGATTCCGGCTGGCTTCTTTGCGATCCTCGCACACTTCACTGGGGCGGAAGTCGATTCGCTCTTCGTGACGGCGCTTTTGGCGCTCCTCGGCTACTCCGTGAACGACACGATCATCATCTTCGATCGCGTCCGCGAGCATCTTGCAAACAACGAGAAGACCGGTCATAAGGAATCGTTCGAGGATACGGTGGGAAAGTCCATCTCGGAGACGCTCACCCGCTCCATCAACACGTCGCTTACCGTGGTCTTGGCGCTGATCGCGCTCGTGATCTGGGGAGCGGCCGCGACCCGCATCTTCGCGCTCGTACTCCTAGTCGGCGTCGTCGCCGGTACGTACTCATCGGTACTCTTAGCTGCGCCGCTCCTCATACCAATCGCTCGGCGATTCACGAGGTAGCAGACGATGATACTCGGCATCACCGGCACCAATGGAGGAGGAAAGGGTACGGTGGTCGACTATCTCACGACGAAAGGGTTCACGCACTACTCGGTAAGCGGCGAGATCGCGAAAGAGGTCGAACGGCGGGGGTTGCATCCCGATCGGCCGACGCTCGGCGCGGTGGGCAATGACCTCCGTGCCGAGCATGGAGCCGGGTATTTCATAGAGCTATTCAAGGCGCGCGCTGCAGTTTCCGGCGCGCAGGACCTTGTCATCGAATCCGTCCGGAGCCTCGGAGAAGTCGTGGCGCTCCACGCCGCAGGCGGCGTATTGCTCGCAGTAGATGCAGACCGGCGCATACGCTACGACCGCATCGTTGGCCGCGGTTCGCACAAGGACAAGGTTGATTTCGAGACGTGGCGCGCACAGGAGGAGAAAGAGTGGCACAACCAAGCGGCGCACGACATGGACGTGCCCGGCGTTATGGCGCTCGCGGATTTCATGATAGACAACAACGGCACGCTCGAGGAGCTTCATGGAAAGGTCGATCGCGTGCTCGCTAGTTTGAAAGGATTTGACATATTCATATAGATAGGTGATGATATTTGTCGCATCAATTCAGGTCTGGGAGGACCGACATGAAGCTCTTTCCCTCTGCGGTAAAAGTTCTCGTCGCGAGGCACCGGTATGCCCGTGAGAGACGTCGCGCTGACGCGCAACTTACGGCTGCCAGGCAGCTCGTTCACGGAGGTCGCTTCGCTGACGCGATTGAACATTTCATCCGGTATTCGGTCAGCGAGCCCGATGGCCCTAGAGCGGTTTCCGCGCAGTTTAACCCGTTCTGGAAATCTATCGAGTCCAAGGCGTTGCGCGACATGCACACGATTGCGGAAGACATGAAAGCAATGATTCTCTCCGATCGCGAAGAGATATCGGAACCGATCGAGGAGGAGTCGGCGCTCATCGTAGCTTCATTCAAGAAGGTCGTGCGGGCGCAGCGGATCGTACGCAGCGCGCTCGAGTCCGATAGTAATGTGACGCTGGCGACGCTCATGCGAATCAAGTTCGCGCTCGAATGACTGTGTACCGCTACGAATCACAGAAAAACAGCGACCTTTGGGTCGCTGTTTTCAGCAAGTATGTTAAGAGATGACGGTGCCCATAAATGATTTGCCGTCGATGTAATTCCCGAAGTCTTCGAGGTGCGCGCCGTTCATGATTGCCACCTCGAGATTGAGGGCTTCGGCTTCTTTGGCTGCGACTGGGTCAAATGGGGAAGAAAGTCCCGGGTCCCAACTCTCTGGAATCAGCTTCCGGAATTCTGGCCAGGAAGCTCGCTCGACTTTCCTGGCATCAGGACTCGTCTTGGGGTCTGCCGTGTAGACGTAGTCGATGTCGGAAAGATTCGCGAGGCGGTGTGCGCCGAGATTCTTTGCGATCTGCACGGCGACATAGTCGGTCGACCATCCCGGCTGCCATCCGGCGGCGATTGTCACGGGATCCTCGGTCTCAATGTCGATCGTCGGATTATGGATAACGACGGGGTATGCATATCCCGCAAAGATATTGCGCAGGAGTTGCGCATTCAGGCGCGTAGAGTGGATGCCGAGCCAATCAAGATCCTGGCGCGAGAGGGGTGTGACGGCCTCTGCCGCGTTCTGGTAATTACGAGCGGTTCTACCGCCGCCGCAGATGATGGTGAAGGAGTAGCCACGCTGGACCTTCTTGAGCACAAGGTCTTTGAGACGCTTCAGGAAATCGGTATCAATGCCGTCGGGAACGATCAGGGATCCTCCGACAGATACAACAATTCGCTCATGCGGTTCTTGCATAAGTAGGCAAGGGGTGACGGCTCTACTCACTATACGCCCCTCACGCGGCATCGCAATGTTGACAGCTGTCGTGCGGGCGTCTTTCGGAGGCTTGACGCCCTTCTGAGCTTCCTATAGTATGGCGCTACTGTCGCTGGGGCTTTCCAGAGGGGCAGAAACAGGGAAGAAATGAGGGCTCCGACGGAGCCTCTGAGATTTCTTGCGCTGCGAAAATCTTTGACATACGAATACGAAACGACGTGTGAAAGTTAGAAAATCCTCCGGCGACTAATCCGCGCCGGAGGTGAAAGATGATGAATTCTTTTGTTCCGCCTATTCTTAATGAGAGTTTGATCCTAGCTCAGGGTGAATGCTGGCGATGTGGATGAGTCATGCAAGTCAAGGGGGCCCGCAAGGGCAACCGGCAGACGAGGTAGTAACACGTAGGTAGACCCCCCGGAGTCGGGCATAGCCAGCCGAAAGGTTGGGTAATTCCCGATAGTCTCGCAAGAGTAAAGGTTTTTCGCTCCGGGAGCCGCCTGCGTAGTATCAGCTAGTTGGTAGGGTAACGGCCTACCAAGGCTACGACGCTTAGGGGAGGTGAGAGCCTGACCCCCACCGATGGGACTGCGACACGGCCCATACTCCTACGGGAGGCTGCAGACGAGAATATTCCGCAATGGGCGAAAGCCTGACGGAGCGACATCGCGTGATGGATGAAGTGCCTTGGTACGTAAACATCTTTTATCGGGGACGAAGCTTATTGACGGTACCCGATGAATAAGGGGCTCCTAACTCTGTGCCAGCAGGAGCGGTAATACAGAGGCCCCAAGCATTACCCGGAATCACTGGGCGTAAAGGGTGTCCAGGCGGCCATATTAGTCGCTCGTTAAATCTCTGGGCCTAACCTAGAGGCTGCGAGCGAAACGGTATGGCTCGAGGGCGCGAGAGGTGCACGGAACTCATGGTGGAGGGGTGAAATCCGTTGATATCATGGGGAACACCGAAGGCGAAGGCAGTGCACTGGCGCGTTCCTGACGCTCACACACGAAAGCCAGGGTAGCGAACGGGATTAGATACCCCGGTAGTCCTGGCCCTCAACGCTGTTCGCTCGTTTCGCGGAGTATCGACCCTCTGCGAGACTAAGGTAACCCGGTAAGCGAACCGCCTGGGTAGTACGATCGCAAGATTAAAACTCAAAGGAATAGACGGGGACTCGCACAAGCGGTGGATTATGCGGCTTAATTCGTCGATAAACGAAGAACCTTACCAAGGTTAGAAACCAAACTGCATCCGACCTGAAAGGGACGGAGCCTTCGAGGGTGTTTGGCAGGTGATGCATGGTCGTCGTCAGTTCGTGGCTTGAGCTGTTCCCTTCAGTGGGGTAACGAACGCAACCCACGTTGTCTGTTGCCTATATGGCCAGGCGAGACTGCTCCCTCACGGGAGAGGAAGGTGTGGATGACGCCAGATCAGCATGTCCCTTGATACCTTGGGCTGCACGCATAATACAATGGTCGGTACAACGAGAGGCAATACCGCAAGGTGGAGCAAATCTCCCAAAACCGACCCCAGTACGGATTGAGGTCTGCAACCGACCTCATGAAGCCGGAATCGCTAGTAATCCCGGGTCAGCCAAACCGGGGTGAATACGTTCTCGAGTCTTGTACTCACCGCCCGTCAACTCAAGGGAGCTGGGGGTGCCCGAAGGAC
>DAIDIW010000006.1 GCA_027451665.1 Candidatus Kaiserbacteria bacterium
GACGGCTGCGGGCAAATACCGCGCGCTTGCGCGAGACGTGAAGGCCAAGCACGAGAAGGGGCAGCCAGTCTTGGTGGGCACCGTTTCGATTGAGGATAACGAGGTGGTGAGCAACAGTCTCCGCGACGCGGGAATCCCGCATGAGGTCCTGAACGCGAAAAACCACGAACGCGAAGGCGAGATCATCGCGGAGGCGGGCAAGAAGGGGAGAGTAACGGTTGCGACTAACCTCGCCGGTCGCGGCGTCGACATCAAGCTCGGCGGCGCGCTTGCGACGCCGGATGAGCGGGCGGAAGTGGTCGCCCTCGGCGGTCTCGCCGTCATCGGTACCGAACGGCACGACGCACGCCGTATCGACAACCAGCTGCGCGGCCGCAGCGGACGACAGGGGGATCCCGGCGACACGAGATTCTACGTATCGCTGAGCGATAAGCTTATGCGCGTCTTCGCGGGCGACACCCTGAAGCGCGTTATGGGCAGTTTCGGCATCGCCGAGGACGAGCCTATTGAAAGTTCCATGCTTACGAAATCCCTGGAAAGCGCGCAGGCCCGCATCGAAGGGTTCAATTTCGATGCCCGCAAGCAGGTGCTTGCCTACGACGATGTCATGAATACGCAGAGGCTCGCCATCTACGCGCGCCGCCGCGCTGCGCTTCTCGGCTCGAATGAGGAGGTCGAGCGAACGGTGCTCGACATGCTCGGCGGGGATACGGCGGCGCGCGAGGCGTACGAGACGAAGAAGGCGCAGCTCGGGGAGAATTTCGTACCGGTGCTTCGCCGGCTTCTGCTTTCGGTCACGGATCTCTTCTGGCTCGAGCATATCGAGACCATGGATTACATGCGGCGGTCTGTGTCGTTGCGCGCCTATGGCCAGCGGGATCCATTGATCGAATACCGCCGTGAAGGCCTCGCGCGCTTCCGCTCGCTCGAGGCGAGCATCGCGCGGGCGATGGCGGAGAATGTTCCGAACATCGTCGTCCAGGATGAAGCGCGCATCCGCGCCGAAGAGGAGAAGGTGCGCGCGCAGATGCACGCGGCGGGCGCGGAAGAACCGGGCGCAGGGGCGCCCGCGCAGATCGTGCGTGGCGATACGCGCGGGAGGAACGACCTCGTCACCCTCAAGAAGGGAAATGAGACCCGGACGCTCAAATATAAGAAAGCAGAATCGCTCCTCGCCGAAGGCTGGACACTCGTCGAGTGAGTCACGGAAGTCCGGGGCCGGGATCCGCGCGCGGATCCCGGCTTTCATATGCCGTCCGCCGTGCCGCTTCGACGCTCCTATGCTAGGGTAAGCCCATCATGGCATTCGTAGACGAGGTAACCATACATGCGCGCGCAGGTCACGGCGGGAACGGCGTCGTCCATTGGCTCCACCTGAAGGGGCAGGAACGCGGCGGACCAGACGGTGGCGACGGCGGCAAAGGCGGTGACGTGGTGCTTGAAGGCGTCCACGATCTCGCGGCACTCGCGCAGTACCGGTATGAAAAGTCGTTTGCGGCGATAGACGGCGAGAAGGGCCGAGGGACGCTTCAGACAGGCGCTAATGGCTCGGACGTGATACTCAAGGTTCCGGTCGGGACGACGGCCCGGGTAGCCGAGACCGGGCAGACGTTCGATATCACCGAAGAAGGGGAACGGGTCGTCGTACTCGCTGGGGGAGGCGGCGGTAAAGGCAACGCACGGTTCAAGAGCTCAACGAACCAGAATCCGTTCCAGCAGACCGACGGCAAACCGGGGGAGGAGAGCGACCTTACGTTCTCTCTGAAGCTCATCGCCGACGCGGGCCTTATTGGGCTCCCGAGCGCAGGAAAGTCCTCCCTCCTAAATGCGCTTACGCGCGCGAAGTCGAAGGTCGGGGCATATGCATTCACGACGCTCGAGCCGCACCTGGGCGATTTCTATGGACAGGTACTCGCAGATATTCCCGGGCTCATCGAGGGCGCCTCGCACGGACGAGGTCTCGGATTTAAATTCTTGAAGCATATAGAAAGAACAGGAATACTCTTGCATCTTGTCTCGGTTGACCAAGATGACCCCCTTTCGGCCTATAGGGAAGTACGCAGAGAGCTCGAGGCCTTCGGTCATGGGCTGCCTGAGAAGGAGGAGGTGATTATCCTGTCCAAAATAGACCTTGTCGATGCAGACAAACGAGAAACGCTTCGCGAGCGCTTGGCCCGCGAGACGGGTCGGGAGGTGCTTGAAGCGAGCGTTGAGGACCCTCAGATGTTGAAGTCCTTCTCAGACGCGCTCACGAAGCGGTTGCAGCAGCGCGAGTCGTAAGCAAGGGAGGCCTCTGCGGCCTTCATTCGCATTTGGCATTTTGTGCCGCCTACGGCATACTTCGTACTGCATACTATGGCATTCCGCCCTACTATCGGCCTCGAGATCCACGCGGAGCTTCGTACCAAGACGAAGATGTTCTGTGACTCGAAGAACGACCCCGACGAGACCCGGCCGAACGTGAATATCTGCCCGATCTGCCTCGCGCATCCGGGTACGCTGCCGGTAGTGAATCGCGAGGCGGTCCGCCACATACTGCGCATTGGCGCCGCGGTCGGCGGTACGCTCGCCGATTACACTGAATTCGATCGCAAGAGCTATTTCTACCCGGACATTCCGAAGGGATATCAGATTAGCCAGTACGAGCGCCCGCTCGTCTCCGGCGGCATGCTTGCCGACGTCGAGATCACGCGCGTTCACCTCGAGGAAGACACCGCCCGGTCCTCGCATGAGGGCGGGAAGAGCGTCGTCGATTTCAATCGTGCAGGCGTTCCGCTCATGGAGCTTGTGACGGAGCCGGTGATTCACGATGCGGAGACTGCCGGACGATTCGCGCGCGAGCTGCAGCTGCTGCTGCGAACTTTGGGCGCGGGCAACGCGAATCTCGAAAAAGGGGAGATGCGCATCGAGGCGAATATCTCGGTCTCGAAGGATGAGCGATTCGGGACAAAGGTCGAGGTCAAGAACCTTAACTCGTTCCGTTCGGTCGAACGTGCAATCGCGTTCGAGATTGCGCGCCAAAGCGCGCTCATCGAATCGGGCGGGAAGGTGGTGCAGGAGACACGCGGCTGGGATGAGACGAAACAGGAGACCTTTGCGCAGCGCCTCAAGGAGGGGAGCGCGGACTATCGCTATTTCCCAGAGCCCGACATTCCGAAGTTCCTCATCTCTGAGATTCCGGAATTCTCGCGTGAGCAGCTCGTCGCGTCGCTGCCGGAGCTTCCGTGGGACCGACGACGCCGTTACGAGAACGATTACGGACTTAAGGATGCGGATGTTGCTTACATCACCGCGACGCCGGACCGCGCGCATTTCTTCGACGCGGTCGCTCGATCACTTGGCGATGATGCTGACCTCGTGCGCCGCGCCGCGAACTATATGATTTCCGATCTTGGCGGCATCTATGCGAAGCAAGAAACGGAAGGATGGAGCGTGCTCAGTCCGGACGCGTTCGCGACGCTTATCCGCATGACGGCGAAGGGCGAACTGTCGTCCCGCGGCGCAAAGGATACGCTCGCTATTCTGGTCGAGCACGGCGGAGATCCTGAAGCCATTGCCCGCGAGCGCGGTTTAATCCAGGTCAATGACCCGGAGGCGCTCGCGAAGGTAGTCGATGCGGTCCTCACGGCTGAGCCCGCAGCGGTGGCAGAATATCGGGGCGGCAAGGAGGCGGCGCTGCAGTATCTGCTCGGGAAGGCGATGAAGGAGAGCCGCGGCGCAGGGAACCCCCAGCAGTTCAGGGAGCTCCTCGCAGAGAAGCTGGCGCAATAGGACCAGCCCGTCTAGTCTCTCAAGTTAAAGGCCTCAGTGGGGGTCTTTTTGCGTTGTACCTACCCGATTCGCGGCCGATGGGGAAGTTTTACACAGAGGCTCTTTGGTGCGAGCCGAGATACGGCTATACTGAGCCGTATGGATGAACTCGTCATAGATGAAAAGAAGTACGTATCGACTAAGCGAGCTGCTAAAGAGACTGGCTACGCAAAGGACTATGTAGGGCAATTGTGTCGCGAAGGGAGGGTCCCTGCGCGACTCGTGGGCAGGAGCTGGTATGTTCTTGAGGCCGCAATCAAGGATCATCGCTTCGGCGCTCCTATCCAGGAGGAGGTACGTCAGAAGACCTCTGACGTTAGCCCCTCGATTCTTCCGACCTGGGAGGCGCCGAGGTACTCAAGCGTCGACATTCCTGAGCTGCCGACTGTTAATCGTCTGAAGAATGAGCAGGCAGAGATTCCTGCGGCCAGGGATCTAGTGCAGGAATCGTCCGTTGCTCCACCCGCCGATCTCCACGAAGCGTGGCAGGAGTGGTTCTCGATGCGCCAAAATGATGTTCATGAGGTGGGAGGAGAGGAAGCGGCAAAAGAGGATTTAAACCCGGCGGAGGCTTCTTCCGAAGAGAGGAGTACCGTGCCTGAGATTCCCTCAAGCGTCGAACCAGAGGCTCAATTTGTCCCAATACATCCAATGTCATCCGGGGAAGCGCTCAGAATTAGGCCCATGATCGCCCCTGTAGTCCGCGAGGAGCAAAAGGAGAGGCATAGAGGAGAGCCAAGGCGTCCTCGGCGAACGCCCCGGATCGCAAGCAGGCTTTTGCTCAGTACGGGTGTAGTCGCAGCCGTCGCGCTGCTCGCAATTGCCGCGATGAATAGTGGATATGCAGACAAATATGTACAATCGTTCAGCCAAGCTAGCGTAATCTCAGGCCTGAGTGTCTACAATAAATAGCCTACATAAATGATTTCTCGTCTCGTATATACGAGTTTCAAATAGTAGACCTTTAAGCACCGGGAGGATCGCGGAGCATCGTATACGGGAGAAAATTCCAGATGAAAAGTACTAGTGTACGTACAAAGCCGCCCAAATAGGAGGCGGCTTTGTGCATATATGGGGCTTACGCGGTGCATGGATAGTCATTCATAGGCTACATAACCTGTGAATAATACGGCTACGCAGTAATGGATTGGAGACACACGCATACCTATATATAGGTATGCGTGCTAGGTTCGGGATCTCTATAAGGAATAGCTAGAATCTTATGGATATTTCGTTTATCCGGCCTACTACGACGTTCGGTAGCTGCGCGTGATTCTAGTCTCTAGGGCTCGTTCCGGATCCGTTAGATTTTTTGGCCCGTGATGCGGTGTGCGACTACCTTGCTCGTATGGCGCACTGAGGTTACACCGCCGCAGCTCTTGGGAAATGGGATTTGCGCATCGAGTAGCGCGCAGAGTGCGGTACGGCAACGCATGCGCTGAGGGTACATTTTGTAGCGTGAATATTATCCACACAAAAACGCTGCATGTTTCCGAAATAGTCGGATAAACTATAGTTAATTCGGTTATCCGACATGGATCCTTTAGACGAAAAAAAATTCATTTCGACTAAGGAAGCTGGAGAGCTTTCAGGATACACTGCGGATTACCTCGCACGTCTCACTCGAAGCGGCAAGATCAAGGGCCAAAGGATTGGGCGGGCATGGGTCATTGACGGCGCTTCGCTCGAGCACTTCATCAGCGAGCAAAGCGATCGCAAGATTGTTCGCGCGCGCGCACTCGCGCGCGCGCGCGAACAGGAGTACCGCGTCGCGCAGTCTCCGGTACGCAAGGTGGTACGGACGCTGAACACGCCCCTGCCGGTCCCTCGGGTCGAATTTGCCGGAGCCTCCCTTCGGACTCATGTGCTCGCACTTGCGGTAGCGCTCGCGGTCGTCGGTGCGGGGGCGTACGGCGCGCAGGCCAAGGAGCTGCCGCAGATCGGCGCGCGCGCACTCGCGATCGCCGCAGAGGCGGCGCAAGGCCTCCGCGAGAATCTTGCCGGCGTGCCGGAGGCATTCGCGGCACGCGTGCAGGGAGCCGCGTCCGAGATGCAGACGGAGCGCAGCTCGGTCGGCAGCATGATTGCGTTGGCTACGGCGAGTGTGGCGCCGCGTCTCCTCGTCGAGCCGAATCTCTCGTTCACGCAGATGACGCTTGGAACGTCGAGCGCCCCTTCGTATCCGCGAGCGGCTTCGTACGCGATCGGACAAAACGTTCAGCCGATCACTCCGGCTGATCTTTCAGCGGCGGCAACGAGCGCATTCGCATTTGTCACATCACCCGCGCAGATGACACGCACGCTCAAGCATGCGTATCTCGCGCTCGGCGTTGCAGGATATGACGGCATTCTCGGACTTGAGCGCAGCTACCTCGCGTTTGTAGATGCGTCCGGTGCGGACGCCCTCGCGCTCGGCGTGCACACGCGCGATACGCTTGCGCACGCGCCAGCAGCGATTACAGCGATGAATCTTGCGCTCGGGAATTCGATCATCGATGCGACGCACGCAGTGCTTCGTGCAGACGTAGCCCTCATGTACGGCACCGCAAACACGGCACCTAAGGCCGCGCGCGCGACGGTGGCGCTCGTCGGCGGTCTGGGGAACGTCCTTACGGGCGCCACGGCGCAGACGCCGCACCTAGCTGCCACGGGCATCGCAGCAGCTGCGTCCGCTT
Source organism: Candidatus Kaiserbacteria bacterium (assembly GCA_027451665.1). Taxonomy (GTDB): domain Bacteria; phylum Patescibacteriota; class Minisyncoccia; order Phycocordibacterales; family Phycocordibacteraceae; genus C7867-001. The sequence goes on from DAIDIW010000006.1 coordinate 6,486, forward strand.
CCGCACACATAGGTCCCGCACTCGCAAGCAGCGTCTGGGGCGCCGAATATGCCGGCGCTACGCGATTCCTTGCGGCGACCCGGGTTGTCCAGAATGACTATCTTGCGCTCGTTGAAGGGACGGGCGCGAGCTCCTATGAGACGGCACACGGGATCTCCGTGCTCACCAATGAGGCGGCACCTGCGCTCGCGAAGGCGCCTGCCGCAATAGAGAACTGGTATCTCGGAGTACTCGGGAATACGGCGCTCGCGCTCAACACGCTCGGTAACGACTTCGCGCAGACGCGCTACGGCGCGCCGGTCGCTTCCGGTCTTGCTGCCGCGGTCGAAGCGGCGCAGCCGGCGCTCTCGATCGGTCAGCGCGCAGCGCTCACCACCTACCGCACCATCAACGGCTGGTTTAGCGACGCGAGCAATTCGATTGCCGCGCTGCTCGGACCGCCTCCGGAAATCGTGTTG
>DAIDIW010000007.1 GCA_027451665.1 Candidatus Kaiserbacteria bacterium
TCTCTTTGAAGAAACCACTCGACCTCTACGCGGCCATCGTTTCAAAGTATCCAAGCACCGCAGTCCCGCTCGAACGTAAAAATAATGGCTCACCTAAAGAGGAAAATCTGCCTTTCGCGGCCGATATTCCCGACTTGCGGATAGGGTGGGATTCGAACCCACGACACCTTGCGGTGTGCCGGTTTTCAAGACCGGTGCCTTAGACCGCTCGGCCACCTATCCGTGAGAACTACTCCGCCGATGATGACGTGTGCATCGGCGTCTCTTCGCGCTCGTGCTGCACCGTATCTTTCGGTCGGAACCAGAGAAGGTAGATGATGGGGAGTATGCCGAGCGTGTTGAATACAAGTATTGCGATGAACCACCACTTCTGTCTTCCCTGTGCTGAGTACCAGAGGCCAAAGCCCTTGAGCACGATCTCCCAGACGATGGCGACGAACGCGAGCGCCACGAATCCGCTGGCCAGGAAAGGGCCGAACGGTGAGGCGTAGAGCGGGGCAAAATGCATATGGCGGCATAATACCATATGATGGACGGCATCCCATGCGGCATCTCGGCATCGATTACGGCACGAAGAAGGTAGGCCTCGCCCTTTCAGACGAGGCTGGGATCATGGGATTCCCGCATGCGGTCGTCTCGAATACCGGCGCGCTCATCGACACGGTGGCTCGTCTCATCGCGGAGAAGGACGTCCAGGTGGTCGTCATGGGTGAATCCCGTACCCTCGAGGGAGGTTTGAATCCGGTCGCCGAGGATGCGCGAGCATTTGGGGAGGCGCTTTCCGCACGAACCGGCGTGCCCGTACAGTACGAATCCGAGGTATACACGAGTGCAGCAGCTCGTCGGTTGCCTCAGAAACAACCAAAGAGCCGAGCGCCGCGTTCGAGAGCCCCCATTGACGCTTCCGCAGCAGCGCTCATCCTTACCAGCTATTTATCCAGGCATCATGAGTAAACCGCGTATCTCGATAGAAGCATTCAGCCAGATAGAGGTTTCGGTAGGAACGGTGCTCGATGCCGAGCGCGTGCCGGAGACCGATAAACTCATCCGTTGCGTCGTCGATTTCGGCGAACCGGAAGGGCCGCGCACGATTGTCTCAGGAATAGCCGCATACACGGACGCCGCGAGCCTCGTCGGACGGCAGCTCGCGTATGTGACGAATCTCGAACCGAGGACGATAAAAGGCATTGAGAGCGATGGCATGCTCTTTGCGGTCGGCTCAGGCGATACCTTCGCGTTCCTTGCGCCGGATCGTCCAGTGCCGCCAGGCACGGCCGCGCACTAAGCGCAGTTTTCCCGTCTCACTCTCTCGTTTCGCGCGTCCGGAGCCTGTATCATGCAGGTATGTCCTCGATTCTTCGAGATCAGCTCCGCAGCGCATTCGCGCCGCCGCGCTATCTCGCGCTGCCGCTTGCGGGGATCGATGTCTCGACGAGCGGTGTGAAGTCAGTGCAGCTCGCTGAAAGTTCGTACGGGCTTACGCTCGCCTCGTATGATCAGATCCAATACGGTGCGGGCGCGTTTACGGATGGCGAGATCACGGACCATGCTGTCGTCGCGAAAACGATTGGCGCCGTCGCGAAACGCACACGCCTCGATTCGGCGAACGCCGCCCTTCCAGAATCGAAGTCCTACCTCTTTGAAAGCCCTGCTGCGGGGCGCACGAAGGATGAATGGCGTACGGAAGTCGAGCAACACTTGGACGAGCTTATCCCGCTTCCGCCGCAGGAGGCAGCGTTCGATATCGTGAACGTGGGCCTCGACGAGAAGGGGGATACGCTCGTAGCGGGCATCGGCTTCGCGCGCCGCGTCGTCGACGAGGCACTCGCGGTTTTCGATGAGGCCGGCATCGCGGTGCGCGCGCTCGAAGGTGAGACGTTCGCCATGGCCCGCGCGCTCCTGCCGCACGGCGATGAATCCACGACGCTCATCATAGACGTGGGGAAGACGACGACAAAGCTCGCAATCGTTCAAGCGCGCATCCCGAGATTCGCGGCGACCATAGGCATCGGCGGTCACGCGCTTACGCTCGCGGTGCAGAAGCATTTCGGCGTGACGGAGACCGAGGCGCGCAAGGTGAAGGCCGAACGCGGCATCGTGCCGGCGCCCGGAAACGAGGATTATCTTGCGGCGATGCTTTCGACGGTATCCGCCATCCGCGACGAAATCGCACGCCATCTCGAGTATTGGCAGAGTCATGCGGCGCACGCGACTGCGCATGAGCCGGTCACGCAGGCGATACTCGCCGGCGGGAATGCTTCCGTGCGCGGTCTGCCGGAATATCTCGAAGGATCGCTCCGCATTCCGGTCACGACGGGCGACGTGTTCACGAATCTCGCGTCGCGCGACCACTGGCTGCCGAACTTGGATTACAACGAATCGCTCGCCTATGCGACCGCTATAGGACTCGCGCTCAGAGATTATCGAGGAGACCATGCGTAATCGGTACACCGATCTTCTTCCGCCCGAACGGAAGCGCGCGTTGCGACGCGATTACTTCCTGCGCGTCGGCGTCGTTTCCTTGAGTATGGCAACGGCCCTCGTCGCCGTCTACAGCGTCCTGCTCATCCCCTCGTATCTCTTCCTCTCGAGCACAGCGAAGACAAAAAGCGCACGGCTCGCCGAGCTTACGCACTCACTCGCGGCCTCAGATGAGGTCCAGCTCTCGACCCGCCTCGCGGCGCTTTCGAAGGACGCGGGTACCCTGCTCGCGCTCGGCTCTGAACCTTCGGTGACTGGGCAATTCAGCGCGCTGCTCGCTGTCGCCCGTCCCGGGATAACCATCTCGCAGATCGCCTATACGCCACCGAGCGCGTCTGCGGGACAGATCGTCGTCTCGGGCGTCGCCGTCACGCGCGACTCGCTCCGGCAATATCAGATCGCGCTCCAGGCAGCGCCCTTCGCTACGAGCGCAGACCTTCCGGTTTCCGCGTACGCGCAAAATGCCGATATCCCGTTCGCGATCACGATAACGCTCAAGAAGCCATGAAACTCTCTTCGCCGTATTTGCAGCTTGCGCTTGCTTCGACGGTCCTGCTCGTCGCACTCATCGCCTGCGGATTCTGGTATGAGACTCTCGCGAGCGAGAGTGCGAACGTGGCGGGCATTCAGAGTCAGATCGACGATGTGCAACAGACCGCGAAACGCATCGCTTCAGCGCGCGCCGCGCTCTCGCAGATCGCCGGAGATGAAGCGAGCGTGCGCGCGTATTTCGTCTCTGACGCGAATATCGTGAACTTCATCGACGATTTGCAGGCACGCGGGCAGACCCTTGGCGCGACCGTGACGGTGCTCTCTGTTGCAGCCGCCACGGCAGGAACGCATTCGGCGCTCGATCTTTCGGTGAGTGTCAAAGGTTCCTTCGATGCGGTCATGCGCACGATCGGCGCAATCGAGTATGCGCCTTATGATGTGGTCATGGGCGCCGTGACGTTGAGCGAACAGACGGGCGGTACCTGGCTCGGGACCGCGGCGTTCACAGTCGGTTCCGCGCCGGTATCGCTCGGCGGCGCGCCGGCTGCGACGACCACAGCGATGTCGGCGGGTGCTTCCGCTACGACCACGATCGCGACGACCACGCGTGCGACGACTACCGCTCCGGCGTCGCCATCCGCGCCGAAGAAGGGAGGACTCACACCCACGCTCGCGCACTAGACCTATGAATATCTCGAAACTAGTCGACACCTTGAAGCGCCATCTGGCTTACGGACCCACCATCGATCCCACGCGCGATTGGATCACGTTGCTCGCGCTCGCTCTCATCGTCCTTGCCGGTATCGTCGTCTGGAACGTCTGGGCATTCGATACGATCGCGCAGGGCGGTACGCTCGGGAATGCAGCAACATCTTCGGCGCCGGTGTTCAGTACGGCCTCCCTCGATTCCATACGCGCCATCTTTAAGGAACGCGCCGCCGAGGAGACAAACTATCTTACGGGCGTATACGGATTCGCCGACCCGTCGCAATAGCGTGCAGAGTGCGCTAGGGTAATAATGCCCCCATAGCTTAATGGATAAAGCCGCGGACTTCTAAGCCGTTGATGTTGGTTCGATTCCAGCTGGGGGCACAGCAGTCAGCACCAGTGTTTTAGACCGTTTGGCTCTAGAAGCTAGGCTATTTTGGTTCGGTACCTTTCGGGGTGTTTGCCGCAAAGGCGCGATTAGGGTCGCGCTTCTGCGTTAATTTTCAGGGTGCTCCTGTCTGATTACAGATTGGATTTCGTGAGTGTTTCCGTGAGAAATAAGACCAAGATACGAAGTCACGCTTTCTGGTGTCGGAGTCCCCGAAAGATTTCTGAACATTCTCTTTCGCGTTGATGTTCGTAACACGCGGTGATGTGGAAAATGCACCCAACCAAGAAAGTCGACACCGGACGCGAGTGTCTTGATGAACAGCTTGTCAGGATGGAGAGTGAGATTCAGTTCGTTCTCTAAAAACTGAGCGATGGGCGGTATACTTACTTCAAGCTGTTCCCTGTTTTCGTTCAAAACTACGAAATCATCGGCGTAGCGGATGTAGCACCGAGCATGGAGTTCTCGCTTCATGAATTGATCGAATTCATCCATATACACATTCACGAGAAGCTGGCTCGTGAGGTTCCCGAGTGGCAGACCGATGCCATGTCTCCCCTCAATCGAGAAACTGTCTATGATCTGGTCGAGCAACCACAAAATACGTCCGTCCGCCATGTATTTTGCAAGGATTCTTTTCAAAATCGCATGATTGATGCTCGCAAAGAATTTCCGTATGTCGCCCTTGAGTACCCAGCAGGCCCTCGTACCATTTTGCGAAATCTTCCGGCCGTATTCGCGGAATCGGTTTATGGCGCGATGCGTTCCCTTATCTCGCCTGCATGAATACGAATCATGAATGAAGGCTGGATCAAAGTGTGAGTAGAGCATGCGATAGATTGCATGGTGCACCAATCGGTCTCGCACGCTTGCCTTGTGAATATCGCGGGGCTTGGGGTCGTTTATCTTGAACGACTCGTACCCGCCATGCCGATACGTCCTCTCCTTGAGCTCTTGATGCAGCTCGAAGATATGGTCCATGAAGTGGAGAGTGAAGTCAGCCACGTCCTTGCGCCGCCGCTTGCCCCGCAGGAACTCTTGCCAGGAGTCGAGGAGATTCTCCATCGATATGATATCTTCATAAGAAACATGGAACGTTGTCCTACCCCCCCCCCCCGCGAACTTCAGCAACGCTTCGATTCTTGAGCGACTCAAAGAGGGATACTTGCTCTGGATTCGGGTCACCGAACATATGGCACGTGGACAGCGATATACGATTGGGCAACGTATCGAGCACAAATTCCTTGATCTATTAGAGCTGACATATCTCGCGTATTATACCGAGCGGCAGAAGAAAGCAGAAAGAATAGCCGAGTGCGTGTTCATCCTCGATACGCTGAAATATCTGCTGTATGTGGCATGGGAGGGTAAGCTACTGTCGAATACTCATTACGTCGAAGTTGCGCAGAAGCTCGATGAGTCCGGCAAGATGTTCGGTGGCTGGCAGAAGAGCCTCAGCAATCCAGAGAAGAAAAACCGCGCCCTCTAGCAAGGCGCGGGAAAGAAACGATTTTCGGAGACGGAAGACGAACTGATTGTCGGAATTCCACCTATTGTCGGGCTTGGCATTGTCCGCATTGAGCTTCAGCTCGCCATCGTCCTCATTCAGGTTGAACACATTCGGGTTGCCATCACGGTCTGTTACGTGCGCGACACCATCTATGCCACCGCCCATACAATCTCAAGATAGAGAAGGTATCGAGCTGTATGTTTCGTGTGATCGGAAATCACCAGTATCGCGCACCAAATATATTTCTTTTTTGGACGCCATAAATATCCTCTGCGCGAAGCCATAACCGCGCGCATTCTCAATATCTATGCGCCGGAAGGGTTTCGGGAAGCCGTAGCCGCCCGAATAACCAGACCGATGTAATTATAAAAAATCGGCGCGGAAAATTCAAAGGGACAAAGTATCAAAGATACAAAGCGTCCCTAAGTTCCAGAGGAAGAAAGCTTCTTGCGGAGACGGAAGACGAACTGAATGCCGGAATGCCACCTACCGTCGGGCCGGGCACAGTCCGCATAGAGCTCCAGCTCGCCAGCGCCCTCACGCAGGCTGAACACATCCGGGTCGCCATCACGGTCGGTTATTTGCTTCATCGCGATATACATCCAGTCATTTCCTGTATAAGAAAGGCGGAGTTGCGGGCCGACTTCAGCCGGGCAGAGATCGAGGCCGAGTTCTCCTGCTCTCGCGTAAATCTGATCAGTCGTCGCGCCCTGTGGGAAGCCGAGGTCTTCGACTGTGAGTCTGACGAGATCTGTGCTTTCAGGTGTAGAAGAGGTGATGAAGTCTTTACTCTTGAGGAGATCCTCCGCCCATTGGGTTATGGAAATATTCTTCTGCTCTAACTCCGCTTGTAACTGTTCTTTCGACTTGCCGCCGAGCTCGACAGAGTATCGCGGGATATTGCCTTCGGGGAAGGATGTGAGGATGTGCTCGATGCCTGAGTCGAAAATACCCGCGAAGAGCGGGCCGATATATGCTTTGGTGCGATTGCCGACATCCTCCTTGCGCCAGGCGATCTCTTCGGGCGCGCAGCCGAGCACGACGGGTGCGTCCTCTTTTGCGTTCCTTGTGCCGCGCAATTCGTCGATACGCGGGTCGCGGTCGTATCCGAAGCCTTCGATTGGTGTGTTAATTTCGTACAGAAATATCAGTTCATCTTTGGTGAAAGGTTCGTTCTTTTCTTGTTTCTGTTCGAGTGCAGTGAGTGTTTTCATGTCCTCGCTCTTCTTGCGATAGGCGTCGGCTTCACTGCCGAACTCGGTGAGCTTCTCGTCGAGCACTTCTTGCATCTGCGGCTCGATGTTCTGGTGTGGCAAAATACCTCGCACTTCGCCGATCTTGTTGTCTCCGTCCATGCGGATGGCGAGACGGGGTTGAGATGGGGTGCCAGTGGTGTCGTTGGTGTAGAAGACATAGAAATCACCCGAGTCTATTTGGGTCTCGGCGGTCGAGCGGCCGGCGGTGCACCAGCCGGTACCTTTGCCTTCGAGCGATTCAAAGAGTTTCTCAGCAGCGCTGTCATCGCCCTGCTCATACTTCACCCACTGCCCGCGGACTTCTTCTCGGCTCTCCATCGAGGCGGCGAGCGACTTCTGGATGAGCTCGGCATAGAGCGCGGGGAATTTCTTGGAGAACGCTTCTTTGACTTCTGTCTCCTTCAGATTTTTATTATCTTCTTTTACTTTCTCATATATGTCGGCTATTTGCGCGAGTGGTTCGCGATAGATGTCGGGGAAGGGTGCGACGGTGGTGTCGGTGCGCTTCTTGAATTCACCGCGCTCTTTATCAAATTGCGAGAGCTTGGTGACGTTCTTCCAGACGAAATACTTGAACCAGGCGGGATAGACAGCATCGTCTGAGGAGAGGTAGTTGATCCATGCGTCGAGCGAGTGTTTCTGGTCTTCGATTGCCACTGCCTTCATCTGCTCGCGAACATTTTCGGGGATAGTTTCGACTGCCTGTCCGCGTTCTCGTGCGACACGCTGCTGGAGCTCGAAGTATGACTCTGGGAACTGCTCCGGTTTGATGATGAGGGCATCGTATACCTGGTCGCGGAACAGTTCGAGATTGCGCTCACGAACTCGCTTGTCGGGATTGAGGAAGATGTTCTCGAGACGGTCGGTATATGCTTCGATGCGCTCGGCGGGGTCATTCGGCAGGTACTCGCCAGTGTGCCGTTCTTGCCGTTCAACTGCCCGCGTTACTTCAGGAGATTTCTGAAGCTCGGGGTTCTTTAGGTGGAGGGGGTGTTTTTCCATTGCTGGTGATTATAGCTTTTTTAGAGGAGCGGGTAAAACGGTGAGTGGCGGCTCTAGAAAACTATTTATTGGGATACCCATGGTGGGCGACCGTGGCAGTTCGGTTCCTGCGGAGAGCACAGCAGTCAGAGCCCGCGTTTGCGACCGTTCGGCCCCAAACGCAAGGCAAAAATGGTTCGGTACCTTCCGGCCCGTTCAACGCAAAGCCTCGCGATTTTTCATCGCGAGGTTTTGCGTTAGCCGCTAGTTCTCCAGCGCGATCTTGCGATCCTTCAGCACGATTCTCCCCTTGAGGTGGCTTAGCAGTTCGCGCTTCTCCGGCAAGGTGCCATTCTCGAGCAGATACTTCGCGTATCGTCTGATGTCCATCTCGTCCGCCTTCACCTTCTCGCTCCCGTCCCGCATGGCCGTCCGCAACTTGTTGTACCGGGACACCTCCTTCTCGATAAGATGCCGCGCCCCTATCTCATCTATGGACACCTCGCCGAGGAGCGCGAGTAGTTGCTCGATCAGCCGGTCCTCGCGTATGTACGGGTTCTTGCACGCGCGGTCTTTGGACTTGCAGCAGGAATAGTAGACATAGAAGGCTAGGCCGCCGCTCGCGAGGCCTTTCTGCTTCTCCTGCGCCGTGATACCGCTTCCGCATTCTCCGCAGACCATGAGCTTGGTGAAGGTGAAGTCTTGGAACTTGTGCTTAGGCCGATTCTCCTCCGCGAGCTTTTCCTGCACCGCTTGGAAAAGCTCCTGCGATATCAGCTTCTGATGCTTGCCGGTGTACCAGTTGCCCGAGCCGCGCGGATACTCGAAGACGCCGCAGTATATCGGGTTGCGGAGCAGGTTATATATGTTGCTCAGGCTGAGCGCCTTGCCGGTGCGGCTCGCGAACTTGAGCTCGTTCTTGAGCCACGCGTGCACGCGCCTCCCGCTCCACCGCTCGTTGCCGACCTTCTCGAACATCTGCTTCATCGTGGTCGCGCGTATCGGATCCACGACCAGCTCGCACGTATGGTCTTTGCGCTGATCGTTCAAGTATCCGCACGGGGCCATGCCCGGGAACAGCCCCATCTCGGCACGCGCTCGCAACCCGCGCTTCACGTTGATGCGCTTCTGGTCGTTTTCGAGCTTCGCTTGGCTCCCCAATATCATGAGAAGGAACTTCTCGTTCGGATTGTTGCCGAACCGCTGGCCGAAGGTGCGAATATCCTTCAAGAGTCCTTGGTCCATCAAGTCCACGATGCGGCCGAGGTCGCCCGCGTTGCGCGAAATGCGATCCGGTGCCCATGTGAGGATGCCATTGTATTTGCCGCTCTCGATCTCCTCGATTATTTCGTTGAAGACCGGCCGTTGCCCGGCCTCCTTGGCCGAGTGGCTCTCGCGCTTCCACTCTACAATCTCCAAGCCCTCCTTCTCCGCGAGCGCGACCATCTCTTTCACTTGGCTCTCGATTGAGAGAACCTGCGCCTCCTCGCTCTCCGTGCTCTTTCTCGCATAGAGGCAGTACCGCATCGGTACGGCCTCCACGGCCGCTACGGGAGCCCCGAAACCGCCCTGAATCATTGCCGTTTCCATTGTTATTGCCGTTATTGCTAACGACACAAGGGATGACGCAACCTCTGCTGGGAGTCCAGTGCTCGTCGGAGGGCTAGGAGTTGGGATCGTCTTCTCAATAAGTGGGGCACGCGTAATGTCGAAATCGGGTGCCCTTTCCGACCAATAACCCTGAAATCACATGGAAAAGACTATGACGTTCGAAGAATACCAGACCCGCTTGAAGGGCATCCGTACGCCCGAAGACGCTGCCGCGCTCGCGAAGGAATTCGCGGCCGTCGCGATGGCAGCCGTGCCTAAGCCAGAGCCGAAGGAAGAACCGGCTCCGAAGCCGTATGCAAAACGTCGTCTCGGCGCGCCCGCTATCGATCGCGATGACCTCGCCTTCGAGCCGTGGTATGACGTGGTCGCCAACGACAACGAAGCGATGGTTATCTCGCTCTATGCGAAAGGCCTCACGACCCGCGACATCTCGCGATACATGAAGGCGCACCACGGACTCGACATCTCTCAGCCCGCCGTCTCCGCGATCACGGACAAGGTATTCCCGCTCGTGAAGGAGTGGCAATCCCGCCCACTCTCCGCGATGTACCCGATCGTGTATCTCGACGGCATCCACTTCAAGGTGCGCGACGCTGGCAAAATAGCGTCGAAAGTGGCATACATCGCGCTCGGCATAAACCCGTATGGCACGAAGGAAGTTCTCGGCATCTGGGTGACCGATACCGAAGGCGCGAAGTATTGGATGCATGTACTCAACGATTTGAAGAATCGCGGAGTGGACGACATCCTCATCGCTGCCGTCGATGGGCTCAAAGGATTCCCCGAGGCCATCAAGGCGGTGTATCCGAACACGGACGTCCAGATTTGCGTCGTGCACATGATCCGGAACACAATGAAGTTCCTGCCGTTCCACGACCGCGAAGCGTTCTGCAAAGACCTGAAGGAGGTGTATACCGCCGCTACCGCCGATCAAGGCAGAGAGGCTCTCGAGGGCGTGAAGGAACATTGGCCGCAGTACCGTGCATACCTCCGCTCGTGGGAGGAGAAGTGGCCGGACCTCGCCACCTTCTTCGAGTATCCTGCTCCGGTGCGTCGCATGATATACACCACCAACATGATTGAAAATCTGAACCGACAGTTCCGGAAGGTGACGAAGACGACTACCGTCTTTCCACATGACGACTCCTTGCTAAAGCTCCTCTGGCTCGCTCAGGCAGACTTCTCGAAGGGTCGCTCGACGGCGCTCCGCAACTGGAGCGAGATCATGGCGCAGCTCTCGGTGCTGTTCGAGGATCGCGTGCTGTTCTAATCGTGCGCTGATTAATTAACCAAACGGCCGGGATGGGCGCTCGGCGAATGCCGCGGAAGCGGCATTCGTCTGTATCAGAAACTGCCTATTTTTTGTAACGAATGAAAAGTGTTCTCGCCGGCGACCTGCTCTGTCTAGGCGGCTCGATAAGGGCGACGCTATTTTGCGCCAGGGCCACGCCTATCCCGTATTCGGAATTGATGTTCGTAAGCCACTGGTATCGTCCCAGTTTGTAGTCTTTGAAAGACGGGTCGACCTCGAATACCATGATCGCTTTCCCGAAGGCGGCTCGTAACACGAGCGCTTGGCCGATAGCGGTGGCCGTCTTGCGGAAAGTGTTGTGGTCGGTCAGCGATTTTATCTCGATGCCGAGCGCTTCCTTGCCTCGCTTGTCAAAACCGACGATATCCACCCTGAGATATGGCTTTGAAACGCCGACGGCTTCCGGAGTCAGCTGGTACGTCCGTTCCGTCTCGAACCGAAGGCGCGGATAAGAGATGCGGCACCACTCGAGTACTTTCTCAGTCAGTTCCCGGTTGTTCATTTTTCTATGTTGGTGCTCGCATAACCTGGCGCGTCCAGGATGCGACGTAGATACTGCCACTCGTGCCACGTGAGTCCGATGACGATGAGGTCGAGGACCGTGATGAGGATGAGCAGGATCGAATGCGTGAAGGCGAAACGGTAGATCTGGTAGAGGATAAAGAGGCCGAATACGACCATGGCGGTCGGGTAGTACCAGAGCCGTTTTCGCAGGAGGCCGACGATGAGCCAGAGCTTCACAACGCCGTGCGCGATGAGATAGATTGCGGCGAAATCGCGCGCGCCGATGGAAAGGTTCTGAGCGGTGTGAAGCAGATAGTTCGCAAGCTGGTCGTGCGGATCCTCAGCAAACTCGGCGCGCGTGACGAGCAGAACTATCTGCACGAGCAGCTCCTTCGAGACGAGGTAGGTGGCGATGCCCGAGACGATTTCGCCAAGCGCAAAGACCGCCTTCACCCAAAGGCTTACGTCGAAGACGAGGTGGATATTCTTTTCGCTAAGCAATCTCCTTATGCCAGAGGTATTTGTAGAAGGCATAGGCCAATAGTACCGCCACGGAGGATATGACGATACTGCCCGTCACATCGAGCACGTGATGTACGCCGACGTACACGCGACCGACCGCGACGAGAATCGCAAGAATCCAGAGCACCATGCCCAAGCGACGATTCCAGAGCGTACCAATCATCGCGGCGGCAGAAACGAGGAGCGTGTGATCGGACGGGAACCCATTATCGGGCGCGTGCGGCACGAGCGGCGTGAAGTGTCCGACAACGAATGGGCGTGGGTCGAAGTATAAGTGGTTCGCGATCATGCCGAGTGCGAGCGCGAAGAGCCCGGCGGGAATCGCGAAGAAAGCCCGGTGCTTCCATGAGTCGCGTGGTTGGAGGAGGAAGTACGCACCCAGCGTTGCAACAGAAACGAGGTACAGATATTCCGCCGCGAAGATGAAAAACGAATCCATAGCCATTTTGTATCACGACAGAGGACCTCGGGCCACGCGCCACTAGTTGCCGAAGAGCCACGGGACGGCATTTTTCAGACGCGAGTCGATGCTGTAGTGGCGCCAGCATGCGCCGAGCCAGAGGGCGATGAAGACGATGACGTAAATGATTGCCGCGCCGATGTCGGTCGAGCCGGCGACATAGGGGCCGCCGAAGCCCTCGGCGGTCGACCAGATGACGAGCGTCATCAGGATGCCGCCCGCGAGCGCGACGCGTGTGAAGAAGCCGAACAAGAGACCGATGGCGATCGCCGTCTCGGCAAGCGCGACGATGATGCCGAAGAAATGCGGATCGACCGAGACGCCGTGAATCCAGAGGTTGATCCACGCTTGCACGAGCGCGGGTTGCCCCTGTGCGCCCATGGTGAGGTAGCTCGTGAAGTTGTTAAGGAAGGCGGGCTGCCACTTGAAGTACGCGTCGATGGCCCACACGAAGCCGAATACGATTCGAAGTACGGCGAATGACTTATCTTCGAATGCACGCATTGTTTTATGCTATCACCGGAGTGCCGTCAGCGGGAGACGGAAGTCGTTCATTTCCTCTTGGAGACCTTATATACTGCCAGGATTTCACGTGCCGCTTTTTCCTGAGAACCGCCCTTCATTTGTTCGACGACGTGCGTCAGAAGGTGCTTCTCAAGCAGGACATCCTCTACGGCCGAGAGCGCTTGCCGAACGGCGGATGCCTGCGTGATAGTGTCTATACAGTATGCATCTTCGGCAATCATCTTCTGCAAGCCGCGCACTTGCCCTTCGATAATCTTGAGCCGCTTCCCCAGTTTCCGTTTGACGTCCGATTTCATATGCGCTTATAATACTCCTATAGGGTATGAAATCAACTGCTATGCGGCGCATTCTTTACGGCGTAGTTCTAGCCATGTTCGGAGTGGTGGTTCTTGGCGGCACCTTTTTCTCCTTCATGCGCATGGCAAACGGCGACATGGGCGGTTGCGCATTTTCGGGTGGAATCTGTACCATGTCGCCCCTGCAACATGCGGAACACCTCCAGGACTCGCTGACAACCGCCATCTTTTTCCCCGTCTTGGTTTTCATCGCGATTCTTCTGATTGCCGCGAGCAAGGGTTTCTTGCCGCGAGCGCTCGCGCTCTTCCTGTCCGAACAGGCGAGCGTACTAGACATTTCTAGATGGAAATCATTATCTTTGCCAATACGGTTGCATGCTCCGTTACAAGAAGCATTCGCAAGAGGCCTTCTGAACACGAAGGCCTACTAGAGGAACGGTCGTGCGTTCATTACCAGTTCCTCTATCTGTCTTTGCAATGGCTAATACATCACGTTCTTTTTGGATTTGGGCCTCTATCGCAGCGTTCGTGGTTCTCTTGCTCGTGTATGTGAACGTCAGTGGAAAGCCGGCGTTTGCCAAGAGCGCCATCGTCGACCCAAGCAGTCTCCCCGGCCTTACTACGGGTGATACGCCATGGCCAACCGAGATCAGGAATCTCCGAGCGAGGTTGAAGGCCATAGGAGTGCCGCCTCTTGCAAGTGAGGGTTCCGCGCTCCATATCCACCAACACCTCGACATCTTCGTGGACGGGCAGCCGGTTGCTGTTCCGGCAGAGATCGGGGTAGATGAGCCCGCGTTCATCGCCCCGATCCATACGCACGATGATTCGGGCATCATCCACGTGGAATCTCCCGTCGTACAGACCTTCACGCTCGGTCAATTCTTCGATATATGGGGCGTTCGATTCACCAATTCGTGCATCGGTGGATACTGCTCCTCAGCCACTTCAACGTTGAAGGTATACGTCGACGGAACCGAGTACCAAGGCGACCCGCGGCAGCTTCCGCTCAAGGAGCACGAGGAAATAGCCGTTGTCTATGGGCAGCCGCCTGCTCCGATTCCGCCGACCTTTGCGTTTCCGCCTGGATACTAATGGTCGGTGGAATTTCCCATCAACATGACGCTTTACAATCCCTCAACGTAATTCTATGTCAACAAAATCACTGGTAGCGCTCGGCGTCGTAGTGGTCGCATCCGTCGGATTGCTTGCGTTCGCAAGCCGATGGGCTGGTTCTCCCGTGACGCCAGGACCGGCATTGACAGCGCGCACATCCTCCTCAAGCGACCTCGCTGCGAACCAGTACTCTTACAACTTCGGCACCATCTCTATGAAGGACGGCGTCGTGCACCGAGACTTCACTATTACCAACACCTCAAGTTCAACTGTTACGCTTGCGGGCGTCGACACCTCATGCATGTGCACGACCGCGTACGTCGTTCACGCCGACGGATCGAAGGAGGGCCCGTTCGGTATGGACGGCATGGGCTATCGCTACGACGCAAGCGATACGCTTGCGCCGGGCGCAACGACCACCGTGCGCGTCGTCTACGACCCTGCGGCGCACGGTCCCGCAGGCGTCGGCCATATCGATCGCACCATCGACCTGCATGAAGCGAACGGTTCGACGCTTCAGTTGGAGATTGCTGCCGACGTGACTCCTTAGCATGAAGCGCATCATAACTATAGGCGCGCTCGTGCTCGCCGCCATCGCCGTTATTGTGTTCCTGCAGTACTCGCCGTTCACATCGTCGGCCATTTGGAGTCTCTCGAAAGGCGGCGCGTGGCTACTGCCGTTGGTCGTGGTTTCCTCATTACTCGACAGCGTGCATCCATGCAGCTTCTCGATCCTCTTGCTCACCATCGCATTCCTGTTCGGCATGCAGATGAATCGGCGGCGCATTCTTGCCATCGGCGGCGTGTACGTCGCTGGCATCTTCGTCGCGTATCTCGGCATCGGACTCGGGCTCTTCCACGTGCTGCACCTCTTCTCGACGCCGCACTTCATGGGCAAGCTCGGCGCCACGCTCCTCATCGCTTTCGGCGTATTGAATCTGCTTGCATGGGCATTCCCGTCGTTCCCGATACGGCTCTCGCTCCCCAAGGGAGCGCACGCTAAGATGGCGACCTTGATGGACCGCGCCTCGATACCGGCCGCATTCGCGCTCGGTCTTCTCGTCGGCGTGTGCCAGTTCCCGTGCATGGGCGGTCCGTACCTCATGGTGATAGGCCTCCTGCACGACACGGCGACGTACGCAACGGGCGTCGGCTATCTCGTGCTCTACAACGTGATTCTCATCGCGCCGCTCGCGGCCGTACTCTTTGTCGCTGCGGACAAAGCGATTGTGGAAAAGGTACAGGAATGGCGCCGCACCAATCTCTCGCAAGTGCGGCTCTGGGCCGGCATCGCCATGGTAGTGCTCGGATTACTCGTCTTGTACATCTAACCTATGACCACATTCGAAACATTCCTCGCGAGGATAGAAAAACTCCACGAAAAGAGCGGCATCGATCTCTCGAGTGCCGAGGACCTCGCGTTCGCCGTCATGAACGTCGTCTCGCTCGAAGAACATTTCGTCATGACCGCACTCAAGACCGGCCGCGACGAGTACTTCGATACCGCGAGTGAAGTGCGCGAGACGCGCAAGAAGCTGCTCGCGGAACTCATGCCGGAACATCAAGGCGAGACGTGGTGCGCGAGCAAGCATCTTCTCGCCGCGACGATGCGTCTCATCGAGGTCGGCATGAAGTACCGCTCCGATGGCGACGCGCTTCGCGCCAAAGAAAAATTCGAGCAGGCGTATAGACTCTTCGCGATTTTTTGGGCCCTCAAGCTCAAGCTCGTTGGCGTGAAGGCGAACACATCTCCGCAAGCGTCCCGCGTCGAGGACTTGCTGAACCAGCTCGCTAACTGTTGCGATGAGTAGTATGGAAAATATAAAGAAATACGCTGGCGTAGCCGTCTTGCTCGTTGCGCTCGGCGGCATAGTGCTCCTCGCCAACGCGGCGCAATCGCGACATTCCTCAGTTGAGCCGCAGACGCAGCTCCAAGCATCTGTCGATATACCCGTGTCGTGGGGTGACCTTGGTGCGCAACTTGTTGTGCTTGGTGTTATAGACAAGACAAAGTTCGGCGCGCTCTACGCTTCTCGACCCGATCTTGCGAATGACCTACAGCAGCTCGCGTATGGCACGACTACGGGCGATCTCATTATCACGTCCGACAACGCGGGACTCGTCCTCAACCTCCTATGGGCATTCGGCCTCGCAAACAAGAACCCCATTCTTGAGGACAAGACGCAGATGATGAATCCGGCGTATGGTGGCGCGAACAGCTTTGCTTCGACGGGTGGCTGGACGCTGTCGAAGGGTGATGCAATGACGCACTACGACAAGCATGCGTTGGTACAACTCACCGCTGCTGAGCAAGCGACTGTCGACAGAGTCGCTGCGAACATCTACCGCCCCTGCTGCGACAACCCGACGCACTTCCCGGATTGCAATCACGGCATGGCGATGTTGGGGCTACTCGAACTCATGGCGAAGGCAGGCGTGAGCGAACCGGATATGTACCGCTACGCGCTTCGCGTGCAGGCGCTGTGGTTTCCGCAGCAGTACGCGACCATTGAGCGTTACCTCAAGTCGCGCGGTTCAAGCCTCGCAACCGCGGACCCGAAAGAAATCCTCGGCAAACAGTACTCGAGCGCGTCCGGCTTTGCCGCGATACAGGCGCAAGTGCAGCCGCAGGGCGGCAGCGGCGCGCAATGTTCCGTGTGATCGTTGCTTCTATACCCCTGCTGGGTATAATGAAACCATGGTATATTAGTAATAACAGTACACAACATATGAACAAGATTGCTATCAGTACGGTTATGGCAGTAGTCTTTCTCGGATTCGCGGGCGTCGCGAGCGCGCAGGGAATGATGGGCGATTATGGATTTGCCGCCGCGTCGGAAGCGACGTCTTCAAGCTCATCCGACGCCGGAGACGCGACCGGGGCGGCCCTACTTGCCAAGCTCCAGTCGGGGCGGACATCGTGCGGCCAGCTCACCACGCAGGACTTCGCGGCACTCGGCGACTACTACATGGGGCAGATGATGGGCTCGTATCACGACCAAGCGGACACCGTGATGACGCAACGGCTTGGCGAGCAAGGCGACGAGGCTATGCACATCGCGATGGGCGAGCGTCTTTCGGGTTGCAACTCGAACGCCGCATTCCCTTCCGGTGTCTCCGGTTTCGGCCCCATGATGGGCGGCGGCATGGTGGGCAATTGGGGTCCCGATGGCTACTCAATGATGGGATTCGGTTCCGGCGTAATCGGCTACAGCGCTTTCGGTAGTATTGTCATGGCGTTCGTGTGGCTATTCGCGATTGTCGGCGTCGTAGCTTCGGTCATGTGGCTCGTGCGCCGCACGAAATCCTAGAGTCACTGCTTACTAAGATTAACAACGCACAGATATGAATCGTCTCAACGCGGTTAGAACAGGGAACATGCTCGGCATCGTATCAGCGATATTCTTTCTCGCCTGCATGGCGTGGGGCTTTCTTTTCAGCGACCCGGTTCTCCAGGAGCTGCATCTGAACCTTCTGCGCCTCGTCTATCCAGGCTTTACCATGAGCTTCGTGGGCGCGGTCATCGGCATCATCGAAGCGTTCATCTACGGCTGGCTCTTTGGCGTCCTCTTCGCGTGGTTGTGCAAGGTAGCGTGCGTCGAGAAACAGTAGAGTAAACGATATGCACTACGGCTATACCAAACAGATCACCCTGCCATTCACTGATACCGTGCAGAAGGCGAAAGAAGCGCTTGCCAAGGAAGGATTCGGCATCCTGACCGAAATCGATGTAAAAGCCACGCTCAAGAAGAAACTGGATGTCGATTGGGACAACTACGTGATCCTTGGCGCGTGTAACCCGGCGCTTTCTTATCGTGCGCTGCAAGCTGAGAAGGAAATCGGCCTTCTCTTGCCTTGCAATGTAATCGTGTACGAGGACCACGGCTCAGTTTTTGTCTCGGCGATTCTGCCGACCGCAGCTATGCAGGTGGTCGATAACGAGGATGTCACGGCAGTCGGACGGGAAGCGGAATCAAAACTGCGTAAAGCCGTCGACAGCGTCTCAAACGAGTGACCAATCATGCACTACGCTTGGCTCAACTGGAGTTTGCTTTTGCTCGTCGTCTGGCTCGCCGTATTTCTGCTCCTCGGCGACAGAAAGCGGAGGCGGGAAATGCTGATGGTGAGCTTATGGACATCACTTCTTGGGCTAACGGAGCCCTTGTTCGTACCGGCATACTGGAATCCGCCGTCCCTCTTCAACCTCGCGCAAACGACCGGCTTCGATATCGAGAGCTTGCTCTTCGCGTTCGGCGTGGGCGGCGGCGCGTTCGCGCTCTACAACCTGCTTTTCCGTGCGAAAGACGCGAGCGTTCACGCAGCGGAACGGCATGGTCCGCGCCATCGTTTCCATTTCTGGGCCATCGCGTCCGCTCCCATCGTCTTCGGCATACTCGTGTTCGCGACCAATCTCAATCCGATATATGACGCCATCATCGCGATGTTTGCCGGAGGGATCACGGCACTGTACTGCCGCCCCGACCTTGCGCGGAAGATGCTTGCGAGTGCGGCGATATTCCTCGCGTTCTACTTCCTGTTCTTTCTCACGCTCATCATTGCCTACCCGGGCTACGTCGCGGCGGTTTGGAACCTCAAAGCGCTCTCCGGGATACTCATTTTCGGAATACCGCTTGAGGAGCTTCTATTCGCCGCCAGTTTCGGATTCCTCTGGTCGGGCGTATACGAGCACTTCACATGGAAAAGAGTGGCATACATAAAATCTGGCGGCATAGGGACAACTCCTCTTGACTCGCATACCCCGTGGGGGTATCATAAACGTATATGAGCTACACCGTACTCGCGATTGCATTACTCGGCAGCTGTTTCCTCCTCCATTATTTCATGATGCGCAAAGGAGGTCACTCCGGCCATGGCGATATGGAGCACAGGGAAGAGGAAAATGAAAAAGAATCGCAAGACAAGTCGCATTCAGGCCATAATTGCTGTCACTAATCAGTATGGAACATACTCATCAAAGCCAGCTTGAAGCAAAAGGGACTTCATATACCTGCCCGATGCATCCGGAAATCATGCAAGAACGATCGGGTATGTGTCCCGAGTGCGGCATGAATCTCGTGCCTGCCGGAGGAACGAGCGGCCATGCTCACCGGCACGAAGAGCAAGACAAGCATGCCGGGCATTCGACAGCTATGTTCTTGCGCAAGTTCTGGGTCAGCACCGTACTCTCTATTCCGGTAATCCTCTACTCCTCGATTCTTCAGACGCTCTTCGGCTTTACGGTCCCGGCGTTCCCCGGTTCTGCCTACGTCCCGCTCCTGCTCGGCTCGGCCGTCTACTTCTACGGAGGCTGGGTATTCATTGCGAGCGCGTGGCGCGAGATCAAGGCGCGAGTGCCCGGCATGATGACGCTCATCGCAATCGCCATCACCACTGCCTACCTCTGGAGCGTCTACGCGGTGTTCTTCGGGAAGGAACCGCTCCTATGGGAACTCACGACGCTTATCGTCATCATGCTCCTTGGTCACTGGATTGAGATGCGAGCCGTGTCGGGAGCGCAAGGCGCTTTGCGCGAGCTGTCCAAACTCCTTCCCGACACTGCCGAAGTGATTGAAAATGGCGTGACGAGAGTCGTTCCGCTTTCCAACCTCAAAGAAGGCGACACCGTGCTTGTGAAGCCGGGCGGCAAGGTTCCTGCAGACGGCTCTATCATCGAAGGCGAATCGGATGTCGATGAGTCGATGGTCACCGGTGAATCGAAACCGGTTGACAAGCACTCGGGGAGTCCTGTCATCGCCGGGACCATTAACGGCGATGGGGCGCTCAAGATCAAAGTTGCGAACATCGGCGAAAAAACTTTCCTCGCGGGTGTCATGCGGCTCGTCGCTGAAGCCCAGGCCTCCAAGTCGAAGCTCCAGATATTGTCTGATAAGGCGGCATTTCTTCTCACGGTCGTTGCGGTTGGCGGCGGCGTCGTGACGTTTGGTACGTGGCTTATACTCGGAGCCGACGTCGCCTTCGCAGTCGCGCGCGTCGTGGCAGTCCTCGTCATCGCCTGCCCCCATGCGCTTGGCCTCGCCGTACCGCTTGTTGCTTCTATTTCGACGACCAAGGCGGCGAAGAATGGCTTCCTTGTGAAGCAGCGCCTCGCCCTTGAAGCCGCACGTAGCATCGATACCGTGCTCTTCGACAAGACCGGCACGCTCACAAAGGGCGCATTCGGCGTCATGGGCGTATGGAACGCCAATGGATTCTCGGAGAACGATATCCTGGCGCTTGCTGCGTCGCTTGACGCGCTTTCCGCACATCCGATAGCGAAAGCGGTTGTCGCGGAGGCAAAAGTGCGGAATGTTCACTACGCGGAAGCTAATGCGCATATGGCGCTCAAAGGCCGAGGCGCAAAAGCTGTTGTCGACGGGAAAGAAACATTGGTCGGCGGCCCGGCGTTGCTCGAAGAAACAAAGCTCGCCATACCCGCGGAGTTCTCTCGGCACGTACGAGAGGCCGGTGCGAAGGGAGAGACTATCGTCTTTGTCGCGCAAGGCGGCGCGGTACTGGGCGCGATTGCGCTCGCCGACGTCGTGCGCGAAGAATCGAAGGAAGCGGTACGCGAGCTTAAGGCGATGGGTATCCGTTCGGTCATGATCACGGGCGATTCTGAAGACGTGGCAAAAGCCGTCGCGGCGGAGATTGGTCTCGATGAATATTTCGCGCGAGTTCTCCCTGACCAAAAGTCGGCGAAAGTGAAAGAATTGCAAACGAAGGGTTGTAAGGTCGCAATGGTGGGTGACGGCATCAACGACGCGCCCGCGCTCACCCAAGCCGATCTCGGTATCGCGATAGGCGCAGGCACGAACGTCGCCATCGAGTCGGCAGGTATCATTCTCGTGCGCGACGACCCCCGAGACATCGCGAAGATCGTGCGGCTCTCCAAGATGACGTACTCGAAGATGATTCAGAACCTCTGGTGGGCGGCCGGGTACAACATCTTCGCCATTCCGCTCGCGGCGGGCGTCCTCGCGCCGTGGGGCATCTTTCTCCAGCCCGCCTTCGCGGCAGTCCTCATGTCCGCGAGCACGGTCATCGTCTCAATAAATGCTGCGCTTTTGGGGCGGCGTACGTTATAGCATTCAAAAATCGGCGCGCTCTTACAAAAATACCAAATACCATCCAAAACCATGGAACCATCATCAAAATTTACTCAGTTCGCTACGCCTCTTGCGGTGCTTCTCGGCGGGGCATTCATCGCAGGCGCACTCATGTGGAATAACGCGCATCCCGTTTCGCAGCCTCTTCCGGCTGGAAACCAGCCGCAACCCGCCGTCGCGGCAGACGTGTCGAAGGTCAAAACGGCGGGTGAGCCGTTCATCGGTAGTCCGAACGCGCCGGTCACGATGGCGTACTGGTACGACTATCAGTGCCCGTTCTGTCAGCGCAACGAGGAACAGACGATGCCGCAGATACTCAAGAATTATGTCGACACCGGCAAACTCAAGATTGTGTTCAAGGACTACCAGTTCCTCGGTCTCGATTCTCAGACGTTAGGAAAGTTCTCCCGTGCCGTGTGGGAAGTCGCGCCCGACAAGTTCTACCAGTGGCACAAGGCCGTGTATGACAACCAGGGCACTGAAAACACCGGCTGGGCAACCGATGCGAAGATAACATCAATAACAACCAGCGTCCTCGGCGCGTCCGACACCGCGAAAGTCGCCGCGCTCGTGAAGTCAAACGGCGACGAGTACCAAAAAGAAATGGATGCGGACAGGGCCGAAGGCACCGCGATGGGCATTTCCGGCACGCCGGGCGCGATCATCGGCAAGCAGTTAATCTCGGGAGCGCAGCCGTACGCGGCATTCCAGACGGCGATAGATGCGGCTCTGAAGAGCCAATAGCCCCATGCGGAGAAAATATGTTCCTATCCTCATCATTGCCATTGCTGCGGTGATCGGAGGGTACCTCATCGCAAAACCTCATACGCCTGTGGCGAATGCCGAAATTGCCGCGGAGTACGCAAAAATCCCTACCGAAAGCGGTAAGGCGGCTTTCATGACTCAGAGCAATAACCTCACGACGCCGGTCAATCCGACGCTCGTCGATCTCGACTCGCAACTCATCACATGCTCTCCGAATGTCGACAGTTTGCTTTCGGCAAGCCCATCAGTCGGCGGCAGTTGCGTTGCCGGTGGCACCGATCTCGCCTCGACGACGGGCCTGTATCTCGGCGGCCAATGTTGCGGCGCGATGAAAGACCTCACTGAATACAATAAAGAACTAGAAAATTTGCAGCAGTACAAAAACATTCCCGATGTGCCGATGAATCCATACAAGACACCGGTTGCGATCGCGAAGAAGTGGATTGACTACGACAACACCACAATGCTCACGCCGCAGGAACAGACAATCATGGACCAAGCGATGAAAACGTCGAAAGAAGGCCCGTGTTGCTGCAAATGCTGGCACTACTTCGTCAACGAAGGTATTGCCAAGAAAATGATCAAAGATTACCACTACAGCGCGCAGCAGATCGCTGCGTACTGGGATACCTCAAGTATCTGCTAACCAACTAACACTATGAAAACAATACTTATAGTCGGCGCAGTTGCAGTCCTGCTTCTCGTGGGCGGCACGCTGTGGTCAAGCAGTCTGGCAAACAGCAACCCCGACGTTGTCTCCAGAACGGGCATCCATTGGCACCCTCAGCTCACCATTCTCGTGAAGGGGCAGCAGGTCACGATCCCGCAGAATCTCGGCATTGGTCCGCAGTTTGCAGGGACGCGCGGGTACGATCCGCAAATGCAGATGGCGGCGATGCATACACACGAAGACTTGCCGCTCATCCATCTTGAATTCATGAGCGGTCCAGTTTACAAAGAAGACGTTACGCTCGGACAGTTCTTCAAAATTTGGGGCAAGGACATGCGCTCGTTCGGCACGAATATGCGCATGACGGTGAACGGCACACCGAACACCGACTATGAGAACTACGTGATGCACGACGGAGACAGAATCGTCTTGCAGTACGACTAAATTCGCACCCTGCCCATGTCGGACTTGTGCCGCAAATAACGCCACTCGTGCCACGTCAGGCCTATGACAACGAGATCAACGACGGTAATGAGGAGGAGCAAAAC
>DAIDIW010000008.1 GCA_027451665.1 Candidatus Kaiserbacteria bacterium
CAGAAAGGAGACGACGCAAAACGCATGAGCGATTTGGAATCAATCGCAACGGCGCTTGAACTGTACTATTCGGACAACGGGCATTACCCAATCGGCAGCTGCATCAGTTCTCCGTGGTGGAACTGCTGGGGCTCCGCGGGGGAGCCGCGCTTGCTGCCGGCGAACGACATCGCAACCATGCCGCAAGACCCGCAATTCAACGACGACGGGCAAGCCTGCGCCGCGAGCGATACCGGCTCCCGACTCTATGCGTATTACTCGGATAACGGACAGCGCTACGTGCTCGCGACGTATCTCGATACGCCGCCGTCCCCGAGCGACCCGCACTATTGGCCGCACACCGCACTCGGGTGCCTCGGGTTCGCAAACTGGGCTATCAATAACGGTTTCTAACATCCACACGCATGTCCGACCTACAATTCGAAGGAGAACAGGAGTACGCCTCCGAGAACACCCAACCCACGACGCCCGTGCTCGTGCGCTGGATACTCGCGACCGGACTCGTCCGCGAGGCGCGCCAGGCGCAGTATGTGCTGCTCGCGGTGGCCGTTCTCGCGGTACTCCTCGCACTCTTCTTTTTCGTATCAGCTACCACGGGCGGTATCGGCCCATCAGGAAAGACGCCGCCTCCACCGGGTGTACCGGTGACGCAAGGCTTTCCACCGAGTTCGTAGCGCGATAGCTCGATCGAGTACGTTATACTCGACCGTATGAGTCTTACGGACGTCGAGACGCGAAAGCTCGAAGCAAGAGCCGAACAGATACGCGAGACGGTCATCGAGATGCTTGTCGCGGCGAAGAGCGGGCACACCGCCGGCCCTCTCGGCCTCGCGGACATATTCGCGGCGTTTTATTTCCATATCTTGCGACATGATCCGAAGCATCCGGAGTGGCCGGAGCGGGACCGGCTCATACTCTCGAACGGTCATGTGGTTCCCGTGCGCTATGCGGCCATGGCGCACGCGGGTTATTTCCCAGTCGAAGAGTGCCGCACCCTACGCGCCTTCGGGTCGCGCCTCCAGGGCCATCCTGAACGTCTCCGGTTGCCGGGACTCGAGACGACGTCCGGCCCTCTAGGCGAAGGCCTCTCGCAAGCGGCGGCGGCGGCGTATGCCTTCCGCATGGACGGCACAAAACAGCGCATCTTCTGCGTGATGGGCGACGGGGAGCAGGATGAGGGGATGGTATGGGAAGCGGCTATGTGGGCCGGCAAGCAGAAACTCCCGAACCTGACCGCGATCATCGATCGGAACAATATCCAGATCGACGGCGTGACCGAAGACGTAATGCCGCTCGAATCGCTCAAAGCAAAGTACGAAGCTTTCAATTGGCATGTCATCGAGGTGAACGGAAACGATATTCCCGCATTCATTGCCGCAATCGAGGAAGCGGATGCCATCTACGAGAAGCCGGTTGCGATCATCGCGCACACGATTCCCGGCAAAGGCGTTCCGGAGATAGAGTTCGACTTCCACTGGCATGGCAAGCCGCCGAGCAAGGAAGAGGGGAGGCGCTTCCTCAAGGAATTGCGCAGCATGAAAGGTAGGGTACCGCACGAGTATGCTTAGCAAAGAAGCCAGACTCTCCGAGCAGGTGTTCTCGGAACATATAGAGAAGGTGCCAACGCGCGATGGGTTCGGCAAGGGAACGGTCGAGGCGGGGAAAGCGGACGAGCGTGTGATCGTGCTCTGTGCGGACCTCTCGGAATCGACGCGCGCAGAGTGGTTTGAGAAGGAATTCCCCGAGCGCTTCATCGAAGTCGGCATCGGTGAGCAGAATATGGCCGGGCTCGGCTCGGGATTCGCCGCGGCGGGGAAGGTCCCCTTCATCGCAAGCTATGCCGCCTTCAATCCTGGAAGGAATTATGAACAAATCCGTACGACGATCGCGCTGAACGAAGCGAATGTAAAAGTCTGCGGAATGCACGCGGGCGTTTCGGTAGGACCTGACGGCGCGACGCATCAGATGCTCGAGGATATCGGCCTCATGCGGATGCTTCCGAACATGATTGTCGTCGCACCGGGGGACGCCGAGGAGGCGCGCAAAGCCGTAATTGCGGCTGCCGCGCATGAGGGGCCGGTCTACCTGCGTTTCGGACGTTCGGCAACGCCCCTCTTCACGAGCGCACAAACGCCGTTCGTACTCGGCAAGGCCCTCAGGCTCTATGAGAGCGGAACACCGCAGGTCGCGTTGTTTTCGACCGGCTTGCTTTCGTACGAAGCGCTACGGGCGGCCAAGCAGCTCGAAGAAAAGGGCGTGGGGAGCGTTGTCCTCCATGTTCCAACCGTGAAGCCGCTTGATACCGAGGCGATCCTCGCGGCCGCGGGGAAGGCGCGCGCCGTCGTTACCGTCGAGGAGCATCAGGCAGCCGGAGGATTCGGCAGCGCCGTCGCGGAATTCCTGGCGGAGCATCATCCGCTCCCGCAGTATCGGGTAGGCGTACGTGATCAGTTCGGCCAGTCCGGCGATCCAGGCGAGCTCATACGCCGCTATGAGCTTGATGCCGGGGCAATCGTCCGCGCCGCGCTCGGGCTCGTAAAGCAATAGAATAGTCCTATCCACACACGGTCTCCGAGGGACCGTTTTCTCACGTATACTTCGGGCATGAAGAAGCGCGCGAACACGTACCTGGCAGTGCTCATCATAACCATTTTCGGTGCGGGGGCAGCGCTTATCATCATCAAGGTGGCGAACAAGAACCAGTACCAGGTCGTACAAGGAAGCAACGAGGCGAATTACGTGCAGCTCCAGAACTCAATCTTGAAGAGCAAGGTGCTCGGCGGAAACTGAGCGAGAGATACGTAGCAGCCTTGCGGCCAGAGGCCGCAAGGCTGCTAGAACACATACTACACGCGCCTCAAAACGGCACCGCTTCGTATGCCTCGGGCGCATCCGACAGGTACCGTTCGAGGACTTCGCGCGTGAGCAGTCCCGCTTGCGCGCCCACCGCTTGGACAACCGACATGGAATTTATCGGGCCCCAGAGGAGCGCTTCCTTTAACGATTTTCCGAGGGCGAGCGCTACTACGACCGTGGAGGTCGTTGCGTCTCCTGCACCCGTGCGATCGACTGGCGGCTTTGGATCCGGATACATCGGCACCTTGAGCCGCGTCTCGCCGTCCGAGAGGTACGCACCCTTCGGACCGTCCGTGATAAGCGCGATCTTCGGACCGAGTGCGCGCATCTTTTCCAAAAGTTCGCCCATATCGGTCTCGCCGAGCCCGAGTATCCGCTCGGCCTCCTCCTTATTGCAGGCAACGAGCGTCGTTACCTTATAAAGTTCAGCGAGTTTTTCCTTACCCATCTCCATCTGGAAGGTGCCCGGCTGGAATGCGAGCTTCGTCTCCGGGTGCGCCTCGAGCCACTTCGCGAGATCGAGGTGGAACTGCTCGGAACTTTCACCGGCTGAGGAGAGGTATATCCATTTCGGAGGGACGAAGCCTTCCGGTATAGCGTACGGATAGGCTTCATGACGGATAAGGATGGTACGCTCCGCGTTATACCAGAGGACGTAGTGATGATTCGTCGCGATACCGTCATTCACGCGCACGTGCGTCGCGTCTACGCCCTCGCGTTTATAGGCCTCGAGAATCTCCTCACCGTAGCGATCTTTGCCGACGTTGCTCACGAAGCCGCTCGGAAGACCGAGGCGTGCCGCCGCTACCGCCGCGTTCGCCGCGTTGCCTACGCCGGGCACGAGGATGGACGTATCGTAGGGAATCTTATCGCCCCAGCTCATCGAGATGGTGCACTCGTCGCTGTTTATCGCACAGTGCACTTCGGCATCCTTAAGCTTGATAAATTCGTCGACCGTACAGTCGCCGATGGCTACGAAATCCAGTTGCTTATCCATATCATTCGAGTCTAGCACGCACCGTTCTCGCGCTTGTGCATAAAGGATGACGCCCGCGGTATACTTTTTGCATGACTGATCTTATTTCCATTGCGCGTGCGCTCGTCGCGCCCGGCAAAGGCCTCCTCGCCGCAGACGAAAGCACGCATACCGCTATAAAGCGTCTCGCCTCGTACGGTATCGAGACCGGAGAAGAGATGCGCCGGCAGTACCGCGATCTCTTTCTCGGCACGCCAGGCATCGAAGACTACCTCTCAGGCGTCATCCTCTATGAAGAAACGCTCGCCCAGAAAGGCGACGACAAGAAGCTTTTCCCGAGATCCCTCCTCGACCGCGGCATCGAACCCGGCATAAAGGTGGATCAGGGAACCGAACCGTTTCCGGAGAGCCCCGCTGAACTCATTACCGGCGGACTCATTGGCTTGCCGGAACGGCTCGCCGCATATGCGAAGACCGGTACCACCTTCACGAAGTGGCGTGCGGTCATCATGATAGACGGGGATACGCTGCCGAGCGCGAAGGCGATTCACGAGAACGCGCGGCGTCTCGCAAGCTATGCGAAGGAAGTGCAGAGCGCGGGAATGGTGCCCATCCTCGAACCTGAAGTGCTGCTTGAAGGAAAACATTCGCGTACCCGCGCAAAGGAAGTGCTCATCGAGACCCTTTCAACCTTATTCTCCGTGCTCGACGAGCATGCGGTCGACCGTTCGGGCGTGATTCTCAAGACCGCCATGGCGCTCACGGGCGCCGCGAGCGCAAAGAAGGATACGCCGGAGGAAGTTGCAGAGTCTACCATCGAAGCGCTTATGGAAGCGGTACCGCGGCAGGTACCGGGCATCGTATTCCTCTCGGGCGGCCAGTCGCCGGAGGAAGCGACGGAGAATCTTGCAGCAATCACGAAGCGTGCGAAGGAGAAGCAGGCGCCCTGGCCACTTACGTTCAGCTATGCGCGCGCGCTTCAGGAAGAGGCACTCGCGGTATGGAAGGGGAAAGCGGAGAACGTGCCTGTGGCGCGTGCCGCGTTCATGGAGCGCCTTAAGAAGGTTTCCGCAGCGTCCCGCGGATAGGGAATCCACAGCGGCACGCGCCCGGTCCTTCGGGGGGTCTACACTTAGCACCATGAGCAACCTCGAGTTCGAATCGGACGAAGAGTACGCTCCGCGCTACGAGAGCGACGAACCGAAAGGCTTCACGGGCCTCGTCCTCCGGTGGGGTATCGCGGGAGACCAAAAGACCGCCGGCTATGTGTTGCTTGGCGTTGCCATTGCCGCGGTCCTTCTCGCGTTCATCCTGCCCATGGTATTCGGTTCAGGCGGCCGTGCGCCCGCGCCGCAGGCGCAGGTGGACTCGGTAATGCTGCGCCCACGCTCGTAGGTTTACCGGCCATGCGCGCGCACCCGTCCACCGCTTCTCCGAGCCGTTTTTTCTCGGGAGGATTCACGCTCATCGAGCTTCTGGTGGTTATCGCAATCATAGGTCTGCTCTCGAGCATCGTGCTTGTGTCGCTCAATACGGCGCGCGAAAAGGGGTATGACGCGCAGCGGGTCGCGAACCTGCGCTCCATTCAGACGGCGCTCGAACTTTACGCAAGCGATCATAACGGCATGTATCCGGTGTCTGGCTCGAGCGGCGGTTGCTGGTCGCCGAATTGGGATGGCCAGGTCTCCTGCGCCGGCAGCATGGCTCCGGACGCGGTTATTCCCGGGCTCGTGCCGACCTATCTTCCCTCGTTCCCGACCGACCCGGAAATTAGCGTGAGCGGAAACACCTGTGACTACCTGTACAATTCAAATGGCACAGATTACAAGCTCCTGTTCCATAACTGCCCGACCTCGCTTACCTGCTTCGGCAGCGGGGAAGCGAACAGCGGTTTTTACGACCCCGTCCGACCGACCTGGGCATGCGCGGTATATACGCCCGGGGCGGAGTACTGGTGAGGCCTCGTCTTGCGGTTTAGCCGTTTGCGAGATATAGTCTCCCCGTCATGACGTTTACGCTCGAAGCTGAAGTACGAAAGGAGGGCGGCCCTTCTGCGGCGGCGCTGCGCCGCGCAGAGCATGTGCCTGCCGTCGTATATGGAAAGCACAAGGAACCGATCTCCATATCGGTGCCTGGGCGCGCATTCGGGAAAGTGTTGCGCGAAGCCGGAGAATCCACCGTGGTGAATCTCACGGGTCTCGGTGAGGATCTCCCGGTCCTCATCCACGAAGTGGACCTCGATCCGGTCCGCCACGCGCCGCGCCATATCGATTTCTATGCGATCACGAAGGGAGAGAAGGTGGAGGTGGCGGTCGAGCTCAGCTTCATCGGTGAGTCTCCGGCGGTGAAGGCGGGCGCGAATCTTGTGAAGGTGCTCCATGAGCTCGAGATCGAGGCTGACCCGATGAATCTCCCGCACGAGATCGAGGTAGATCTCGCGGTGCTTGCGGCGGTCGGCGATCAGATTCTCGCGAAGGAGGTGAAGCTCCCCTCGGGAGTCGAGCTCGTGACCGAGCCCGAAGAAGTGGTTGCGCTCATCCAGGAAGTCGAAGCCGAGGAAGAAGCTCCGGCGGAAGCAGCGGACCTCTCATCCATTGAAGTGGAGAAGAAGGGCAAGGAAGAATCTGACGAAGGGCAGGAAGCGTAAGTGCACGCAAACACCGCGGCGGCCGTTAGGTCGCCGCGGTGTTTGCTATACTTAGCGTCATCCATGCAGCGTGCTATCGGCATCGTGTGTGCGTTCGTGCTTATCCTCACTCCGTTTTCTGCCGTAGCGCAGAGCCTTTCCTCGGAAGTACAGAGCCGACAGGCTGCGCTCCAGAGCCAGCTGAACGATATTGAGAACCAAATCGCGCAGCAGCAGACGCTTCTCTCCATAGCGCAGAGCCAGCACCAGACGCTCCAATCGCAGATCGACGCATTCGACGCCCAGATTAAGAAGACGCAACTCCAAATCCAGGCGATAGACCTCACGATCGAGCAGCTCTCGGGCGGCATCACGAACGATAATCAGACGCTTTCCGATCTCACAAACCAGCTGAATGCGGAGAAGGAATCCCTCGCGCAGATCCTCCGGCAGACCCAGGTACTCGACAGCTACTCCGCGGTTACGGTCGCGCTTGGCGCGCAAGATGTCTCGAGCTTCTTCTCTGATCTCGACGCGTTTGCGTCCATCAAGAGCGCAATGGCCGCCTCATTCTCGACTATCCAACAGACAAGCTCTTCGACTTCTAATCACGAAACGCAGCTCGAAGCGAAGCTTGCAGAGGAGGAGCAGCTGAAGCAGGTACAGCAGCTCGCGCAGCAGCAGGTGAAGCAGCAGGAGAATGCGAAGCGGCAGCTCCTCGATGAGACGAAGGGCGTCGAGGCGAACTTCCAGAAGCTCATTGCTGCAAATCAGCAGACCGCTGCGAAGATCCGCACCGAGCTCTTCGAACTCGCCGGCGGCGGCGGCCAGATACCGCTCCCGACCGCGATCGAACTCGCGAAAGAGGCGGGGCAGGAGACAGGTGTTGATCCCGCGTTTATCCTCGGCATCCTGAAGCAGGAGACGAACCTCGGAGCGAACGTAGGCCAGTGCCTTCTCACAAACTCGCCGAACGTGGGTAATGGCAAAGGGAAGAATACGGGACGATTTATCGCGCGTGTTATGAAGCCTTCGCGCGATGTCGCTCCGTTCATCGCGCTCACGACGTCGCTCGGACTTGATTGGAAGGGAATGCCGGTTTCCTGTCCGCAGTCGACCGGCTACGGCGGCGCGATGGGCGCGGCGCAATTCATTCCGTCCACCTGGGCGGCCTACGCGCCGCGCATCGCGAAGCTCGCGGGGCACCCGAATTCGCCCGCGAATCCCTGGAACAATCTCGATGCGTTCACCGCGGTCGCGCTCTATATGGCCGACCTCGGCGCGGGCGCTGGCACCTATGACGCGGAACGCATCGCGGCGCTCAAGTATTTCGCGGGCGGCTACTGGAGCAATCCGGCGTTCGCCTTTTACGGCGACAGCGTCATGCAGTTCACGAGCGACTTCCAGCAAGAGATTACGATCCTCAACAATTCCTAGCGCCGTTTTCCACGGATAGGGAATGGAGCCATTTCTATTTGAGATGAATCACCTATTATTGAAGTTATATTCTATGGACTCGCTCTCCTCCTCGCGCTTCATTCTGCCGATTTTGTGTGTTGTGGCATGCGGCGGCGCTTTCTCAATGATTCCCGGTATCGCTCACGCGTATACCTCGGACGAGATTTACACTTCGAGTTACGACCTTTTCTGTAGTGCTGTTCAACAGCCAGCGGGTACGACTTGTGCAGGAAGCGCCTACAGCGGTGAAGTATGTGCCCCAGGAGGGACCGTGGTTGCCTCGGGGGGTACCGTCGCATCCGTCGTGTTTCCGTCTGATTTTTATGTGCATCCTTCGAGCTATTGCCTCGATAATGTGATTCAAAATGGCATCACCTATCAGGACCTCGTGTATTACGGCGGCAACGCCTCGGTCGCACCACCTCCATCATATGTGGTAAGTGGTATCACCTATCCGTACACGTATGATTATTATCAGGACCCGAGTGGCGTAGGAGGATATTCGAATTTCGCTCCGTCAGGGGGTTTCTACTCCGAGCTCATGTTCGCAGATCTTTACTACGTGCAATCTTGCAGCGCGTCTACCGTTTGCGGTAACGCTTCCGGGTACCGAAATTATGTGACGAACGCATGCGATGTTTACTCTTCGCCGGTCCCCTCTAATTACGGGCAGAGCTGCTCCTCCGGCGCGAACGCCTGCGGGCAAACGAACACGGGAACGTATACCTGTAGCGGCACCTGCTCAGCATCCACGCCAGCGAACCCGTCCTATGACGGCCAGACGTGCTACTCCGGAGCGAACGCCTGCGGGTCGCGCGCACAAGGGACCTATGATTGTAATGACGTATGCAGCGCCTCAACGCCGGCGAATCCTTCCGGGTACGGGAGCACCTGCTATGCCACCAACAGCTGCGGGATGAGCAATGCCGGTACGATCGAATGCAACGGAGCATGCTCGGCGACCGCTCCATCGAATTCCTTGTGTAACCAACCCCCGAACACCCCCTCCGTATACGGCCTCTATAACTCCACGGCCTCCATATACTACGGCACCTCCGCCCCCTCGTATCCGGCAAGCGCCTATCGCATGTACGCGAGCGCTACGGATCCGAACGGCGATAACGTGGAC
>DAIDIW010000009.1 GCA_027451665.1 Candidatus Kaiserbacteria bacterium
GCACCACGTAGTGCTAATGCAAGCGACTAGGATTCTATGGCTCAATAGAGCCATATTCTAGCGTACCTATCCGAAGAGCACAGTGCGTTTTTCGGTTCGGAAGCCGTCTAGGATACCTCCCCTTCGCGGCCAAGTTCAGAATGGCCAACTGGGCGGAGATTGAGCGCGACCTTCAATACAGCGGCCTCCTTGACCTGCCTCTTATCATGAACGGACTTCGGGTTTTTACGTAGCCCTAATGGTCATGCACTTCCTTGACCCCGCAATACAGGTCATTTGGGTCGCATCCTTCAATCTCAATCTGGATAGTCGTATGTCCAATCTGGAAACGAGTTTTTAGCTCCCGAACAATGTTTTTAATAATTTGCTGGCCATCCTCGACAGTTTTCCTCGAAATGACAGCATGACACGAGCATGCGAGCATGCCTGATGAAATCGTCCAGACGTGCAGGTCGTGTGTGGCAAGTACTCCAGCAACACCCCGTATTGCTTCCTCGACCTGCTTCATATCGAGACCTGCAGGAGCGGCTTCCAAGAGTATGTTTACCCCTTCGCGCACCACACTCCATGAAGTCCAGAGAATGAAGAACCCGATTAGAACCGATGTAAGGGGGTCTACCCAATAAGCTCCCGCAAAGAGAATAACTACGCCCGCAACTATGACACCCATCGAAGCGACAGCGTCCCCAAGCATATGAACGTAAGCGCTACGCAGGTTCAGGTCATGCGTCTCTTTGCGAAGCAGAAAAGAAATAGCGGTATTGAGTACGAGAGCGGAAAGAGCGACCACAATCATCAGGTGGCTGTTCACATCCTGATGCACCCCAAGTCGACGGTATGCCTCCCAGAAAATGTAGAAGGCGATGGCTATAAGTGCGAGAGCATTGAAGAGTGCCGCTAAAATGGTCGCACGATGATAGCCAAAAGTTCGAGACGAAGTGGCAGGACTTTGTGCGACCCTTGCTGCACCGTACGCGAGAAGCAATGCAAGGGCATCAGCAAAGTTGTGTCCTGCGTCCGAGACGAGAGCCAAGCTGTGAGCTACGATGCCAGATAAAAGCTCAAAAACAACGAAAATGAGCGTAAGACCAAAGGCAATCAGCAAAGTACGGGTCGGTGCAGAATGAGAGTGAGTATGAGGCATGATTATGGGTGCTCTATGTGCTCATTGTAGCGCATGCATTTTCGCCGTGTTTTCAGTAGGACAAGTTCAGAACTACTTAGGCCAAGCGAGATAGATTTGAACACTCGACACGTGTGTTTTCCATCAGTCGCCGCGCAGGCAGTATCTTCACTCGTTCTGAACCAAACGAGAAACGTGTACTTTTGAACTTCTTACTTCAGAACCCGACCGTAGACGGAAAAACGCTAGGGTTTACCTTGCGTTCTCCGTTCAATACCGTCCTTGAACTGGCTAACTGTCCTTCTTGGCTTGCATTCTCGTGCACCGAGAGCTAGTGATCCATATTGAGCAAGGGCGTACACGATCTCAATGAAGAGGAGTGCTTGCAGTATTTCGAGTCGGTTAAGATTTGTATTGAGCAAATTTTGGATGAGAAACTCGAAAAAACAAAGAAACTTGCGAAGGCCATAAAAGCTCGAGCGGCCGTACAAAAAGTGACTGGTGAATTGAGCACGAAAGCATCATCAGTCGCTACGTCATCAAACGAGACCGATGCATCGATCCTGGAGAGTTAATTTGCTCTTGAGGCACGCGAGCAGCTCCCGCTTCTCAGTGAGCGTGCCCTCCTTGAGCAGATACTTCGCGTAATTGCGAATGTCGATATCGGTCGCGCGGTCTTTCTTTGAGGCACCGAGTACGCCAATACGGAATTTGTTATATCGCGCCAGTTCTTCCTCGATCCGCGCTTTCATACCAAGCTCGTCTATATGCACGGTATCCAAGAGGGCAGAGAGTGCCTCGATAAGCTGCGGCTCATTGATGGGCGGGTTGGCACACTCGACTCCTTTGCCTCGCGTGCAGCGGTAGTAGACATAGCGGGCAGAGCCGCCGCCCTTGAGGAGTTTCCATTTTTCATCTGCTGTGATGCCGCTGCCACAGTAACCGCAGGTGATGAGTTTCGTGAACGCGAACTCCTTGCTCTCGGTCTTAGGGATGTAGTGGTCAGCGATAGAAGCCTGCACCTTCTCAAAGAGTTCCTTGGTGATAATCGGGTCGTGCTTGCCCTGATACCAGTTGCCGCTGCCATAGGGGTACTCGAACTCGCCGTAGTAGAAGGGGTTGCGGATGAGGAGGTAGATGTTTCCGAGGACGAGCGGCTTGCCACTCCTGGCCTTAAAGCCGATCTTCTTGAGCCACCGATATACCTGACGCCCGCTCCACCCCTCGTTACCCACCTTCTCGAATATCTGCCGCACCACGATGGATCTCTTGGGGTCCACCCGCATCTGGCAGCGCTTGTCTCGGTCTTTCTCATTCAGATAGCCGGTCGGGGCAAGCCCAGGACGGTATCCCATCTCGGCACGCGCTCGTAGTCCGCGCTTCACATTGATGACCTTCTGATCGTTCTCGAGCTTGGCCTGGCTCCCGAGGATCATGAGCATGAATTTCTCGTTCGGGTTGTTGGTGAATTTCTGCGTATAGGTGCGAATCTCCACGAGGTGTTTAGAATCGAGGAGGTCCACGACGGCTCCCAGGTCTCCGGCGTTTCTTGATAGCCGATCCGGTGCCCAGGTGAGGATGCCGTTGTATTTTCCCGTTCTGATTTCCGCGAGCATCTCGTTGTACACCGCCCGCTGGCCCACCTCCTTGGAGGAGTGACTTTCACGTTTTAGCTCGACCACGTTCAGCCCCTCCTTCTGCGCCAGATCGGTCATCTCACGCACCTGGCTTTCTATGGATAATGCCTGACGATCCTCTTCTTCGGTGCTCTTTCTCGCATAGAGGCAGTACGTCACGGGCGTTGCAATGGCTACGGTTAAGGGGCCCGAGATACGCGCTCTGGTTGCTGTATGTTCCATACAGTACAAGGGATGACGCAACCCCTCCTAGGAGTCCAGATGCCCTAGAGGGTGGGGGAGTTGGTAACTAACTCTCTACCACATCTTCCTTTCTTCGATCTTCGTAGCGAGAAACGAATTAATTATATGTATATTCCACATCGAGCGTTCGCAAGCTCATAGCATTCGCCACAACGATGATAGTCGACGCGCTCATAAGGAGCGCGCCGATCTCGGGACGCAAGAAGAGTCCCCATGCCGCAAAAACACCTGCGGCTGCGGGAATGGCCACTATATTGTAGCCAAGCGCCCAGATAAGATTCTGCACCATCTTGCGATACACTGCCCGAGAGAGAACGATAAGCCGCACGATATCGCCCGGATTGCTGCGTGTAAGGATCACATCACCCGCCTCAACCGCGATGTCCGTACCGGCACCGATTGCGATGCCGACATCGGCTTGAGTGAGTGCTGGCGCGTCATTCACACCGTCACCGACCATGAGAACGGTGTCGCCATCTTTTTGGAGCGTCTTGATATGCCGGTACTTGTCTCCCGG
The DNA here is from genome assembly GCA_027451665.1 of Candidatus Kaiserbacteria bacterium. Classification (GTDB taxonomy): domain Bacteria; phylum Patescibacteriota; class Minisyncoccia; order Phycocordibacterales; family Phycocordibacteraceae; genus C7867-001. Next base: position 3,521 of record DAIDIW010000009.1, read on the forward strand.
CAAGACCTCGGCGAAGTACGTATCGATGGCGAGTTCGTGCGCGACGCCTTGCGCTACTTGCTCAGTGTCCCCGGTGAGCATCGCGACCCTGAGGCCGAGCGCGTGGAGTTTGCGCACGGTCTCTTTTGATTCAGGCTTCACCTCGTCCGCAAGCGCGATGAGGCCGAGCGTCCGACCGTTGCCACCGACAAAGACAACTGTCTTTCCGTCCTGAGAAAATCGTTCGGCCGTGGCCACGGCGGCGTTCAGAGGAATCCGCATTTCCGTCATAAGCGCTCTATTGCCGACCGCATATTCTTTTCCATCCATCGTTGCGACGATACCCTTGCCCGCGATGTTTCTGAAGTTGCCGATTGAGGCAAGCGGCACACTGCGCTTCTTTGCATAAGTAACAATCGACTGTCCGATGACATGCGAAGAATGCTGCTCAAGCGATGCGGCGATGCGCGCGACATCATCTTTTTCGACATCCTCGAACACTTCGACACCGACGACACCGAATACCCCCTTCGTGAGAGTGCCGGTCTTGTCGAATACGACATAGTTTGCCTTCCGAATCGTTTCGATCTTCGCGAGATTCTTTATGAAAATGCCGTTTTTGACCGAGAGCGAAGTCGCGATAGTCGTCACGGTCGGTATGGCAAGGCCGAGCGCGTGTGGACAGGCGATAACGAGCACGGTGATGGCAAGGGTGATGGCAAAGGCGAACGGCGCGCCGATGATGAACGACCAGACAAGGACGGTGAGGAGTGCAACACCGAGTGCGACGAATACGAGGACGGCGGAGGCTATATCTGCGATACGCTGTGAACGCGGCTTGGTCGTTTGCGCGGAGGCAATAAGTTTGTAGATCTGCCCGATGGTTGAGTGTTCGCCGACACGCGAAAGAATGACCGTGAGCGAGCCGTCAATCGCGAAAGACCCGGCAATCACTGCATCTCCTTTTTGTTTTTCAATCGGTTTCGATTCGCCGGAAATGAGGGATTCGTCCACATTTGACCGTCCCTCTATGACCGTGCCATCTGCCGGTATTTTCTCACCCGGCTTCACGAGTACCGCATCCCCTTCCTCAAGCACGACAATATCGACTTCTGTTTCGATACCATTCGCGAGCTTGTGAGCTCGTTTCGGCAAAAGTTTTGCGACTTCCTGGAGCGCATCGCCGGCGGCAGAACTTGAGCGCGCCTCAAGGTAATGACCGAAGAGAAGCACCCAGATGAGAGTGGAGATTTCGAGATAGAATTGCACGCCAAGCGAAGGGATGAATGTCGAGACAACCGAGAATAGATAGCCTGAGCCGACGGCAAGCGAGACGAGCGTCATCATGCCGAATGCGCGGGCCTTTATCTCGTGCCACGCATGCTGGAAGAAAACAAGCGAGAATCCGAAGATGATAGTCGCAATACCGAACTGGATCCACGGCCCGAGAGCGAGCATCGGTACATGCAAGAGTGTTGCTACAGGCGGATTTGTGAGCGCGAGCGGAATCAAAAGCACCGTAACAATCCAAAAACGTCGGAGATAACTCTGTGCAGAGCCGTGCCCCATACCATGACTCATGTGGGGCGAGTGAGTATGAGCGTGGTGAGAAGGCATGTGGTTATTTCTTCTTAGAAACCTTATAAACCGACAGGATCTCCCGAATGGCTTTTGCCTGAGAGCCTCCTTTCATTTGTTCAACAACGTGGGTAGAGAGGTGGTTCTCAAGCATCGCGTCTTCGACTGCCGAAAGCGCTTGGCGCACTGCGGAGGTCTGAGTAATAATATCAATGCAGTATGCTTCATGATGGACCATCTTCTCCAAGCCCCGGATCTGACCCTCTATTGTCTTGAGTCGGCGCTCAATCTTTTCCTTGACTAGTTTCTTCATAGCGATATGATACCCCCAGGGGGTGTTTTGGGTCAATCGATGAAGATTATTCATCTAACTAAAAATCATATGATGTGGGGATACGATCCGAGCGGGTATGGATACGGTTCAATGATGGGTTGGGGAGGTTTTGGTCTCCTCTTTATGATTTTCTGGTGGGCCATCATTATTGCAGTGGCGATTTCCCTGTTTCGTTGGTTCTCGCATAAATGCGATGGACATGACTGTGAACATTCGGGGAGGCGAATACGGCACGAGTATGAGAAATCTGCTCTCGATCTTCTCAAGGAGCGATATGCGAAGGGCGAGATAGATAAAGACGAATTTGAGACGAAGAAAAAAGATCTGACGGAAAATTAATATGCGGTACGGGTACAGCAAAAAGATTGATCTCCCGTTTATAGAGGTGGTGGCGAAGATGAAAGATGCCCTTGCATCCGAAGGATTCGGCGTGCTCACCGAAATTGACGTCAAGGCGACTATGAAGAAGAAGCTCGATATCGAGTACGACAATTACACTATTCTCGGAGCATGCAATCCAACATTCGCCCACCAAGCACTCCAGATGGAGAAGGAAATCGGACTTCTCTTGCCCTGCAACGTCATCGTGTATGAAGACAGTGATGGCATACACGTTTCCGCCATCGTGCCATCGGTTGCTATGAGCATGGTAGAAAACCCAAGCCTGTCGGTTCTCGCTGAAGAGGCTGGGGAACGGCTAAAGCGCACGATTGATTCGCTCTAATAACCTTCGACGAAGGTATAGTTTGAAGGAATCGCGAGCGTACTTGAAGCTGTACCGTACACCACCGCTATTTCCTCGTGTTCGGTGAGCGCGAGGTCGCGCGGATCACCGGCGACAAGCTTATCATCCGCATAGACTTTGAGCGTATGCCTGGTGTCCGCACGATAACCGCCAAGAGCATTCTTCGTGAAGCGCACGCCCCAGATATCGAAGAACTGTCCGAGCGTGAAGTCGCGAACGGTGTTTGACTCGACATGAATAACACCGCTCGTGTCGTGCGTGTGGACGGGAGAGATGAATCCCGCAGCTTCATCAATGCCGATGCCAGCGGGAATGGCGACTGAATTACCGTTGATGATGATGTCTATATGCTGGTGGATATGAAGGGCAGATCCTTCTGAAGCGAGTGCCGGTAACCCGATGTCGGCAAGTCGCGCACGCAGATTTGCCATCTCCGGAATCCATGGAACATTTCCCGTTTCTATTCCGGGAAGATTATTCGGGTCAGTAATGAGAACCGTTTGAGTCGTTGGGAAGAGACGGCCCCACGACAAGAGAAGGCCAATCGCAATAACGAGTGCGCCTATGATTAGAGTCGTTTTCATAATTTAGGTGTTTAGTGCGATCAGCAGATGCTTGAGGTGTCCCAGTATGCGGCGACTTGCGCGGCGGTGTAGTGGTAATCCCGAATCATCTTCTTCGCGATGCCTTCGTTCACGTAGTAGTGCCAGCACTTGCAGCAACAGGGACCTTCTTTGGAGAGGTGCACCGCCTGATCCATCACCACTTGCTCGCCGGGTGTGAGAGTCGTCGCGTGGTCGTAGTTAATCCACTTCTTCGCGAGCGGTATCGGGGTTTTGTATGGATTCATCGGCACATCGGGTATGTCCTTGTATTGCTGAAGACTCTTTAGCTCTTTGTTATATTCGGTTAGGTCTTTCATTGCGCCACAACACTGGCCGCCAAGATAGAGGCCGGTCGTGGTTGCGAGCGTCGAAGCTCCTGCGACACAGCTGCCACCTGCGACGGGAGTGCTCGATACTAGGCTGTCGATGTTCGGACTGCAGCTGATGATTTGTGAGTCGAGATCGACTAATATCGGGTCAACGTTTTTCGTGAGGTTTGCGCTCTGTGTTAGGAAGATTGCTTTGCCGCTTGCCGTCGGGATAGCGTTATAGGATGCAACGAGCTCGGCATGCGCTTTGGGTGTTCCGACTACGTTGGTCTTGGTAAGGACGAGCCCACCGACAACAATGACACCAGCCAGAATTGCCAGTGATATGTGGGGTTTGGAGATATTCATGCTTATCCATTCTTAAGCGCCGTTTCAATCGCTGTCTGCAACTGCGTATAGGGCACGGCTCCAACGATGAGTTGTTTGCCGATGATGAAGCTTGGCGTGCCGCTGACACCGAAGCCCGATCCTTCTGCTTTATCTGCGTCCATCTCTTTTTGATAGGTCGCTCCATTCGTCTTCACGAGCGCAAGAACCTTGTTCGTATCAGCGGTACCTAATACACCTTCGGTAATCGAGCGAATCTTATCCGCCGTCGCCCACCCGGTGTTTTCGGTGCCCTGGTTGTCATACACGGCCTTGTGCCACTCGTAGAACTTATCCGGCGCGACGTCCCACACGGCGCGAGCGGTCTGTCCGAGCGTCTGCGAATCCGCGCCGAGAAACTGGTAATCCTTGAAGACCACCTTCGCCTTGCCGGTATTCACGTAGTCGCTCACGATCTGCGGCATCGCAGTTTCTTCGTTCTGCTTGCAGAAGGGGCATTGATAGTCGAACCAGTATGCGATGGTGACGGGAGCGTTCGGATTGCCAATGAACGGCTCGCCGGCGGTCTTTACTTTGCTGATGTCTGCGGTTTGTGCGGGAGGCGGCTGATTGGGAGCGGTTGCTGTTTGAGTGTTCGGATGGCCGTTATTCCACAGCACGGCACCGGCAATGAGAATGCCGGCAGCAAGAACAGAGAGCGGGGTTGAGAGTTGTGCGAGTTTTTCTTGATTCATAGCTAATTGCTAAAGGAGTAATAGGCCGCAAGGCGGCTACACCGAAGCAATGGCTAGAATGCTTTTGAATTGAGAATGCCGTTTGAAAAAGCGTCTTGAAGGGAGTGTCGGGAGATGAACCGGTCTTTTCTTGCAGGAGGCCGTATGTGCGGTTCAAGGAGTTTGAAAGAAATACCCCAAAGCAAGGGTACGAGGGGGATTATTGAAAGAGAAACAAGAAGAGCGATGAAAAGCGCAAATATGCCGCTGAATGGAATGGCCGTGAGCATGTTTTGGAGCGTGAAGGCATGCTCAAGCGGACTCATGTGGCAGAGTGCGGGAACGCCCATGAGCGGGCAATTGGATGTTTGTCCATCGATATCCGTCGACATTCCCAACTGAGTTATTCCAGGGGCACAAACAAAGAGAAAGGCGACCACGCTTGTGAGTAGGATATATTTTACTGCGCCCATTGCTCTTGAGCATATCGCAAATCAAGAAACACTCAAGCTTTGTTTATTGGTAACCTCCTTCACAAACCTTTGAATCAGCACAAGGGATGACGCAGAGGCTCCTAGGAGTCCAGATGCCCTAGTTGGTAAGAAACGGCTTCAGAAAATGAAGGTTTTATGCTAGGGTTGACCTTGTAACCCCATAGTTCGGTGCATCCTCTTCCGCGTTAATTTGCCCGGGGGAATGCTGTCTTTTTCTCCTGTTGTGGGCGGAAAGGGGCAGTCGGGTCCATAACAGGACTTCCCTCGGGAGGACACCGCTATGGGGTTACAGCCCGGCTGTCCCTTTTCTCTTTTTAGGAACCGTCGCGGCATAGAGCTGTAACCCTATGCCTCAACAAAAAACCGCCTCTTCGGCGGTACAAACATACTTCACTGATCTAGCGGATAAATTCGTAACGGGTCAAGCGCGCGAGCACGCGTACCGTCCGGTATTCGAAGCGCTCATCAAGTCGCTTGAACCGTCGCTCAAGATTTTAAATGATCCTTCGCGTAGCGAACACGGTAATCCCGATTTCGTATTCCTGCGCGGCAGCATCACGGTTGGCTATACCGAGACGAAGGATATAGGTGTTGATTTAGATAAAACAGAGAAGAGCGATCAGCTTGAGCGCTATCTCGGATACTCCAACCTCATACTCACCGACTATCTCGAATTCCGTTTCTTCCGGAACGGTCAGCGATACGGCGAAGCGATACGTATTGGAGCGCCCATAAACGGAACGCTTTCTGCCAAGCAGGAATCATTTGATGAATTAGAGGACGCGCTGATTGCTTTCCTCTCAGGCACGCCGGAGAAGATAAAGAGCGGCAGACGGCTTGCTGAAATCATGGGCGGCAAGGGTCGGCGTATTCGAGATAACGTCCGGCATTTCCTCAGCGAAGAAGCCGATCGAAACAAGGAACTGCTTCGGGTATACGACACTATCAAACGCTTGCTCGTCCACGACCTCACCACCGACGCGTTTGCCGACATGTATGCGCAGACGCTCGTATACGGGCTCTTCGTCGCCCGGTACCACGCGAAGTCCGGTACGTCATTCACACGCCAAGAAGCACGCGATCTTATCCCGGCGTCCAATCCTTTCCTTCGGCATTTCTTCGATCATATTGCCGGAGCGGATTTCGACAAGCGGCTCGGCTATATCGTCGACGAACTCTGCGAAGTGTTTTCGCTCGCCGATGTGCATGAACTTATGGCAGAATATTATACACAGACGCGTTCTATAACTGGGAAGGCGCGGATCGTAAAAAGTGAAGCACCTGTTGCTTCAGAGGTTTCTTCCTTTAGAAAAGAGGAAGGTGAACAAAAAATTGAAAGCTCTACAGCAACCCACGACCCCGTCATCCATTTCTATGAAGACTTCCTCAGGGAATACGATGCCGAGCAGCGCAAGAAACTCGGCGCGTTTTATACGCCCCTTCCGGTCGTTCGCTTCATCATCCGTGCCGTCGACCACCTGCTCGAGAAGGAATTTGACCTCCCCAAGGGCCTGGCTGATACCGCAAAGATAACGGTGGAGCGAGTGCGATCAGGCAAGAAAGGAAAGACCGATATCCATCGCGTTCAGATTCTCGACCCCGCTACCGGCACCGGCACCTTCCTCAATGAGACCGTTCGCTCTATCGCCGCACGCTTCGAGAATCAGGCAGGCCGCTGGAGCGCGTACGTCGACAGTGATCTCTTGCCGCGCCTCCACGGCTTCGAGCTCATGATGGCTCCGTATACCATCGCGCATCTCAAGCTCGGCATGACGCTTCAGGAAACCGGATACTCCTCCTTTGACCGCCGCCTTGGTATCTACCTCACGAACTCGCTCGAAGAAGCCGAGTCGTACGACGATACGCTCTTCGCCGGATTTGGCCTCTCACAGAGCATCGCCGAGGAGGCGCGTGAAGCGGGCATCATCAAACGCGAGACGCCGATCATGGTCATCATAGGAAATCCACCGTACTCGGTGAGTTCGTCGAATAAGGGTGAGTGGATACAGAACCTTATCAAGCCGTACAAAGAAGGCCTCGGGGAACGCAAGATTAACCTCGACGACGACTACATAAAATTCATCCGCTACGCCGAGCACTTCATCGAAAAGAACGGCTCGGGCATCGTCGCGATGATCACCAATAACTCCTATATCGACGGCATCACGCACCGGCAGATGCGCAAGCACCTCCTCGAAACTTTCGACTCCATCTATGTCCTCGACCTCCACGGCAACTCGAAGAAAAAAGAGAAAGCCCCGGACGGCGGCAAGGACGAGAATGTGTTCGACATTCAGCAGGGCGTCGCCATCTCTGTCTTCGTGCGAACGAGCCAGAAAAAGAAAGGCCTCGGTACCGTCTATCACTCGGAACTATGGGGCAAGCGCGAACAGAAATTTGCGGCGCTCAATGCGGCGATGATTGAGAGTACGCACTGGCAGAAACTTGATTGCCCAGCGCCTAACCATTTTTTCGTGCCGAAGGATTTCGGAGCCGAGGGAGAATATCGAGAAGGGTTCAGTGTGGCCGAGCTATTCACCCACTATAACTCTGGTATACAAACGAAACGAGATGACACTACCATTCAATTTACTGAACAGTCGATACGGCAAGTCTCCGAGGATTTCCAGAATTTCACGAGCGCCGAGTTAACGGAAAAGTATTCTCTGCCGCCTGATGGGCGTGATTGGCAGGTGGCATGGGCGCAAGAAGATATCAAGAAGGGGTTCCATGCAGAGCCGATACAGTATCGTCCCTTTGATACTCGATTCACGGCCTATACTGGCAGGTCGAAAGGGTTCGTCGCCTATCCCCGTGAACAGACCAACAAGCACGTAGTGGGGCGGGACAACATCTCTCTGCTTACGAGCCGGATGATTCCTCCTAACCAGAGCTTCGACCGGGTGCTCGCGACGAGACACATTTCCGACATCCATGCCGCTAGCGACCAGACCTACGTCTTTCCGCTCTATCTATACGCCGATGACGGCTCACGCGTCCCGAACTTGAATAAGGAAATCGTCGCAAAGATTGCCACCGCCATCGGGAAAGAGCCGACTCCGCAAGAGATTTTTGACTATATCTACGCCATCCTCCACTCACCTTCATATCGCGAAAAGTACAAGGAGTTTTTGAAGATCGATTTCCCACGTGTGCCATATCCGACAAGCGCGGATCAATTTACAGCACTCTCGGAGAAAGGCGCGGAACTGCGTACCCTGCACCTTCTCGAATCACTCAAGGTAAACGATTTCATCACTACGTATCCGGTACCCGGCTCGAACCTTGTCGAGGCCGTTTCGTACAAAAATGGAAACGTATATATCAATGCGACTCAATACTTTGGCGATGTGCCAGAAGCGGCGTGGAATGCTCATGTCGGCGGCTACCTTCCCGCGCAAAAGTGGCTCAAGGATCGCAAGGGTCGCGTCCTCTCCAACGACGATATTGAACACTATCAGAAAATGGTAGCCGCCCTCGCGGAGACAGCGCGGGTCATGGGAGAAATTAATAATTGAGAAATAATCTATGAATTTTCTAACGGTAAAAAAGAGTTCCGGTTCACAATCGCCAGAAAAGAAGAAAGAAATTCGCGAGACCAAATGCACCTGCCAGGCTTGCGGCAACGTGTGGTTTTACGGCAAGCAAGATCAGCTCAAAAGCGCCGGGGACGCCATGAGCAACTGTGGCAAATCGATGATGTGTTGCAGCGGTTGTGCCCCGGCGATTTTTATCCCGAACAAGCAGGTGATCGATCTGAATAAATGTCCAAAGTGTGGATCAAAAGCGGTACAGAAAGAAATTGTCACTCACTATGTCTAGCGCTTCTGTATTTCTTATTCGCATCTATCAGAAAACGCTCTCGCCATTGCTGTATCGATATGGCGTGCGTTGTCGATTTTACCCATCCTGTTCCGCCTACGCCATTCTCGCATTTTAGGACTACGGATTTATTGGTGGTTTCTCAAAGACATATCATCGTTTACTGCGTTGCCGCCCGGACAATTTTGAAAGCTGTATAGATTTCCCCTCAGCCCATTAATGGATAATTAGGGCTCTGTTCTTTTCTTGATTCGGATAGTGTCGCGAGCGGGCACATCGGTTCAATGTGCCCGGGCCGTGAGTCAGCGACTCACCACAACTCCGTATGAAAACAACCACCGTATTGACCCACGAAGAATACCAAGCGCGCCTAAAATCCGTTACCACCCCCGAAGAAGCTGCCGCCTTCGCTCAAGAGCTGCTCGCTCCCATGATTGCAGGTCTGTCGCATGCTCCAGAACCAGAGGCAGTACCGGCGATCGAGGAGAAACCCCATACCAACCAGGGTCGCCGACCAACCGTCCCAGAACTCGCGAGCAGACAGAATCCGGTAGCGAGTCCGTGGTATGAAGTCACGTCGAACGACAACGAGGCGATGGTTATCTCCTTGTATGCGAAAGGCCTCACCACTCGTGACATCTCCAGCTACATGAAAATCCATCAGAACATGGATTTGTCGCAGCCGGGCGTGTCGACGATCACCGACAAGGTATTCCCGCTCGTCAAAGAATGGCAGAGCCGACCGCTCTCGTCCTGCTATCCCGTCATGTATCTCGACGGCCTGCACTTCAAGGTGCGCGATGGCGGCAAGATCGTGTCGAAGGTCGCATACATCGCGCTCGGCATAAACCAGTACGGCATGAAGGAAGTCATGGGGATCTGGATCAGCGACAGCGAGTCGGCGAAATTCTGGATGGGCGTCATGAACGACATGAAGAATCGAGGTGTCGATGACATATTCATCATGTGCGTCGATGGTCTCAAAGGATTCCCCGAGGCGATCAAGGCGATATACCCGCAAGCTGATGTGCAGGTATGCGTCGTGCACATGATCCGTCACACGGTCATGTTCATTCCGCACAAGGACCGCGAAGCGTTCTGCAAAGACTTGCAGAAGGTGTATACGGCCCCATCCGAAGAGGCTGGGAGAGAAGCACTGCATGAAGTCGGTGAGCGATGGAGCCAGTACAAGGCATATCTCAAGAATTGGGAGAACCGCTGGGAAGACATCGCACCGTTCTTCAGCTATCCGGATGCAATCCGCCGCGTGATATACACCACCAACGCGATCGAGAATCTCAACCGTCAGTTCAGGAAAGTCACCAAGACGACCACCGTGTTTCCGCATGATGAGTCGCTGATGAAACTCCTATGGCTCGCTCAGGCCGACATTACCCAGGGCAAGACGCTCGCCGTCCGCAACTGGAACGAGATCATGGCGCAGCTGTCGATCGTGTTTCCGGATCGCGTGCAGTTCTAACCCTTAACAACAGCAATTAATAATCGCTGGCTCATGGCCGGAGATCTGAACCGTGCCCGCAGAAACCGCGCGTTATGCGCGGTTTCTGCTGTATAGCAACAAGAAGCGCTACAGGACATCCGGCGACGTTCGCTTCGGATACGAATCGGTGCTAGATTTCAGAGCGCTATGACTGCATCACGCGCCGCTCGAACAAAATTAAAAACAGGCGGGTTCATGACGAACCCCATCTATGTGCAGGTGATTTATCCTCTTCTCCTCTGGCTCGCGCGCCAGAGAGATTCGGTTACCGATCGAACCGAACGCATGAGTATAAACGGCGGAATCATACTCTACAGCGCGATATTCCTCGAGGGTTTTCTCGAAGATGTTCTTTGCACGTTTATCCCGCACTACTCTGACGGCGCTGGCGGGAAAACAGCAGCGTTAACGGACATCGAACGGGCAAGTTCCCTTGACGGTTACAAGCTCCTTTTCAAAGGATTCGGTTTGCACATGCGAGATTTTTTAAATGGTAGGGAGCAGGAGGACCTCGACTTCATTTTCCGCTATCGCAATTTGCTCGCACACGGACAGCGCGATTCGTATATCCTCCTCCATGAGGCGGATTTTGTCCCGAAAGGAATCGCTGGGAGCGTGTACGCGGATATTGAGAAATTCCTCGTCAAGAGAAAAGTGCTGACGAAGACGGGCTCCGTTCAACCAAATCATTCTGAACTTTTTTCGGATCCGGTGGCTGATTGGGTATTCGCGAGGTCGAAGGTAATTTCCGTCAAAATAGCGAGAGCTTTGGAACAGCGGCTCCCAGACTACCAGATGTCTCAGCGGATGAATGTACTCCGACTTACACAACTCATGCAGGTTGTCGATGCTCGTGCTTCGCAAAGCTGAGATTCTAAGTGTGTAATTCCACAGAGCTGCTTTCAGCGTTCGAGATACCTGCTTGCTGCTCCACCGAGCATCCCGCCGATTGATCCTCCTCCACTCGACCTTCCGGAATGTCCGCCGGAGTCCGAGTCGTATGAACGCTCGGAACTGCCTCCAAAGAGCTGGTCGACCGCGTTGCCCCTTCCCGCAGTGCCGCTTGACCGAGTGGCATCACTCGGGTCGTTATCGCTTCTGCGGCCCATGCTCTCAAACGAATCGAGGGTCGAGTAGCGACGCTGGCGCGGTTCCGGATCGGGTTCAGGCTCGACGTGCTCCTCCCGTTCATCTTGCCACCATGGACGGCGCGGTGAATCATCGCAAAGCTTGGGAGCTGAGTAGTTGAAGGGGAGGAGTCCGCCTGCGGGCACATACGCTGGGCGGCCGCTGTCGATGAACATGCTCCCATTCTTCTTCACCCAATTCAGCCAGCCACGGAACGAGTTTCCTTCCTGGTGATTCTCGAGAATAGCGGTCACGAGCATGGTGAGCGCGTCGACGAGGTCGTCATGGCGTTCCTTCCCGAAGCCGATCAGTTCGGTGATGAGCTCTCGGGAGCGGTTGGGGAACTGGATGGTCCCGTCCTTGATGAACTTCGTGATGAGTGCGAGACGCGTGCGCTTGTCGTGCATCGTTTTAATCGACTCAACTTGCGTGTATCCGTCCTGGAACATGACTTGATAGAAGGCCTCTTGGAATCCGTTCGTCTCGATGAACATCTTGGTTTTCTCTTTCTCGCCGTGCATATCGAGTACGCCCTTCATTCTCTCGATCGCTTGCGGGAAATTGAAGTGCTGGTTGATGGGGTCGGGCAGGATGTATATCTTGAGCTGTCCATCCTTCTCGTACACTTGCGCCGAGACGATGGCGGTACAGTCGGCCGCCTCGTTCTGAGAAATGGCGAGGTCGACCGCAGACCAGGTATAGAGATAGTCGTCGTCTTTGGGCGGCAGATCGTTCAGATTGTACTGATGGATCCACGAGAGCGGTACGAGCTTGTCGTCGCTCGATATGAGCGTCAGCAGATATTCACGCGCCCATGTCGCGTCGTCGCCAACCTTGCGGCGCTTCGCTTCGAGCGACGCCGCGTCCGGATACATGCCGGGCCAGAGGCAGGTACCGTACTCGTCAACGAGGGGATATCGTCGTGCGACACCGTCCCGCTCTTTCGCCTCTATTTGCGTCATGAGCCGCGCGACAAGCGAGAACTCATGCAGGAAGTTTCCCAGCACAAAAATGCGAGTATGTTTGCTGCCGAGCGGAATGATCTCCGAAACGAACCAGTTGAATATCCGCTCGCGTGATTCCTGTGTTTTCGTGGACGAGAGATCCTCGATGTCATCGCAGACAATAAGATCGGGACGATAGTGCTTGTAGAGGAGGCCGCGCACTGCCGTCTCGGTCGAGACGGCGATGATGCGGGCGTCCAATTTCTTGGATGTCATAGCGTATGCGCCCCATTCGTCGCTCTCTTCTTCTATCTCGCCAAAGTCGTTCCGCAAAAGTGGATTGCTCTCAAGATGGCGTTTGATGTTCGCAAGATGCGCTCGCGCCTGCGGGCGCGTCTGGCTCACAATCACGATGAAGTGCGCCTGTCCGGAGAGCATGGCCCACAAGGGAAATGAGATGGTGCAGATGCTCGTCTTGCCCGATTCGCGGAATCCGGCGATGATGCACAGCTCGACACTCTTGTCCTCCGTGAGCTTGAATATCTCGCGCTGGAATGGGGCCATCGGCACCGCTAATTCAAGCGGACGCGGCAGATATATAGCATTGAACAGGGGATGGCTCCACTGAGCCACCTTACGGCGGAGCGTCCGATTGTACCGAATCGCATTCACGAAGAAACCCAGCTTATCAGTGTTAATTTTCATGGTTGGGTTCGTTAGGATCGATTAATTCCTCATGGGAGAACCCCATGAGCTTCAGAGCTTCGTGGAGCATCTCCGTTTCTTCATCGCTCAGCGCTTCGCGTACGTGTTTCAACTGTCCCGAGATCTCCAGTTTTGGTTTGTAGTCCTGGTGATGATGCTTGAGCCACGTGATAATCGCGGTGATATTGCCTTCTTTGATCGATACGATGAGTTGGCTTTCGGCGACGTCTGACACGAGCTGCTTTCCGGCTTCGAGCGCATCGTCGGCAAGCCGCGCAAATTCCGGATCCTCCCGCCGCCAGAAGTAATAGGTGGAGCGGCCGACTCCCGTCTTCTGGCATGCGCTCTCAATGATAGGCGCTTTCTGCAGTTGCTCGAGGAGCAAAATCTTGTTCGGTTCCATGGTCATATACGTATCGCTTTAATGCCTGTCAATCGCTCGAAGTCTTGAATCGTCGCTGCCACATACTCGGGATCGATTTCGATGCCTATGCACACGCGCTTAGTCTGGTGGCATGCATGGAGGCAGGTGCCCGATCCGAGGAAGCCGTCGTATACCACATCACCCATGCGCGTCGCGTTCAGCACAAGGTGGCGGATAAGGGCGACGGGTTTCGTCGTCGGATGCCGCGGGCTTCGACTCGGCCTCGGATATACGATGACACTCTTATCTTTTGCTTTCACGAATTCATGCGTCCCGAACCATCCGTATGCGATGAGTTCGTGTTGAGGCGCATAGTCGAGACGGCCGATGACGGCACTCGTTTTCACCCAGATGAGGAGTTGGCCGAATTTGAGACCGGCCGCGAGCATGCCCTCATGCAAGGCAAAGATCATCTTATCGGCGTTGAAAATATGGAACGTGTTCTTGCGAGCGAGGTGGGGTGTGACCGCATCCAACCATTCGCGCGTGAAGGTCGCATACTCTGCATCGCTTTGCAGATGGTCGCCCACAATCGGTTTGTTCTTAAGAAGCGTCTTGAATCCCTGCTTGCTTTCTGTGACTGCGACGCCAAATGGCGGATCAACAATCACCGCTTTGATCGTGCGGTCGCCGACTACACGCGTGACGAACTCTTTGTCGCGGCTGTCGCCACACGCGAGCACATGCTCCCCGAGACGGAAACAGTCGCCCGGCCTAATTGAGTTTGGTAACCTTTTCATGGGAGATATTCTTAAACCGATTAATGACCAACTGACAAAATACCGGTTCGATGTCTGCGCAATACGCCGTGCGTTTCAGTTGCTCGCACGCGGACAACAAACTTCCAGAGCCACAGGTCAAATCGAGCACAGCGTCGCCGGGTCGCGTACAACGACGCAGAGCTTTCTCATGCAAGGTTGGCGGTTTCTGCGTCGGATGCGCATACTCATTGCCGGGCAGACGCTTCGCGATCCACACATTGAACATGTCCAGCACTTCGTCGGTGAGCCGGTTGCCGGTCGACACTTCTTTGTTTATAATTTCATTCAGATTGCGCACTTTGTCAGAAAGGAATGGGCGACCCACCGTGCCGTACACGACGAATTCCGTGACCTTGTTGAAGGCAATCTGAGGGGTGGGTGAGCTGTTGTCTTTTAGCCAAATGCACAGGCGCTTGGAATCAACGCCAAGCTCTCGATATATCTCCTGAAAGAGAAATACCCAGCGCTCATCGCACCAGAAGAAGGCATGTACATCGGGCTTCGCGACCGACAGCGCATTCTGCATGACGGTTTTCACGAACGTGCGGTATTCGGCCTCCGTCTTGTTATCGTTGGTATGCCCACCGTATCGCGCTTTGCCGCCAACGCCTTTTTCGTATGACAAGCCAATGTTATAAGGCAAATCGTCATTGATCATGTCGGCACGAACCTCGCCCATGAGCGTCTTCGCAGTATTCGGGTCAAGCGCATCGGCGCAAATCAGGTGATGCTTGCCGAGCATGAACCGATCGCCCGGTTTAATATCGGTCGTCTTTGCGGCTTCCAATTCCTTCTCCTCGTCAAAACGATCGTCTTCGACATCGAGATTGTCGTCGAAGACCATACTGAGATCGCTTGAGTCGAATCCCAC
The DNA here is from genome assembly GCA_027451665.1 of Candidatus Kaiserbacteria bacterium. Classification (GTDB taxonomy): domain Bacteria; phylum Patescibacteriota; class Minisyncoccia; order Phycocordibacterales; family Phycocordibacteraceae; genus C7867-001. The sequence continues at coordinate 18,781 of DAIDIW010000009.1, forward strand.
ATCGAGTAACAAGTCGATCTGGAAAGACTGGAGAAGCTCGTAGTCCCACGCACCGCCGTTGGCATTCATGCGCAAGAGAAGCTCGCGCTCCTTTTTCTCTGACGCTATGCTGACGAAAACAACAGGTACGATCGTGAGACCGAGCTCCTTCGCAATCGTCCAGCGGAAGTGACCGGAGAGTATGCGGTTCTTCCGTTTCGGATAGGCGTTCACCAACAATGGCTCCGTGAGACCGAAACGTTTGATGCTCTCGCGCAGATCTTGCCGCGCTTTGTCGCTCCAGAGACGCGGATTCACCGGCGAAGGGTGGAGCGAATCTATCGGAACATATGTGATTTTTATTTTTGTATCGTGTGTGTTCATAAAAGTGAAATTTAGATGCCAAGAAAAAATCCTGGCCTATAGCCAGGATATAAGGTGGCGACAAAATGACTATGTATTTGCTGGTTATTTCAGGACATCTTCCGTATCACACTTATTGTCCACGCTTCTTTTCACGAGCAATCGTCTTGCTTATGCTGCTCACCTTGAGCGGCTTCTCCGGGAACTTTTCGCCGACGGTCTTTGCAAGTCTCTTGTTTGAGCCGCTGCTATTTTCTTTGAGAAGCTGATTACGCTCGCGCACAGTTTGGTTGCGTTTTCGGTATTTGCCGATCTTCACATCACTCTTTTTGTACTGCGTGAGTATCCGTGCCATCTCAGGGTTAAAAGTCTTACGTATGAAATCGAGAATGTCGCGTTCGCTCGCGTATGGGCTTATATGTATCAAGAGAGGATACGCTTGCCGGTGAGTCTGATCGATCTTGTGCCCAAGCAGATCCGTACCGGTAACAGCATCGCTCATGAAGCAAAGATTGCGCGCGTGTGGCTCGGCAGAAAAGAGAACATGATCATAGAAAAGATAGTCCTCCATGAGGCTCGTCCAGTCGCGGGGAAGGAGGGAGTATTCGACACAAAGAGAATTGAGATCTTGCTGGACGCGAGATCTGGCGGGCAGCCGATCTCTGTCCTTCTGCGCCTTCCACTCGAAGGGTGGGTGTGTCCATTCTCCTTTGTCAGGATGCGAATATCCATCTTTGGGGATACCATGTGCCACGCGAATTTTCTTGATCTTTTTGTTGAATTCACCACTCTCCGTTATTGCGAGAAAATACCACCAGAGTTTCGCGAACCCGCTGGTTTTATAGAACGCAGGGGTGTTGCGTTCTTTGTCGAATTCTCGTACATGTCTAGAATATCCCATGCTCAAATGGTCGTGCTGAATCCTTTCTCTTGGCACCTTTTCTCAAGGACATGGACCATACCCTCAGTATATTGCACAGTGGCATTAGACGCTTGGGAGTGTCTAACGTGTCTAGTGTCTAGTTTCAGACCCCTGACTAGGATGCCTCGCTCTGCGATATCGAAAATCGCCAAGGAACCCTTATAGTGCCTTGTCCCACAAAGTTCACGACTAGGGTGGGGCACTGAGCACGAAAGCAATCCAGACACTCTTGCGATTTTGAATCTCGCGCACGCACGCGCGTATCTCGCGTACGATGTACATGCCGCTCGGCCGCTTATGGACACAAGTCAGAAATTACAGGTCGGGGGGCTGCCCCACCATCCGGGGTTTACGTTGATGCCGGTTCGGCAGTAACCGTTATTCGCGGCAGTGTATACGTAGAGTCCGTAGCCGTAGGTCCCGTCCCAGGCATACTGATCCCCGTCGGTGGAGAGCTGACTCGGCATGCTCGGAAGATCGCCGTCTGCCGTGAGGCATGAGCCGAGGGCGGTCATGGAGAGACCAACGTCAGGACTGCCGGCACAGGCCTGCGGGTAATGGTTATTAGTGTTGTAGTACAGCTCCATCGCCGTCTCGATTGATTTTATGTCGGAGATGCGCGCCGCATCCTCACCTTTCGTTCGCGCGGTGTTGAGGCTCGCAAGGACGATAGACGAGAGCAAACCGATGATCGCAATCACGACGAGGAGCTCGATCAGGGTGAAGCCGCGTGATAGACTAGGCATGGGATGGTTATTGACCGCTTGTCGGCGTGCCAAGGATGTTCTGTCCAGCTCGGTAAGGGTTCACTGGCTTTCCGGCTCCGCCGCTTCCAAATATAAAAACAATGATGATAGCAGCGACGGTCAGCCCGAACATGACGAGAAGGACTTTCTGTGCGCTCGAAGAATCTCTTGCGAGGCCAGTTCGTATCACGATATCCGTGAGCCACGACGAGCCGCGCTCGGGGTCCGGGGACGCGTATGACTGCTCCTCTTGAAACTCAATGTCCGCCATACGGATAAGTATACACCGTGCTCGCAGGGCGCCGCATTGAATGAGCCTGCTTCACCGGTGCGTAGTAATGGCATATGGCGAATCCGCGCAAGATAGTGGTGACGGGCGCTGCGGTGGCGGTGCTTGCAACCGGTGGGGCGCTCCCGGTTCAGGCAGCAACCCAGGCTCTCGGCGCAACCGATTCCATCGGAAGCGTCTTCTCGGGAACCGTCGAGATCGCGTCTACGGACGGTCTGCTCGTCGAGCGCAAACAGCGCAAGGGAACGCCGGTTCTCATCATGGTCGACACGGATCGGGATACGGTTGTTTCGAAGGGGGGTCAACAGCAATCGGTTGAAGATCTTGCCCGCGGGAAGGATGTCATCGTCTCAGGAACGAAGAATACAGACGGAAGCATACTCGCCTCGAAGATCATCATCCGCGGTTAGCCGCCTGTGGATAACTACGCGTGCTATACTACACGCATAAACCAATCGCATATGGATAAGAACGTCACCATTTACAGCACGCCCACCTGTCACTTTTGCCAGATGACGAAGGATTTCCTCGCGGAGAAGGGTATCGGCTATACGGACTACGACGTCGCGCACGATGTCGAGAAGCGCCAGGAAATGGTCCAGAAATCCGGACAGATGGGGGTGCCAGTTATTTTCGTTGGAAAGGAGATGATCATCGGTTTCGACAAGGAACGGTTGGAGCACGCTCTCGGGGCATAGCTCTACCTGGAGCGAACGCGCGGCCGGCTCTGCCGGCGCGCGTTCGCTTTATGCTACTCTGCCTCTGCGCCCTCATAGTTCAATGGATAGAACGGCTCACTCCTAACGAGCAGATCTAGGTTCGACTCCTGGTGGGGGCACCAACTAGTGCTAGTTCGAGTGACCGAGACAACCTAAGCCTCTACTTCTAGCTCAACCCTAGAACATCTCCAAATTTCGAGATGTCCATGATATCGGTCACTTTGCTCTACGGATATACACCGACGCGGATCTAGTGCAATCGGGCTGCTATACTTTTCGCATATCCCTAACGCGCATCCGCATGTTTACCGATCTCGCGAACTCGATTAGCCGATTCTTCTATCGCCAATCCGCCGGCATGTTCTTCCTTCGGCTCGTGACAGGCGTGATATTCATAGTGCACGGTTCAAGTAAGCTCGGTGCCATCAACCACGTCGCTGGTTTTTTTATGACGCTTGGGCTCTCCGCTTGGGTTGCCTGGTTCATTGCGCTCCTTGAGGTCATCGGCGGTGCTGCTCTCATCTTAGGCGTCGCGACCCGACTGTTCGGCGCCCTTTTCACGATTGAGATGGTCGTTGCCATCTTCCTAACGGGTATCGGGCGCGGATGGAGTGCCCATGAGTTCGAACTGCTTTTGGCGGCGGCATCGCTCGCGATTGCGCTTGCCGGAAGCGGTAGCTGGTCGCTCTATAAGATGGAGTGCGATGCCTGCGGCGGCTTCCTCTGCGACGGTGACCGCTGCGTGATGGTTGAAGAGGCGTAGCACTCTCTTCACACGCTACGGCCACGTTAGCGCCCTCGTCGTTGCCGTTCCCGCGCATCGCATGATATAGTTAGGGAACCTAACTAACCACGTGCATGAAGGACTTGCTAAATTCCATCCTCTCTCTCATTGCTCGGCCCGCCGTATCGCTAGGCGGAGCTGTCGTAATCGGCGTCGCACTTGTCGCATATACTTTCGTATCAACGTCGGTGGCGCCGAGCGGCGCCACCGTGCTGGTGACGCAGGGTGCGATCACGCAGGAAGTGGATGTGAGCGGCACTGTAAAGGCAGCGCAGCGCACGGACCTCGCGTTTCAGGTGCCTGGCCGTGTGAGCGCGATCCGTGTGCAGGTGGGCGATCATGTCACCGCAGGGGAGACCCTGGTCTCCCTCGACGGCGCGACTGAAGCTGCGGCGCTCGCGCAGGCGCAGGCGGCGCTCGAGGTACAAGAAGCGCAACTTGCGTCACTCAAGAGCGGAACACGTCCCGAGCAGCTCTCGATAGATGTTGCTAATTTGCAGCAGGCACGTGCCGCGCTCGATGACGCACTCCAGAACGCATATGTCGCGGCTGACGATGCCGTGCATGCGAAGGCAGACGAGCTGTTCACGAACCCGCGCACCGCGGGCGCGGCGCTCGCCTTCACGGCTCCAGACGCGACGCGTGCCACGGCCGTTACGAATGAGCGTATCGCCTTGCAACAGGTCTTCAGCGCGTGGCAATCTCTTTCGGCAAGCTCGACAGACCCTGTGGCGACTGCGGGCGTCGTGAACGGATACCTCGTGCAAGTGAACGCATTCCTGAACGATCTCGCGACCTTGCTCGCGGAGACACCCGCAGGGGGATCGCTTACCGCAGCAGAGCTGACCGCGTACCAAGCGAGCGTGAACGCTGCCCGTTCGGAAATCACGGGTTCGCTCACGGGTGCGCTTCCGGGGCTTACCGGCGCACTCACGGGCTACAAATCGGCGCAGGGTGCCCTTACGCTCGCGCAGGCGGGTGCGACTCCTGATCAGATTGCCGCACAGCAAGCTGCGGTCGATGCCGCGCAGGCTGCCGTGACTAGCGCACAAGTAGCGGTCGACAAGACCGTCCTCGTCGCGCCCATCGCCGGGACGATAACCGTCCAGAATGCGAATCCCGGAGAGACGGTGACTCCTGGCGCCCCGATCGTCTCGCTTATCGCAGACGGGAAGTACGAAGCGGTCGCGAACGTTTCCGACAACGATATCGCGAAGGTAAAGATCGGGCAGGAGGTGGAAGCGACATTCGATTCCTACCCGGGCGTCTCCTTTCTGGCTAAGGTGACGACCGTCGATCCTGCGGCGACGATGGAAAATGGCGTACCGTCGTACGGGGTTACCGTGACGTTTGATACGAACGACCCGCGCCTCTCGGCAGGCATGACCGCGAATCTTCGAATCATCACTGCCACGAAGGATAATGCGCTCCTCGTGCCGACAAGTGCGATTATCACGGACGGGACGGGCTCGTTCGTCTATGTACGCACCGCTAGGCAGTACGTGAAGACACCGGTCGAGACGGGCCTCTCAAGTGTGTCCGGTATGACGGAGATACTCAATGGAGTGACCGCAGGACAAGCGGTGCTTACCTACGGCTCTAATGCCACATCATGATCACTATGACTGACCCTATGCCAGCCCGTACACCCGATACCCGCAAGAAGGCGATTCTCTACGGCAGTGCAGGTGTCTTCATCCTCATTCTTGCCGGCATCGCGAGCTATCTCATATCGAGCAATCGCGAGATTGCAATTACGAGCTCGACAATCTCCGCGCCGCTTATCACTCTCTCGCCTACGATCGGCGGGCGTCTGAATGCCGTGTACGTGAATCCCGGCGACTACGTGAATGCGGATGCGCCGGTAGCGCTCGTGGGCACTGAGGTTGTAAACGCGAAGGTCGCGGGACTCATCGTCGATACGAGTGACACCGTGGGCGCCGAGGTGGCGCCGGGTACGCCGGTTGTCACTGAGATAGACCCCTCACAGCTGCGCGTCGTAGGGAAGATAGACGAGAATAAGGGGCTTGCGCAGGTAGCCGTGGGCGACCCCGTGCTCTTCACGGTCGACGCATACGGATCGCGCCTGTTCAAGGGAGTGGTCGATGAGGTCGCACCGACATCAAATCAGAGCGGGATTGTCTTCGATATCTCGAATCAGCGGCAGGTACAGCAGTTCGATGTCAAAGCGCGCTTCGATACGAGCGCGTATCCGTTCTTGAAGAACGGTATGAGCGCGCGGATGTACGTCTATCCGTCGCACTAGCGCATGACGGGAACGGCGGAGCGTAAAGACCACTCGCTAGTCGGACATCCGTGGCTTGTGCTCGCCACGGTCATGCTCGGGACGCTCCTTATTGGTCTCGACCGCACGGTCGTGAACCTCGCCGTGCCGAAGATAATCGGCGATTTCGGTATCTCGGTGAATACGGCCGCGTGGATTGCGACGGCGTACATTATCTCGAATGCGGTCTTCGTCCCTGTTTTCGGCAAGCTCGGAGATCTTTTCGGAAATCGCCAGATCTATATCTGGAGCTTTACGGGATTCATCGTGGTCTCGGTGCTTACCGGCTTGTCCTGGAACTTCAGCTCGCTGGTCTTCTTCCGCACGATCCAGGGGCTCGTAGGCGCGGCGATCTATCCCACCGCGATGTCGCTTATTGCGAAATCGTTCACCGATACGAAGGCGCGCGCGCAAGCACTCGGTATCTGGTCCTCTTCGTTCGCCGTTTCCGCGATCATCGGTCCGCTCCTCGGCGGCTATCTGATTGATCAGTTCTCCTGGCGAATGATCTTCTACATAAACCTGCCGATCGGCATCGCCGGGCTCGTAATGACCCTCCTGTATCTCCCGCACGACCACCCCGAGGAGCGCGGTGCGTTCGATTGGTTCGGTTCAGTGCTTCTTGCCGGAGCGATCACTGCCATGGTGCTCGTCCTCGATCAGGGGCAGGTATGGGGGTGGTTCTCGACTGCGAGCATCCTCTGCTACGCGGCTACCGTCATATTCGGCTACCTCACGTTCTTGTGGGAGACGCGTCATACGCACCCCGTCATAGACTTCAGGCTGTTCAAGAATCCGACCATCTCTTCCGTGCTCGTCGTCTCCTTCATCTCATTCGGCGGCATGATGGGAGCCATGTTCCTCCTTCCGGTCTTCACGCAGTCCTTCCTCGGCTATGATGCGATCAAGACAGGGCTCCTTTTCGTGCCCATGGGGCTCACCTTGCCCATTTTCGCGCCTCTCGGCGCGCGGCTCGCCGTCTCATTCCACCCCCGTTATACGGTCTCGTTCGGAATGGCAGTAGCCGCTCTCTCGTTTTACCTGCTGCGGTCGCTTGACCCGGCGATGACGTACGGCGACTTCGTACTTCCGCTCATTCTTTTCGGCGCTGGACTCGGGCTCGGCATGGCGCCGCTCACGAATGCGGCGACGACCGCAGTACCGCTCCATGAGGTCGGCATGTCCTCCGGGCTCTTGAACCTGACGCGCAATATCGGGGGTGCCTTTGGCATCGCTCTTTTCGGCACGCTTCTCACGAATGCGACGAACGCGAACGTGCTCTCGGTCGCACTTAATTCGCACATCCGCTCCATGAACCCGGGCGTACTCGCACAGGGCGCACAGCTTATTATTATGAAAGCTGACCTGCTCGCCTATAGCACCGTGTTCGAGTGGGCGGCCGGCGCGATGCTCATCGGAGCATTCGCGGCGCTCTTCCTGCAGTCGTCCGGCTCGATAGCTGATCTGCCGCCAGAGGCGCGTGCGGAGGCGATGGCGGGCGGATAACTATCATCAACCATGCGATACCGACACAGTTCCGAAGACATCATGCGCGCCGCCTCGAGCTTCTTTGCGGTGCGTGGCGCCATACGCACCCGGTTCGCGCAAGGCAAGCGGCTCGACCCGTCGAAATGGCTTCGCGTCGAGACTATGCGATTCATCGCGACGCGCAACCGTCCCTCGATGAGGGCGCTTGCTGACTATCTCTCGATCACGGCGCCGTCGGCGACTTCGCTCGTGCGCGGACTCGTCGCGTACGGTCTCGTCGAGCGTACGGTAAATCCCTGCGATCGGCGCGCATCGGAACTTTCGCTCACGCCGAAGGGAGACGCGGAGCTCAAGTCGACAATGGATCGTGGCACGGAGATACTCTCGGAAGTTTTTGCGTCGCTTTCACCCGAGGAGCTCGCGGCGTTCATCGCGACCCTCGAGCGCATCCGGGAGTCGGCCGGAACATGATGCTACTATAAGGCATATGGAACCAGATCTGCGTACAGAGTTCGAAGAGCTGCGCGCGCTCGTCCGTGATAACCATCGAATGCTGCGCCGTGTCCGCCGCCATCAGATACTCGAGACTTTCGGCCACTACGCCCTCTGGGTCATCCTTATCCTCGCTTCGGCGTATGCCTATATGGTCTACCTGCGACCGCTTATGCAGAAATTCCGCACCAACCCGCAGGCGGCGGCGCAGGGCATCCTCGGGCTCCCGACTTCCGCGGATCTCCAGAATCTGATAAACTCAAACAAACCTGCCCGTTAGGCAGGAAGGCTTGGGTAGCTCAGTTGGTAGAGCATTCGCCTGAAGAGCGAAGGGTCGGCGGTTCGAACCCGCCCCCAAGCACCACGGTCACGGAAAGGCCTGGCGTATGTCAGGCCTTTCCGTATACTTAAGGTTACGCATGTTCCGCAAGCTCTTTGCGCTTATCCAGAAATATGAACGACACATCGCGGTGGCGTCCATGCTCGGGGGCTTCGCAATCGATCAGATTTTTTTCGAACGCGTCGACCTCTGGCAGACGCAGGCGCTTTTCGCCGCCTACGCTTCCGTCTGTTTCCTCTCGATCCTTCTCCTCCACTGGATCGAAGAGCGCGCTGCGCGTGGGATTGCGCGTCCGCGATGGCGGGGCGTCGTCCCGATTTTCACCCAGTTTTCTCTGGGCGGTTTCTGGAGCGCTTTTTTCTATTTTTATGGCCACAGTGCTTCGATCGCGGCCTCCTGGCCGTTCTTGCTCCTCATCGTCTTCATCCTGGTCGGGAATGAGTACTTCGCGAAGTATCATGAACGCCTCGTCTTCACGAGCATACTATTCTTCTTTGCGCTTTACTCCTATGCGATCTTCGAGGTGCCGATCATCCTCGGCCGGATAAGCAGCGGCGTATTCCTTCTGTCAGGTCTCGTCGCCGTTGCGCTGTTCGCGCTCTTTCTTCTCCTGCTGAGGCTCACCGGGCGCTCTCGTTTCCGCCGGGATGCCTGGCGCATACGCGCCGGCGCAATCATCGTGCTCGTGGTCATCAATCTCTTCTACTTCACAAACGTTTTACCACCCCTACCGCTCTCGGCGAAAGCAGCAGGCATCTATCACGCGGTGTGGCGCGTTCCGGGCGATTACCTTGCGATCACGGAGCAGGAACCTTGGATGGTACGGTATCTCGGCTTTACGCCCACCTATCACGTGGTCGCAGGCGAATCGCTCTATGCGTATAGTGCGGTATTCGCACCAACCGCGCTTGCGACGACCATCATCCATAGGTGGCAGTGGTACGACCCCGCAGCGAACGCTTGGGAAACCCGCGCTTCGATCAAGTATCCGATCGTGGGCGGGAGAGACGGAGGGTACCGCGGCTACTCGGCGGTCCTTATGAACAAAACAGGGAAGTGGCGCGTCGACATCATGACAACGGACGGACTGATCATCGCCCGCTTACGATTCAACGTCGCGCGCGTGCAGCTTCCGCCCGTCGAGTCGACGATACCGCTGCGTTGAATAGTGCTGCGCCGCGCGTGCCGCGCCCTGTCTTTAGCGAAGTATAAAACCAGACGCTATCCGGCTTTCACCTTAAGCTTCGTCTGCCTCGCTTTATCGAGCTTCGGAAGTATGAGCGTGAGAAGCCCGTCCTTCGCGTTCGCGGACGCGCTTTCGACATCCACCTCCTGCGGCAGCAGGATGCTGCGCGAGAAGGAGCCCCAGAAAAGTTCACGGGTGAAATAATCCGGTCCGGCGACCTGCTCCCGCTCCATGCGAGAACCTTCAATCTCCACCATGTCGCGTCCGATTGAGATACTGATCTCATCGGGGCGCACGCCGGCGACAAAGGCGCGAATGACGATGTCGCTACCGGTCTGGTAGACGTCGACCGGCAGCTGTCCTTCATTTGCAGAAGGGAGGTCATCCTCGCGCACGGTGCGGCGCACGGGCTCGGGGCGGACGGGCGATGGCGAGCGTTCCGGGATCGTGACCTCCTGGATCTCGTCGTCGAACGAATCGAGATGCTCTCCAGTCGAGACGGAGCCGGAAAGTCGATCGAAGAATGAGCGCTTCATGGGTATCGGAAAATCGGATAATGCGGATAAGGGGTGATGACAGGCATACGGATCAGCACGTGTTCGGAGGAAGATTCCGATAGCGGAAATATTTCAGCACTTCGAACGCGGCAAAGAAGATGACGGCGACGGACCAGACGAGGAAAAATGCAGAAAGCGCCGTCGTGCTGCCTTTCTGCATGATAAGGGCGTTAAAGGCGGTGTGCAATGACACGGCGAGGATAAGTCCGAGTGCCGCGAACAGAGTACGAGCCGCCGGCCTGAAGGATACGGAAAAGGCGAGCGTGAAGCCAATTGCTGAAGATGCGACGACATGGAGGAGCGTAGAACCGAGGAACCGCAGATCGCCGGTGAAGAGCCCAAGTGCGAGACGTCCGCTCTCGAAAGGAACGAGCAGGAACAGCATGTTTTCGGCAGCCGCGAAGCCGAGCGCTACGGTGAGCATATAGACCACGTAATCGGGAGCTTCATCCACGGCTCCGCGCCAGAAGATGAAGATCGCGGCCATCGCGTACTTCGTCACTTCCTCGATGAGCGCCCATGCGGTGAGCACATGGAGCTGCCCCGCGGCGCCGAGCTGCGCTGCCGCAAATTGCTCGAGCGGCAGCACGACGGGTACGCCTGCCATTCCGGCGATGAACGCAAGCGCAATCATAGAACGCGGTTCAGGGCAGCGGGCGTCCTCCTTGAGGAGGAAATAGAGCCAGACAAAGGACGGCAATAGGCCTCCGAAGAATGCGTAGCCGAGCGAGGTAACCGTCACGTCCCTATTCTACCGCATGGGAGAGAAGCAAATAGACATCCTCAATACCGACGGTCTGGTTCTTATGCATTAACGACGAGGCCACGGGGCGATCATGAGGAATTCGGTCTCCTTTGCGGGTAACGACTGCCAGATCTCCTCCGTGAGGAACGGCATGAACGGATGGAGTGCCTTCAAGAGCTTCGTAAGAAGGTCGAGCAGGAGCGACTGGCGCGATGACTTGATTGCGACATCCTCGCCGGAAAGGATGGGCTTGGATGCCTCGAGAATCTTATCCGCGAGCTCATGCCATGCATAGTGATAGAGCTTTTCCGCGGCCAGGTAGACGCGGTACTCGTCAATATCCTTGGTCACGTCCGCGAGCAGTACATCGAATGCCGTTGCGAGCGCTTGGTCCTCCGCAGTCTTCGCGTTTGTCGCGTGAGCATCTCCGGCATTTTCGAGAATAAAGCGCGCAATGTTCCAGAGCTTGTTCGCGAACAGCTTGTACGCCTTCACCTTGTCCTCGCTAATGCGCATGTCGGTGCCTGGGGTGTTGCCGACAACGAGCGCCATGCGCGCGGCGTCCGCACCGAATTTTGCCGCGATATCGAGCGGATCAAGGTTATTGCCGAGCGATTTGCTCATCTTGCGGCCCTGCGCGTCGCGCACGAGTCCGTGCAGATAGACGTGCGTGAACGGCACCGTATCGAGCGCGAACTCGGTCAGGAGAATCATACGTGCGACCCAGAAGAAAAGGATGTCATACCCGGTCTCGAGGAGCGCCGTCGGGTGGTAGGTCTTGAAATCAGGCGTCTCGTCAGGCCAGCCGAGCGTTGAGAAGGTCCAGATGCCCGAAGAGAACCATGTATCGAGCGTATCTTCGTCCTGAACCCAGTCAGGTTCGTTCGGCTCGACGCCGACGATGATCTCCTCGCCCTTGTACCAGACGGGGATGCGGTGGCCGTACCAGATCTGGCGGCTGATGCACCAATCTCGCAAGTTCTCGATCCAGTGGAAGTAGGTCTTCTCGAAATGGGTGGGCGTGATCTTGATGCGACCGCTTTCGACCGCGTCGTGCATGAGCGCCTTGAGCGACCTGCCGCGACCAGGCACTTCCTTCGTAACGTTGATCCACCACTGAAGCTTCGGGAGCGGTTCGATAATCCCGCCAGTGCGCTCGGCCGTTGCGATGTTTTGAGAGACATCCTCTTCCTTCTCGAGAAGCCCTTCATTCTTGAGCCAGGCAACGATGGTTTCGCGCGCGTCGGCAGTCTTGAGTCCGCTCAAGCGGCCGGGGACCGCCATCTTCGCGTATTCATTTATGACGATCACTTCGTGCGAGAGTGCGTGCCGATCGGCGATGTCCCAGTCGATCTGGCTGTGCGCCGGAGTGACGCCGAGCGCACCGGTACCGAAGGCCGGGTCGACAGACTCGTCCGCAATAATCCGCACGTGGATAGGGACGTCGAAGAACACCGCATCGTATTCCATGCCTACGTATTCCCTGTAGCGTGCATCTCCTGGGTGTACCGCGACGGCGACATCACCCACCTTGGTCTCCGGGCGCGTGGTAGAGATGGCGATCGGGAAATCCTTCGCATACTTGAAGGTGTAGAGCTTCGCGGTCCGCTCCTCATAAACGATCTCGTCGTCGGAGATAGTCGTCTGGCCTTTCGGGTCCCAGTTCACGATCCGGTAACCGCGATAAATAAGGCCCGCGTTATACATGCGTCTGAAGATCTCCTTCACGGCGCGCGAGCGCGCCTCATCGAGCGTGAATGCCTCGCGCGACCAATCGAGCGATGCTCCCATCGTCTTTACCTGGCTCACGATGGTGTCATGGCTGGCTTGCGCGAACGTCCCGATGCGCGCGAGCATTGCTTCGCGACCGAGGTCATGTCGGCTTTTGCCCTCCTCCTTCTTTATCTGTTTCTCGACGACCGACTGCGTCGCGATAGCGGCGTGGTCAGTACCCGGCAGCCACAGCGTCTTCTTTCCCAGCATCCGGTTGTATCGCACGAAGATGTCTTCGAGGGCGAGCATAAGCGCATGGCCCATATGGAGACGTCCCGTCACATTCGGTGGTGGCAATACGATCGAGAACGGTTCCGCGTCAGGGGCGGTCACTTCCTTCTCGACGCATACGTCCGGATTGAAATACCCGCTCTTCTCCCACGCGTCATAGATGCGCGATTCGGTCTCCGCGGGGTTATAGGGCTTCAGAAATTTCTCTGGAATCACCTCAAAAATATAGCAAAAATATGGTCTTATGCGAGGCTTTGGGTGCCGTGTGCGATAAGCGCATCCGGGTCTGCAAAATCGCTCATGCGTGCGCGATAGAAGCCCGCAAGCGCGATCATAATGGCATTGTCGGTCGTAAGACGTGCCGGCGGTATGCGAAGTGCGACGCCGGGGTGTGCCTTCGCGATCTTGTCCTTGAAGACGCGGCGTATGTGAGTGTTTGCGGAGACGCCGCCGCCGATGACGAGCGTCTTCGCACCGGTTTCCTCAAGCGCTCGCGCGGTCTTCTTCCAGAGCACTTCGGCTACCGCGTTTTCGAACTCGTAGGCCATCTGTACGCGCTCGTCCGGCGAGAGGCCGGTGCGTTTCTTAAGCGCATAGAGCACGGCAGTCTTCAAACCCGAGAAAGAGAAGTCGCAGGTGTTGTCATGGAGAAGGGGGCGGGGGAGCGAGAACGGCGTTTCCAGATTTCCGCCTGTGGGGTCCGGATCCGTCTTTCGCAGGAATTCCGAAAGCTTCGAGATCTCCGGACCACCCGGATACGGAAGGTCGAGCATGCGCGCAACCTTGTCGTACGCCTCACCAACCGCATCATCCTTCGTCTGTCCGATAAGCGTATACGAACGCCATTCGCTCATCGCGACGAGTTCCGTATGCCCGCCCGAGATGAGGAGGGCGAGCAAGGGGAACGCCACGTGCTCGATGGACAAGCCTTCGACGTCCTCCTCGGCAAGCGCCGCGAGGATGTGGCCTTCCATATGATTGACGGCGATGACGGGCTTCTTCCACACGAGCGCGAGTGCCTTCGCGAAATTGATGCCCACCCAGAGCGCCGGCTCGAGCCCGGGCCCGGCGGTCACCGCAATCGCGTCTATTTCCGGCGTCTCAGTCTCCCCTATGAACTCGAGAAATGCTTCGTCGAGGCCCGGTTCGCGCTCAAGGAGCTTCGCGACCGCGTCATACATTTGCTCGGGAAGCGCCTGCGTATCCTCCGTCAGGAGTTCAGCTTCCTCGAGTGCCGCAGAAAGAAGCGGCACGAGATTCTTCGCGTGTTCGCGCTTTGCGAGCATGGGGAAGACGCCGCCATATTCCTTATGGATCTCAATCTGCGAGAGGAGCGCGTTGCCGAGCACGGTGAAGCGCGCCGAGAGCTCATCGCCCTCGGCGTTTATGATCGCGACCGCCGTCTCATCGCAGGAAGTCTCGATGGCGAGTATTCGCATATGCGGGGTATTATACCTGTATGCGCCGAAATGACCTCCTTTGCTGGATGGACCTCGAAATGACCTCGCTGCAGGACGCTACGAAGGACCGAATCATCGAGATTGCAGTCCTCTTGACCGACAAGAATCTGCGCGTGGTTGCAGAAGGGCCGAATCTCGTCATCCACGCCGACCAAAGTCTCTTCGAGGACATACCAGAGTCGGCGCGAGCGCTGCATAAGAGGAGCGGCCTCATGGAGGAAGCCGAGCGGAGCACGCTTTCCATGCGTGACGCCGAGGCACAGGTACTCGCCTTCTTGCAGGAGCATGTCCAACCGCAGACCGCGCCTTTGTGCGGTAATTCGATACACATGGACCGCCACTTCCTGCGTCTTCAGATGCGCGAACTCGACGAGTATTTTTTCTATAGGTGCATTGATGTTTCCACGATTAAAGAGCTCTCGCGCCGTTGGGCGCCTAAGATTTATGAGGAAGCACGCGCTCGCAAAGGTGAGAGCGCACATCGGGCGATGGACGATATTAAAGCTTCACTCAGCGAGCTCGCATTTTATCAAGGCGCATTCTTCTCGCACCCGACCTAGTCCTGCTCGAGCTCTTCCCACGGCAGCTTGTGGTCGTTCGGAATGAAGAATCCAGCGCTTCCCGCATGGCCGCCGCCGCCATACTTCGCGGCAAGCGCCGAGACATCTACCGAGCCATCGCTCCGTATCGATACGCCGAAGCCGTCGGGGTGCGCGGAGACGACGAGCGCGATCGGCGGCAGCTTTGCGTAGAGCAAATTGCCGATGCGCGAGCGCATCGTGATCGAGGGGAGGGAATTGGCGAAATAACACTCATGCCCCTCAAAGCGCACTTTCTTTGCTGCCTCGACCGCAATTGCACAAAGCTTCTCATAGAACTCATCATACGTGCGCGCTTTAGCAAGGAAAGCGGCTCGCGATTCGGTAGCATCAAACGCGTGCACCATCCCGTCCCAGACGTCGAAATCGTACGGCTGCACGATGAGATAGGTCGCGATATAGCGCGTCTCCGGAAGCGCCATGCGAAAAATGTCGAAGTCCTCGATGTACGACAAGAGTTTCGGAACCGGTTCATCAGGATGGAAATACGTCCACGCGAGCGTGGCGCCGGAGCGCTCGGTGTCGAAGACATGCTCGGGCGCGGATTCGGTGATGGCGCGCGCGCTCAGGTGATGGTCGATCGCGACCACACGTTTCGCGCGCGCGATAAGCTCCCGCATGGCTTCGGGAGTCTCGTCGTATGAGAAGTCGAGGATGTATACCTCTTTTCCATCGATACTCTCCGGCAGCGGGTCGCCGTACCCGGCTTCGACATAGTCCGCGGTATCGCCGAACTTCTTCCAGGCGGCATATGCGGCACCGAACCCGTCGGGGCAGCGCTTGTGATAGATGACGACGATACCCTTCATATGCTGATACTAATGCACGAAGCGGACGTAGATACCGGCGGGGATGACGCGTACGCTGCGTTCCTCTGACGCAGTCGCGCGGAGGCCGCCGGACTCTTCTATGTGAAGCTCGCCGCATTCGCCGGCAACGTCGCCAAACGCGCTCTCGACGGCTTGCGCGAGAGAACACGGCGCATAGCCGGCCGCATAGCCACTCACGAGGAAGAAAGAACCCGGGACGTCAGAGAGCAGGTCCCTCAGCGCGGAAAGCAAAGCGGGGAGGTCTTCCTCGATCTTCCAGACTTCGCCCTTCGCCCCGCGCCCGAACGCGGGCGGATCGAGGATGATGCCTTCATACCGATTGCCGCGACGCATCTCCCGCTTCGCGAATGTGAGCACGTCGTCAAGCAGCCAGCGGATGGCGTCATGCGGAAGTCCTGAACGCTGTGCATTTTCGTTCGCCCAGTCGAGCGCTTGCTTAGAGGCATCGACGTGCGTCACCTTCGCGCCCGCTAGGGCCGCGACGATCGAAGCGGCACCGGTATAGCCGAAGAGATTCAGCACTTTCGGCGCGTCAAGCTGCCTGATACGTTCACGCGACCAGTCCCAGTTCGGCGCTTGCTCGGGAAAGATTCCGGTGTGTTTGAAATTTGTAAGCCGCGCGCCAAGCCGGAGGTCTTCCCATGGGACCTCCCAGTCTTCCGGCAACGCCCGGCGCACGTCCCATGAGCCCTTCGTCTCGCCGCCGAACGCGAATCGCGCGTGTGCCTCCTCCCAACGTTCAGGAGCGCGCTTCGCCCACAGGGCTTGCGTCTCGGGACGGGCCGTCACGATGGCCCCAAAGCGTTCGAGCTTCATATTCTCGCCCGAGTCGATGAGTTCGTAGCCTTCCCAGGGCTTGGTCAGGAGGTGATGGTCGTATCTCATACGAGAAATTCGGGATGCTTGCGAGACCAATCGTAGAAGACGACTGCGGCCGATACGGCAGCGTTCAGCGATTCAGTACGCGAATGCATCGGTATCGCGAGCTTGACGTCGCAGTGTTCGAGCGTCTTCTCCCTGATGCCGGCCCCCTCGTTCCCGACTATGAACGCCGCTGGCGCGTCATACGTATCGACGCCGAGCGTGGTGGAGCCGTCCATCGAAAGTCCGTAGGTCCAGAAACCGTGCTTTTTCAGCACTTCGAGCGCTTGATTCACATTGCCGATCGCGACGAGCGGGATGCAAAATGCCATCCCGGCAGACGTCTTTACGACCGTACCCGTGACAGGCGCTTGATTGTGCTCGGGTATGAGCACGCCCGAGAGGCCGAAGGCTGCCGCGCTGCGTATGATCGCGCCCACATTATGCGGATCCTGAACTTCTCCAAGAATCGCGACGGCGGGATTCGTCGTGAGGTCGATGCGTGCGAGGAAATCGTCGAGCGAGATAAGGAGTTTCTCGGGCGCCATGATGGCGATGACACCCTGATGGATCGCATCTCGACCGACGAGCTCCTTGCCCTCATCGCCTTTCAGCTCCTGGACAGGGATGCGATAGTCCTCGAGCTTGGCGCGCAGCTTCTCGTTCTGCAGGCCTTTCGCGAGGAACACCTTGCGTATCGTCTGCGGTGCGCCCTCAAGCGCCTCCATAAGCGCATGGAGTCCGTAGATATAGATTTTCTCACGTTTCGGCGACCGCCTTTTCTGGTTCCGGTCTTTCATCTGGTGGCTTTGTATCAGTCTGCTCGAACGCATTTTAGCAGAAACGGGGCGCTCTAGGGTAGTCATGCAGGTAGTCATTCGGGGTATGGTGGAATGACTACCCCCCCTCGCGCCTCTCTCGCGGGATAGACATGTTATTTAGGCCTATGGCCAATGACTTTAGTTTATCCCAACAAACCCCAACTTGAAACTTGCGGTTTTTGTCGCGGGGGCGTTAGTCGTAGGGGGTCGGCGGCCTCACTTCTTGCGAACTTTTTGAGATAGGTTCTCGCCATACAAGGTACTCCAATTGTACCAATTCCCGACCCCCGGAAACGAGGCCTTCCTCCTTCCCGTCCTATCCTTTTTCGCAGTTCTACCCCCCACCGACGAGCAAAAGAAACAGAAGGACGGAAGGAGAAGGCCGAGGCACGAACTCGGCCTTGGGGCGGGCGGACGTGGTACTCCACGGCCGCCATTCACGGAGGAACGCCACGGGGGCGTTCCGGAGGGAAGTCGGGGTTGCGTTTTGAGAGGAGGCGGCGCTGAAAACGCGAGCGTTGGTGCGGCGAGAGAGGCGCGAGGGGGGGGGTAGTCATTCCACCATACCCCGAATGACTACCTGCATGACTACCCTAGAGCGCCCCGTTTCTGCTAAAATGCGTTCGAGCAGACTGATACAAAGCCACCATAGTAGGAACAAGATTTTTTTCAGTGAGGTTTTCTTTGGCATGAGCCAAAGAAAACCATGGATTTTGGGGCAAACCGCGCGCTTCGCGCGACGAGAGGGTGAGGTTCGAGAATACGAAAGCCGAAGATTCTTTGGAGGGAGGATTTTTTGGAGGGGAGGTCGCACTCATCGAGCATACCCCTTACCCCACCCGTCCCGTGCGCGGGCTATGCAGAGATTTATTTTTTCGCCAAGTTTTTCTGGGCTTGGCGAAAACTCCCTTCACACATGGAAGTAAGCGTATATCAATAAAGACGCGGCGCAGAATATAACACCTGTTCTCGCAAGAAACCTGCTTGATAGGTGGCCTTGCGTGAGGCGATATGTATAGTAGCTAGCGTAGCTGAAATTATACGTTAGTGCCGGATTGAGTTTCTTTCGTAAGTCGAACTCCCATTTACTCAATATGCAATAGCCGAGAGTGAGCGTTGAAATCAGAGTACCGATAAGCACTCCCAGATAGATAACCCAAAATGATGGAACGAGCCAGCCGAAAAGCGCGATGCAGACAACGGCAAAGTGTACTAGCCAAATTGAGTCCGCAGCAATCTTATACAGTGTCCGCATAGCGTTCCCCGCTAGCGAGGACTATATCTTTTTGAACCAATCGTGGTATGGGAGAAGCTCCTTTAGCGGGGCTGATTTACTTTCATCCAAAATCACCTCTGTTTCCAAGTTGTCTTTATCTATTTGACGCATGAACTCACGACATCTGCCGCACGGCGATAGAACGTAAGCATCATCATTTTTATCTTTCCAGATAGCGACTATCTTTTTTATTTTGGATTCTCCGGCTGTAATCATAGCACCGATGGCGTTGTGCTCGGCGCAAAATCCCATACTCGAACTGGTATCTATGCAAACGCCAAGATAGACGTTGCCCTTGTCGGTAAGCAACGCACAGCCAACGTCGCCGATAATGTAATCGCCGTTTTGTCGGCTACGCACTACTGCCGCAGCTTTCGCAATAAGTTCGTCATTCGTCATTTTTAATTTTAGTTGAAAAGGGCGATTATATTTTTTCTTGCAAATAAGAATAACATCAGTGCGGCGTAGCTGTAAATAATCAGGCCGAACGGGAGATAGCCGCCAAAGCCGAGTATCGGCATTTCAAATACTTTCCAAAAATCGACATACGGAATGGTATATATCCATTTAGGGATAGAGTAAAAATTCCACATTTCCCAGAAAAAACCTGTAAAGAGGGTCGCAAACATTACGGAAAACGGGAGTGTCCAATTTCCTTCGGCTGTTTCAGATAGGAGCGAAGAACTACCGAGCCAACGTGCAAGCGATTCTAGTATCAGAATAGGGGCGACCCATACCAACGCGAATGCTTGCATCGGAAAAGTGTATACAAGCCAATAGCAAATCGCGGCAAGCAACACACTAATCAACAATGAAAGTGTTTTTGGACGGAAGGGAGCATAGTGCCAAGAGACGAGGCGATGGAAGGAGAGCGGCGGGAGGCCGTGGAAGAAAGACCAAATAACGAAGTTCCTCTCAAACCCCATCTACTACGGCTACTTCCGCTACTGCGGCGAGATGCACGAAGGCAAGCATACGCCCATTGTCAGCAAGGAACTTTTTGACCGCGTGCAAAAAGTGCTCGCGATGCGCAGCCGAGCGCAGAAGCCGACGAAGCAGCCGCAAGTGCTGTGCGGCCTGTTGAAATGCGGTATCTGCGGCTGCTCCATCACGGGCGAGGTACAGACCAAAAAGAGCGGTCGAAGGTACGTCTACTATCACTGCACCAAGAAACGCGGCATGTGTGCCGGAGAGTACATCCGAGAGGACGCGCTTGCCTCGCAACTCACCGAGTTGCTCGCTCGCTTTACCATGCCGGAGGCGTGGGCGGCCGAGCTATTGCGCATGGCCGCCGAGGACGAAACGAAAGCACACGAAACGGCAGCGTCCGCCGTTCGCACCCTGCGGTCGAGCATCGAGAAGATGGAGAACAAGCTCGCCCGCCTCACCGACCTCTTTATAGAGCAGGACATAGACCGCCCTGTATATCACGAGAAGAAGGCTGCTCTCATGTCCGAGAAGCGGTCGGCGCAGGAGCAAGTCCTGCGGCTCGAAGGCGATGCTGCCTCTTGGATTGAACCACTCCGCAAATGGGTTGCGGAGGCTTCAATGCTGGACGAAATACGAAAAAACGGCGACCTCCCCTCCAAAAAATCCTCCCTCCAAAAAATCTTCGGCTCGAACCTCACCCTCTCGTCGCGCGAAGCGCGCGGTTTGCCCCAAAATCCATGGTTTTCTTTGGCTCATGCCAAAGAAAACCTCACTGAAAAAATCTTGTTCCTACTATGGTGCGCGGTAAGGGACTCGAACCCCTGACCCTCCCCACGTCAAGGGGATGCTCTACCAACTGAGCTAACCGCGCGCACGCCTCGCAGGATACCCGATTTTCGCCTAGTATTCAACGCATGAAGCGAATCACGCTTAACTCAACGAATGTGGAACGAACGGCAGAACGCGCGGCCGAAGTGCTTGCAGGCGGAGGCGTGGTGCTCTATCCGACGGATACCCTCTACGGGCTCGCCGTGGATCCCGCGAATGCGGAAGCGGTGCGCCGGCTCTATGCGGTCAAAGAACGGGATCCGCAGAAGCCTGTCTCTGTGATCGTACCGAGTCTTGCGGTGGCAGAGTCGCTCGTCGCGTTCACGCCTGAAGCGCGGTCGCTCGCCGAGCGCTTCCTTCCGGGCGCGCTCACGATCGTCGCGCCGGGAAGGGTAGACGGCGAGAGCATTGGCATACGGATACCTGACGATGCGTTCTGTCTCGCGCTCGCGCGAGCATTCGGGCGGCCGTTTACGGCGACTTCAGCGAACCGTTCAGGACTGCCGGCGCCCCGGACGGTGGATGCGATACTTGAGCAACTCGACACACGCGCACTCGGCATCGACCTCGCGATCGACGGCGGCATGCGTTCGCTTGGCGTAGCGTCTACCGTGATTTCATTCATGGGCGCACATCCGGAAGCGATCCGCGAAGGCGCTATTCCGCTCGCCGCGCTCGGACTCTCCCTTTCTTAGTGTCGCAGTATCCGGCGGGGGCGAAGGGATACGAAAGCTCTCGGGTCGTACCTTCGCCCATGGCTTAAAATATAGCGATTTTAATTTTCGGAAAAAGTTCGAATCTCGGCGGGGTTAAATTTAACGCTCCCAAACTTCGAGTGGGTAAAGATCGTACGCAACTTCTTCGTATGGGTGTACACGCTTCATCGCAGCGATCACGTTGCCTACAATCTGGTGATCAAGTGTTACTTCAATTCGCTCCTCTTCTACCGCCTCGAATTTACCTACCTTGCCGATATGCGGATGAGTGCCTTCTTCAGGCTTGAAGCGGTCAGTTCCCTTTGAAGAGAAGGTACAGAATGTGTAGTTGCCAATTTTGCCTCCGCCCGCTCGACCGATCGCTTCTCGTAGATCGTCCGCGTTTTTTACGGGCACATATACAACTAACTTGTATTTGAGAGCCATATTCAATCGCTAATTGCACTAAGTGCGGAGGGTAGCTCAGTAATGCCATCCTCACCGCTAAAATGTCCCTTGTTATGTTCAACAATAACCTTGGCACCGAGCTTAGATTCAAAATCCTTTTTAGCTTCCTCAAGCGGAACCCACTCGTCATTATCTGAGAGGACCACGGTAAATGAATCTGCCTTGCTTTTTATTTTTGAGAAATCGATCGGCATTTTAATCCACGGCTCGACTATTTGTTCAGCTGCCTTAGATTCCAGATTTACGAGATTGAGCCAAGCGGCGACAAGGACAACCTTGGTGACGTGCGCACCGTACATCAATTCAAGAGTGCGAAGAATGGTCTGACAACCAATGCTATGACCAACGAGAACAATCTCTTCGTCTGTTCCGATAGCGCCAATCATCTCAGAAAGTTTGCCTACCCATGCGCTTATCACCGGGTGCTCTGTGTTGGGCATCTCCGGCACCTCAACTTGGTACCCTTGTTTTTCAAGTTCCGTTTTAAGCCACGGGAACCAGCCTTCTTCCGGGACACCATCCCAGCCGTGAATAATAAACGCGTGTTTATTTAGCTGCGGCCCAGACATAAACCAAATCTATCATTTTTCTTGCGAGTTTGGAAAAGTTCGAATCCCTTCGCGGTGAACTAGATTTTGTAAAAATGTACTGCGTAATAACGGCCCAGAATAAGGCTCTCGGGTCTGTCCGATAAAAAAGTCTGACTGCGGAGAGGGTGGGATTCGAACCCACGGTCCAGTTACCCGGACGCCGCATTTCGAGTGCGGTGCCTTCGACCACTCAGCCACCTCTCCGTTGCGAGCTACCTTACCATTTTTGAATCTACTCGGAAAGATGGTAGATTCTCGATACGGCCTCATCGTCTAACGGCTAGGACGGCGCCCTTTCACGGCGCAAATCGGGGTTCGATTCCCCGTGAGGTCACAATTCCAGGATGACGTCAAATTCGCGAGCTCCGAAAACGGAGAGCGCAGCGCAATTGCTATCTTTTTTCCGGTCACCGTCGAGTTCGAACACGTCGCGTGCACCAATTCGCGCTTTTCGACGGGATTCGCGATTT